>JAVBMX010000024.1:0-83514 GCA_031551885.1 Desulfovibrio sp.
TCTGCCGGGGTCTTCAACCTTGCCCGGCAAGGCGTCCTTTATCCGCTCCCACTGGTCATCGCGCAAAGCATGTCGGCGTTGCATGGCAGCCCTCCTGCCATGACCCTAACTCACTTTAAATTGAATGTCGACACAGCCTAGGCTTTGATCGCTTTCTTGAACCCCGGCGCGGCTCGGCGAATCACCGCTTCGTCCACGCAGAAGGCCAGGCGGAAGTGGCCCGGACGGCCGAAGCCGGAACCGGGAACGCCCAGAATGAGTTCCTGCATCAGCTTGTTGCAAAAAGCCACGTCGTCGCCGCCCGGAGCTTTGGGGAAGAAGTAAAAAGCGCCTTGGGGCATATGGAACTCGTAGCCGGCGTCCTGAAGGATTTCGGCCATGGCGTTGCGACGTTGCAGGTAAATGCCCGGGTCAACCTGCGAGCCGAGGGCGGCTTTCATCAGATGCTGCCCCACCACCGGCGGGTTCACGTAGCCGAGGATGCGGTTGGCCAGCATCAGGCCGTTCATCAGCTCTTCGCGGCCGTCCATGAGCGGCGACAACGCCACATAGCCCACGCGCTCGCCCGGCATGCACAGGTTCTTGGAGAACGACGAAACCAGCACCGCATAAGGGTACATGGGCAGGAGCGAAGGAACCTCCACCCCGTCAAAGGCCAGAAAGCGGTACGGCTCGTCCACGGCGACGAACACCGGGCGATCATGCTTCTTCGAATGGGCGAGCAGCACGGCGCACACGGCTTCCAGCTCTTTGCGGGAATAGATTCGTCCCGTGGGGTTGTTCGGGGAGTTGAGAATCAGCACCCTCGTTTTGGGCGTGAGCGCAGCGGCGATGGCGTCGACATCCAGGGAGAAATCTTCCTTGGAGGGCACCGGGCGCAGCACCCCGCCGTGGTTGGCGGCATAGGCCCCGTATTCCACAAAGAACGGCGCGGGCACCATGACTTCCTCGCCGGGGGCGAGCACGGCCTTGAACAGGGCATTCAGCCCGCCCGCCGCGCCGCAGGAAAGCATCACGTCCGCCCCGGTCAAAGGAGCGCCCTGCTCCTTGCTCAGATGCGCGGCCAGCAGATCCCTGGCCCAGGGAAAGCCGCCGTTGGGCATATAGCCCAGGGCAAACGGCTCGCCCGCTTTGTCGGCCAAAGCGCGCAGGCCGGCAGTCACGGCAGGGGGCGGCGGCAGATCCGGGTTGCCCAGGGAAAAGTCGCAGACCGCGTTTTCCCCGTGCTCCCTCTTCAAGGCAATCCCGGCCTCGAACATCCGCCGGATCCACGAACCTTTCTCAATACTCTCCACGATCGCAGGGGCAAGCAAGCTCATAAGAATCTCCATGGATACACGTTGTTGAGGGGGTTCTACCCCCTCAAACTCCCTCGGCAGGGGATTGAATCCCCTGCACCCCCATTGCCGGAAACCTTCGCAAAGCGAAGATTTCCGGTACATGAGGGGGTCCGGGGGGAATCATTCCCCCCGGCGGGGTTTGGGGCGGAGCCCCATAAGCATCACAACGACCGGTTCAGCCGGGCGCGGCGCAAATCGCGCTGGTAGCGCAGCATCATGCGCAGTTGTTTTTTCTCATGAATCTCGGCGGCAAGGAAGCGACCCGCAGCCGGATCTTCTTGAGCCATAAACCCGCGAATGTCGGCTTCGCAGGCGTTCAACCGGATTTCCAGCTCGGCAAGCTCGGCGCGCAACGCGTCCGGGTCGTCCGGCAGGGCCGAATCGTCAAGCAGCTCAGTCGGCAACGACGCGGCGGCGGACGGGTCCGTCATTCTCTTTCTCCTTGGCCGGAGGCAAGGCCGGATTCGGCGGCGTGGGCAGACGGTTGAACACGGACCAGAAAGCGGGCGCGGCGTCGGCCACCAAGGACGGATTCACCAGTCGCAGACCGGAACGGATAAAGGCCGCCAAGGCGTAGGCCATACCCCAAAAACCGTTCGGGCAGACCCATGGTATGGCCGGACCGACACTTTTGTCCAGATGCAGGTGCTCCCGGAATTCCTCCAGCGCGGCGCCGGCGGCCAAGTCGTCGCTCGGAGCGCTCGGGGCGTCGCCTTGAGCGCGAATGGCCAAACAGACCCACAACGGCAACAGGTTGGGCCGATCGGGCGGCGTGGGCACGGCCGCGGGCGCGGACCCAAGCCGGAAGACGATGCCGTCCGCGCGGTTCTCCGTCGCCAGACCGAACCCCCGCAGCAGGGCGACGGCTTCGGCGCTTTCCGGGTCGTCCACAGGACGCGAACCCGCCAAAAGCACTTCCCCCCCACCGGCGAGCAGCGGCAAGGCCGCGAAATACGCGCAGACCACCGGATCGGACGGAAGCTCCGGCCGCTCCGGCACGATGACTTCGCCGGGCGTATACCACAGGAGGTGGTCTTCGCGACGTACCCGTTCCGGGTTGGCCGCGAAGATCGGTTCCAGAGCGTGCAAAGCTTCCGCCCCGAGGTCGGCCGGAACATTCGCGAGATCCAAGGTAAAAGGCCGGTTCCAAATCAACGGGGCAAGCAACAGAGCGCGCAGGGCTTCGGCGGGGGTTTCCGACAAGACCGTGAAACTGTCCGGCAGAACGCCGGAGCACTCGACGGAAGCCGGCAGGGTGCGGGCATGCGTCATCACATGGGCGAGGCGCGCGCCGAGACTCGGCAGGGTGTGGTGCAGAAACGAAAGGTCTTGGTCCTTCAACTCGGAACCGCCGGTCAGCCTGCAGATTCCCGGGTCGCCGAGGGCGGCGAAGGCCGTGAGGCACAGGGCCAAAAACGAATCGCCCACGTGCACGGTCTTTCCGGCGAAGGTCGGGGCCTTGCCCGGCGCGACCTCAACGGAACCCACGGCCGGGGATTGCTCTTCACGGCGAATCGGCGCGCCGCAATCCGCAATGGCCCGCAGCCCCTGAACCAAATCTTTGGCCAGGGCGACGCGCTCCATGGTCGTTTTTTTGCCGGTATAGGCGGCCAAAGCGGCCCACAGCAGCACGGTCTCGGTTCGGGTGGGCGCGGGCAGCTCGATCCGCACCGGCTTGCGCGGCGGGGAAAGATGGAAGCCGGGTTCTTTTTCCGACTCCTCGTGCGAAAGCACCCGCACGTCCTGGAGCAGATCAAACAACTTGCGGGTGAAGCGCGGATCTTTACTGAAGGTGGCGGCGTTCTTTTCAAAGGCGCGGCGCACGGCCTTCTCGGACTGCACGGCCTGGGGGGTCGCGGCATGGGTCTTGCCCCCGCGAACCCGCGAAACCAGCTTGGCCCGGCGGACCAGCAGCTTCATCAATTCGAGATCCAACTCGATCAGCGCACCGGCGGCGCCGCGCGGGCGCTCGGGGTCAAACGAACGATCAGCGTAAGGCCGATCGCCCTCGCCTTCCGCAAAGCGGCCGGGACCTTCGGGGGAAGGACGTCTGGGCCTGTCGCTCTCGCCTTCCTCAGGGCGACGGGGCCGGTCGCCGCGCGGGCGGTCGGCATCGTATGAGCGTTCGCCGTAGGAACGCCCGCCCTCCCCTTCCACAGGGCGACGGGACCGGTCGCCGCGCGGGCGATCGGGGTCGTAGGGGCGATCGGCGCGGGGACGCCCGCCTTCCCCTGTTGGGGAACGGCCGGGGGCTTCGGAACGAGGACGGCGGGGACGCTCGGGGCGGTCGCCGCGAGGCCGACCTTCAAATTTTTTGTCATCGGTCATGGGGACGAAAAAGCTCCTTGGGGCGGTGCGGCCGTCAACCCCCCGCGAGGGCGGCGGGCGCGGCGGCGGCGCCAGGGCTTTTCCCTATCCCGAAAAGGCTTCGGCGGCAAGAAGAAAGAAAAGATTCCCCAATATGTCGCATATTAGCTTGACACATACGATGTTCGCTTGTTAAATTCGGCACAAGCGACCCGGGCGGGTTGGGAAAGTCCTTGAAAAATAGGTACTTGCCTGATGCGCACTCAACCTGCACGGCACTGAACATTGATTCAGGGAACCTTTAAGTTAGTTGGAGGACAAGGTATGCCGACTTATGTCGATCCGTCCAAGTGTGATGGCTGCAAGGGCGGAGAAAAAACCGCCTGCATGTACATCTGCCCCAACGACCTCATGATCCTCGACGCCGAGGAGATGAAGGCCTTCAACCAAGAGCCCGACGCGTGCTGGGAGTGTTACTCCTGCGTCAAAATCTGTCCGCAGGGCGCCATCACGGCCCGTCCCTACGCGGACTTCGCTCCCATGGGCGGTACCTGTATCCCCATGCGCTCGGCCGACTCCATCATGTGGACGGTCAAATTCCGTAACGGCAACGTGAAGCGTTTCAAGTTCCCCATTCGCACCACTCCTGAAGGCTCCATCAAGCCCTTTGACGGCAAACCGGAACCCGGCGATCTGAACAACGAACTTCTGTTCACCGAAACCGCCATCATGGGCGCGCCTGAACAGGTCCTCGGCAAGAAGTTCGATGTTACGGACAGCGACACCTCCCAGTGCTGGCTCGACTCCGGCTGCTAGGTAGGAATCCATTACACTTCCGTCTTTGTAAGGAGATACGAATATGCCGATGATTCCCGTGAAGGAGACTCCGAGAGGCGTTGCCATCGCCGAGCCTACGGTGAAAGAGCATGACGTCGACATTCTGTTTGTCGGCGGCGGCATGGGCGCCTGCGGCGCGGCCTTCGAAGCCGTGCGCTGGGCCGACAAATACGCCCCCGAACTGAAAATCCTCCTGGTGGACAAGGCCGCCCTCGAGCGCTCCGGCGCCGTGGCTCAAGGCCTCTCCGCCATCAACACCTACCTTGGCAAAAACAAAGCCGACGACTATGTGCGCATGGTCCGCACCGACCTTATGGGTCTGGTCCGCGAAGACCTGATCTACGACCTCGGCCGTCACGTCGACGACTCCGTGCACCTCTTTGAAGAGTGGGGCCTGCCCTGCTGGATCAAAGACGAAAGCGGCCACAACCTTGACGGCGCCCAGGCCAAAGAAAAGGGCAAGTCCCTGCGCAAGGGCAACGACCCGGTGCGCTCCGGCCGCTGGCAGATCATGATCAACGGCGAGTCCTACAAGTGCATCGTGGCTGAAGCCGCGAAAAACGCCTTGGGCGAAGCCCGGATCGTGGAGCGTATCTTCATCGTGAAGCTGCTGCTCGACGCCAACCAAGACAACCGCATCGCCGGCGCCGTGGGCTTCAACCTGCGCGCCAACGAAGTGCATATCTTCAAAGCCAACGCCATGCTCGTGGCCTGCGGCGGCGCGGTGAACGTGTACAAGCCCCGCTCCACCGGTGAAGGCATGGGTCGCGCCTGGTACCCGGTGTGGAACGCGGGTTCCACGTACACGATGTGCGCTCAGGTCGGCGCTGAAATGACCATGATGGAAAACCGCTTCGTGCCCGCCCGCTTCAAAGACGGCTACGGCCCGGTCGGCGCGTGGTTCCTGCTCTTCAAGGCCAAAGCCACCAACTTCAAGGGCGAAGACTACTGCGAAACCAACCGCGCCATGCTGAAGCCTTACGAAGATCGCGGCTATGCGAAAGGCCACATCATCCCGACGTGCCTGCGCAACCACATGATGCTGCGTGAAATGCGCGAAGGCCGCGGCCCCATCTACATGGACACCAAGACCGCCCTCCTGACCACCTTCGCCACCCTGGACGCCGCCCAGCAGAAGCACCTCGAGTCCGAGGCCTGGGAAGACTTCCTCGACATGTGCGTGGGTCAGGCCAACCTGTGGGCCTCCATGAACATCCAGCCTGAAGAACGCGGCTCGGAAATCATGCCCACCGAACCCTATCTGCTCGGCTCCCACTCCGGCTGCTGCGGCATCTGGGTTTCCGGTCCGGACGAGGCCTGGGTGCCTGAAGAATACAAAATCAAGGCCGACAACGGCAAAATCTACAACCGCATGACCACGGTCAACGGTCTGTGGACCTGCGCCGACGGCGTGGGCGCCTCCGGGCACAAGTTCTCCTCGGGTTCGCACGCCGAAGGCCGGATCTGCGGCAAACAGATGGTCCGCTGGTGCATCGACCACAAAGACTTCAAGCCCGCCTTGAAAGACAACGCGGCCGATCTGGTGAAGCTCATCTATCGTCCGTACTACAACTTCATGGAAGGCAAAGCCGCCTCCACCGACCCGGTGGTGAACCCGAACTACATCTCGCCGAAAAACTTCATGATGCGCCTCATCAAGGCCACCGATGAATACGGCGGGGGCATCAGCACCTACTACACCACCTCCGACGCCGCTCTGCAGACGGGCTTCCACCTGCTGAAAATGCTCGAGGAAGACTCCCTGAAGCTGGCCGCCCGCGATCTGCACGAGTTGCTGCGCTGCTGGGAAAACTACCACCGCCTGTGGACCGTGCGCCTGCACATGCAGCACATCCAGTTCCGTCAGGAATCCCGTTACCCCGGCTTCTACTACAGAGCCGACTTCATGGGCCTGGACGACTCCAAGTGGAAGTGCTTCGTCAACTCCCGGCATGATCCCAAGAAGGGCGAGACCAAAATCTTCAAAAAGCCCTACTACCAGATCATTCCCGACGCCTAAAATGAATCGGGGGCCGTGCTTCGGCGCGGCCCCCTTTCATTCTTCTCTTGCCTACAACGGCGGCTTGCGGCAGAGTGAGCCGATACCGCCCCGCCGGTAGGCGCGAACGCGCGCGTGCCGCGCGGCGCGCACAGAGCCGGGAGCATCCCGGCCCGCCGCGGCCTGGAGAAACGGCCTGAGCCGGGGCAGTAAGATCGCTTATTGTCTTGACTCGGGTCGTTTTGCGTATGCCCGAGCACCTTCTGAGGCCTTTCGGCCACAAGGCCCACAGTCGGTGCGGCGTGGTTTTGTTGGACCATTTCCCCACGGGAGGATATCCGAGATGTCGAGCGCCATTCTCGTCGTCGGAGGCGGATTCAGCGGCCTTACCGCCGCGTTGGAAGCCGCAGAAGTCGGCTACGACGTGTTCATCGTCGAAAAAAGTCCCTGGCTTGGGGGCCGGGCGGCACAGCTGAACAAGTATTTCCCCAAGCTCTGCCCACCGTCGTGCGGCCTGGAAATCCAGTTCCAGCGCATCAAGAAGAATCCGCGAATCAAGTTTTTCACCCAGGCGCAGGTTACGGACGTTTCGGGCTCGGCCGGAAATTATGCCGTCAAGGTGCGGATCGAACCGCGCCACACCGCGCCGCACAGCGCCGACTTCTCCCTTCTGGCCTCGGCCATGACCGGCGAAACCTGCAGCGAGTTTGAGCTGGGCCTGGCGAAACGCAAGGCCCTGTATCAGGCCATGCCCTTCGCCTTCCCCGCCCGCTGGGTGCTCGACCCCGCCGCCCTGACCACCGAAGACCGCATCAAGGCCGCCCGCGACCCCAACCTGAGCCTCAATGAAGAACCGCGCGAGCTTGAACTTTCCGTCGGTTCCATCGTTCTGGCCACAGGCTGGAAGCCCTACGACGTGACCCGGTTGGCCAACCTGGGCGCGGGCAAGGTGGCCAACTGTATTTCCAACATGCAGATGGAGCGTCTGGCCTCGCCCCACGGCCCGACGGGCGGCGCGATCAAGCGCCCTTCCGACGGCAAGGCCCCCAAGAACATCGCCTTTGTGCAGTGCGCCGGGTCTCGGGACCAGAACCATCTGAACTTCTGTTCCTACATCTGCTGCATGGCCTCCCTCAAGCAGGCCCTGTATGTGCGCGAGCAATACCCCCACGCCGAAGTGACCATCTATTACATCGACCTGCGCACCCCCGGCCGGTACGAGAACTTCCGCGACAAAGTCATGGCGGACGACAAAATCCACCTGGTCAAAGGCAAGGTCGCGGGCTTGGAAGCCTGCTGCTCGTGCGACTGCGACGACGTGATCCTTGAGGTCGAAGACGCGGTCAAAGGCACCAAATCCAAGCGCCGGCACGATCTGGTCGTTCTGGCGGCGGGCATGCAGCCTTCCCTGGCCGGAGAGGCCAACCCCTACGGCGTCGCCCTTGACGCCGACGGCTTTGTGGTCGGCGGCGAGGAACGGGGCATTTTCGCGGCGGGCTGCGCCGCCCGGCCCCTTGATGTGATGCATGCCGCCCAGTCGGGCACCGGCGCCGCGTTGAAGGCCGTTCAAACGGTGAGAGGGAGGTAGCAATGGCCACGAAAATAGGCGTTTACTTCGACCAGTCCGCCATCGGCGGCGGTCTTGACGTGGAGTCCCTTGTCGAAGGGGTGGAAAACCGCTGGAGCGATCTCGCCCTGGTGGTCAAAGCCTTCCCTCAGCTCGCCGCGATCGCGGCCCGCGAAGAAATCGCGGCCGATGTCGAGGAAAACGAGCTCGACGGCGTGCTGCTCTGCGGCACTTCCCCGCGTGTGGACTGGGATCTATACCAATTCAACGGCGTGCAGGTCGAGCGAGTCTCCCTGCGCGAAGGCTGTGTTCTGGCCTACCAGAACCCCGACGGTTCCCCGCTTTCCGGCGACCCCGAGGAGGAAGCCCCGGAACTGTTGACCATGATGGCCGTGGACTACATCAACATGGGCATCATCAAGCTGCAGAAGAGCAACGTGCCCGCGCCCGAGCAGATGGAAAGCACCCGGCGCATCCTGGTGCTGGGCGGCGGCTGGACCGGTTTGACGGCGGCCAAAGCCGCCTCGGATGCCGGCCAGGAAGTTGTTCTGGTGGAAAAAGAAGCCCAATTGGGCGGCCGGGTGCTCAACCTGGTCAAAACCATCCCCCTGAAGGCCCCGCACACCGAAGCCCACGAAACCGGCATTGAAACCAAAGTCGCCGCCGTGCAGGCCGACCCGAACATTACGGTGTACACCTCGGCCGCGCTCAAACGCCTTTCCGGCTCCCCCGGCTGCTACACCGCCGTGGTGGCCATGGCCTCCGGCGAGCAGAGCATCGAAATCGGCGCGGTGGTTCTGGCCACGGGCTGGTTGCCGCAGAATCCCTCGTTGCTCGCCCCGCTCGGCTACGGCAAGAGCCCCAAAGTGCTTACGGCCGCCGAGTTTGAAAAGCTGGTCAAAAACGGCGAATGCGCCGCCAAGCGCGTGGCTTTCATTCTGAATACCGAGCTGTGCCGCCCCGCCTGTGACTGTGACGAGGAAGCCCCGGCCGAAGCCGTTACCGACAAGGCCGCGGCCGACCCGGCCGGCGACGAGGACGCCGCCTTCGTTTACGAAGATATGGAAAGCCCCCGCCACCTGTTGTACGCCAACTCCGTGGCGAGCGTGGTGGCCCTGAAACAGGCCGGCTACCTGGCCGACTCCGCCCCGGACGCCGTGGCCTATATCCTCTATAAAGACATGACCGTGCAGGGCATCCACGAGCGCTTTTACAAAGCCGCCCAGGACAAGCCCGGCGTGCTCCTGACCAAGGCCGACGTCACGGGCGTGGTCGAAGAGGACG
This sequence comes from Desulfovibrio sp., assembly GCA_031551885.1. Taxonomy (GTDB): domain Bacteria; phylum Desulfobacterota; class Desulfovibrionia; order Desulfovibrionales; family Desulfovibrionaceae; genus Frigididesulfovibrio. Next base: position 9,335 of record JAVBMX010000024.1, read on the forward strand.
GCCAACTGCTGGTCCGGGCCGAAAACACCCTCATCGGCGGCTCCATCGAACTGGCCGTTGATCTCGTGGTTCTGCCCACAGGCATGGTGCCCACCACGGCCAAAGAGCCGATCATGCAGTTCGAATACCGCCAGGGCCCGGCCTTCCCGGATCTCTCGCTGTTCGACGGCTTCGCGGACTCCAACTACATCTGCTTTCCCTACGAGACGCGGCGCACCGGCGTCTACGCGGCCGGCTGCGTGCGCAGGCCCATGACCATGGACCTGGCCGAGGAAGACGCTTACGGCGCCGCCCTCAAAGCCATCCAGTGCATCGAGTCGGTCAACCGGGGCGTGGCCGTGCACCCGCGCTCGGGCGACCTTTCCTACCCGGTGTTCAACTTCGTGCGCTGCACCCAGTGCAAGCGCTGCACCGAGGAATGCCCCTTCGGCGCCCTGGACGACGACGAAAAAGGCACGCCCAAGCCGAACCCGACACGCTGCCGGCGTTGCGGCACCTGCATGGGCGCCTGCCCCGAACGGGTCATCTCCTTCGCCACCTACAACGTCGACCAGATCGGCTCGATGATTCGCGACATCAAGGTCCCCGACGACATGAAGAAGGGCGGCCCGCGCGTGGTCATTCTGGCCTGCGAAAACGACGCCTACCCGGCCTTCGACATGGCCGCCATGCGCGGCAAACCTTGGAGCCCCTACGTGCGGGTCATTCCGGTACGCTGCCTCGGCTCGGTCAACGCCATCTGGGTGGCCGACGCCATGAGCAAGGGCATCGACGGCGTGATGATGATGGGTTGCAAATACGGCGACGACTACCAGTGCCACTTTGTGAAGGGCTCGGAAATCTGCAACCGCCGCAAGGAAAACATCGCCGAAACCCTGAACCGCCTGGGTGTGGAGCCGGATCGCGTGGCCCAGTATCAGGTGGCCATCGACGAGTACGACAAGGTGCCTACGATGGTGGAAGAGTTCATGGCGATGATCTTTGAAAAGGGCCCCAACCCGTTCAAGGGTTACTAGAGCGGTTCACCCGCTCCGGCGGGCGCGGAAGCGAACGCCCGCTTGCGGGCTTGTTTCGAACTCTTTCAGCAATATGGTTCATAGGCAATTTCGAGAGGAAATTGTTCTAGGAGGAGACGAAAATGGCACAAAGCGTCAGAATCGAACCGGATCTGCAATTCGTCCGGGAACTCCAGGCGGCCGGCGGGGAGTCCTTAAAAAAGTGCTACCAGTGCGCCACGTGCAGCGTGGCCTGCCCGATCTCGCCGGAAAGCAACCCTTACCCGCGCAAAGAAATGATCTGGGCGCAGTGGGGTCTGAAAGATAAACTCCTGTCCGACCCGGACATTTGGCTTTGCCACAACTGCGGCGGCTGCTCCGACCTTTGTCCCCGGGGGGCCAAGCCGGCCGACCTTATGTCCGCCATGCGCAACATGGCCTATAAAAACCTGGTGCCCTGCGCGTCCATGGGCACCTGGATGAGTTCGGCCAAGTTCCTGCCCATTCTCATCGGCATTCCGGCCGTTCTGTTCGGGCTGATCTGGTTCTGCGTGGCCAAGTTCAACCTCTGGGCGACCCTGGCCGATTCCGGCTTCTGGCTGTTCAAGTCCGAAGCCGCCCACGGCGTTCCTTACGGGGTGTTTAAGGCGGGGTCCTGGCTGCCCGAGGGCGAGATCGTTTTCGGCAAGCTTTTCTATGGCGACTTCACCATCGACCTGCTCTTCGGCCTGACCTTCTTGTTCATGCTCGCCACGTTCGTCACGGGCGTGCGCAACCTGATCAAGACCATCGGCCCCAAAGGCACGGTCATGCATCTGGGCAAAAAACGCTCGGGGCTGTGCTGCCTTATCGACGTGATCATTTCCGAAATCGTCACCCACAAGAAGTTCGCGGACTGCGGCACCGAGTCGGAAAAAGCCACCCGTAAAATCGGGCATATGAGCCTGTTCTACGGCTTCATCTGCCTGGCCGTGGTCACGTCCATCGTGGCCGGCGGCCACTGGGTGGGGCGCATCCCCGGCCTGGAATTCCTGGCCCTGCATACGCCCATGCCGTTGCATCACCCGGTGAAGCTTCTGGCCATCGTGGGCACCCTGCTCCTGCTCGGCGGCCTGACCCTGCTGACCATCCGCCGCAAGAGCCTGGACCCGACCAAGCAGACCTCCAGCTTCTACGATTGGTATCTGCTCGGGGTGATCTGGGTCGTGGGCCTGACGGGCCTCGGCAGCATGCTGCTGCGTTTGGCCGACATCGCGCCCCTGGCCTACTTTGTGTACTACCTGCACCTGGTTTCGGTGTTCATGCTGTTCGCGTACCTGCCGTGGTCCAAGTTGGGCCACCTGGTGTACCGCACGGCGGCCCTGACCTATGTCCGCTGGATGGGCCGCTGATTTCGGCGGCGTTGTGAAACACGAAGAGCGCATCCGCTCATAAAAGAAGCTCATAAAGAAGCTACTGATGGAGGCTCACATGTCCGACAATGACCGCAGAGTGTTTCCCATGGAGTCGGCCCTTGGCGTGGTGACCGGCAAAGGCGGCGGCGAAGTGCTTGATTTCCTTGGGTACGCCGTGCAGCGCGAAATCTGTGACTGCGCCAGACCGGCCGTCGCTCCGGCCGTGAAAGGCTGGCTTTACAGCCTGAACCCCGACTTCTTCAGCATTTCCGTCGATGAAGGCATGGACTACGAAGCCTGGGTGATCCAGCAAAAGAAAAAACTGGGCGATCACTTTTCCGTCGAGCCCATGCCCGCCCACGAGGTCGAAGGCATCAACGCCTTGCTCGACTCCATTGAGTCGGCCGAAACCGATGCCGAAGACGGCAAAGCCCTGGCCGAGGCCGCCCAAGCCGAACTGAAAGCCCTGGCCCCCTTCAAATCCAAGGCCGCCGACCTGGAAAAAAAGGTCGCCCAACTGGAAGAAAAGAACAAAGCCCTGACCGAAGAAGCCTCCAAGCTCAAGGCCGAGCTGGCAGGCTATTCCGGCAAGGTGGCCATCAATGAAAAAGACCTCGAGCAAAGCGTGAAGGATCTCGTCTCCCGCGCGGTCAAAGACGCCCTGGCCTCCCTGCCGGTGGCCGCCGCCGGCGCGGGCGTCGCAGCGGCTTCCGGAGAAGCGGCCGCCGCGGCTCCGGCCGGTTTTGACGACGGCGCCACTGTGGCCCCGCCGGACGACTTCGGTTTCGGCTCTTCAGGCGCGAGCGGCGACGGCTTCGGCTTCTAAAAATAGCCTTTGCACAACGTCTTCTCGCTCCTTCGGTTCTCATCCACGTAACCTCCCGGTACGGTCTCCGCCGTGCCGGGAGGTTTTCGACTTTTTTCGTTTTCCCGGTGAGTCACATGCCGATTGGACGCCCAAACGCCTCACCCCGAGTGCCGGCATATCTCTTTCCACATGATAACCGGCGCGCGACGCTGGAGCCGGCCCGCGCCGGCCGCCGGCAACGGTTTGCCTCCGCATGAAAACGAAGCATTTCGACCTGCGGACGCGCGCCCGCGCCGGTCTGTCGGAGGGGGAAAACTCCTTCCAAGGGGATTCCGGGGCCCTCCGATCCGCGTCCCTCTTGCCCCTCACCATTGACATGACAGGATATCGTGCAATAATAAGTCGGCGGACCTGTCGCCTCTTATCTATATTGAGGGGCGCGTCCCAAATACGTTCGTATCGCCCACGAGAGGAACGATATGGCCCTTTCATTTCACCGACGTTTTCATCTGATCGCTCTTGTCGCGCCGGCGCTGGCGTTCGCGACATGGCTTTTGATCGGAAGCCTGCCCGCCTCGGCCGCCGAGACGGGCAAACTTCGCGTTGCGGTGGAAAACTCGTACAGGCCCTTTGCCTATACCGATGAAACAGGAAGGCTCACCGGGTTCGACGTGGAAATCGCCGAGCGTATCTGCGCCGAGCTGAATCGGGACTGTGAAATCATCGCCATGCCCTTCGACACCATCATCCCTTCCGTCGCGAGGGGAGACATCGACATCGGCGCCTTGGGCCTCGGCATCACCCACGAACGAAAACAGATGGTCGACTTCACCGACCATTACTTCCGCTCCCAGAGCATCTTCATCGAGAAGCCGGGAACCGTGAAAAACCTTTCGGCCGAAGGTATGGCGGGCAAACGGGTCGGCGCGCAGCCGGGTTCCCTTCAAGAGGAGCACCTGCGAAAGACCTACGGCCCGCATATCTCTCTCGAGCTCACGCCCGACTTTGAGCAGCTTTTTAAAAATTTGCAGGCCGGCCGCACGGACATCATTTTTGTGGATGGTCTGCCCGGCTATACCGTGCTGAAGTCGCCGCTGGGGGACGGGCTTGAGACCCTCGGCCCCCCGATACCCGACAATATCGTTTCCACTTCGGCGCACATGATTGTTCCCAAAGGGCGTCCGGAGCTGCTTCAGGGGATCAACAAAGCCATCATGGAAATCGTCCGCAGCGGAGAATATGCGAAAATAAATCGTAAATATTTTGAATTCAACGTATACTGAACAGCATCCGAGCGATTGTCACCCAGGCGGTCGATATGACGCCGGGAGGGGGAACCATGCGCTTTCTACTCATTCTTTTGCTTCTTTCGCTCTCGGTGCCGTCTTTCGCCGCCGAGCCGCCGCTTCGCGTGGCCGTCGACGCGCAATACCCGCCTTTCGGCTACCGCGAGAAAGCCGGCAACCTGGCGGGCTTTGATGTGGACATCGCCGTGGCCCTGTGCTCGGAGATGCGGCGCGAATGCCTCATCAGCGGAATGGAGTTCGACGACATTCTGCCCGCGCTCATCCGGGGCGAGATCGACATCGCCGTGGCCGGCATGGGCAACACCCCCGAACGCGCCCGGCAAATCAATTTCACCGACAGGTACTACCGTTCACACAGCTTCTTCATCAAAGCGGAAGGCACAAAGGTGAACATCTCGCCCGAAGGATTGGCCGGCAAGTCCGTGGGGGTGCAGTCGGGCTCGGCTCAAGAGGAATATGTGAAAAGAACCTTTCCGCAAGCCATCCTGGTTCCCACTCCATCTTTTGTGGGCATGATGGGCGACCTGAAAAACGGCAAAGTCTCTCTGGCCATTTCCGAAGGGCTGCCCGCCTTCGCGTACCTGAAAACGGAGGAAGGCGCCGGCCTGGAAACCGTGGGAACCCCCATTCAGGATCCCCTGCTCACCGGCCCTTCGTACATTGCGGTGTCCAAAAAATTTCCACAACTCGTTCCCACTTTGAATCGCGCCCTGGACGCCATCAGGCGGAGCGGCGAATATGCGCGGATAAACAGAAAATACTTTGACTTCAACATATACTGAGTCTTCCACGATTGCGACGACGTCGGATTTTGACGCGACGGGAGCCGATGCAGGCCTCCCGTGTTCGCGCTTTCCCGGCCTCCCGCAAACGTTGATACCCTCCGGAGCATCATGAACCCGCGGAACGGCGCGCCCCCACCCAAACGGGGGTCTTTCAGGCTTTCCATCTCTTTTTTTCTGGCGCTTGTCTCCGGCGCTTTTCTTGTGATGTTCCTATGGACCAGCAGAGACAACCTCAACAATATCGACACGATCGCCCGCCTATCGTCGGACATTGAGCAAAAAAGCCTGCCCGATCTGCTGCAAAACCAGCGCACCTTCATCCATATCGCGAGCCTTCGCCGCAACGCCGAAGTCGCCTACGTGACTGAAGATCCCGCGCTGCGGCGTTCCGCCCGGATCAATGCCCAGGCCATGGCCGCGGAATCCGTATTCGAGCGGGATCCGGAATTTTACAGCGCCGTGCAGGACGCCGCGGCCATGATCACGACCCTGGCCAAACGCAGAGACGCGGCCCAGACCGAACGGGTCACGCTGTATCTGATTGCGCTGGACATCGCCGACCTTCTCCTGGCCGTCGAAGCCGTCGAGCGGAACCCGGATGTGGAAGCCCTGCGCCGGTATCGGACGCTTTTCCTCGACGCCGAATCCGACGTGCCGGCCCCTCCGGGAGAAGAACGTCGTATCATCGTTGATGCCTACTGCCGCAGTGCGTCTGGAACAGATACCGCCATGCTGGCCCGCTGCGATCACCTGCGCGGGCTGCTGAACGACTACGCCACCGTTTGGCGGCGCTATACGGAACGCAAGCGCGAGGCCGAGGAACTCTGGCACGATGTGGATGCGGCGCTTCGCGAGCTGCGCGACCGAATCGGCACCGGCTCCGAAGCGGCCAGCGCGGAGTCTCTCGCGGCAATCAAACGTTCGGCCATGGACGCCCACGATCGGGCGCGCTTCATCTTTGCGGGCGGCATTGCCGCGCTGGTTCTGTACCTTTTGCTCCTGCACAAGGTCATCGTGGGCCCGCTCAAGTGGACGACGAAAAAACTCGGCGAAATCCAGCAGGGCGACCTACAGGTGAAGATGCCGCCCATCCACATCAGGGAATTGGCGGAAGTGGCGGATCTTTTGGATCGCTTCAGCGCCCACCTGGGTGAATTGTATCGTCATACCTCGCAGCTGGAAGAAGATTCTGCCGGCAAGCGTGACTTGGAAACGATCATGCGGGCCGTGTTCCAGGCCTCGCCCGACGGCTATGTGATCTGGAATGCCGACGGCAGCCTGGAAGTGGCCAGCCCCGGTTTTCTTTCCCTGATTGAAGCCCCGGATACGGAGCGGGTTCGGGCGGACATGGACGGATTCGGCCTTCCGCCGCAGGAGGCGCGTCAGGAGGTTTGCCGATTGGTGTTGACCGAAGGTCTGCGCCGCGAAGAGTTCACCTTCCGCACCCTGACGGGCGACCCCCGCCCCTGCGAGCTGACCCGGATGTGCATCCAGCTGCACGACCGTCGGCTGGTGCTCGACTACGTGCGCGACATGCGCGGCCAGAAGCATGCCGAAGAAACCCTGCGCCAAGCCAAAGAACAGGCGGAAGTCGCCACCAGAGCCAAAAGCGAATTCCTGGCCCGCATGAGCCATGAAATTCGTACGCCCATGAACGGCGTGCTGGGCCTCACCCATCTGGCTCTGAATTCCAACCCCCCGCAGGAGCAACACCAGTTCCTGACCAAAATTGAAGCTTCGGCCAAAATCCTGCTCGGGGTCATCAACGATATTCTTGATTTTTCCAAGATCGAGAGCGGCAACATGCGGCTTGAACGGGCGCCGTTCTCTCTGGATGAGATGCTTACCACCCTGCGGGCGCTTTTCCAGTCCGAGGCGGACGCCAAGCATTTGGACTTCGTTCTGGAACGCGACCCCGAAATTCCCTCCATACTTGTGGGCGACTCGCTACGTATTTCTCAGGTGCTGCTCAACCTCTGCGGCAACGCCTTCAAATTTACGGAAAAAGGTGGGGTGACCCTGTCCATTTGCCGTCAAGCGGACACCCCCGAAGGCGCGCGCCTGCGCTTCGCCGTCGGCGACACCGGCGTGGGCATGAGCCGGATGCAGATCTCCGGGTTGTTCCGCCCCTTTGCCCAGGCCGACGTTTCCACCACCCGTAAGTATGGGGGAACCGGCCTCGGCCTGATCATTTCCAAGCTGCTGGTGGAAGAAATGGGCGGCCGCCTTGAGGTGGAAAGCACGCCGGGGCGCGGCAGTCTTTTCAGCTTTGAGCTGCTTCTGCCGGTTCCCGCTCCGAGCGCCCTACGGGAGCAGTCCGATTCCCGCGATGCGGAGCTTCCCGACATCACCGGGCGACGGGTGTTGCTGGTCGAAGACAACGAGATCAACCGGGAAATCGCCGTGGCCCTGCTGGCCGAACTGGGCGTGCAGACCATCGCCGCCGTCAACGGCGAAGACGCCCTCGACCTGCTCACGAGCGAAACGGTGGACGGCATCCTGATGGATATCCAGATGCCGGTCATGGACGGCCTCACGGCCACACGGCTTCTGCGTACAAAAGGCCGCCTTGAGGTGCGCGATCTGCCGATCATCGCCATGACCGCCCACGCCATGCAGGAAGACCGCGACAAAAGCCTGGCCGCCGGTATGGACGACCATATCACCAAGCCCATCGATATTCGGGAGCTCAGGGCAAAGCTCGCGTTCCACCTGGGCAGGCAGCGAGAAACCCCGCAACCGCAGGAATTTCCCGACGAGGCTTCACCCGAGGATTGCCCCGACCTCGTGCTCGATCACGCTTAGAGCATTTTACCTTTGTAAAATGACTTTCAAACCGTAGAGCTGAAAGACGGAAAACGCGCCCGCAAGCGGGCGGGCGCTTACGCGCTCGCCAGAGCAAATCAACTTTTCAAAGTTAATTTGCTCTAGGTTCAGCCCTCATTAAAACGCCGGCCGCGAAAAGCCGAGTTTTTTCGGCCAACAAGGAGTGAGGATAAAATTGGACGAAGCTGTATCGACATACCGCGAGGTCAATTTTTTCCTTGCGACGCTGCAGGACGGAAAAAGGCGGTTTTGCAGCAGGCGGATTAACGAGGGCTGAACCCAGACGGTGTCGAGCGGCGTTCCGGAAAACTTGGGAGCGGACGGGTACCCGAACCGATGCTTTTTGCCGCATCCGAACGCCTCACTCCGGCATACGCGGTACGTGCGGAAAAAAGAAAACGCCCGCGCCTTCGGCGTACAACCGAGTGCGCGGGCGCATATTTGTCGAGCGGACGCCGCAGCGCGGCCGAAGCGGTGCGAAAGCCCATCAGCCCAAGGTAATCAGCAGCGGCACGGAGTGCAGGGCATTGGAGATTTCTTTGGTGGAGCCGAGTTTCCAGGTCGTTTTGGCCGGGTCCGCGCCGATGGCGAGACCGATCTTTTCCACCAGCCCCTTCACGTTGATCACCGGATGCCGGGCAAAAACCTGGGGCAGACCGTAGGTCAAGTTGCAGACCAGGCATTTCCCCGGCCGTTGGCGCAGATCGAAGGCGAACTCCAGGCTGTTCTTGCCCGCCTGGACGAAGCGAAGGGCGATATCGTACGCGCCTTCCTCGGCATCGCCGAACAGGGCGTCGAAGAAGATGTCGGAGCGCTCGGAGGGGAACGCCTCTCGAGTCCATTCCTGGGTAAAAACGGTTTCGGCGTTCATGGCCTTGCTCCTCAAACGTGTGCGTAAAAAGGAAAAATACCATTCGCGGTCTGGAATGTAAATCCCTCCGAAACGAGGCCTCGGGCGCCGGCCACGCCCGCGTAAACGACTCGCCGGCCGGCCGGGCGACAAAAATCCCTTCCGCCGCCCGGCAAAGTAATCATGCCCAATCACCTCGCCGCCCTGAAAACAGGTTTGCCTGCCGGCCGAGGATGCGCTATACTATGTAGTGGAACATGCACATAAACCCTATTGTAGAGGCACCATGGCCGACGTCCGCGAACTCTCCCCCCGACCCGACACGGTCGCAAAAACTCTGGAAATAGCTGAACGCCTGCTGGAAAAAAAGGCGGATCGGCTCGTGGCCTTTGACCTGGACCGCCTGGGAACCCCCGTTGAAGCCGCGATCGTGGTGACGGCCGGTTCGGTGCGCCATGCCCAGGGCCTTGCCGACTACGTTTTGGATTACTGCAAGCAGATGCGTTACGAATTTCTGCATATGGAAGGCTACACCGTGGGGCAGTGGATTCTCCTCGACCTCAACGATGTCGCCGTTCACGTCTTTCTACCCGAAAGCCGCGACCTCTACCGCCTTGACAACCTCTGGCCCACGGCCCCCATTCTTCGGGATACCCGTGAGGAAGGCGCGCGATGAACACCCCCACCCTTTTGCTCATTCTCGACGGCTGGGGCCAGGCCCCGGCCGGGCCGGGCAATGCCGTATCGCTGGCGAAGACCCCAAACATCGATGCCCTGCTCGCCCAGCCGGCCCAAACCCGGCTGGCCTGCTCCGGGCGTGAGGTGGGTCTGCCGGCCGGCTACATGGGCAATTCCGAGGTCGGGCACATGAACATCGGGGCCGGGCGCATCGTCTATCAAGACATGACCCGCATCGACATCACCCTGGAAAACGGCACCTTCGCCTCCACTCCGGCCATCGCCGCCACCATCGCCGCCACCAAAGCCGCGGGCGGCACGCTGCACCTGTTGGGCCTGCTCTCCGACGGCGGCGTGCACAGCCACATCCACCATCTCTTCGCCCTGCTCGACGCGGCCAAAGCCGCCGGCCTGCCCACCGTGGTCCACACCTTTATGGACGGACGCGACACCGACCCGCATTCCGGCAAAGACTTCATGCGCGCCCTTGAAGAACGCGGCGGCCGCGTGGCCACGGTTGTGGGCCGTTACTACGCCATGGACCGCGACAAACGCTGGGACCGCACCCGCGAAGCCTGGGAAGCCCTGGTCCACGGCGCGGGCCAAACCGCGTCCTCGGGCTCGGCCGCCGTTGAAGCCGCCTATGCGACCGGCGAAACCGACGAATTCATCAAGCCCCGGATCGTCGTCGGGCCGGACGGCGTTTCCGTGAAGCGCATCAGCGACAACGACGGCGTGTTCCTCTTCAATTTTCGGGCCGACCGGGTTCGCCAGATCACCCGCTGCCTCTTTGACGACACCTTTGCCGAGTTCGATCGCTGCGCACGCCCCAAGCTCGCGGCCCTGGCCTCCATGACCGCCTACGAAGCGGATTTTCCGCTGCCGGCGGCCTTCACCCGGCAGGCCCTCGACAACGGTCTGGGAGCGGTGGTTTCCGGCCTGGGCATGGCCCAGTTGCGCATTGCCGAAACGGAAAAATACGCCCACGTGACTTACTTTTTCAACGGCGGAGTCGAAGCGCCCCTGCCTCTGGAAGACCGCAAGCTCGTGCCTTCCCCCCGCGACGTGGCCACCTATGACCTCAAGCCCCAGATGAGCGCCGCCGAAGTCACCGACTTTCTTGTGGAGGCCCTGCGCTCCCGGCGCTATCCCTTCATTGTCTGCAACCTCGCCAACATGGACATGGTCGGGCATTCCGGCATCATCCCGGCCGCCGTGGCCGCCGCCGAAGCCGTCGACGCCTGCGTGGGCCGCATCTGGGCCGCCGTTCAGGAAACCAACGGGCGCCTGATTATGACCGCCGACCACGGCAACGCCGAGGAAATGCTCAGCCCCGAAGGCACGCCCCAAACAGCCCACAGCAAAAATCCCGTGGCCCTCGTCGTGGCCGGGGCCGGAGCCCCGACAGAGCCTCTGCGCCCAGGCGGCAAGTTGGCCGATATCGCGCCCACGATCTTGCATCTTTGGAATATTCCCCGTCCCACGGAAATGACCGGGCAAAACCTCTTGGAGAACGCATGAACCGCAACCGTCCCCCCGAGCCGGTCAAACCCATGGGCATGGAGTTGGTGTTCTTTTACTCCTGCCCCTATTGCAACAGGGAACTCCCCCTGGCCGCCCCCACCTCGCCGACCATGATGACCTGCGACGTTTGCCGGCAAAAATTCCCCATCGTTCCCGTGGATGCCTCCACCGTCCAGTTCATCAAGCTCATGCTCGCCGACGGCCCCGCCGCCGTTGACCCCGATTTTTTATAGAGAGAGAGAAAAATCGGGGGAAGGGGAAACCCTTTTTGTGGACAAAAGCGGTTTCCCCTTCCCCCGTACCCCCATCCCTTTCCCCAAAAAACTTTCATTTATCAATGATGACGGGTCGGCCCGGCATCGCGGCTGAGCCTTCGATGTGGGGCGGAGTTGTCGTTGGGGCAAAACGGGGCGGGAGTGCGTTTCTTTATACCGGAGCGCGTTCCGTCGATTCCCCACGTGTTGCCGGCAACGTGAACGGTTTGGGAATGCCTCGGCCGGACTCGCCGCACCGTGCCCTTTCCGCTCAATATCCCAGTTCCTTCAAGGCGGCGCCCAAAACCCGAAAGCGCTCGCCAAGACGCTCTCCCTCCTCACTCAAGGCTTGGTTGAACAGCTGGATGTCCTCGGCAATCATCGGGTTGTCGCGGCAAACCGCTATGGGTACCCTAGCTCCTTGCAGCTCGATGGCATCGACGGCCGGAGCGTTCGGGTCGTAAAGGCCGGGCATCCGGTAGGCTTCTTTGAAAGCGGCATTCCGCGTCAAACCGCTCGCTTCCCTCGCCGGTTTCAACGGGAAGGCACCACGCCCGCAAAAGCTCCGCAAGCGTTAGCTCCAACCGCCGTTCCGCCCCGCATTGCTTCCGGCGAAACGCTTTCAGGGCCTCCCGCAATTCCGAGGCCGCGACCATATCCCGCACGACACGCTGCCGAGGCCGCAGGCTTCGGGCCGCGTCCGTCGCGCCTACCTGCTCCAGGCACCAGTCGGGATCAAGGTGAAGCATGTGATAGGAGCGCGGCTTCCCCTCCACAGGATTGCACCGGTGCGCCGCCTCCGGCTCGATAAGCACAATGTCGTTCTCGCCGGCCACGTGCCGAACGTCGTTGCAGGTAAAGGCGGTCCGCCCCTTGAGGATCAACCCGACGGAGAAGGTGTGGTGGCTGTGCGGCGCATACGGATGCGTACTGTCGTGGGTGGTGCGTATCTCCCGAAGGGGGCCCGCGGCGGGAGCGACAAATTCCTGCCGTATGGCCCCTGCGCGCGTGTGTTCCTGTGATTCCATGCGTGTCGCCGCCTCTTCGCTTGTTTGGCTTTCAGGATATTTCTCCAGGCTGCAATGTCAACCCTGTGGACTTCCGGCTTGACATCGCAGGCTCGGCGCCGTATCTTCACTTTCCCATTTGGAGAGCCGGGCGGCGGTTACGCCGCCAACCCCGCCAGGTCCGAGAGGAAGCAACGGTAACGGTTGTGCCGGGTGTCCGGCTCTCAGAAAGCGCAAAGCCACAAGCTTTGCGCTTTTTCATTTGGACGGATTTCCGACGCAAACCCTGCCGGCCGCGATAAACCTTTTCGACCACAATACGCTTTTTCCGTCCCCCGGCTTTTACCGTACCATATCGGCCCAAGCAGCATCCCTCCTCTTCCGCTCTTGGGACATTTTTCAGTATTCCGGAGGAATGCGACGGTACGGCGCAGGGTTGCTTTTTCCACCAAACGCCAATAAGGCCCCTTAAAATTCTTTCCGCACGAGCTTCGCGGCAGATATCCTTCTGACTTCCGAGCGCACAGCCTTACCAGATGGGGGGTGCAGGGGGATTCAATCCCCCTGCCGGGGTTCAAGGGGCGGGGCCCCTTACCGCCGCTGCTCCCCCCTCCCCGCAACCCGCTGAAGGCCACCCTGCTCATCCAATTGACCTCCGGCCCGAGCGGCGGGTATAAGGGACTGCAAAACGGCGGGTCGGCAGCCCGCTCCAAGGAGTCCCATGCGTATACTCATGACCGGCGGCTGCGGCTTTATCGGCGCGAACTTCGCGCACCTGATCGCCGCCGAGCGTCCCGACTGGACCGTCTGCAACGTGGACGTTCTGACTTACGCGGGCAACCCGGCCAATGTCACGGCTCCGGCGAAGGCCTTAGGCGGCCGTTACCGTTTTGAGCGGACCGACATTGCCGACGCCCCGGCCATGCGCCGGATTTTCGCGGACTTCCGCCCCGAGGCCGTGGTCAACTTCGCGGCCGAAAGCCACGTGGACCGCTCCATCGCCGACGCGGCCCCGTTCATCCATGCGAATATCTTCGGAACACAGGTGCTGCTGGATTTGGCGCGGGAGATGGCCATTCCCCGTTTCGTCCAGGTTTCGACCGATGAAGTTTACGGCAGCCTGGGGCCGGAAGGCTTGTTCACGGAAACCACCCCGCTCGCGCCCAACAGCCCGTATTCCGCCTCCAAGGCTTCGGCCGACCTGCTCTGCCGGGCCTGGTTCGAGACCTACGGCTTCCCCGTGATCGTGACCCGCTGCTCGAACAACTACGGGCCGTATCAGTTTCCGGAAAAACTCATTCCGCTCATGTACATGCGGGCCATGCGCGACGAGCCTCTGCCCGTCTACGGCGACGGGGCCAACGTGCGCGACTGGATTTTTGTCGAAGACCATTGCCGGGGCGTGCTCGCGGCCCTGGAGCGCGGCAGGCCCGGAGCGATTTACAACTTCGGCGGCAATGCCGAAAAGCCGAACCTGGACGTGGTCCGCACCATTCTTTCGCTGTGCGGCAAGCCGGAAAGCCTGATCCGCTTCGTCGCGGACCGCCCCGGCCACGACCGACGCTACGCCATGGATTACTCCCTGGCCGGCCGGGAACTGGGCTTCGCGCCCTCGGTCACGTTCGAGGAAGGCATCCGGCGCACGCTCGCCTGGTATGCCGGGGCCGCCGACTGGCTGGAGGGCGTCACCTCCGGAGCCTACCGGACCTTCATGCGGGAACAGTACGGAGACAGACTATGAACGCCAAAGATCTGGTTCTGGGCGGCAGGCACGGGCTTCTGGGGCAGGCGATCTGCCACGCCTTGCGGGCGGCGGGCCGAACGCCGCTGGCCTTGGGCGGCGCGGATATCGATCTGACCGCTCCGGACGCCGGTGAACGGCTGGCCGCCTTGATCGAGCGGGAAAACCCGGAGCATGTTTACAACACCGTGGCCTACACCAACGTGGAGCGGGCCGAGGACGAGCCCGAAGCCGCCCGCCTGCTCAACCGCTCGGTGCCTGCCATACTGGGGCGCTTCGCTAAAGAACGGTCCTTCGGTTTGATTCATTTCAGCACGGACTTTGTGTTCGACGGCCGTAAAGATGCTCCCTACACCACGGAAGACGCGCCGAATCCCTTGAGCGTCTATGGCCTGACCAAACGCGAAGGCGAAGAGGCCCTGCTCGCTTTGGGATTGCCGAACTGCCTGATTGTGCGCACGGCCTGGCTCTTCGGCCCCGGAAAGCGCAACTTCGTGCGGGCCATTCTGGACCGATGCGCCGAGCAAAAGAGCGTGAACGTGGTGCATGATCAATACGGCTCGCCCACCTACACCGCCGACCTGGCCCAATATACCCTGAAACTGGTGGAAGCCGGGGCCTGCGGCCTGTTCCACGTGGTCAACTCCGGCACGGCCAGTTGGTGTGAGCTGGCCTCCGAGGCCGTACGACTCGCCCAGGCCGCCTGCGTCGTGCATGCCGTGCCTTCGGAAGCCTACCCGCAAAAAGCGACCCGCCCGGCTTTTTCCGTTTTGGACACGGCCGACTTCACCCGGGTTACGGGCATCACTCCCCGCCCGTGGATTCAGGCCCTGCAGGATTATCTGTTCCGCGAGGTCGACCTCAACGAGGATCAGGCCGGGTGATGCCCGCAGCCCCCGCCTCGTTCGGCAATACCTCCGCTCCCATCTGGCTCAACGCCGGCGAGCTTTCCGGCGACATGCACGGGGCCATGCTGCTCGAAGCTTTGCGCCGCAAAGACCCTTCCCTTTCCTTCATCGGCATGGGCGGCGACCATTTGCGCACAGCCGGGCTGGAAGCCCTGTTTTCCACCGAGTCCCTCTCCGTCATGGGCATTACCGAGGTGCTGGGCCACCTGCCCAAAATCTTCGCCCTGCTTTCGGACATCAAGCGGGAACTGGCCGCGCGCAGGCCGCGGGCGGTCATCGTCATCGACGCTCCGGATTTTCACTTCAAGGTAATCACGGCGGCCCGCGCCCTGGATATTCCGGTCTACTACCATATCAGCCCCAAGGTCTGGGCCTGGCGGCAGGGCCGGGCGGAGTTCATCCGCCGGCACGTGCGCCGGCTTATTTCCATCCTGCCGTTCGAGGTGGAATTTTACCGCCGCTTCGATATGGAAATCGACTACGTGGGCAACCCGCTGGTCGATCTGGTCGATTACCCGTCGCTGTCGCGCATCGAGCCCGTACCGGGACGCGTCGGCCTGCTGCCCGGCAGCCGGACGCGGGAAATCACCTCGCTCATGCCGGAATTCGGCGCGGCCGCGCGAATCGTCCGGCAGCGCCTGCCCCAAGTGACCTTTGTCTGCCCGCGGGCCCCGAACATCGCCGAGGAGCGGTTGCGCGCCCTTTGGCCCGAAGATGTGCCCATTGAGTTTCTGCCGCCGGACAACCGCTGGGCGGCCATGCGATCCTGCGAAATGCTTGTGGCCGCCTCCGGCACGGTTACCTTGGAAGCGGCCGTGGCCGGAACGCCCACGATCATCTGCTACAAGTTGTCTCCCGTCAGTTACATGGTGGGCAGAGCCTTGATCAAAGTGCCCTTTGCCGGCCTGCCCAACCTGATCGCCGGGCGCGAGATTTTCCCCGAGCTGCTGCAGGGGGCTTGCGACGCCGCGCCGTTGGCCGCGAAAATCCTTTCCTGGCTCGCGCCGGAATCCGGCGAGGCCGTGCTGCCGCGCATCCGCGCCGAATTGGACGAAGTACGGGCCGCCCTTGGACCGCCAGGCGCGGTGGATCGCGCGGCCGACGTCATCCTGGGAGATCTGCGGGAACTCCGGTAAAGGTTCCGCCCAAAGCAGCGTCCACCACCTGCTTCGGCGAGGACATACATTGCATGCGAGTATACTCGGCGAACGCTTGACGGCCGCCGACGCGTCTCATTGGCGTACGCCGCATGAGGCCGCCGTCCTCATCATGCCGATGATGCTAAATTCGAGCGTTTTCGCACTCTCCGGCCGCCTCCAAAAAATAAAACGATTACCTGATAAATTTTCCCGCCGCCCGTCAGGACCGGCACCCGTAAAGCCGCGCCGCAGGCCGCCTAAAACCCCTCTTGACAGAGTCTCGGGTTCCTCTTAGATCCCCAGCAAGTAGGACACTCTGCAAATGAAACCGTCGGCACTCTGTGCCAAGGGATATATCGGCATGCTTCCACGACAGATCTCGTCGTTCGTCTTTGCGCCGCTTTGCGGCGCGGTTTTGCTCTGCGCATCGTCCGCCGGCGCCGCTTCGGTTTCGGCTCAGACGCAGACGAAGGACCGAGCCGCTGAGGTGCGTTGCGCCGATGAAGGCCAATGGAAGCGCGTGCCCGGCGGCTCTCGCCCGGCTTATGCAGGCATCCAGGGCGGCACCGTGCCGGTCAGTCTGCTGCAGGCCTCCAACGGCACCATTTTTGTCATCCCCGGCCGTACAGGCAACGACTTCACGCATGTGTTGCGCGGCACCAACGGCACTCCCGACAATGCCACCCAAGCGGCCAAACCGACGGCCAAACCTGTGGCGCAGGCCGTGAACGCAACGCAGCCCGAAGCCGCTCCCAGCGCCCAAGCCGGCGCGCACCCCGAGGCCGCCAAAACCCTCGCGCAAACCGCGAACGCCACTCAGGCCGTGGCCCCTGTGGCACAGGCCGCTGTGCAGCCCGAATCCGCCAAACCCACCGTTCAGGCCGTGAACGCGACCCAACCGGTTGCCGTTTCCACGGCGCAGACAACACCCCAGCCTGAAACCGCTCCCGCCGCCCAGGTCGCGCCCAAAGACGAACCGACCCCCACGGCGCAGTCCACCGACAAATCTGAACCCGCCAAGTCCGTGGCGCAGGCCGATACGGCGCCCAAAGCCGAAAGCCCCGCGCTGCAGCCCACGGCAACGCCCCAGGCGGCGTCTCAACCGGAAGCGGCCCCCGCGCTCCAGGCCGCGCCCAAGCCTGAAGAGACTTCCACGACGCAGGCCGCCGGCAAACCTGAAACCGCCACGCCCGTCGCGCAAGCCGATGCCGCGCCCAAAGCCGACGTCCAGGCCGTTTCGCAGCCTGAAGCCGCCAAGCCTGCGGCTCAGGCCGCGACCGCACCCAAAACCGAAGGCTCCGCAACGAAACCCGAAGCCGCTCCGGCGGCCCAGGCGGCACCGCCCCAAGCCCCTGCCGCCGTTCAAGCGCAAGCCGAACCGGCCCCGGCTCCCCAAAATGAGCATGTGGTCTTTGCCTCGGCGGATCTGGCCGCGCGTCTTCATGAAGAGCCGGAACTGGCTCCCTTCGGCCTGACCGCCGACGCCACGGAAGTGGAACGGCCGATTCAGCAGGCGCGCCCCGTCAAACCCAAACACGCGGCCGTCTTCAAGCCTCTTCGGCTTGGCAGCTACAAGGCTGTCTTGGCCAAACGGTAAAAATTTTCCCATTCCTCTCCGCGGGGCTGCCGGCATACGGCAGCCCCGCTTTCTCTTTACGGGCGCCTTCAACGCGCATACGCTTCCGACGACCACCATCCCCATCTCCGGGCTTCTTGCGACAGAAACCGAACGCTGACGCGCACATATTCCGCGGCTTGCCCTCAAACGGAGCGCCGTCTCGGAAGCTTTCTTCCTTTTTTCCCGGTCGAACCGGAATTTTTTATTGACTTTGACTTTCATTTTCATAAAATGTCCTCGACATCATTTTGGCTCCGGCCTTCATTCCCTTTCACCGCAAATCCTGGAAGAACGCCTATGACAAACCGTTTCGGCACATCCTCGGACATGGTCATTCAATCTTTTGAAGAGAACAACATCCTCTATTGCCTGGCAATCGACGACAAAGGCCTTTACCTCACCGACAAAACCCGCCTGGACTCCGGCTTTGCCGATACCAACCGGTATGCGGTCGGCCGGCAGAATGTCCATGAGCGCCTCAATGCCCTTGGGCTGGACCCGGAAACCCTGATCACGCAGAACCGGCACCGGATCAAACTTCTCGGCGGGGAAACCGGCAAGAAAATCAACCCCCTTAAGGCGTCCAAGCGCGGCCTCAAGTCCTGACGGCCCTCTGCCCCCCGTTTGGTCGATCCGCAACAAGAGCAAACCCTGATTCGGCAAAAACCGAATCGGGGTTTGCGTGATGGTCGGCGGACAGCTTGACGCGGTCCGCCGACGTCGTCCACCCGAGCGAAGCCGTCGGCCTCTCACTCCGCCCCGGTCGCGACACTTCCGGTTATCTGCTTTTGGTTCCTCCGCCGCGCATCGACTGCGAGCCGCCCTGGTTGTGGTTCGCTCCCCCACGCCGGTGGTCGCCATACCCACCCTGTCGGTGATCGCCCCGGTCCTTGGAGCGGTCGATCACCACGACACGTTCCTCGTTTCCATGCCGCCGTTCCGGTTGCGAACGATTGACGTATGTTTTTGAATTGTTGATATACACGGGCTGTGAGTATTCGGCTTGGCTGCGTCGGTTCCAATTGCTTCCTTGATGCCGACCATGATGCACGCACCCTGAAAGACCGAAAATCAGCAGCGATATAAGAAGAATAGTGCGCATAACGCCTCCGTAAAGGCTGAGGTTTTCCGGGTGAAAGCCCGTGAGGCCTGAATACGCCCACCCGTTATTTTGGCAATATTTCGCGCGCGTTCCTCACAATCTCTTCACCTTCCCGTCATCCAAATGACGCTCGGCATGCCGAAAATCATTCTCTTCCCCGGCCGGCGGGGCAAAGATGCAAAATAGGTCGAAGGCGAACACCCCGGTGATGTCGCCGCTTTTCCGCATGGCGTCGACTCGAGGCCATGCGGGAAGCCGGTCCGCCCCGGAAGCGCATGGGCGGGCCGAGCCTCACGGTCTGTTCTCAGAACCCAAAACGACGCTTGAAGCCGACTCACGGCAAAAGGGGGCGGTGACGCCGCCGAACGACACTTGCCGCCCCAAGGAAAAGACTCTATACTTATGTGTTGTGCCGAGGGAATATACCTACGGCGCGTATCCAACGAGGATTGTATGTCCCACACGATAAAACCTTTGGCCCGGATTAGAGAACACTCCCGCGCCGGCGTCCTGCTTCGGGAACGGTTTTTTGAAGAAAACGCCCAGGCTGTGGCCAATCTGGCCCTGCGCTATGCCGTGACCCTGGCCAAGGGAGGAAAGATTCTTTTTTGCGGCAACGGCGGCAGCGCCGCCGACGCCCAACACCTGGCGGCCGAGTTCGTCAACCGTTTCCAAATCGATCGTCCTCCCCTGCCGGCCATCGCCCTGACCGTGGATACTTCGATCATCACGGCCGCCGGCAACGACTTCGGCTTCGACTTTATCTTTTCCAAGCAGGTTCAGGCCCTGGCCGCGCCCGGCGACGTGCTCACGGTCATCAGCACCTCGGGCAACAGCATGAACCTGGTCAAAGCCCTGGAAGCGGCCCGTGAGCAATCGGTGTATTGCCTGGGCCTTTTGGGCAAGGGGGGCGGCAAAGTCGCTCCGCTGTGCGACGCCGTGCTCGACGTGCCCGGTCACAACACCGCTCTGATCCAAGAAGTGCACATCACCGTGGGGCACCTGCTGTGCGGCCTCACGGACCATTATCTGTTTGAAAACGCCGCCGCCCTCACCCCTTGGCTGGAAGGCAACGAGCCACTGCCGCTGTAGGCACGGACATCCGGTTGGATGCCCGGCCCGCCGCAAGGAGATTCCCCATGCCCATTTATGAATATCACTGCTCGAAGTGCGACAAAGACTTCGAAGAATTGGTCTTCGGCAACGCCGTTCCCCCCTGCCCGACCTGTGGCGGGAACGCTTGCGAACGCCTGATGTCCAGCCCCGTGCTGCACACCCCCGCGCCGTCGCGGGTGGGTCAGGTCATGAAATACCCCACCTCCGGCAGAAGCGCCTGCGGCTCTTGTTCCGGCGGCAACTGTTCCACCTGCAAATAGAGCGAAATATGGGCAAACTTACCATCGCCACGCGCGGCAGCCGATTGGCTCTCTGGCAGGCGGAGCACATCAAGGCCTTTTTGGAGAAACGCACCGGCGCCGCCGTGGAGCTTTTGGTCCTCAAGACCAAAGGGGACATCATTCTGGACGTGCCGTTGGCCAAGGTCGGCGGCAAAGGGCTGTTCGTCAAGGAAATCGAAGAAGCCCTGCTGGACGGCCGGGCGGATCTCGCGGTTCACTCCATGAAGGACGTGCCCATGGAGCTGCCGGAAGGCCTGATTCTGGGCGCCGTGCCGGAACGCGAAGACCCCACGGACCTATTCCTCTCGGCGTTGTACGCGAACCTCAAGGCCCTGCCCCACGGCGCGCGCGTGGGCACCTGCAGCCTGCGCCGTCAGGCCCAGTTGCTGCTCCTGCGCCCGGACCTGGAGATCGTTTCCTTGCGCGGCAACGTGGAAACCCGCCTGAAAAAACTGCTCGACGGCCAGTTCGAGGCCATCGTTATGGCCGCCGCCGGAGTGAACCGCCTGGGCCTGCGCGCGCCGCATATGGCCCGGCTCGCGCCCCCCGCCTTTTTGCCCGCCTGCGGTCAAGGGGCTCTGGGCATTGAATTTCGGCAAGACCGCGCCGATCTGCATGAAATCTTCGCGCCCCTCAACCACGCGCCCACAGCGGCCTGCGTCGCGGCCGAACGCGGCTTTCTCGCCGGCCTGGAAGGCGGTTGCCAGGTGCCCATCGCGGGCTTCGCGGTTCTGAGCGGCGATGACGTGACCTTGGAAGGTCTGGTGGCCGATCCGAAGGGTGAACGGATCATCCGTCGCGTCCGCGTCGGTGCGGCGTCCAAGGCCCGCGACCTGGGCCTGGCTCTGGCCGAGGAAATCAAGGCCGCCGGCGGCGCCGACCTTTTGCGCGAACTGTATGCCGTGGAGGGCGAAAATGGCGTATAAACTTCTGCGTTCCACCCATTTGCGGGCGGCTCTGCCGCCGGAGCGCATTCCCTACGCCACCAGCGCGGAGATTCCCGTCAACGGCAACCGGCACAGCCCCCAACAGCGCGTGCTTCAGGCCCTTGAGCTGGGTCTGCACATCACGGCGGGCGGATACAATATTTTTCTGGCGGGCGAGCCGGAACTCGGGCGTTCGCACCTTTTGCGCGAATTCCTCGCCCCCCGCGCCAAGAAAGGCAAGACCCCGCCGGATCTGATCTACGTCTCGAACTTTCAGGACCCGGACCGCCCGGTTTTGATCGCCGTGCCCGCCGGGCAGGGGCGCAAGCTGAAGGCGACCCTGAGCAAGCTGCTGCCCCGCCTGCGCAAAGAAGCCGCCCTGCGGGTGGAACGCCCGGGATTCGCCCGCAGCCGCAGCGCGATCATGGACCGCTTTCAGACCCGGCGCGAACGCCTGCTCAACGACATGCACAAGCTGGCCGGAGCCGGCGGCTTCAAGTTGGACATGGACGAAGCCGGGAGCATGACCCTCTACCCTCTGCTTGAGGGCAAGCGCCTGAACGAAGAGGAATTCGAGAGCCTGGATGAGGGGTTGCGCAAGCAACTCAAGCAAAAAGGCGACAGTCTGCTGGAACCCATCGGCGGGTATCTGCGCAAGCTGGCCAAAGCCGAGCAGGATTTTCTCGATCAGGAGCGCAACCTTGAGCGGGAGTTGCTCGATGGTGTGTTGCAGACCTTTTTCGATCCCTTGGTGGAAAAATTCCTGCCCGTCTGCAATGCCGACAAGCTCAAAGACTTTTTCCGCGAGCTGCGCGCCGATATTCTGGACAACGCGGACAGCCTGCTGCCCAGAGAAGCTCACGACCAGCAAGGCGCGATCCCGCGTCCCCCATCCGCCTCGTCCCCGGCCGACGAGTTCCGCCCGGACGACATCGGTCCGCATTTCGACATCAACCTCTTTGTGGACAACGCGGAAACCTTGGGTTCGCCGGTGATCTTCGACGATCACCCCACCCTGGCCAACCTCATGGGCTGCATCGAGCGCGAAGCGGAAATGGGCGCTCTGGTCACGGATTTCACCCTGATCAAGGCCGGCTCGATCCATCGGGCCGCGGGCGGCTACCTGGTACTGCACCTGGACGACGTGCTCAGCCGAATTTCCGCCTGGGAAGCCTTGTTGCGCACCCTGCGCTCCGGCGTTTCGCGCATTGAGGACACGGGCGACGAAGACGCCTCACGCCCCAAGGGGCTGCAGCCGGATCCCATCCCCCTGCAGGTCAAGGTCATTCTTGTGGGCCGCGAAGAATTGTACGAGCTGCTGCTGGAAAACGACGAGCGCTTCAGCAAGCTGTTCAAAATCAAGGCCCACTTCACCGAACATATGCCGCGCAACAGCACGAGTATTCGGGTTTACCTCGGGCACATCAAGCGGATCATCGAAGACGACCGCCTGCTTCCCTTTGATCGTGAGGCCCTGGCCGGCGTGGTGGACTACGGTTCGCGCCTTATTGAGGATCAGCGAAAGCTTTCTCTGAAGATCCCGCGCATCCGGGAACTCTTGGTGGAAGCCTCGGCGTATGCGTCCATGGCCGGGAAAGACCTGGTGGACAAAGCGCTTCTCCAGAAGGCCCAAGACGCCCGAACCTTCCGCTCCAATCTGGTGGAGGAAGCCTTTCTGGAAGAATACGACCGGCGGATCATCCGGGTGTCCACCGACGGGGCGGCCGTGGGCAAGGTCAACGGCCTGGCGGTCTCGTTTTACGGCGACTTTGAATTCGGCCTGCCGCACCAGATTTCCTGCTCGGTGGGGGCCGGTTCCGACGGCATTGTGGACCTTGAGCGCGACGCCCAACTGGGCGGGCCCATCCACACCAAGGCCGTGATGATTCTGAAAAGCTATCTGCTCGACAGCTTCGCCCGCGACAAACCCCTGGTGCTCGCGGGAAGCTTGGGCTTTGAGCAGAGCTACGCGGGCATCGAGGGCGACTCGGCCTCGGGCGCGGAACTGGCCGCGCTGCTTTCGGCCCTGGCCGACGCGCCCATCCGCCTTGATCTGGCCTTTACCGGGGCCATCGGGCAGTCCGGGCGGATCATGGCCGTGGGCGGAGTGACCCGCAAGATTGAAGGCTTTTTTGAAGTCTGCCGGCGGCATGGTCTCACCGGCAGGCAGGGGGTGATCCTCCCGCGCGACAACATCGAGCACCTGATGCTCCATGAGGATGTGGTCCGGGCGGCCGAGGCCGGCACCTTCCACATCTATGCCGTGGAAGACATCACCGAGGCCATGGAACTGCTGACCGGCCTGCCCGCCGGGCGACGCCGCAAAGACGGCTCGTACACCAAGGGTTCTCTCTACGCCCGGGTGGACGAACGTCTCAAGCAACTGACGCGGATTTCCACCAGCGGAAAAAAACGCGGCGGTCCGCAACGCGCCGCGACATGACAACGACGGCGTCCTTCACGCGTTGATGCGTAACAGGCCGCGAGGGAGCAATTACCTCAGGATGGAATGATATTCCCCGTGCAACGGGGAATATAAGCCGATCCGTCGAGGGATATTTGTATTTGTTACGGGCTTGAGGTATAGTCCGCGCCATCGGGCCACATGCCCCCATTTAACCCTACAAGAGGTCGCCAGAATGAGCCTTTTTACCGCAGCATGCGCACCGCGCCGTTCACGCGTCGTCCTTTGCCTGCTTGCCTTGACCGTCTTCGCCGCCGGATGCTCCAGCAAATACGGCGCCCAGACCACCAAGGTCAACCACTATCCCGACTGCTATCAGCCCATTGCGGATCTGCGTAAATCGGAGCATGCCGTGGCCAAAAGCACGGCCGGCGGCGCGGCCGCCGGGGCCGTCATCGGCGCCATCGGCGGCTACCTGCTGACCGGAAAAGCCAGCGGCGCCGCCGTCGGGGCCGCCGCCGGAGCCGCCGTGGGCGGCGCCGCGGGGTATGCCACCAGCTCCGCCGAGCAAGAGCGTGAAGATACCGCGCGCCTGGCCGAATACGTGTCGCAAATCGACGGCGACATCACCAACCTCGACCGCGCCACCGCCGCCGCCAAATTCTCGCGGCAGTGCTACGATCGCCAGTTCACCGTCGCGGTTTCGGAATTCAAAGCCGGCCGCATGACCAAAGAACAATTCCGTGATCGTTATACGGAAGTCGCCTCCGGCATGGACGAAGCCGCCCGCATCGTGGGCCAGGTAAGCACCGAAAACGCCCAGGTCGCCGCGCAATACCGCCAGGCTCTGGATCAGGAAGCCGGCCGCATGGGCGTGCCCAAGGAGCAACTAGCGCAGAAGCCCGCCCCCGCCAAGCCAAACACATCCACGGCTTCGCGCAAGGCGCCCGCGCCGGCCACCAAGACCGCGCCGGTTTCCGCCAAGCTCGATACTCCCGAAGGCCGGCAGCTCAACAAGCTGGCGGAAAAGACCGACACCATGGACAAGTCGGTCTCCGACGCCAAGGCCGAAGAGGCCGCTTTGCGTGAGCGCCTGGCTTCCATGAATCGCCAGTCTCAGGACCTGATGAGCTAACCCATTTTCAGCCTTGTCGTTTCCTTCCCGGAACATGCGGCCCGCCGCATGTTCCGGGTCTCATAAACGTTCCACCCTCGGAAACAACACCATGAGCACCGCCGACACCTCCCGCCCGGAAGAACAGCAACAACGCCGAGGCGGATTTTGGCGTCATCCCCTGTTGTGGATCATCATCGGCATGCTGCTGGGTCTGGCCGCCGCCGTCCTGCTCCTCTTCCTCCATCCCTGGAAGCAGGAAACGTCCAAAGCCGTCGTGACCGTCACGCTGCCCGACGAATTTCGAGACATCCAGCGCGCCCGGCTGCAAAGTTTGCAGTCCGAGCGGGATCGTCTCTTGGCTCTGCTGCGGGAAGACCCCTGCGCGCTGCCCGAGTTGCTCGGCCTGCCCCCTCAGAAAGCCCAACCCGACCCGTCATACGGCAAAGAGCAGACCCCGCCCCCCGGCGCGGGCATACCGCCCAAGACGCCGACCGTTCCTTCGGGCAACGGCACGGTGCCGCAGACAAGCACCCCGGCTCCCCAGGCCGGACAGCCGCCCGCGACGGTCGCCGATCTCATGGACTCGGCCACGGTGTTTATCATTTCCATGCGGGGCGACGGGCTGGTCACCGGCTCAGGCTTTTTTGTAGCCCCCGGCGTCGTGGCCACCAACGCCCACGTGGTCGGAACCCCCACGGCCAAAGTGTTTGTCGGCAACAAGACCTTGGGGGGCATGCAACCCGCCCGGATCATCGCCCTCAGCAAAGATGAAAGCAGAGACTATGCCCTGCTGCGCATTTCCGACGAGGCGGCCGCCAAGGTTCCGGTGCTGCGCATCGCGCCTTCGGGCAAACGCACCGAACGGGTGAGCGCCTGGGGCTTTCCGGCTTTCATCACCAACTCGGATCCCAAGCTGAAGGCCCTGCTGGACGGCGACTCGGCTTCCACCCCGGAAGTGGTCTATTCCGAAGGCGTGATCAGCGTTGTTCTGGAGAAAAAACCGCCGTTCATCGTGCATACCGCGCCCCTTTCCCAGGGCAACAGCGGCGGCCCCCTGATCAACGAAAAAGGCGTCGTCGTGGGGATCAACACCATGATCGCCATGGCCGTCAAAGATTCCTACAGCCAGTCGGGGGTCGCCCTGCCCGGCGAAGATCTGATCCGGTTCATGAAAGAAAACGGCATCAACGCCTCCCCGGCGGAGTGAGGGTAGGCCATGAGCACGCGCCATCTTGCCGTCACCTCCCGTAGCGACCTGGAGCCCCTGCGCTACCAAGGCATCGCCGCAACCGACGGCTACGCCCAGATCCGTTCGGCCGCCGCTTCCATCGGCCCCGAACACGCCTTGCTCTTTGCCGAACCCATGCATGACGCCTCCGGCGTTTCCACCGACTGGTACACCGAAGCCGAGGGCGACATCCGGCCCTTTGCCTCGCTTTCACCCGAAGAGCAGGAATGGACGCGCTCGCGCGTCGCCGATCTCGCCGGGGGAATCAAAAAACTGGCCGAGCAGCTCAAGTCCGGCACCGAAGGCCCCAAAGTCGTCCGGGGCAACGTGCTGGATCTGGCCCTGCGCTTTCCGGACGCCTCGCACATCTACCTGGTCGGCGCCCAGCCCGTGGTGACCTGCTGGGGTTCTGTTCCGGCCCACGCCGGAGTCGCCCCGGAAGACATGATTCGGGCCGGAGCCGCCCGCCCCGCCCCGGCACCCGCTCCCGCGCTCGAACCGGAAGTCGCGGTCGCTCCGGCGGCAGCCACGGTCGCGGCGGCCGCGACCGGCTTCGCCTGGTGGAAGGCCCTGCTGTATATTCTGCTCGGCCTGCTGCTTCTGGCCGGGTTGCTCTTTGCCGCGTTCATGCTCTTCGGTCCCAGCGGCTGCGCACCCGAGTACCTGCAAAAATACGCGCCCGGCTGCGCCGAGAAAAAACCTGAGACCACCAACGTGCAGGTGCCGCCGGAGATTCTCGCGGCCCTGAACGATGAGCGCAAACAAGAAGACGACCTGCGCAAAGAAATCGAGCAACTGCGCATCAAGCTGGTCGAACGCGCGGCCATGTGCGTGCGCGAAGAGCCGAAGCAGCCTGTGGTCGAAGAACCCAAGCCCGAGCCGGTCGTGGAGACCCCGCCGGTCGAGGAACCGCCCATGGTGGCCGATCTGCTGCCCAGCACGCCGGAGCCGCCCAAGGAAGAACCGAAACCCGAGCCGAAACCGGAACCCAAACCCAAGCCGGAACCCAAGCCGAAGCCGGAGCCCAAACCCGAGCCCAAGGCAGGCGAAGGCCTGAAGATTCCGGATCAGGCCAAGAAAGACAAAGATCTCAGCTTCCTTGAAGGCTGCTGGGATTCCGATTCCGGGCTGGTGGCCTCCACCACCGGCGAACCCATCGACGTGCGTTACTGCTTCAACAAAAGCGGGCAGGGCACACGCGAAATCACCACCAAGAGCGGCCGGCGTTGCGTCGGTCCGGTGCGGGCGCGGTTCGACTCTTCCGGCAAGCTGGTCATGGATGCCGACAGGGCCTCGTGCGCTCGGGGCGGCGGCTTCTACCCCCACGGGGTGGAGTGCACCCAAGGCTCCGGCAGCGAAGCCATGTGCTATGGCCAAGAACGTGGCGGCGAACGCAACCGTTGGAAAAACTCCTTCCGCCGCAGCAAATGACGCGTTCGGAACGGCAACGCTTTCCCTGAAAATTGTTTGTGGAATGATATGTTCGACAAGATGAATAATGGTTGCGGGAGCGGGCTACGGCCGAACGCTCCCGCAAAAGGAACGCCCCGGCGCTCCGAGAACCGGAGATGGGCATGAGTATACGCCGAATTGCCGCCTCTTCCCGTAAAGAGCTGGAAGCGCTGCGTTATCAGGGCATAGCCACCACCGACGGCTATGCCCAGATTTACGCGATCGCCGCGTCGCTCAGCCCCGAGCACGCCCTGCTTTTTGCCGAGCCCATGCACGACATCCCCGGCGGAACCACGGATTGGTACACCTCTGCGACGGGCGACATCCGATCGTTCGCCGAACTTTCGCCCGCGGAGCAGGAATGGACGCGCTCCCGCACGGCCGAACTGGCGGGCGGAATCAATGCCCTGGCCGAACAGCTGAAAAACAGCAACGAAGGGCCCAAGGTCATCCGGGGCAATGTTCTGGCTTTGGCCCTGCGTTTTCCCGACGCCTCGCACATCTATCTGGTCGGCTCCCAACCGGTGGTGACCTGCTGGGGCTTTGTCCCGGCCCAAGCCGGAGTCGCTCCGGAAGACATGATTCGGGCCGGAGCCGTCCGCCCCGCGCCGGCGGTCGCCGCCGCTGTTCCCGAGCCTGAGCCGGAAACCGAAAACGTTCCTGTGGTCATTCCTGTTGCGGCCACCGCGACCGGCTTCGCCTGGTGGAAGGCCCTGCTGTATATTGTGCTCGGTCTGCTGCTTTTGGCCGGGTTGATCCTTGGCGTTTTCCTGCTCTTCGGCCCGAACATGCCGGAGTACCTGCAAAAATACGCACCCGGCTGCGCCGAGAAAAAGCCTGAAACCACCAGTGTGCAGGTGCCGCCGGAAATTCTCGCGGCTCTGAGCGATGAGCGCAAACAGGAAGACGACCTGCGCAGGGAAGTCGAGCAACTGCGCAGCAAGCTGGTGGAACGCGCGGCCCTGTGCGTGCGCGAAGCGCCCAAGCCGCCCGTGGTTGAAGAACCCAAGCCCGAGCCGGTGGTGGAGACCCCGCCTGCCCCGGAACCGCGAATCAAAGAGCCGCCGATGGTGGCCGACCTGCTGCCCAGCACACCCGAACCGCAGGAAGAACCGCCCATGGTGGCCGAACTGTTGCCCAGCACACCCGAGCCGCCCAAGGAAGAACCGAAGCCGCAGCCCAAGCCGGAACCAAAACCCAAGCCGGAGCCGAAGCCTGTTCCCAAGCCGACGTCCAAACCCCGGAAAGGCGAAGAGCTGAGCATTCCCGACGACGCCAAAAAGAACAACGACCTGAGCTTTTTGGAAGGGTGCTGGGACTCCGACAACGGTTTGGTCGACACCATCCGCAGAGAACCGGTTATCCTGCGCTACTGCTTCGACAAGAACGGCCGGGGTACGCGGGAGGAGCTGCTGAACTGGGGCGAACGGTGTGTTGGTCCGGCCCGCGCCCGCTTCGATGCATCGGGCAAACTGATTCTGAACGCGGACGGCGCTTCCTGCAATCAAAGCACCGGCACCTTTGGAGCGCAGTATGTGGAATGCACCCGAGGGGGCGACGACAAGGCCGACTGCTACGGCCAAGAGTTCGGCAGCGGGGACCGTTGGAAAAACCCTTTCCGCCGCAGCAAATAGGGTCGGTTGTCGTGAAAGTGCTTTTCCCGAGAAATCGTTTATGGGATGATGCCCCCACCATGCCGCAAAAAAGATGCAGAAGTGGGCGGTTGCCAAACGCCCGCATGAAGACGACGTCCCCCGGACGTTCCCCCAACCGGAGACCCGCATGAGCACACGCAGGCTTGCCGCGTCTTCCCGCAACGATCTGGAAGCGTTGCGTTACCAAGGCATAGCCGCCACCGACGGCTATGCCCAGATTCAGGCGATCGCGGCTTCGCTCAGCCCCGAACACGCTCTGCTCTTTGCCGAGCCCATGCATGACGCTTCCGGCGTAACCACGGACTGGTACACCGCGGCGACGGGCGACGTCCGATCTTTCTCGGCGCTTTCGCCCGCCGAGCAAGAATGGGTTCGGTCCCGCGTGGCCGAACTGGCCGGCGGCATCGGTACCTTGGCCGAGCAGCTGAAAAGCAGCAACGAAGGGCCCAAGGTCATCCGGGGCAATGTTCTGGCCTTGGCCCTGCGTTTTCCGGACGCCTCGCACATTTACTTGGTCGGCTCCCAACCGGTGGTGACCTGCTGGGGCTTTGTCCCGGCCCACACCGGAGTCGCCCCGGAAGATATGATTCGGGCCGGAGCCGCCCGTCCCGCGCCCGCTCGGCCGGCCCCCGAACCCGAGCCGACGGCCGCTCCTGCGGCGGCCACGGTCGCCGCCACCGCGACCGACTTCGCCTGGTGGAGGGCCCTGCTGTATATTTTGCTCGGCCTGCTGCTGTTGGCCGGGTTGCTTTGTGCGGCGTTTATGCTCTTCGGCCCCGGCGGCTGCGCGCCCGAGTACCTGCAAAAGTACGCGCCCGGCTGCGCCGAGAAAAAGCCTGAAACCGAAAGCGTGCAGGTGCCGCCGGAGATTCTCGCGGCCCTGAACGATGAGCGCAAACAAGAAGACGACCTGCGCAAGGAAATCGAACAACTGCGCATCAAACTGGTCGAGCGCGCGGCCATGTGCGTACGTGAAGAGCCCAAACCGCCCATGGTCGAAGAACCCAAGCCGGAACCGGTGGTGGAGACCCCGCCGGCCGAAGAGCCGCCCATGGTGGCCGAGCTGCTGCCCAGCACGCCGGAACCGCCCAAGGAAGAACCGAAACCCGAGCCGAAACCGGAGCCAAAACCCAAGCCGGAGCCGAAACCCAAACCCGAGCCAAAACCTGAGCCGAAGCCGGAACCAAAGCCGGAGCCCAAGCCCCGCAAAGGCGAGGCAATGGTCATTCCCGACGACGCCAAGGCAAACAACGATCTGAGCTTCCTGGAAGGCTGCTGGAAATCCGAAACCGGCATGACGGACAGAATCTACGGCGAACCCATTGACGTGCGCTACTGCTTCGACAAAAATGGCAGGGGCACGCGGGAAGTCCTGATGGGTCGGGGCGATCGGTGCGTCGGCGCCGCCCGCGCCCGTTTCGACTCCTCCGGCAAATTGCGGTTCAACGCGGACGGCGCTCCCTGCCAAAGAAGTCCCCGCTTTGTGCCGGAGCAGGTGGACTGCACTCAGGGCGCCGGCAACAAGGCCGACTGCTATGGGCAGGCGCTTGAAGGCGAACGCACCCGCTGGAAAAACCCCTTCCGCCGCGAGTAGTCGGGATGAGACGAAAAGGGACCCCTTGCCGGAGTATTCGCGAAACGACATCTCCGTCAGGGTGTGGAATGAATGCAGAAGCAAACGGCCGGCGGGCATCTTCACCGAAAAGACGCTGTAACGCCCGCATCGGCCGGAGACAGGCATGAGTACACGCCGGCTTGCCACTTCTTCCCGTAAGGCTTTCGAGGTCTTGCGTTATCAGGGTATCGCCGCCGCCGACGGCTATGCCCAGATCAGCGCGATCGCGACGTCTCTCGGCCCGGATCATGCCCTGCTGTTTGCCGAACCCGCGCACGACATCACCGGCGCGTCCACGGATTGGTACACCGCGGCCGAGGGCGACATCCGCCCCTTCGCCGACCTTTCGCCCGACGAACAGGAACGGACGCAGGCCCGTGTGGCCGAATTATCCGACGACATCCGCGAGCTGGCCGAGCAGCTGAAGAACAGCCAAGAGGGTTCCAAGGTCATCCGGGGCAACGTTCTGGCTCTGGCCCTGCGCTTTCCCGACGCGTCGCACATTTACCTAGTCGGTTCCCAGCCCGTGGTGACCTGCTGGGGGGCCGCCCCGGCGCACGCCGAAAGCGTTGTTCCCGCCGGCGGACTTCTTCTGGAATCCGCTCCCCTCGCGATGGTCGAACCCGCTCCGGAATCCACCCCCGAGGTTCCCGCATCCCAAAAAGGACGGACCTGGCTGAAGGTGTTGCTGCTCTTTTTCCTGTTCCTGCTGCTTTTGGCCCTGCTGCTCTTTGGCGCGTTCCTGCTTTTCGCCCCCAAAGAATATGCGCCGGAATACCTGCGCGACCATATGCCGGACTGGTTCACCCGCTGGACGCCGGAAGACGTGCACACGTATGTGCCCGAAAGTCTGAAAAAATACCTGCCGGATGGGTTAACCGGCGACGCTTCCAAAGATCCTGAATCGGCCGAAACGCCGACCTCGCCTGATGAGCCCGCGCCCCCCCTTGACGACGGCAACAAGGAAGATGACCCGCAACGAGAGCTTGAACGGCTGACCCGCAGGCTGCTCGAACGCGCAAAAACGGGCGACCAGGAACCTGCCCCGTCGGTTCAGACCCCGCCGGGCGAAACGCCCAACCCCGCCCCCACCCATTTGGCCCCCGGAGAACGGCCGCCCCGGCCGACGCCGGTGGTGGTGCCGACCCCCTATGCGGAGCCGGAAGAGCCGAAGTCTCCGGCGACCGCTCCCGCCGAGACGCCGACGAAGCCCGCCCCGGAGGTTCCCGCTCCCGTGGAGACGCCCGCCCAACCGATGCCCACGGTTCCCGCGCCGGTCGAAACTCCGCCCCAGCCGGCCCCGGCCGTGCCGGGCCAACCGGCGCCCATGCTTCCGGTTCCCGCAGAGACACCGGAAAATCCCGCTCCGGCCGTTCCGGCTCCGGCCGAGACACCGGCGAAGCCCGCTCCGGTGGTGCCGAGTCCCGCCGAGACGCCGAGCACACCCGCTCCGATGGTCCCGAATATGGTACCGCCGCCTGGAGAGACGCCGACCCAGCCCACCCCGGCGGTTCCGGCTCCCGGCACGGAACCGGCCAAGCCCATGCCGGTGCTGATGGTGCCGGTTCCCATTGTGGTGCCCGCCCCCGCCGAGAAGCCGTTTCGGCCGGAACCCGCGCCGGGGGAACCGCCTTCGATCGGGGACATGTTGCCCACCACCCCGGATCCACCGCCCGGAACCCTCCCGCCGGACCCGACGCCCATGCCGGGATCGGTCCCCCGGTCGAGCCTGGATGGAACCTTGTTTGCGCGCGAAGCCGGCGCGACGGGTTGCAGCGGCCTTGTGGCCGGCTCCCGAGTGGTCGGCTTCGGCGACCGCAACCGCGCCGGCGAGCCGTTCCAGATCGTTGCGGAAACACACGTCGCCCGATCCGCGTCGGCCGGAGATCTTCAGTATGCCCCGAGACGCTTCGAGCGCGCTTCGGTCCTCGGCGGCAAAGCGGACGGTTGTCCCGCGCCGGATGCCGTGACCCCTTTTTCACCGACCGGTCGGTTTTCCGCGCCGCGTCGCATTGTTTGACGGTTGAGAGAGTCCGGCCGGGCCGATACGTGGCGGAACACCCCCGCATCCCCGGCCGAGAATGAAAAGGAATACTCGAGAATATGGAAGCACCCAAGTACAACTACCCGGTAAGTCTCATCCCCGGCGGCTGCCCACAATTCCTGGATTTCGACATCGACCCGGACGGGCTGGACCCCAAAATCCTGCGTTTTTCCCGCGCGTTTCGTGAAAAACGCAGGCCCGAAGCCCAGGGCGACGGCCGTGACGCCTTTGAGTTGATCTGCCTGGACGAGGATGAAAACGGCCGGCGTTTCGATCTGGTGACCGGAGCCGCCGTTGCGGAAGCGCCGGACTACGAGATCGAAGCCAGAAAAAGCCTGGAGTGCTTCTTCGACCAGTGGATTCCCCTGCCGGTCCTGCGCATGCGCGAAGTCAGACGCCCGGACGGCGAGCCCATGTTCACCCCCGGTCCCTCCAACTGGGCCCGGTGCCGGGTGGCCGCTCCGACGGAAGGCTCCAAGCGCCTGCGCATCGTCGTGGCCTTCGACACCACCGTGGAAGAACCCACCCAGACCGAACACACCTGTGCCCTTTCGCCCGACGACGTGGCGGCCGGCGCGGTTTTCGCGTCTGCCTGGCGGGTGCGCGACAACACCTGGTTCGTCAACGCCGCCTGGGTCGATCGCTGGCTCTTCGCCATCGATGAAGCCCGCCGGGAAAAGACCCGCAAGCGCCGCGAAGACTCTCCTTTTGTCATGGAGTATCTGGCCAACTACCTGACGTTCCTGGATGTGCTGCACCGGTTGCTCCCGGATCTGGCCGTGCGGGTGATCAACCCCGGCCGGGACACGCCCGTGGACGTGGACCTGATCCTCGACATCGGCAACTCGCGGACCACGGGCATTTTGGTGGAAACCCCGCCCCAACGCCCGACCAGCCTGAACAACAGCTACCTGTTGCAGATTCGCGACCTGAGCAAGCCGGAGCACCTCTACACCGAGCCCTTTGCCACCCGGATCGAGTTCGCGGAAGCCTCTTTCGGCGACGATGCCCACTCCCGGCTTTCCGGGCGCAAGACCCCGGCCTTCCCCTGGCCCTCGGCCGTGCGCATGGGGCCGGAGGCCGCCCGCCTGGCCACGTTCGCCAAGTGCACCGAAGGCACCACCGGCATGTCCAGCCCCAAGCGCTATCTCTGGGACGAGCGCATCTGGAAGCCGACCTGGCGCTTCAACACCGGCGGCAACTACGAACCCATGGTCACGCGCGGCGCGTTCGCCAAGCAGGTCAACCACATGGGCACGCCGCTTTCGTGCTTCGACGACCCGGCCATCCGGGCCAACCCGCTCTATACCAAGCAAGAGCGCGACATCGCTTTCGAAAGCCAGTTCACCCGCAGTTCGCTGATGATGTTCCTGCTGGCCGAAGTGCTCATGCAGGCCCTGGTGACCATCAACTCACCGGCCCAGCGCTCACGCCGTGAGCTTTCCGACCTGCCCCGCCGTTTGCGCCGGGTGATCTTCACCGTGCCCTCGGGCATGGCCATCGCCGAGCAGCGCATCTACCGCCGCTGGGTGCGCTTTGCCGTGCGCACGGTCTGGGAAGCCCTGGGCTGGAACGAATGGTACATCCAACCCGGTCCG
Organism: Desulfovibrio sp.; assembly: GCA_031551885.1. Lineage (GTDB taxonomy): Bacteria > Desulfobacterota > Desulfovibrionia > Desulfovibrionales > Desulfovibrionaceae > Frigididesulfovibrio. Next base: position 43,707 of record JAVBMX010000024.1, read on the forward strand.
CGCCGGGTGGCCAATATCGGCGATTACCGGCAAAGCCCGGAAACCCGCTGCAACTGGGATGAAGCCACCTGCACCCAGCTTGTTTACCTGTACAACGAAATCTCGCACAAGTTCCAGGGCGACGCCCACTCCTTCTTCCGCCTCATGGGCAAAGAGCGTCCGGAGCGGTGCGCCGGGCACAGCCTGCGTGTGGCCAGCATCGATATCGGCGGCGGCACCACGGACCTCAGCATCGCCGACTTCACCCTGGACAACGACGAAAGCTCGGCCGCCCGGCTGCGTCCCCACATCCTGCTGCGCGACGGCTTCAACATCGCCGGCGACGACATCGTGCGCGGGGTGTTGTCCGACATCTTCATGCCCGCCCTGGAAAAAGCCATGGAACAGGCCGGCGCGTCCAACCCCCGGGCCATTCTGGGGCAGTGTTTCGGCCGCGACGTCATCGACAGCTCCCAAGAGCAGCGCAACCTGCGCTCGCAGTTCACCCGGCAGGTGGCCGTGCCGGCCGCCCTGGGGCTTTTGGCGGCCTATGAGGCGGCGGACCCCATTCACAGCCCGGCCGTGGCCTACAAACTGGCCGACTTCTTTGGCCTTTCCCTGGAAGAGCAGGACCTGCCCTTCTCCCCGGCCCCCATGCCGGGCGAGGCGGTCATCGCCTACCTGGAAAACGCCGTGCGCCGCGCCGCGCCCCACCTGGATTTCAACCTTATGCAGGTAAGCCTGCCCATGAGCCCGGCGGCCATGGAGCGCACCGTGCAAACCAGCATGGGCCGCATCCTGGCCGATCTCTGCGAAGTCATTCACCTCTACGACTGCGACGTGCTCCTGCTTACCGGCCGTCCCAGCCGGCTTTCGGGCATCATCAACACCGTGGCCGCGCGTTTGCCCGTTCCTGCCGACCGGATCATCCCCATGTGCGAATACCGCACCGGGCGCTGGTATCCGTTCGCCGACCCCTTCGGGATGATCACCGACCCCAAGACCACGGTCTCGATGGGGGCCATTCTCTGCGCCCTGTCCGAAGGCCATTTGGAAGCGTTTTCCTTTGCCGCCTCGGAGTTGCGTCTGGCCTCCACGGCCCGCTACATCGGGGAAATGGACACCACCGGCCGTCTGCCCAAGCCCAAAGTCTGGTTTGAGGTCGACGTGGCCGGCAAAGAAGAGCAAGAGGTGGAACGCGAGATTCCCTTCACCGGGCCGCTGTCCGTCGGTTTCCGCCAGTTCCCGGTCGAGCGCTGGCCCACCACGCGCTTCTACCTGATGAACTTCGCTTCCGAAGACGACCGCCGGCAGTCCGAAGGCAGGCTGCCCTACAAGGTGACCGTGCGCTTCCGCATGGCCGCCGTCGACGCGGACGCCCCCACCCAGGACCACGACGAAGGCTCCCTGAGCGTCATCTCGGTCATGGACAAAAACGGCGAGGAAGTGCGCGGCGGCGCGAAAGCCGTGGAGCTGCGGTTGCAGACGCTGCCCTTCGGCGAAGGATATTGGCTGGATACCGGGGTGTTGTTCAACGCGTAGGGAGAGGGGAAAGAGAAACGGCTTCGGGGCTCCGCCCCGGTCCCCGGCAGGGGGAATGATTCCCCCTGCACCCCTCATGTGATAGATGACTCGCACTCGGCGGGTTCAAAGGTGATACGCCGAAGCGAACCAGAAAAGAGTTTTTTCGGGTCTTAACGGCGCGGCGTGCCGCACCGAATGTTTGCGCCTTACCGTCGCATTCCGACCCGGACGGATACCCGGAACGTCTCTGCACCGGGCCGGAATGCTTGGAAATGTTGCCAGACCGGCAGCCCGTTTCTATGACGGGGACGGGCCGGAACAGATAAAGTGCCGTTACAAAGACCCGGCACACCGAGAAGGCGGTTCCCTCCGTGCTTCCCGGCCGGGAGAATCCATTTTTCCGAATCTCCCACAGGCGGTGACGTTTTGCAGGCAAAACGTCACCGCACTGAGGGGGTTCGGGGGGAATCATTCCCCCCGACGGGGTGCAGGGGCGGAGCCCCTGCCTGCCAATCCAGGAGATACGCATGTACGAAGACGATCAGAAATTGGCCGATTTGTGCTCCAAGCTGTCGGGCGAAACCCAGGCCGCCGGGCGTTGGCTTGAAGACAACGCCGAGTTGGTGGGGCGCGAAATTGCCGCGCACCAGAAGGAACTTCGCCGGGCGAACCGCATCTTCAAGGGGTGCGGCCGCGCGGCCGCCCGCAAGATGTGCGCGGGGGTGTTCGGCCCCAGCCAGGCGGGCAAGTCCTACCTGGTTTCGACCCTGGCGGGCAACGCCGAGCGCAAGCTGTGGACCGACATGGACGGCACGGCCTACGACTTCCTGACGGACATCAACCCGGCAGGGGGAAAAGAATCCACCGGCCTAGTCACCCGTTTCACCCTGACCCCGGGTCAGGCCCCGGCCGGGTTCCCGGTCATGATCCGCCTGCTCACGCCGACGGATGTGGTGAAAATTCTGACCAACACGTATTTCTCCGACGCCAAACACATGGAAGAGCCCGACCGCGAGGCGGCTCTGGCCGTGCTGGACAAGCTCCAGGCCCGCGCGGGCGGCGCCCCGACCGGCGGGATCAGCGAAGACGACGTGGAAGACCTGCAGGAATACATCCACAAGTACTTCAACGACAAACCCCGCGCCCAGCAGGTGCTCGGCAAGCCGTTCTGGGAACGGGTCGTGCCTTTGATTCCGCGCCTGTCCGACGACGACCGGGCCGAACTGTTCGGAATCATCTGGGACGGCATCGAAGAGTTCACCCACCTGTACCGGGAAATGGCCGGTCTGCTGCGCCGCATGGACTTTTCCGCCGAGGCCTTCTGCCCGGTGTCGTCGTTGGTACCCCGGGCTTCGAGCATCATCGACGTGGAAGCCCTGGCCGGGATATCCGACGGCTCCGGCGGCGACATCGACGTGCGCCTGCCGAGCGGCAAGACCTTGAGCGCGCCGAAAACTTACATGGCCGCCCTTACGGCCGAGTTGGTCATCGGTATGCGGGAGAAACCCGCCGAGTTTTTCGAGCACACCGACTTGCTGGACTTCCCCGGCTACCGTTCGCGGGAAATTTTCCCCAACCTCGCGGAAAACGTTAAAGACCCCAAAAACCTGGAGCTCTGCTTTCTGCGCGGCAAGGTGGAATACCTGTTCCAGCGCTATTGCGCCGAGCGCGAGCTGACCAGCCTGCTGCTCTGCATCGGACCCAGCGTGCTTGAGGTCAAAGGCCTTTCCGGCGCCGTGGACGACTGGGTGAAAAGCACCCACGGCGAAACGGCCCAGGCCCGCGCCGGAAAGGAGAACGCCCTGTTCTTCATCCTTTCCAAGAGCGACCTGGAGTTCGAAAACAAGGCCGGCGTCACGGATGTTTCCGACCGCTGGGATATCCGGATCGAGTCCTCGCTGATCAAGTCCTTTGCCCAGCACAGCAACTGGCCGGACAAATGGACCGACACCGGGGCCTTCAAGAACATCTTTTTGATGCGCAACACGACCATCAAGCTGGCCCTGTTCGACCACGACGCGTCCGGCAACGAAACAGCCCTGCGCCCCACGGAAGTCGACTACGTGAGCCAGTTTGAAAAAGCCTTTTTGCAAAGCACCCGGGTCGCCAACTACTGCGGCAACCCGAAAGACGTCTGGACCTCGTTCATCACCCCCAACGACGGCGGCATCTCGTACATCCGCCGCCGCCTGGACCCCATCTGCAAGCCGGAACTCAAGCGCGCCCAGATCCGCACCAGCCTGGACGAGACCGCCGTGCGCCTGGTCGCCCGCCTGCGTCCCCACTGGCGCACGGATGACACCGAGGAAGAGCGCAAGCAAAAGGAAATCCTGGCCAAAAACCTGGCCACCTGTCTGCTGACCATGGCCCAGAACCAGCGCTTCGGCCGGTTCATGCGCAGGCTGATGATCCGGGACGAATCCATCTATGACCTGTACTTCCAGGTGCGCCACCGCATGCAGGAAGAAGCCTCGCAAAGCAACGGCCCGGTGGAAAGCACCGCTCTCGGGCCGCGCGTCTCTGCCGGAGACATGCTGAGTGATCTCTTCGGCGACGACACCCCGCCGCCCGCTCCCGAAGGCGCGGATGACGCGGCCCAGGCGGCGACGGCCTTGCCCGTGGATGAGGCCGAAGCCTTTGCCGGGCATATCGAGTCCGCCTGGAAAGACCAATTGCGCGAGTTGGCCGAAAACGCCGAACTGGGGGCCTGGCTCGGCATTCCGGCCAAGCAGGCGGCCGATCTGGTGGCCGAGTTGGGCAAAGGGTTCGCCCGTCTCGGCGTGCGCGGAGCCATTGCCGAAGACCTGCGCAAAGCCGCGCGGTACGCCGATACCGAAACCGAAGGCATCGTCCGCAAGCAGGCCGCCCTGGCCGCCGGCATCTGCAACACCTATATCGGCAAGCTGGGCCTGGACCCACGCGTGAAAAACGAAAAAGCCCGCACCATCACCGTGTTCGGCCGGGAACGCACCGTGTTCACCCCGCCGGCGTCGGTGTTGGATCTGCCGGCCATCGGCGAAGATCCCACCCCTTACGACCGCACCTTTTATACGGACTGGGCCGCGGCCCTGACCCACCTTATTTTGGAAAACGTGAATTTCTCCGGCGGGATGGATTTTGACCCCGTAGCCAACTCCAAACTGGCCGGCATCATTGAAACCTTCAGCATCAACGCCCCCGCGGGAGGCGCGCAGTGAAAGCACAGTACATCGACAACCCCTCCAAAGGACCGGGCCACGGGATTCTGAAAATTTCCGAGCCGGGCGCCTTGGCCATGCAGGACAACCTGACCTTTTCCATCCGCCGGGCTTCGGACCAGCAATGCATCGGCGCGGCCGGCCGGCAGACGGCCGAGGTGCTGCTCTCGCCCGACGGGGTGGAACTGAACGACGGGGTCCTGGGCCTGCTCGTCGGACCCAATGTGGTCGACAGCCTCGACACCCAGGAAACCTACCGAATCACCCTGGTGGGGTCGGACGACTCCCGAGCGGCCTGCGGCTTGAGCGTTCCCCAGGTGACCTATTCGCCCCTGGCCGGGGGTGCGGGCGTAGGCGCGACCACCGCCGCGCCCAAGGCGGCCCCCACGCCGCCTCCTCCTCCCCCGCCTCCGCCGCCGCCACCGCCCGCCCCTGAACCGGCTCCCGAGCCGGCCAAGGATGCCATGTCCGATATGGACATTGAAATCGCGTCCGAGCCCGAGCCAAAGAAAAAAGGCGGGGCGGGAATTATCATCGCCGTCCTTGTTCTGCTGCTCCTCGCGGGCGGCGGTTTCGCGCTCTGGAAGTTCGTGCTCGACAAGCCCGAAGAAACCACTCCCCCGGCTGCCGGAAACGGGACCACCCCTGTGGCCGAGAAGGTGCCCGCCCTGTCGCAGGCCCGCACGCATCTGGCCGGACCGGCCGACCCGGCCAAGAGCGTGGAGCTGGCCAAGCTTCTGCGCTCCGAAAAAGACTCGGCCGACGCGGTCTTCCTGCTTATGGAAGACGCCGCCGGCAAAGGCAATGCCGAAGCCATGCTCGCCACCGGGGAATTCTATGACCCGGCCGCGACGATCGATGCCGGCTCCATCCAGAAAGATCCTCTCCAGGCCCTGGATTGGTATGCGAAAGCCAAAACGGCCGGCAGCGCCGAGGCCGACGCCAAGATCGCGGCCCTGAAGGCCTGGGCCGAGGCCGAAGCCCCCAAGGGCACGGCCGGCGCCAAAGAAGTGTTGGAAAAGATAAATAAATAGGACGATATATTTGCCTCCGGCGGGCAGGGGAAATGACTTCCCCTGCACCCCTCATTCGAGGATCGCAACGATCGCGCAGATGAGAGGACGTCGACACACAAGGCGAAGAAGAGGAGATTCCTATGTTGCATCGTTGTTCATTCATGCTTGCGGCTATTCTGCTCATCTGCGCCTCGACCGCGTTCGCGGCCGAACGCGCCCCTCTGCTACAGGAGGGGAAAAAGACCTTGTTCCAGCGGGTGGTCGTGCACCCCGGCGCGAGCCTTTTGGCCGACGCCAAGGCCGACGCCTCCGTCAAAGAAAAAGACGTGAAGCCGTTCAGCGTGTTCTATGTTTACGGCCGTAAAGACGGTTTTGTGGAAGTCGGCCCTTCCTCCAACGAGGCGGCCGGCTGGATCAAGGCCGATCTGCTCACCGATTGGCCCCAAGCCCTGACCCTGCTCTTTACCGAGCGCAGCGGCCGCGAGCCGGTGCTCTTTTTCAAAGACGAAAAAAGCCTTGTGGATGTCGGCCAAAGCGACAACCTCAAAGCCAAGCTGGACGGCCTGACCGCCCAGTTGAAAGACGTGAAGGCCGGCAAAGACATCCCGAACTTCCCCCTGCTTGCCGCTGAACCCGCCGACACCGAAGGCGCGGTCTCGCGTTCGCGCTTCTACCTCATGCCCATCCGCAGCATGTCCGACCCCTTTGAGGGCGTGAAATTCCTGCGCGTGGCCTCCATCGACCCCGGTTCCGGCGCGGCCGCGAAAAGCGGCGCGGGCGGCTCCGGCGACGGGAGCGGCGACGCCGACAAAGACGGCAAGCCCCAGACCATGCGCACCGGCATCGTGTTCGTCATCGACACGACCATTTCCATGAAGCCCTACATCGACGAAAGCCTCAAGGTCATTCGAGCCGCCTTTGACAACATCGAAGAGCAAAAACTCGGCGACAGCGTGGGCTTCGCCGTGGTGGCATTCCGCAGCAGCACGGCCAAAAACGCCGAAGTGGAATACGTCACCAAAGTCGTCAGCGATTTCAAAACCCTGAAAGATCGCGCCCAGCTTGAAAGCGCCCTGGCAGCCGTGCAGGAGGCCAAAGCCTCCACCCACTCCTTTGACGAAGACTCCCTGGCCGGGGTCAAAGCCGCCGTCGACGGCGTGTCCTGGAACGACTACCAGTCTCGGGTCATGGTCCTGATCACCGACGCAGGCCCCCTGCCGACCACGGATCCCCTGGCCTCCGTACGCATGGGTCCGGCCGAAATGCTCGACTACGCCAAAACCAAGAACATCTGGGTCACCGTGGCCCACGTGCGCTCCCCTTCCGGGGCCAAAAACCACGCCTACGCGGAAAAAGCCTACCGCGAGCTGACCCGCACCTCGAGCGGCTCGTCTTCCTACATTCCCATCCCGGCCCCCACGCCGGAACAAGGCGCCAAATCGTTCTCTTCCGTGGCCAAAACCCTGGCCCAAAGCCTGACCAAAATCGTCAAAACCACGGCCGAACGCAAGTTGCCGGCCAAGCCCAAAGAAGTCGCCAAGGCCCCCACGCCGGAGCAGGAAGCCGAACGCATCGGCGACAGCATCGGTTACGCCGTGCAGCTTGAGTTTCTCGGCAAGCAGAAGGGCCTGCGCGCGCCTTCCGTGGTTGAAGCCTGGATCTCCGATATGGATCTGGCGGCTCTGGCAAGCGGTAAAAACGTCATGACCGTCGAGCCGGCCGTGCTTCTGACCAAGAACCAACTGAGCGACCTGCAAAAGCAGCTTCAGGTCATCATCGACCAAGCCGAGCGCACCAAAAAGACCGACTCGAAAGACTTCTTCGCGGGCATTCTCTCGGCCTCGGCCCAGATGGCCCGCGACCCGGCCGCGTTCTCGGCCAAGCCGGGCAAAAACCTGCGCGAAATGGGCGTGCTCGGCGAGTTCCTCGACGATCTGCCCTACAAAAGCGACATCATGCTCCTGACCGAAGAGGACTGGTACCGCATGAGCGTGGGTGAGCAAACCGCCTTCGTCAACCGCCTGAAATCGCGCATCGCCCGGTACGAAGAATACGACAAAGACCGCTCCAACTGGGAAAGCTTCGGCGCCAAGAACACCGGCGACTGGGTATACCGCGTGCCTCTGAGCATGCTGCCATAACCTCTGAGGGGGCGCTGCCCCCTCAAACTCCCCGGCAGGGGAGTGACTCCCCTGCACCCCCGTTTACAACAATCCGCGCTTTGCGCGGACTGCTGTAAATCGAGGGGGTCCGGGGGAAATCATTTCCCCCGGAGGGGTTTGGGGCGAAGCCCCAATAAAGGTTGTTCCTACCATGTCTCTCCCTACTTCTTCCTTCTCCGATCCCGCTCTCTGCCGGGGGCTGCTGGCCGAGCTTGAGCGCGAGCTCGACGGCCCGCTCCGTTTTATGGAGGTCTGCGGCACGCACACCGTGGCGATTTTCCGCAGCGGGTTGCGCTCGTTGTTGCCCAAAGAGATTGCCCACCTGTCCGGCCCCGGCTGCCCGGTCTGCGTGACCCACGACCGCGAGGTCGCGGCGTTTCTGGAAGCGGCCAAAAAAGACAAGGTGACCATCGCCACCTTCGGGGACCTGATGCGCGTCCCCGGCCCCGGCGGTATGAACCTGAAAGAAGCCAAAGCCTTGGGCGCGGACGTGGAGGTGGTCTACTCCCCCTTGGACGCCCTGACCCTGGCCACATCCCGCCCCGAGCGCGAAGTGGTGTTCCTGTCGGTGGGGTTTGAAACCACGGCCCCGACCACGGCCGCCACGGTGCTCAAGGCCGAAGCCGAAGGTATCCGCAATTTTTCCCTGCTCTGCTTCCACAAGCTGGTGCCTCCGGCTCTGGAGGCCCTGCTTGCCGGTTCCAAGCCCGACGAGCCGGGCATCGACGCCTTCCTGCTCCCGGGGCATGTGTCCACGATTTTGGGGCTGGAGCCGTATAAATTTGTGGCCGAACGCTTCGGCAGGCCCTGCGTGGTCGGCGGGTTTGACCCGGCCGACATCCTGCAAAGCCTGCTGCTCATGGTGCGGATGCGCAAGGAAGGCCGGGCCGAGGTGCTCAACCAATACAGCCGGGCCGTTGCCGATGCCGGCAATCCCAAAGCCCGGGAAATTCTGTTCCGCGTGTTTAAGCCGGCCGACGCCCTGTGGCGCGGCATCGGCCTTATTCCACAATCGGGCCTGCACATGCGGCCGGAGTACCGCGCCTTCGACGCCTTCGCCAAGCTCGGCCTGGAGCTGCCCGACGTGCCGGAGATCAAAGGCTGCAAATGTGGCGACATCCTCAAGGGGCTCAAGTCTCCGGACACCTGCCCCCTGTTCGGCAAAGCCTGCACCCCTGCCAAGCCCGTGGGGCCGTGCATGGTTTCCACCGAAGGCAGTTGCGCGGCCTACTACAAATATCAGGGAGAAGGGGTATGAGCGAGGTCATTCTGCTGGATGCGGGCAGCGGCGGCAAGGCCGCCCACCGGCTGATCGCCGAAGTCTTTGTCCGGCACTTCGACAACCCCATCCTGGCCACCCTGGACGACGCCGCCCGGCTGGAAATCTCCGGTCCCCTGGCCTTCAGCACAGACGGCTACACCGTGGACCCCCTGGAGTTCCCCGGCGGCGACATCGGGTCCCTGGCCGTGCACGGCACGGTCAACGACGTGGCCATGCTCGGGGCCAGGCCGAAATACCTGAGTTGCGCCTTCATCATTGAGGAAGGCCTGCCCTTGGCCCTTTTGGAACGCATCACGGCCTCCATGGGGCGGGCGGCCAAAGAAGCGGGCGTGTGCATCGTCACCGGCGACACCAAGGTCGTGCCCAAAGGCGCGGCGGACAAAATCTTCATCACCACCTCCGGCATCGGGGAAATCATCGCCCCCCCCGCGCCTTCGGGCAGCCGGGCAGAAGCCGGTGACGCGGTGCTCGTGTCCGGCAGCATGGGCGACCACGGCCTGACCGTGTTGTCGCAACGTGAAGGCCTGTCGCTCTCGGCCGACGTCCGTAGCGATTCCGCTTCACTCAACCATATGGTCGAGGCGTTGATCGCCGAAGTGGGCGACATCCATGTGCTGCGGGATCCCACACGCGGCGGTCTGGCCACCACCCTGAACGAAATCGCCGGGCAATCCAACCTCGACTGCCTAGTGCGCGAGGCCGACATTCCGGTGCGGCCCGGCGTACGCGCGGGCTGCGATGTGCTGGGTCTGGACCCGCTTTACCTCGCCAACGAGGGCAAGCTGATCTGCATTCTGCCCGAAGCCAAGGCCGAAGCGGCCCTGGCCGTCATGCGCCGCTTCCTCCAAGGCACGGAAGCCGTATGTATCGGCGGCATGGCCGCGCCTTCGGGCAAGGCTGGCCGGGTGCTGTTGGAAACCGGACTGGGCGGCCGACGGCTTCTCGGCATGCTTGAAGGCGAGCAGTTGCCAAGGATTTGTTAAGAAGTTTGAAGAGTTTTTTGGGGTAAATTTGCCTCCGGCGGGCGGGGGAAATGATTTCCCCCGCGCCCCCTCATTTGCCATAGCGAAACTTTAATTTTTGCGCCCCCATTTCACAGGTCATCAACACGGAGCACAATCATATTACGGCGAACCGGAATACTCCCAAAAACTCCGAAACCCTGCCCGCGTCAATCCGGACGTTTGATTCGCGTCCCTCCTCCCGTCATCTCAATATTGCGGCAACTATCGACTTGCCGGAAGCGGCCCGGTTGGGGTACGAAAGGCTATCCGACGACTCCCCGGCCCCGGCCGGAACCCCATAAGGACCGCCATGAGCCACGTCTCGTTACCGCCACCCCTCATTCCCATGCCCTTCCCCCGCATGACCCCCTTTATTCCGGCGGAAGCGGGCGTTCCGGATCTCCCCCAGCCGAGCGGCTCGCCTCTCCCATTGTTTTTGGCGGCCAAGCAGAACCCCGGAACCACGTTCATCCCTCGGGCCGAAGACTGCCGCGCCCTCTGGGACCGCTACGGCATGCCGCCGCACATCCGCGCCCACTGCGAACTGGTGGCCGATATGGCCTTGGCTTTGGCCCTCAAGGCTTCCTCCCTGGGCATGCGGGTCATTCCCGAAGTGGTTTACGCGGCCGGGCTGCTGCATGATCTGGGCAAAATGCACAGCATCACGCACGGCGGCGATCACGGACAAATCGGCGCATCTTGGGTCATGCGCGAAACCCGCAACGGGATCATTGCGCAGGCGGTACTCTTCCATGTACATTGGCCGTGGGAAGGCAGGCTCCAGGAATGCGTGGAGAATGACGACCACTTTACGGCCATGGCCGTCCTTTACTCCGACAAGCGGGTGAAGCACGACGGCTGGGCCGACCTCGACGACCGCTACGCGGATCTTACGGTTCGCTACGGCGTCACGGACCATGCCCGCCGGCGAATCGAGGAGTCGCGCCTGCAGGGCAAAAGCGTGGAGGCGGCCCTGTCGCGCCGTCTGGGAGTACCGATTCATGAATATACTGCTCATCGCGGGAGGCTGGTCAAGCGAACGTGAGGTGGCGCTTTCCGGTGGAAGGCAAATCCTCGTCGCCCTGGAAAAGCTGGGACACAATGCAACATTCTACGACCCGGTGGAAAACCTCGATGAACTCCCTTTCGTCGCCGCCGGCAAAGACTTCGCTTTCATCAACCTGCACGGCTCCCCCGGTGAAGACGGCCTAATCCAGGCCATGCTCGACCAACTCGGTATTCCCTATCAAGGCTCCGGTCCGGCCGGCTCCATGATGGCCCTGGACAAAGCCGCGGCCAAAGGCTTCTTCCGCGCCGCCGGTCTGCGCACCGCCGACTGGAAACTGCTGGCCCGCAAACCCGCCGGCATCCCCGACCTTGGTTTTTCTTACCCCCTGTTCATCAAGGACAATACCGGCGGTTCCACCCTCGGCATGGAGCGCGTGCCCGACGCCGCCGCCCTGCCTGACGCCCTGGACCGCCTCTTTATCGCCCATACCGGAGCGCATTTGGTCGAACCTGAGGTCAAAGGAATAGAAATCACCTGCGGCGTGCTCGGGGAACTCGTGGACGGCCGTGAGGTTCCCGTGGCCTTACCGCCCATCCTGATCAAACCCAAAGCGACCGCCTCCGGTTTCTTCGATTACGCCAGCAAATATTCCCCCGGCGGCGCCGAAGAACTTTGCCCGGCGCCCATCCCCGATGACATGACCAAGACAATCCAACATATGGCGGTCGTCGCGCATACCTGTCTGGGGCTTTCCGGTTACAGCCGGGCCGACTTCCTCGTTCCCGAAGACGGCAAGCCGGTCATTCTGGAGACCAACACCCTGCCCGGCATGACCCCCACCAGCCTGATTCCCAAAGAAGCCGCCGCCGTCGGGCTCTCGTTCGAAGCCCTGATCCAGCGCCTGATCGATCTGGGCATGGCCCGCAAACGGGTGCAGTAAGCGGGGCTCCGCCCCGAACCCCGTCGGGGGGAATGAGCCAGGACGACCAAGGCCAGCCGCCCATCGACACTCTCACGATGTGGCGAAGTCGTCTCATCATGGCGCGGGCGGCACCCCGAGCCCCCTCAATGTGAAAACCCACGCGCTGCGTGGGTTTTCACATTGGGACACGGAAGACTCACCCCCTCGCGGAGCTTCCCGGCGAGGAAAGCTTCTCCTAAAAAAATCAACCCAACAACGCCCGCAAAGCTTCCAGGCCGTCCCCCGTTCGAGCGCTCACGCGGATGATGTCTTTGGCTCCGGCGTTGCCCAGCAGGCGCTCGGCCCGTTCCGGGTCGGCTCCTTCGGCATCCGTTTTGGAAACGATGCCGAGCAATTTGCGGTTGAAGGAGGCGACGAATAGAGGCGGAAAAAGCGAGGCGCGGCGGGTCGCGTCCTGGATAAAGGCCACGATGTCGGCATCAGCCGAGGCGGTGATCAGGTAACGGTAAAAGCGCCGGTTTTCCAGAAACTCGCCCGGCGTGTTGATGAAGGGGCCGTGGAATTCCACGGACATGGGAAGGCGGGGAGGAAGTTCCTCGTCGAAGAGAGCGCGGATGAGCGAACGTTTGCCCGCGCCGGTTTCACCGACGAGCATCAGGCGCTTCATACGCCCTCCGGCTTATAACAAGCATTGGGGCAGCTTGAGCAATAGGTGGTGGCCCGGTTTGGCGTCAGATGAGGAAGGCAAGTTTTTCGCTCACGACTTGGTCAGTTCGACGGAAGCGTAATGCAGCACTCCGTCAAAGTAATCGAGCACCGCCCGCAGCGCCGCTTCCACGCCGGCCACATCCCCGACCAGGAGCAGGGAGCCGCCGAAGCGGTCCAGAAAACCGATCTCCACGGGGGCGGCCTTGGTGGCGATATCGGCCGCGATGATCACGCCTTCGCTCGGGGTGATGGTCAGAATGCCAAGGGCATCGCCGCTTTCGTCGTCCAAGCCCAAACGCGTATGCAGCCCCTTCTGGGGCCTGGAAATCAGATGGGCCAGGGTAACCTGTTTGCCCGGCACATATTCCTGAATGACGCGCTGTCTGGGTGCGTCGGAAATCTTCGCCATATTCCACCTCCCGCAATCGGGACTACAATCTTGGTTCGGTTCGGCGTAACACACTGGTGCCGGCATTCTCTCTTGCTCAGACCAAATGCCACTTTCACGCTCCCGCAAGACTACGGACGCGTTGTCGTTCCACTTATCCCATCCCGCTTGGGCGGGCTGCCGGGCTTGGAGCGTTTTCAACGCATTCCGGCCCGGTGCAGAGACGCTTCGGGCAACCGGCCGGGCCGGAATGCGGCGGGAAGGCGCAAACCGCGGTTCACCACACCGCGCTGTTAAGACCCCAAAAATCTTTCTTTGCCAAGGCGTTGTAGTGGCGACCTATCATGTATACCGCACGCGCACCATATCCCACTGAGGGGGTTCGGGGGGAATCATTCCCCCCGGCCGCCGGAGGCATCATTTTCCATCTTCCCTTCTCCCCTCTCTACCGCAACTGCGCCTTCAACTCGGCGCTGGGGGAAGGAATGACCACGTGGCTGAGGACCGGACCGGCATCGCCCACACCGGCCACGCCTGCTTCCACCGACGACTTCACGGAGCCCACATCGCCGGTCATGAGCACAAAGGCTTTGCCGGCCAGACCGGCGGCGAAACGGATTTCCATCAGGCTGACCGCGCCGGCTTTGGCTGCGGCGTCGGCGGCCAGGATGCACGAGGCTGTGGAACAGGTTTCGATGATCCCCAAGGCATTGACGGCGTCGACGATGCCCGTGCCGTTCAGGGCCGGGATGACGTCGCCGTGAACGTTGGGGATGATGAACCAGTCGATGAGCATTTCCCCGCCGATTTCGCGGCCCTTTTCCACGGCGTTGGTGACCGCGCCGGTGTCGCCGGTGACCACGGCCAGGTAACGCCCCGGACAGGTGGGCCGGGCCAGAACGAGTTCCACTTCCGCGGACTTGACCATTTCGTCGGCGGCATGCATGCCCATGGCGATGCTGTTCAGTTCAATGCAGCCGATAGTGCGTAGTTTCATTGTCGTGACCTGTTCTATGCTCTGATGGTTATCACGCCGTCCGCGACGGACTCGATTGTGCCGGTGATGGAGGCATGCACCCGCGCGCCCATGGCCTTTTCGGGAAGCTCCCCGATAAGATCGCCCCGCTGCACTTTCGCCCCCGGCGACACGACGCAAACGGCCGGCACCCCGAGGTGTTGACGCAAAGAGATACGTACCAAGGAAGGCTCAAACCCGCCGGCGAAACCGGGGTGCGCGTCGTACCGGACCAGATCCAGACGCTGGAGCAACCGCTTGGTGGGAACACGGCGGGCGCCGCGGAACGGATTGGCTTTGGGAGCCGCGCCGGAACCTTCCCAGCGGATGCCTTCCTTCATGAGGCGCTGCTTGATCTGGGCGTTGACTTCGCGAGGGGATACCAGCATGGGGCAGGCGAACTTTTCGCAGATGCCGCATTCGGAGCACAGCAGGGCCTCGCGGGCCACGGCAGCAGTGAAATCCTGCGACGCGAGCACGCGCATCAGCTTGTGCGGGTGCAGGGAATGGCCGAGCAGCTTGCGCGGGCACAGATCCGTGCACTGGGAACATTGGCAGCAGATGGTGTTGGTGATCCGCCGGACCCGATCCGGGTCCATGATTTTACGAGCGACCACCGTATGTTCCGGGGCCAGAACGAGCAGACCGCTGGTGGTCTTGCCCACCGAAGCTTGGGCGACATCGGGCAGCACCCGGCCCATCATGGGGCCGCCGTCCACCACCTTGTAGTCGGCAATGGTCGCGCCGCCGGCAAAGTTCAGAACATCCATGACCGGGGTGCCCACGGGAACCTTCACGACCATGGGCTTGCGCACTTCGCCGCCCACAGTCAGATACCGATGGGTGACCGGTTTGCCGTCCAGGGCCAGGGCCACGTTGCACAGGGTTTCCACGTTGGCGACCACGGCCCCGATCTGCAGGGGAATACCCCGCTCGGGAACGGTTCTGCCCAGCACCTCGTGGACCAGCACATGCTCGTCGCCGGCCGGATAAAAATCTTCCAGTTCAAAGACAGCGAGGCGTCCGTTTCCTTTGACCGCGTCGCGGGCCACCTTCAAGGCCTCGGTGTGCTTGCCTTTGAGGCAGATGACGCCCTTCTGCGCCCCGGTGCAGTCAAGGAGAGCCTCCAGGCCGCGCACCAGGGTGCCGATCTCGGCCTCCATGAGGTACGGGTCGCTCATGAGCAACGGTTCACAGGATGCGCCGTTGACCAGGACCGTATCAACCGTGGCGTCGGCCTTGACGTGCGTCGGCAAGCCCGCGCCGCCGGCTCCGACGACACCCGCGTCGCGTATGCTCGCAATAATCCGCTCTCTCATCGTTCCGTTCCCTTCGGTTCCGACATCCGTCTCAATCAGACTTATTGGTGGGGCTGCCGCCCCACAAGCCCCGCCTGGGGGGAATGATTCCCCCCAGACCCCCTCATTTCTCGGTAAACCCGTGCTTTGCACAGGTTACCGGCAATGGGGGTGCAGGTGCCGCACGTGCCGATGTGAGGTAATCCTTTCACATCGCGGGAGTGCCGCTGAGGACCGCCCTTCGCAATTCTGGTTCAATCCCCTGCCAGGGGTACGGGGACGGAGTCCCCGAGGAATAGTCCGCAACTTATTTTCCGGAAGCCTTTTTCGGCAGGATCAGTTCCACTTCATTGTGCGGGCGGGGGATCACGTGCACGCTGATCAGCTCGCCCACGTTTTTGGCCGCGGCGGCCCCGGCGTCAACGGCGGCTTTCACCGCGCCCACGTCGCCGCGAACCATCACGGTCACCAGACCGCCGCCCACCTGTTCGCGTCCGATCAGTTCGACGTTGGCGGCCTTGACCATGGCGTCGGCCGCTTCCACAGCTCCCACCAGTCCCTTGGTTTCAATCATGCCCAGTGCGCTCGTCATGGCGTACTCCTTATCTCGGGCTTATGCCCTGTTGTTTGAGGGAACGATGTCCCCCCGCAATTTCTACAGATTATCCCTGATGGTCTGCACAGCCTGAAGACTCGCCGCCCGGAGGGCCGCAGGGTCCGAGATCCCGCATTCTTTTTGCAGCATCGCGGCCACGGACAGGAGCAGCCGCTCAAAATCCGCATTGCCGCCGAGGCAAACGTCGCCAAGTCCGCCGGAAGGCGCGGCCGAACCGTGCGCCCCACAGGTCGAGGAATTGGCGCACGAGCCGTGCACAATGGTCACATGCCGCTTGGCCAGCTCATCCTTGGCGCCGGGAGTCAGGATCATTCCGGCGTCGACATACATTTTCGCCTCGGACCGGCAGATAAACTCGTCCAAGTTGTCGACCTGCACCAATTGCTTCTTCATGCTTTACCTCACACCGACTGTTAAGGCCGCGACGACCGAGGCATCCGGCCGGGGCAGCACAACCGTTTCGACAAGTTTGTCGCCCAGGGCCGAAGTCGCCGCGTCCACGGCTTCCCGGACCGAGGCCACATCCCCGCCGAGCACAAAATACGATTTCCCGGTGATGCCCTGCCCCGTAACCAGACGCAGCAGGCGCACCCGCGAACGCTTCACGGCGGCATCGGCGGCGTTCACGCCGGCCGCGACCGTGCGGCATTCGACAATGCCCAAGGCGTCCCCGGCTTCGGCCGGGCAGCCCCGTTTCAGAGCGTCCAGAACCTGGTCGGACACATTGGAGATGACAAAGCTGCCCATCAGGCCCCGGCCGGAATCGCGGGCGAAGCCCACGGCCGTGCCCACGGCTTCGCGGTCGCCGGCGACGAAAATCAGGTAGCGGCCGGAACAGATGGTCGAGGCGCGGACCAAGTCGACCCGCGCGGCCTTGACCATGCCGTCGGCCAACTCCGCCCCGGCGGCGATGCTTTTGCTTTCTACAACGCCGAGCGTATCCATGTTATTCCGCCTTCACTTCGTCAAGGATGCCCACAATGGCGGCATCCACGGGAGCTTCCGGATTCCGCAGGGCCGCGCGGGCCGAGCTGCCGAGCACCACGAGCACCCGCTCGCCGATACCGGCCCCGACGCAATCGACGGCCACAAAACTTTCGTGGGAGTCGCCCGTGGCCGGGTCAATCCGCTGCACGACCATCAGCTTCGAGCCGCTGAGCCGGTCTTCTTTTTTTGTGGCCCACACATTGCCGATCACCATGGCGATAATCATGGGGCTGTCTCCTTGGAATCGTTACGTTTTGGTGGAGGGGCGCTGCCCCTCCAAACCTCCCGGCAGGGGAAATCATTTCCCCTGCCGGGGGGTTTGGGGGACGGAGTCCCCCAATTACTACTCTTTCTCCAACACAATGTTCAAATCGTGTGCGGTGTCGGCCGCCAAGGGCGTGACCTTGGCCCCGGCCGGAAGCAGGAGCTTCAAGGCTCCGCTTTCCCGCGCCCGAAGCACGTCTTTTTCCGTGATCAAGGTTTCCCGCAGCCGGAGGGCATCCGGCCGCTTGGGCTTCAATTCCGTCAATCCATAGGAAGCCAGGGTCTTTTCGTACGATTCGTACAGGGCATACAGCGCCGCCGGAGCCGTGTCGGCGAAGGCTCTGTGCCCGAACTCCAAAACTTCCACTTTTACCCCGGAAAGCAGCAGGCGCAAGGCTTCGACCTGGCGCGGACCGGAAGCCCGGCCGAGGGCGAGGTCGGCCATGTCCGAACAGCACAGCCGGGGCAGAACGCAACGGTCGGGGGCGCGGTCGGAGGCTTCGCCGAAAAACACGATCTCCGCGTCTCCGTCCAGGCGTTCGCGCACGGTCGCGGCCAGGGATTCGTCCCGCTCGGCCAGAACCAGCACGCGGGATCTTCCGGACTCGCCCCGAAGGCGTTCCAGAACATTCCGGGTAATTTCGCGAACCAGAGCTTCCCTATCCATGCGACTGCTTCCCATTCTCTCGTTATGCGACGACGGGGCCGCGTCCTACAGGCAATTCAGAGCTATGCCCAAGGGCGTGACCAGGAAAGGATCGGCGGGCTTGAAGACCGGTTTGCCGATTTCCTTTTGCAGAATCGCTTCCATGCCGGTCAGCCGGCAGGTGCCGCCCACCAGGTACACGGCCGAAATATCCCGGCCCCGGATATGGCGCTCGACGATGCCGGCCATCTTCTGGAGCACCGGAGCCACCAGGGGCAAAATTTCTTTGTGGCGGTCGGTCTGCTGCTTGAGGGTTTCCGCCTCTTCCAGGCCGATCCGGTAGTTGCCGGCCAGAACCAGGGTCAGATGGGTGCCGCCCGTGGCCTCGTCGGCCGTATAGACCACCCTGCCCTTTTCCAGAATGGAAAGCCCGGTGGTGCCGCCGCCGATATCCACGATCACCCCGTCGGAAATCCCCAGCACGGCGTTGGCGGCCGTGGGCTCGTCCAAAATATGGGTCACTTCCGGGCCTGCGGCCTCGACCACATATTTATGGGTCGCGCCTTCGCGCTCGCCGGTGCCGGGGGGCACGGCAATGGCAGCGCGCTCAAGCTTCCGCCCCAGGCGTTCTTCCAGTTGCCGCACCAACCGGCGAACGATGTCGGTCGCGCCGGTGTAGTCCACCACCAGGCCGTCCTTGACCACCCGGGCGAACTCCAGGGCGCAGGCCGCGGGTTCTTTGCGGGCGTTCAAAACCACCACCACGATGTAGGCCGTGCCCAGGTCCACGCCCACGAACAGAGGTTCGTCGGTGCTCACCGGCACGGGGTTCGCGATGCAGGCCTCAAGGGCGGCGATCTTGTGGTCGACGGCGGCGAAATCCACGGAAATTATCCTTTGCCCACGATGTGCCCGAGGGTGCCGGACTTCCAGCCGAAGCTGTTGCCTTCGTCCGAGTCGATGTGCAGGGCGAGCCGGAATTGGGGATGCACCCGTACCAGCACGTCCTCAAGCACGATGGGCCGTTCGCCGTCCAGGCGCACCCGGACCAGGTCCTTGTCGGCCACGCAGAGCTTCACCGCATCTTCCGGGGACATGTGGATATGCCGGGAAGCGACAATCAGTCCCTCTTCCAGGCCCACGATGTTCATCTGCGAAGACAGGATGATTCCCGGCGTGCCGGATGTGTCGCCGGACTGACGCACCGGCGTCTCGATGCCGAGGATGCGGGCGTCGGTCTTGGAAATTTCCACTTGGGACACGCCGCGCGACGGCCCGAGGACGGCCACGTTGTCCATGACCCCCTTGGGGCCGATCAGGCGCACCCGTTCCTTGCACAGGAACTGCCCCGGCTGGGAAAGCTCCCGCACGGGCGTCAGGGGCGCGCCGAACAGGGCCAAGGCGTCCTGCTCGCTCAGGTGGGCATGGCGGGCGGAAAGCTCCACCGGAATGCCCTCACCCGCGCCGGGACACGCGGAAACGGCCGGGCCAAGCCCGCTCATTTCCGTCACGACGTTGCGGACGATTCCTTCCAACATCTGTTTCAAAGCTTGTTCGTTCATGCCGATTCCGCGCTTGTTGATTCCTGGGTTCCCCACCCGCCGCCGAGCAGATCACGACGGCGGGTGAAGCGCTTTTATAAGGCGGATCAAACCCATCTGGGGGGAATGATTCCCCCCAGACCCCCTCATATGTCGGCCAATCCGCGCTTTGCGCGGGTTGCCGACAATAGGGGGGGGCAGGTGCCGCTCGTGCCGATGTGAGGTAATCCTTTCACATCGCGGGAGCGCCGCTGAGGACCGCCTTTCGCAGTTCTGGCTCAATCCCCTGCCAGGGGGATTGGGGTGCCGCACGCGTTGTTGCAAGACGACCTTGTCACATTGCGGGGGCTGCCGGCCGGTAGACCTATGCAGCCCTGTTTGCGTCCCCCAGTAGCCCGCCTCCCATAAAGGCTTGTTACTGACCGGCCTTGGGCAGAATCATCTCCACTTCGGCGTGCGGGCGGGGGATCACATGCACGCTGATCAGCTCGCCCACGTTCTTGGCGGCGGCGGCGCCGGCGTCGACGGCGGCCTTGACCGCGCCCACGTCGCCGCGAACCATCACGGTCACCAGACCGCCACCCACCTGGGTGCGGCCCATCAGGGTCACGTTGGCGGCTTTCACCATGGCGTCGGCCGCTTCAACGGCGCCGACGAGGCCTTTGGTCTCAATCATTCCCAGAGCGTTGGAAGAAGACATGGTATACTCCTTTTCCGGTTTGTTGGTGTTGTTTCGTCTTTATGATGCAGTGTAACAGTTGACTGTTAAGCCATCTTTCTCAGTTGTTCGACGATCAACGCCGTGATGGCCTCGATGTCGACGGAGGAAGCTTCGGTGCGGGCCGGAGTCTCGCGCGCGGGCAAAGACACGGTGCCCAGGTCATAGGCCACCCGCCGGATGTTCAGCAGGTTCATGGGGGTGACGTTGTCGGAGGTGGAACTGCCGCCCACGGCCCCGCAGCCCAGGGTGAACGAGGGGAACAGGCCGGTGGAAAGCCCCACCGCCCCGTGGGTCGACGGGGTGTTGACCAACATCCGGGACACGGGTTTTTTCAGGCCGAACTCGCGGATGACCTCTTCGTTGCGGGAGTGGATGGCCAACGAGTGCCCGATGCCGCCGTTTTCCAGCAGCTTGATGCAGAGTTCGCAGGCTTCCTTCCAATCTTCCACCACGTAAAAGCCTAGAAGCGCCGTGAGTTTTTCTTTGGAGAACGGATACTTGGGCCCGACGCCGGGTTCGTCGGAAATCAGCAGCCGGGTGCCGGTGGGAATCTCGATGCCCGCCAGCTTGGCGATATAGGCCGCGTCGCGGCCCACGATCGCCGGGTTCATGCTGCCGCCAGCCCGCTCCATGACCCGCTTGACCTTCGCCAGCTTCTCGCCTTCCAGGAAATAGCCGCCGTGAGCGATAAGTGTGGATTTGACCTTGTCGGCGATGACCTTCTCGGTGACGATGGCCTGTTCCGAAGCGCAGACCGTGCCGTTGTCGAAGGTTTTGCTGGCGAAAATCTTGGTGATCGCATCTTCGATGTCGGCGCTGCGCTCGATGAAGGCGGGCACGTTGCCGGCCCCCACGCCCAGGGCGGGCGTGCCGGAGCTGTAGGCGGCCTTGACCATGCCGGGGCCGCCCGTAGCCAGGATGAGATCCACGATCTTCATCAACTCGGCGCTGCCTTCGATGGTGGGCACGCTCATGTACGAGACGAGATCCGGGCAGACGCCGCAGGCGTGCAGCACGCCCTGGATCATCTCCACGGTCTTGGCGATGCAGTTTTTGGCGCTGGGGTGCGGGGTGAAGACAATGGCGTTGCCCGCCTTGAGCGCGATGATCGACTTGTAAATCACCGTGGAGGTCGGGTTGGTCGAGGGGATGATCCCGGCGATCACGCCGACGGGCACGGCGACTTCCACAATCTTGCGCGCTTTGTCTTCGTTGACCATGCCGATGGTCTTCATGTCCTTGATGGCTTCAAGAAGCCGCGGGCCGGCCAGAATATTCTTGGCTTTTTTGTCCTGAACCTTGCCGAAGCCGGTTTCTTCCACGGCCAGAGCGGCCAGTTCCTCGGCCCGGCGTTCGGCGGCTTCGGCCACGGCCCTAACCACCGCGTCCACGCGGTCCTGGCCCAGCTGGGCGAATTCCGCCTGGGCCTTGCGCGCGGCGCGAACCAGGGCGCGGGCTTCCTGGATGGACAATAAATCCTTGTCTACCATGAGGGTGCTCCTCTTTCCTTACCTATGCGTGGGTTCACAATACTGAGAACATTTAAATTTTAAAAATGTCTTTGAAACCATATTACCGGCGGACTTCCGAACGATCCCGCAAGCGGACGCCCGTTGGCACGGCCGCCAGAGCAAATTAACTTTGGAAAGTTGATTTGCTCTACCGTTTTTTCTTGACCTGCGGGCTCGGAGCTTTGGCCGGAGCCGCCTCCGCGCTCTTGGGAGCCGCCGCCGCGGCCGGTTTCTTTTCCGCCACCGTACCGGGCGTGAGGGCGATGATTCGGGCAAGCTCCTCATCCGGACGGGGAATGACATGGGTGGAAACCAAGGCCGCGCCCGTGAGACGCCGAACCGCCGCGGTGCCCGCGTCAACGGCCGCTTTGACCGCCGAGGTCTCGCCGGCCACGGTGATGGTCACCAGGCCGCCGCCCGCCAAACTTTTTTCCAGCAGACGCACGTCGGCCGCCTTGAGCATGGCGTCCGCGGCCTCAACGGCCGGGAGCAGTCCTTTGGTTTCAATGAGTCCGAGTGCGCTCATGGGCGTTCTCCTTCCTTACGGGGCCATTAATGCCGAATGGTCGCGACCGGAATGTCGCGCCGCGTGAAATGCTCTTCGATCCGGGTCAAATCGGCGTCGCTCGGGTGCGGATCGCCGGCAATCGGGTATTCCTCATCCAGCTGGGTATACTTATGCACGCCCAGCTTGTGATAGGGCAGCAAATCCACCCCCTTGAAATTTCTGTATTCCCGGTACGGCTCCACAAAGCGGACAAGCGCCGTGATTGTGTCGTCGCCGTCGTTATGCCCTTTGAGCAGGGGCAGACGAAGCCGGACGTTGTGCCGGTTTTCCAACAACAAACGCAGGTTGCTCAGAATCGTCTCATTGCGCACCCCGGTCAGCTCGTAGTGCCGCTCGGAGTCCATGTGCTTGATGTCGTACAGGAACAAATCGGTGAACTCGGCCGCCTTGAGCACGACTTCGGGCCGGGCGTAGCCGCAGGTTTCCATGGCGGTGTTGATGCCGCGCTGCCGGCAGGCCATGAGCAGGTTCGTCGCGGCTTCCGGCTGCATGAGGGCCTCGCCGCCGCCCAGGGTCAGGCCGCCGCCCGAGGTTTCGTAAAAGGGCCGGTCTTCTTCCACGATGTCCATGAGTTCCGAGATGGTCCGCATCTCGCCGCGAATGGCCAGGGCCGACGCCGGGCAGGCCTGCTCACATTTGCGGCAGCCGATACATTCCGTTTTGCGGTCGACCTCATGCTCCCGCCGTCCCGGCAAGAGACGATGGATGCCCACCGGGCAGACCGGAACACAGGCTCCGCACAGAACGCAGGCGGCGCGCTTGTAAAGAACCTCGTAGCGGCGCGATTGGCTCTCGGGATTCGAGCACCATTTGCAGCGCAGAGGACAGCCCTTGAAGAACACCATGGTACGCACGCCGGGGCCGTCGTACATGTTGTACTTCTGGATGTTGAATATGAGGGCTTTTCTTTCAATCACGCGGGTGTTCTCCACCATCTTGTTGGGGCTGCCGCCCAAACCCACCTGGGGGGAATGAAAACAGAACTGCCGAAGTCAGCCGCCCATCGGCCGCTTCCGCGATGTAAGAATGTTGTCTCAAGCCGTCGCGGGCGGTACCCCAGACCCCCTCATCTGTCGGCAAATCCGCGCAAAGCGCGGTTTGCCGACAATGGGGGGTGCAGGGGATTCAATCCCCTGCCTGGGGGCTTGGGGGACGGAGTCCCCCAACTACTCACATCAAAATCTAAATCTCGTGCAGCACCGTACGGCTGATGATTTCATCCTGCACGTCTTTGCACAGTTCCACAAAGAAGGCGCTGTACCCGGCCACGCGGACCACCAGATCCCGGTATTTTTCCGGGTGTTTCTGGGCGTCGAGGAGCACGTCGTTGTCCAGGTAGTTGAACTGCATTTCGCCGTTGCCCAGGATGCTGGCCGTGCGCAGCAGGGTAATCAGGGCATTTTCGCCCTGCGGCGTGTCCAACAGACCCGACATCAGCTTGAAGTTGTGCACCAGACCGATGTTCATGTGGTCGTTGGACATCTTGGACACGGACTTGATGATCGCCGTGGGGCCCTTGTAGTCCGCGCCCTGGGTGGGGCTGATGCCGTCGGACAGGGGCTGCCAGGCGCGACGGCCGTTGGCCGAAGCCCCGAGCAACTGCCCGAAGGGGGTGTTGTTGGAAATGGACAGCGTGCCGTGGCTCAGGACCGAATAGAGGGTCTTGAACTTGCGGTGCTCGGTTTCCGTAAAATGGATCAGGTCGGCGGCGATCAGGTCGGCGTAGTCGTCGTCGTTGCCGTACTTGGGCGCGGCCAAGCAGTCGGCCAACATTTTGTCGTAGCCCACGAAGTCGGCCTTCAGGGCTTCGTTCAGTTGGGCCAGGGTGTACTTTTTGTCGTCGTAGACCAGCTTTTTGATCGCGGCCATGGAGTCCGCATAGGTGGCCAGACCGCTCCAGACCACGCCGGGCCCGAAGTTGTACATGGCCCCGCCGGCGGCCACGTCGCGGCCGTTTTCCATGCAGCCTTCGTACATCATGGACATGAACGGCTTGGGCGCGAGGTCGCGGTGCACGCGCTGGGAAATGACCGTGGCCACGCTGGTCCATTTGGTCACATATTTGATTTGCTCTTTGACCGCATGCTCGAACTTTTCCCAGGTGTCGAAGGATTCGATCGGGCCCATGTCCGGGCAGACTTTTTTGCCGTACCAAAGCGGCACGCCCCGGTTGAGCACGGTCTCGATGCAGATGGGCCATTGGGTGTAGGCCGTGGAAGTCCACTGATAGAGCCGGCCGGATTTCTGCGGCTCAACGCAGCCCATCAGGCAGTAGTCGCGGGCGTCTTCCATGCTCACGCCCTTGGAGAGCATCATCTTGATGTGCGAGTCGTCGAAGTGCACGGCCGGGAAGCCCATGCCCGCGCGAATCACGTCCACAATTTTGCGCAGGTATTTTTCCGGCGACTTGTTGTGCACGCGCGCGGCCAGAGTCGGCTGGTAAATCTTGACGTGGCGCACCGCGTCCATGAGCAGGTAGGTCAGTTCGTTCGTGGCGTCGCGGCCCTCGCGGGTCACCCCGCCCACGCACATGTTCACGAAGGGCTGGTAACCGGCGAAGAACTTGGAGGCCCCTTCACTGGTGACCCACATCATCTCGGACATCTTGATCAGCATGCAGCCGGCCAGATCAAAGGCTTCGTAGTCGGTCATGCGCCCGGATTCGATGTCCGCCTTGTAGAAGGGGTACATGTACTGGTCCACCCGGCCGATGGACATGCCGGTCTGGTTTTCTTCCACCAGGAGCAGGGATTCGATGGTCCAAACGGACTGCACGGCCTCCCAGAAGGTGCTCGGCGCATGAGCGGGCACACGGGCGTTGACTTCGGCAATCTTAAGCAACTCGGCCTTGCGCTTGGGGTCGCTTTCTTTGCCGGCCTTTTCAAGGGCATACTGCGACACGCGTTTGGCGTAGATCATCACGCCTTCGGTTGTGTCGATGAGCGCCTTGTAGTAGTAAATTTTATCGAGGTCGTCGGGGTTCTCGTAGGCCAGTTTTTCCAGGTGTTCCTTGGCTTCGCGCTGAATGTCGAGCATGCCCTTTTTCATCAGAATGACGTCGTAACCGGGGTTGGAGTCTCCCCCACCGTTCAGGGCGTGGTAGGAGCAGTCGGAAACGAACGACTCGCCGGAAAGTTCCCACAGCCCGGCTTCGCGGTACTGGTCTTCGCAGAACTCATCCACGGACTTGCCTTCCCAGTAGGGGAAGACTTCCTCGAGCAGCGTCTTCTTGTCGCTTTCGGAGATGTAGAACGGATCCTGCGGGCGCGTGCCGATGGTGTCGAATTCGTCGCGCAGCCAGCGCCAGGAGATGTCGGGGGAAAGCTCGCCCATGCGGGGAGCGCCGGTGGGGTTGCCCACGATCAGCTCGTTGTCCTGAATGACCAGGGGCGCGGTTTCGCAGCAGTGGCGGAAGCACTTGGCCCGGATCATGATCTTGGGCATGCCGGGGTTTTCTTTGGTGAACTTGGTGATGGCCCGGGCCTTGAAAATGGAGATGCTCGGCACCTGCTTGAGGAAGTTTTCCTTCAGCTTCAGGTGGCGCTGCGTGGGGCCATCCGGCACGCCGGAACCCGTGTGGGCGGCGGCGGGCTTGTCGAACGTGGGCGCGCCGTGCAGCAGCTCGGCGGAGACGCCTTCAAAAATTTTCTTCAGCGAAGCCCGCTCGGCGGGGCTCAGGTTCTTGGTCGCCTCGGCGAGCTTGGTCGAAAAAGCGTGCAGATCCACGGTGTTTCCTCCGTTTGATGAATGACGTCCTCAGGCTTGCCCGGGTTCGTCGAGAACCTTGGCCGCTTCCAGCAGTATCCGCCGCAGCGCCTGTATTTTTTGGGATTGATCGGTGTCGCCGTCGTCGCGCGCCGGGTGTTCGGCCCCGGCCGCGCGTTCGTCCGTCAGGTTCGCGCCGTAGCCGACCTTGCGGATGTAGATGAGATTCATGGGTGAGACGTTGTCCGGAGTGATGCCGATGCCCGAAGCCCCGCACCCCAACGACATGGCCGGGAACAACCCGGTTCCGGCTCCGATGCCGCCGAGCGCGCCGGGCGTGTTCACCAACAGCCGGCCGACCGGCTTTTTGAGCGCGAACTGGCGGATCACCTCCCGGTCCTCGGAATGGATGATCATGGTGTGGGCGTTGCGATCATGGAGCAGCAGCTCAAGGCATTTCTCGCAGGCGTGCAGCCAGTCGTCTTCCACATAGCAGGCCAGAACGGGCGAGAGCAGTTCCCCGGAATAGGGGTCCGACTCGGACACGTACTTGCGTTCGGCCACCAGGATGGTCGTGCCTTCGGGCGCGGGAATCGCCGCCCGGCGGGCCAGGGTCGCGGCGGGCAGGCCGATGACGCCTTTTTTGCGCCGCCCGTCCGCGCAAAACAGAATCGTGGCCAGCCGCTGCGATTCTTCCTCGGTCATGAAATATGCGCCGCAGGCCCGCAGGGCCTGGGCGAATTCGCGCGCCACCGGGGCGTCCACCACAATGGACTGCTCGGCCGAAGGGGCGATGCCGTTGTCGAAGGTTTTACTCGTGACGATGTCTTTGGCGGCCCGGTGCAGGTTGGCGCTGCGCTCCACAAAGGCCGGACCGTTGCCGGTGCCCCCGTAGATGATCGGCTTGCCGATGCAGCGGGCTTCGCGGAACATGCCGGGCACGCCGGTAATCATGAGCAGCGAGGTCGCCGGGTGGCGCATCAATTCCAGGGTGCCGCTCTTGGTGACGGTGCGCAGATGGGAGACGCACCCCTCGGGCAGACCGCAGGCGGCGGCGGCGGCGCTCAGAATTTCCAGAGCTCGGGTGATGCTTTTCGTCGCGGCCGGATGCGGGGAAAAGATAATCGCGTTGCCGGATTTCACGGCCAGCAAAGCCTTATAGATGGTCGTGGAAACCGGGCTCGTCACCGGGCACAAGGCGGCAATCACCCCCAGGGGAACGCCCACTTCCAGGATGCGGCCGTCGGCATCGTCGCTCAGAACACCCACACAGCGCATGCCCCGCAGCCGTTCCGGCAGATGCCCGCAGACAAAGCGGTTTTTGAATTCTTTGTCCGCCGGGTTGCCGTACCCGGTTTCCGCATGCGACATCTCCGCAAGCTCGCGAGCGTGCGGGGCGATCGCCTTGGCCAGACATTCGACGCCGGCGTCCAGCGTTTCCTGAGGAAGCGCGGCCAGCTTTTCCTGCGCCTCACGGGCGTTTTCGGCCAGAATTCTGGCCTGCTGGATGGAGAGCAAATCGTTGTCGGCTATCATATCGCTCGCTCCGTCGCGTCCGGTTCACTTCCGCCTAAGGCAGCAAATTTTCCACCGCATACCGCGTGATGAGCTTGGCCAGATCCGGATGGGGCGTGGGAATGACCGCCGAGCTGTAAACAGAAACGCCCATGGCCTCCACAGCCTTGACCCCGGCCTGCACGGCCGATTTACAGGCCGCGACGTCACCCTGAACCAGCACGGAAACATACCCGGAGGCGACGTTTTCGTAGCCGATCAGTTCCACCTCGGCCGCTTTGATCATGGCGTCGGCCGCTTCAAGCAGATAGACAATCCCGAAGGTCTCGATCATGCCCAGGGCTTTGCGCGCGCCTTTTTCCCCGTCGTCGCTCACGGCATGCACCGACACGACGTCGCCCACCCCTTTGGCCGGGCGCGGCATGACGTTCTTGGCCGTCAGCTTGCCGATCGACGAAGCGGCGACGGCCCCGGCCTCGACGGAGGCCTTCACCGCGGCCACGTCGCCCGTGACCATGATGGTGACCAGGGTGGAGCCGACGTTCTCGTAAGCCGTCATGGCGACATCGGCCGCCTTGAGCATGGCGTCCGCGCCGTAAATCGCGGGAACCATGCCGAGCGTTTCGACAAGACCCAAAGCCGTTTCACCGTGATATCGCATATACTCTCCGGTCGGATGTCGGGCAAAGCGCTTCCGCGCCTCGCGACAGTCCGCGCTTTCATAGTTGTTATGAACTTTAGCCCTTCCCCCTAGGGGGAAAGTCAAGTTCTTTTGCAAAAAAGTTTGCGAAAATATAACCTGCTGGTTTAATATGATTTATTGAAAAAAATTGATCTTCTTTCGTCTGAGACCCCAGAGACCCGGCGAAAGGGTTCGGGGTGGCTTCGACGACACGATGAGCTTTTTTTTGATAGGCGTGACGGGGAGGTGAAAAAAGGAATCGTTCTTGCACAAGAGAATTTCAGGTCGAGCATGTGAGGCTCCGCCGTTTTATCCACGAGGCGAAACGCTTTCGTCCGAAGAAGCTCGACCTTACTCCCAAGGGAAATGCCGTCCCTCACGAGCCCTGTCGGGTAGTCATGCGCGCGAAGGTTCGTCTTTATCTTCGCGTCGACGCGCGGTAGAATGCCCCGGGCATTCGGCCGCAAAGGAGAACTCCGTGAAAAGCAAGATGAAATATTCCATCGGCGACATGAGCCGAATCTGCAATATCTCCAAGAAGGCGCTCCGCTATTACGACGAGCTCGGGCTGATCACCTCCAAGCGCCAGGATTACAACAACTATCGCTATTACACGGAAGAATCGCTGCTGCTTGTTCCGGTCATCAAATATTACAAGCAGATGGGCTTCACCCTTGATGAAATGCCCGCCTTCATCGAAGGCAGCGCCCCCGACGTGTATCGCAGTATCCGGAACTCTTTTTTGGCCAAAATCGCGGCCCTGGAAAAAGAACAGCGGGAGCTCCACAAAAAATTCATCTCGGTGAAAGACTGGCACGACCTGATCGTTGAAGCCGAAATGGTCATCGACAACAATATCCGCGAAGTTTCCGTAAAGTACGTGGAGCCCTCGGAGCTGTTCTACCTGGAGCAGGACTTCGACGGCAACCTGAAGGCCGCAATCATCAACATCGAGTTCACCAACCACGTTGAAGCGCGAAGCAATGAAATAACCGGCCCCGTCCTTCTGCATTTCGCGTCGTTCCGCGACAGGATGGCCGACAGGCCCCAGCGTGTCCAAATCATGCAAAAGCCCCTGAAACCCTGCGGAGATGAGGAAAAGGCCCGTTTCGGCGGCCGCATGATGGCGACCTGCTATCACATCGGGCCCCATGAATCGCTCGGCGCGACCTACGAGAAGCTGCTCTCGTGGATCGGGCGGCACGGCTATACCCCCGCCGACGATGCGTATGAGCGCTATGTGGCCGACTACTGGACCACCCGGAACAGCGCCCAATTCGTCACGGAAGTGATGGTCGGCGTTTCGCGGGGCAAGGTGGACGCTCCCTAAGTTCCCCCCTTCCCTTCTTCCGGCCGGCGCGGCGCGCGAGAGAAGCGACTTCTGTCGCATTTTCGGCGCGCGCACGCGACACAGATGTCGTATACATGCGCAGCGGGAGAAAACCGAACTCCCCCCATACGGGAATACATGTTCTTTTTATCACAATCGGCATGGAACTTGCTGTTGTTTCATGCCAATCGCGTTTTCGGGCCGCCGGGGGGACATTGGCTCCTTTCCGATGCCGCCGGGCTCGACCGCGGGGCCTTCGACGGGTATAGCCCTTTTTACGGCGTGCCGTTTCAGCGCGCCGACATTCTTTGAGTCCGGAGCATTCATGGCGCGCTTTCACCTCGCGGGTTCCGCCCCCTCGCCTTACAAGATCATGCGGACTCAAGCCCTCAAGGGCGTTTTTCTGTCTTTGGCCGCCGGGATGATTTTCAGCGCCGACGGTCTGTTGATCAAACAAACAGAGGCATACGCCCCTTTCAACCTCCCGGCGGCCGCCCTTTTGGCCGGACTGCTCTGCGCCGGAGTGCACGATTTTTCCGCCGCCGTCGTCACCACGGTCCTCAATTACCGCAGCGGCCTTTTGCCCGAAGTTTGGCGCAGCCTGCGCAGCAAGCCAGGGCGCGCGGTGATCGGCGGGGCCCTGTTCGGGTCCATCCTCGGCATGGGCGGCTATATCGCAGCCCTGCGCCTGGCCGGGCCGGCCTACGTGCTGCCCATCACCACCCTGTACCCGGCCGTGGCTTCCGTCTTGGCCGTGCGCATTTTGAAGGAACGAATTCGCCCCCTGGCCTGGGTGGGCTTGGCCCTGTGTATTGTCGGGGCCGTCGTCGTGGGCTGGGACCCGCCCGCCGCCCAAACGGGCGACCTGTTTTACCTGGGGCTGGGTTGCGCCGCTCTGGCCGCCGTCGGCTGGGGAGCGGAAGGCGTGCTTGCGACCTACGGCATGGACTTCATCGAGCCGCCCGCCGCCCTGAACATCTATTATTTGGTCTCGTCCGTGCTCTACCTGATCATTTTCATCCCCGCCGTCTGTCTGCTCCTTCCGGCCGAACAGGCCGGACTTGGCCTGCTGACGGAGTTCGCCACAAGCAAAGGGCTTGGCTTTATCGTCCTGGCCGGAGCTCTTGGGGGCCTTGCCTATCGCTGTTGGTATATCTCCATGACCCTGACCGGCGTCAGCCGGGCCATGGCCTTGAACATCACCTATGCCCTTTGGGGTATCCTGCTCTCCGCCCTGTTCACGGACGTGGAAATAACCCAAACCCTGGTTATGGGCGCCGTGACGATCTTCGCGGGCATGTTCCTGGTCATCGGCAACCCCAAAGACATGTTCACCCTGCGTCAGGGAGATTGAGCCATGCCAAGCCCCGCCAAGCCCCCTTTCCGACTGGCCCTGGCCGCCCTGTTCCTGGACGGCATCGCCCGCACGGCCGAAGAAGCGCTCGCCCTGCTCACTCCCGCGTACGGCAAGGAAAAACTCTGCCGCCTGACCGCTGTGGAAAAACGACTGTATACGCTGAAGGCCGTGGGTATCGTCCAGTCCGTGGAAGAGCCGGAAGGCTCCCCCCAGCGCTGGACCTTGACCCGCACCGGCCGCGAACGGGTGTTGAAGGCGTTGTAGGCCGGCGGAAATGGGCAGAGAGGCTCCGTGCCCTTTTTCCGGTTGTGCAACCGGAGCCGACCCTTCAAAAGACCCTGTGCCTTGTTTTCGGTCCTGCAACCGGAGCCTCTTTTTCTTTCAATTTTACCTTGTCCGCTCCGCTTGGGCAGGGTGGCCGTCTCGTGCCGGCCCCCCTGCACCCCCCACACGCCAAGGGGCTCCGCCCCTGGACCCCATTTAGGCTCAGCATGGCCGTGGACATGGGCCTCTCCCTGCGGAGCTCTCCCCTCCCTTTGGTCGGGGAGGATCTCCTTCGGGGCTTCAGGAGCCTCCTCGACGGCTGCGCCGTCTGCGGGGTCTCCCTTCGCGCCATGCCACGGCCGGCAAAGCTTTTGCCAAAATATCCGCATGCTTTGCCGTGCCACATACACTTAGTCCAGAGGGAGCCGAAATATAGCGGGACGAACCGTGTAGCTCCCGCAAAGTTTTCTAGAGCGCCCCTCAGGCGACCAGTGCCTTATCTGTTGTTCCACAATGGCCGAAAAAACTTAGGCGATGTTGGCGACCCCGCCTGGAACCGTACATTTCACCTCCCAGGTGATCGAAGAGCCCTTCACAACATAATACCGCCAGATTTCATCCATCCCTTCTTGATGACTGCCCCCAACCATAGTGACGCCCTCAGTAAATGCATTTTTCCGGGTGCGTCGCTACTCCAAGCACAGTAAAGGGCGACCGCCCAACAGCTCCGTCCGCGCGAGAGAGTTTTGCGGGCCTTTGGACGGAATGCGGAGGAAAAATCCCACGACAAAGGTCAACTCTTGTTCCTCCGCGTTCCGTCTCAGGCCAAGAAGCCGAGCATAAAGGCATTTCGGCCCTCGCGGCGTACTGCGTTCCCGTTTCGCGCCTGTCGAGAGCGAGGAGCCCCGGCAATCGCGAGAGCGTGAATGGAGCAGCGGAGGGCGGCGGCAGGCAGGAAAAAAGAGAGGGAAAGGGAATCGCCGCCCGAAGTCTCTCCCAAGATCGGAAGCGTGTGCCGGCATCTTTATGGAGTCCAGATGCCGCCCGCAATGCCGTACTAATACCATGCGTATATCGCGGGCGTAATGAAAAGATTCCTTTGGCGGCCCTGTTTGAGCCTCTGGCGTGCGGGGGTGCAGGGGGGTTGCGGCCCGGCCGGATACAAAGATGCACGTAGCTCATAGTCTGCCGACAGAAGAGTACACCTTATGCACCTCTGTTTCCGAGACACCCCCTTGCCCAAGCGGAGCGGACAACATGAAATTGAAAAAAAAAGAAGCTGCGGTCGCAGGACCGAGAACAAGGCACGGGGCCTTTTCCGAAAAATTTCCTTGCTTGCAGGACCGAAAAAAGGGCGCGAGGCATTTCTCCCCCAAGCCGCCCTTCCGCGCAAAGTCTCCCCCAAAATCGCCTCGGCAACAAGACGTTCCGCAACTTCCCGCAACACCCTTTCCCATAAAAACAACCACAAAGCGGCCCTAAAAAAACACGGGGGCGGAGGGGAATCCCCTCCGCCCATACCGCGTCCCCCGCAGGGGCCGCACACGCACACACGCTTTTAGGCGCAGTCGTGCTTGTCCCAGGGTTCGCGGTTGTCGCGCGCCAAGGCGCCTTCCATCCGAACGAGGGCTTCTTTGAGTTTGCCCAACTCTTCCATTTTCATGTTGGGCGTCTTCAGAGCTTGGTAAAGGATCGCGCCGGTGCACTCGGCGGTGATGGGGAAGTCGGCGATATAGGCCAAGGTGGGCAGGATGTCGCGAGCGTTCGCGGCGCGGGCCACTTCGCCGACTTTCGCGTCGATGCCCATGCCGTACAGCACGGCGGCGCTCTTGGTCACCACGGCCACGACGGTGCGACGATCCGCGCCGTCCAGCACGGCGGCCACGGCGGCATCCAGATCGGAGGAACCGGTGGAGCCGAGGTCGACGACCATCAGGGCCGTGCCCTTTTCCACTTCGGCAGCCACACCGGCCGGAGCGACGGAAACCGCGCCTTCGGCGGCCTCAAGGGCGTTGCCGGCGGTGAAGTTTTTCAGAACCGCGCCTTTTTTCAGCAGTTTGCCCAGACCTTCGCCGGAGCCGGAAAGATCGGCCGCCGGGGCCAGAACGATGATCGCTTTTTTTTCAGCCATGTCGTGTTCCTTTTTGCCGCGGCGACCGGGGTTGCCGGCCGCCGCCTCGCGCCGCGAGGGCGCGTTTTCTGATGGTTCAAGAAAGCCGTATTTGCTATCTAATAACGGACCTGTTCGCCGGCAAGAGCCTACTTGACCAGGTTGGGGTCCTCGAGAATCTGATACATGACCGCGCCTTCGGCGTCGTCCGGAATGGGGTTGCCCGTGGCGTAGCAGAGGGTCGGCACGATGTCGGCCAGCCAGCGCGGACGCGTGTAGGTGAAGCCCTTTTTCACGTTCGGGCCGCGGAACAGCAGGATGTTTTTCAGGCTGCCGCAGCCGGATTCGCCGGTGGGAAAGCCGTAGCCGTGCTCGGCCATGTATTCGGGCTTCAGCGCGTAAACCACGTCGCCGGCCTGGGCGCCGCCCATGCCGAAGACCTGGGCGTCTTCTTTGCGCACGGCCAAGAGCACCGGGCGCTCACCCGTCTCGGGGTGCTTGTAGTCCAGCAGGGCGTCGATGATCTGGTCGCGGACCTTCTCATAGTCGGCGGCTTCCACGATGCCGTTCGGGTACTTGTCCTTCAGGTTCACGTACACGAACATATAGCGCTGGGGAATGGCCACGGACTTGGAGGGTTCCAGCACGTAGTTGAAGCCTTCGGACTCTTCGTAGATTTCCCAGTAATTCTCGCTCTTCTTGGGCTCGTAGTGGCACAGACCCTTGGCCTTGAGGGCCTCGGCCGTGTTCAGGATCGGGCCGATGGGCGTGGCGCCGTGGTCGGAGCACAGGCAGACCAGGGTTTCGTCGCCGAAAATCTCCATCATTTTGCCGAGCATGCGGTCTTCGATCTGGTAGATCTTGCGCTCCATGTCGAAGGCCTTTTTGCGGACGTTCTCATCTTTGCTGTCCATCTCACCCAGCCAGCCGTGGTAGAACCAGTCGATGGGGTGGGAATGCATGTAGAAGAGATCCCAGTCCGGATTGGCCTTGAGCAGGCTGGTGGCCACGTTGATCAGCCAGTCGGAGTGGTACTGGGCCACTTCAACCACGGTGTCCATGTCGAGCACGCCGTGGATGAAGCCCACCAGGCCGATGTCGTTGCAGATCACGTCGTTGGAGAAATCGATGTCCTTGGCGGCTTCCGGCGGCCAGACAAAGCCGGTGTGGCCGGAGATGCCGGTGACGTACAGCTTGAAGTCTTCGGCGTCGTCGGAAAGGTTCATCAGCTTGCAGCGGAAGGTGCCTTTTTCCATCCGGCCGTCTTCTTTCACCTTGAACAGGTGCTGGACCGGGCCGCTCCACTCGCCGTTCTTGATGGTAAAGAAAGCCTTGGAGTAATCTTTTTCCGGGCACAGGGCGAAGGAATCAAAGCCGTCGTCGCCGCTTTCCCAACACAGACCGTGCCACACTTGGTTTTCCACCGGGCTCATGGACTCCTTGAAGACCATTTCCACAGTGAATTCCAAGGGTTCGTCACACTCGGGCAGGTTCTGCCAGCCTTTGGCGTTGTCGAAGCGGGCCTGGACGCCCAGCGGGAAAAAGTCGGAGGAAATGACGCTTTCGGAGGCCAGGAATTCGCGGTGGGCATTGCCTTCTTCCATCCAGCGGGTTTCCGCCGGAGAGATGCCCTCGCCCATGACCATGACGCCGTTCTTCATCTTGCTCGGCCAAGCCATGGGGTAGTTGACCACAACGCTCTTTTTGCCTTCCTTGTCCCAACGGTCCCAGATGGTCTGGGCGGTGAGGATTTCGGAGCCGAAGGCCTGCACGGTGTTCTTGTGCTCCAGGCTGCGGCCTTCAACGTAGTAATAGTAGTCTTCCACGCCGTGGGTGCGCGGGTAGGCGCCGGTGCAGATGGTGGCCCAGGAGGGCGGGGTGACCGTGGGCAGGTTGTAGCCTTCGGTCATATAGCTGCCGGATTCTTTGAATTTCTTGAAATTCGGAAGGACGCCCTCGTCGATCAGGGCCTCCAGTCTTTTAGGGATGGCGCAGTCAAACCCGAGAAGGGCGGCGCGTTTGGCCTTGGTGCTCATAAAATGATTCTCCTAAGGGTATGTGCCGATGCGTTAAATGACTCCAGCACAGACATACTTTCAAGAAACGGGCCATTGTGATTTTTTGCTCATAGGCGCGGATTCCCTCACTCCCAGTGATTCCCACCTCTGCCGAAAAGGCGACATATTTGACGCAAATCGACACCAAAACCCTAAAATATAGGTATATCACTATTATAAATGACGATATATTTGTCGCTATTTACGATCATCCTGGCGCAGACGAAGGCGACCTTTTCCGAAGGGTCTTAGACCTCGGAACATGGTGAAAAAAAAGATATTTTTTCGGCCTCTTGCGCCTGGTGGTACAATTGGTGCATGTGTTCCGCGCCGATGTTCACCGGCCGCGCCTCCAGCAGCGACGGCCTTCAGGAGAATACCCGTTGCGCCCACTCGGACGCGGTGCGGTACACCAGAGTCACTCACAGCCTTTGAAGGAGCTCCTGCTTTTATGGTTCAAAAATCTTCCTTGGAATTGGAAAAGGACCTTCGCCCCATTTGGGAAGTGGTGGTTCCCGCCGCCCTCGTCATCGCGGTTCTCTGCGTGGTCATCTACATGTACCCCGCCCGGAGCCAGGAACTGCTCGGCGCCACCTTCGCCTTCATTTCCAGCAACCTGGGCTCGGGTTACCTGTGGTTTAACCTTTTCCTTACCGGGCTTGCCCTGTTTTTCGTCTTCAGTCGCTACGGCAATGTGAAATTCGGGGCCAAAGACGAAGCTCCGGCTTTCAGCGACGGCAAATGGATCTCGATGATGTTCTGCGCGGGCGTTGCCGGCGCGGTCATGTTCTGGTCCATCGCGGAACCTCTGTACAACCTGAACAGCCCGCCCATGAACGCCGCCCCGCTGTCGTTGGACGCCTTCCGCTACGCGACCTCTTATGTACTCTTTCACTGGGGAGCCTTCACCTGGGTGTGGTATGTGATCTGCGCGCTGCCCATTTGCTACATGTACTATAAGCGCGGCAACCCCGCTCTTCGCCTCTCCGCCGCCTGCAAAGAGGGCCTCGGCAAGTGCGCCGACGGTCCCGTGGGCACCGTCATCGACATCTTTTTCTGCATCGGCCTCATCGCCAGCAACACGGCGGTGATGGGCATCTCCATTCCCATTGTGGCCAACGCCCTCGGCTTCGTGTTCGGCATTGAGCCGACCATCAACGTGCAGCTCATCTGCCTGGTGGTCGGTTCGCTGATCTTCACCGTCAGCGTGGCCCTCGGCCTCGAGAAAGGCGCCTCGCGCCTGGCCGCCCTCAACGTGATCATCGCCTTGGGCGTCATCGTGTATGCGTTGGTCGTCGGCCCCACCCGGTTCATTTTCGACAACTTCACCAATGCCGTTGGGACCATGATGAGTAACTACTTCAGCATGTCCCTCGCCACCGATCCCCATGACCTTTCGGAAGGCGCGCGCCACTTCCCCCAGAACTGGACCATCTTCTACTCCCTGTGGATGGCCAGCTACGGCCCGTTCATGGGTCTGTTCATCGCCCGCATTTCCAAAGGCCGCACCATCCGGCAGATCGTAGGCCTGGGCGTGGTCAGCGGCATTGTGGGCAGCTGGCTCATTCACTCGGTGTTCGGCGGCTTCACCCTCAACCTGCAGCTCACCGGCGTGTTCGATGCGGCCGGCCACTTGGCCGCCGGCAAGAACCCCACCCAGACGGTGGTTATGGTGCTGAGCCACCTGCCCATGCCCCAGATTGTGCTGCTGGCTTACTGCGCCTTCTCCACGATCTTCCTGGCCACCAGCTTGGACGCCAGCGCCTCTTCCCTGGCGGCGGCCTGCACCCGGCGTTTGGGCGCGGACGGCGCGCCGTCCATGCCCCACCGCTTTTTCTGGGCCCTGTTGACGGCTCTGTTGCCCGCCGTGCTGCTGTACCTTGAGAGCATTGAGCCCATGAAGACCTTCGGCAACGTCTCCGGGGCCTGCATGATCCTGGTGATCATCCCGCTGCTGCTCTCGCTGTATAAGATGCTGCGGACGGAAGATCCCGTCGCTCTGAAGTACCAGGAGTTGAAAGACTCGGCGGAGTTCATGAAACGCTGAGCACCCCGCTTTGCAACGAAAAGGCCCGGAGAGCGCGCTCTCCGGGCCTTTTTTCATGCTCGGACCATTCTTTGCGGAACGGCCGGGCGTTTCGGAAGGTCCAGGCGACACGAATGTCGCCCGGACGGATTATTTGGCCAAGGCGCTTGCCGGCTCCGCCTCTCCCGTTTCCATCTCGACGCCGGCCATCTCCGCTCCGCAGCAGGCGGGCGTGGGCAGGACTTTGCCGTCGGGGTGTTCCTGGTGGCTCCAGTGCTCGGCCGCGGCGTTCTCGCACTCTTCCTTGGCCATGTCGTGATGACGCATGAACTTGAACCAGGCCACGATGGCAATGCCGATGGGCACGAGCATCAAGGCCCCTGAGAAGTTGGCGAAAATCTTGGCCGCTTCAAGGCCGCCCAGGGAAATCACCGCCAGGGCCAATCCCCCCTGGAGTATGGCCCAAAAGAACCGGTTGGCCAAAGAGGGTTCGGTGCCCATGGTCAGCCTGCGGGTGGCCGCGCAGGAAATGACGTAGGCGCTGGAGTCCACGCTGGTTGCCAGGAAGATCGTGGAGAACATGCAGTAGCCGATCAGCACCACGGCATGTCCCGGCAGGGTCTGAAGCACGGCAATGAGCGCGGCCGGGCCGCCCGAGGCCTTGAGCACGGCCACGGCGTCCACGAGATTGTTCTGCTGCGCGTACAGCGTATAGCTGCCGAACACGCCGTGGATCAGGTAGGAACCGGCCATGCCGCCGAACACGCTCATCATGATGACCGCGCGCACGGTGCGGCCGCGCGAGATGCGGGCGATGAACAGGCCCATGAACGGGCCGTAGCTGGCCATCCACAGGGCGTAGAAGACCGTCCAGTCCTGCGGGAAGGAGTTGGCTTCCCAGGGTGAGGTCCAGAGAAGCATCTGCGTGAAGTTGCTGCACATTTTCCCAAAGGAGTTGGTGAAGCTGTTGAGCATCTGGGTCGAGGGGCCGACCGCGAAGGCGTAGACGATCATGCCCACGGCGATGATCACGTTGGCGTAACTGAGCACTTTGATGCCTTTTTTCAGGCCCAAGGTGACGCTGGTGGTGAAGATGGCTGTGCTGAGAATAAGAATGCCGACCTGCATGGTGAAATCGGGCTCCAGGCCGGTGAGGGAGCCGAACGCGTGCGCCACAATGGGCAGGGAGACGCCCATGACCGCCGTGTTGCTGAACATCAGGCCGATGATGAAGAAGACTTCGATGGCCTTGCCCACCCATCCGTCGGTGGCTTTTTTGCCGATGACCGGTTCGCCCACGGCGCTGATGCGCAGAACCGGCTTTTTCAGGCGGTAAAACATATAGCAGATGGGCAGCGCGGTGATCGCGTACCAGGGCCAGGTCACCGGCCCCCAGTGCAGAAGCACGTAGGTCAGCGACCAGTCGTAGGCTTCGCGCGACAAGGATGCGGCGTACTGCGGCGGGAAGGCCAGGTTCCAGAGCGGTTCGACGATGGACCAGAACATGACCGCGCCGGCCACGCCGGAACAGAACATCATGGCCAGCCAGGCGCCGTCGGAAAATTCGGGTTTTTCACCGGCCTCGCCGAAACGGATGGAACCGAAACGGCTGCATGTGAAATAAATCGAAAGCAGGATCATGCCCAAGGTCACCCAAAGGTAGATGGTGCCGGTGTGCAGGGCGAAGGGGCTGTACAGGGCCTTCAGCAGCGCTTCGGCCTTTTCTGGAGAGGCGATACAACCCGCCACGATCAACAGGAGGATGCCGGCCGCCGGAATGTAGATTTGCGGATCCATGCGGGTATCCGCTTGATGCGCCTGATTGAACTCTTGTGCCATACGCTGCTCCGTGGTCTGAAAAGATCGGTTGAGGGGAAATCCCTCGGGGCCTGTCGACGCCCCCGTCCTTCCGCTCCCCGTGGGTCCGGCATGGGCCGGTCGCACCATCTCCCTCCACATCGTTTTACCATCCGCGTGGCCTTCCCGCAGAATCGAAACAACGGCGGTGGAACGCAAAGACATTGAGGCGGCACGCCTCGATGCAAACCCACAAACATTTCCGTCCCGACACCGGCGGTTCGCGAGGCCGGTATCGATAATCTCACAGGAACTTACAAAAAGTGTTCCAAAAGTGATTTTTTGCACAAATTTAGTGTGATACAAGATAAATACGCATCAGCTCAAGATGTTACGCGTTCTGAAGAGGACGACCGTGTCGCCTTTTATCATCCGGAAAGGAATGCTTTTGTGGATAAAATAACATCATTTTAATTAAAAAATATTGTTTTCACAAAGGGATGCCGCTTCTCCACCGGACAAAGCGACGCCTCCCAGGGAGGGCGCGAGCCCAGTGGCGCGCCCGCCCGGGGCGGCCGCGCCCGCGCCGGGATAGGGCACAAGGCGC
>JAVBMX010000103.1:0-22138 GCA_031551885.1 Desulfovibrio sp.
CAAAACCCACCGTGGGGGTGATTTCTCCCCCCTCGCCCCCCCCTGCGGGCTGACCCCCGGGGTAACTGGGGGTCTGCCCGACATTGGGGTTGCAGGGGATTCAATTCCCTGCCAGGGGGGAGGGGGGACGGAGTCCCCCAATTTATCCAAAAGCTTTCACATCCGGAACGCGGATCAGGCCGTCGGCCAGGAGACGTTCGGCGATCTGCACGGCGTTGAGGGCCGCGCCTTTACGGATGTTGTCGGCCACGACCCAAAGGTTGAGGGTATTGGGCCGGGTGGCGTCTTCGCGGATGCGGCCGACAAAGACTTCATCTTCGCCGGCGGCGTCGATGGGCATGGGGTACATCTTGGCGTCGGGGTTGTCCACCACCTGAATGCCGGGAGCCACGGCCAGCAGGGCGCGGGCGTCTTTGGCCGAGAGGGGCTTGTCCAGTTCGACGTTGAGGGCTTCGGAGTGTCCATAGAAGACCGGCACGCGCACCGTGGTGGCCGTGACCGGGATATCGGCTTCCATGATTTTGACGGTCTCGAGGACCATCTTCATTTCTTCCTTGGTGTAGCCGTTGTCCAGGAAAACATCGATCTGGGGCAGGCAGTTGAAGGCGATGCGGTGCGGGTAGACCTTCACGTCCGGGTCCTGCATGTTGAACATCTGCCGGACTTGGTTTTCCAATTCGGCGATGGCCTTTTGTCCGGTACCGGACACGGCCTGATAGGTGGAAACGACCACCCGCTTGATTCCGGCGGCCTTGTGCAGGGGCATCAGGGCCACGACCATCTGGATGGTGGAACAGTTGGGGTTGGCGATGATGCCTTTATGTTTTTTCAGGGCCTGGGGGTTTACTTCGGGCACCACCAGAGGGCAGCGCTCGTCCATGCGCCATTGGCTGGAGTTGTCCACCACCACGCACCCCGCGCGCACGGCATGGGGGGCGAAGGTCTCGGAAGTGCCGCCGCCCGCGGAAAACAGGGCCAGGTCCACGCCCGCGAACGACTGCGGGGTCAGCTCTTCGACCGTGAGTTCGCCGCCTTTAAAGGGCAGGGCGGTGCCGGCCGAACGGGCCGAGGCCAGGGCTTTGACCGAAGCGGCGGGGAAATCTCTGCGCTCAAGCGTCTGCAACATTTCGCGGCCGACCGCGCCGGTTGCGCCCACAACGGCGACAACGGGAGACTTGGACATGGACGAACCCTCCTCAGGGCTGCGATGACGGGACGGCGGGAGAACGTTCCGGCCGTCCGCATTCTATAGCGTAAAACACTCCGGCCCGGCAATGGATTTTCCGGCTCCCTTCGGGAAGGAGGAGAGTATTTTCAGGGTGTTGTGAATGATTTCTCGATCGGCGCGGCCGGCGGCTTTACGCGGAATTCGACCGGGGCGCTTTCACCAAAGGTGTTTTCGCGGCGGGCGAAAACATGAGGAATTGTTCCTGAACTACACGGGCAGAACGGACTCAATGATTCCGGCCGCGATGACCCG
The DNA here is from genome assembly GCA_031551885.1 of Desulfovibrio sp. GTDB lineage: Bacteria > Desulfobacterota > Desulfovibrionia > Desulfovibrionales > Desulfovibrionaceae > Frigididesulfovibrio. Next base: position 1,481 of record JAVBMX010000103.1, read on the forward strand.
CAAGACGGGGCGTCCGTCGGAGTGGAACGCATCGGGAACGGGCATGTACAGGCAGGCGATTTGTCCCGAGGCGGTCGGGCTTTCCGGCTCGAGAAAGCGGAGTTCCAGGCGGTCGAGGCCGCGCGGGACGACGATGGTGGGGCTCGGGGTCTGCCGATAGCGGGTCTTGGCCAGGATGGGGCCGGTCCAGTGCTGCGGGTCGAGCAGAATGTTCAGTTCGCCGATGACGCACCCGGCGATGGAGAACTTTTCTCCCAGGAACAGGGCGTTGCTCTTCGGCTCTTTGCCCCTGACGTACAGGGGGTGCTTCCAGGCCACACCCAAGCCGCGCCGGGAACCTTCGGTATGACGCCACAGCCCCCTATGCCGGCCGACTTCGGTGCCGTCTTCCAAAAGCATGGGGCCGGGGCCGGGCAGGCCGACTCCCAACGATTGCGCCAGTTCGGGCAGGGCGCTCTGATAGTCGGCCGCGATAAAGCAGACCTCTTGGCTTTCCAGGGGCTGGGGCGGGGTGACGCCGAGCAGCTCAAGGGTGGCGCGGACCTCGCTCTTGTGCGCCCGGCTCAAGGGAAAGAAGGCATGTTGCAGGCGTCCGTTCGGGACCAGGGAAAGAAAGTAGCTTTGATCTTTGCTTGCGTCTTCGGCCTCAAGCAGGGCCGGGCCGTCAAGTTCAAGGAAGTTCCGGGCGTGATCCGGGTATTCCGTTTCTTCTTCTCTGCCGCAGGGAGGGGAAAGTTTGGCGTAGTGGCCGGTGGCCAGGCAACCGGCTCCAAGGGAACGGGCAGCATCCAGGAGCAGGCCGAATTTGATTTCTCGGTTGCACAGGGCGCAGGGGTTGGGGGTGCGGCCCTCGGCATATGCCGTGACAAAAGGATGGACGACCCGCTCGCGGAAGTCGGCGGTCAGGTCCACGGCATGAAAGGGCACTTCAAGGGTACGGCAGGCGGCCGCCAGTCCAAGGCGCACCTCGCGCAAGGCCGGGGTTTCCGGCTGGAACAGGCCGTGCAGAGCAAAGACGGGAGCTCCGCCCCCGGCAAGGGTAAGAAGAGCGAACAAACTGTCCGCGCCGCCGCTGACCGCGACGGCAATGGGGGCATGACGCATGGGTGTCTCGACGTATTTTTTCGCAATTATAATGTAAGTGGGCGTTCGGGGCAAGCCGCCGCCGAGCGTGATGGTCGGCAGGGGCGATGCGATGCGTCGCCGGGGGATGCTTTCCGCTTTTCCGGAGTCTGGAAAAGGTCGGCCGCGGGCATCAGGTGTTTCCTCTTGCGGGCTTCGCCGCGCCCGTTCGTTCTTTCGGTTCCGTTCTTTTGCGGAGCGGGCGTTTCTTCCGCAAGAAAGCCGTTTTTCCCGTTTTGAACAGAAGGCGCATCTTGCATCTCCCCCGTATCTCGCGCCCGCGCATCGCATCAAACCCCTTTGTTTGCACGGAAGAACGGGCTCGTCGGTCCGGCTTGCGGGCGAGGCATTTACCGGCAGTTTGTTTTGTGATAATTTTCGCTTGCGGCCAGAAGAAATTCTCGGCAACTTCCGAACGCGAGGCGGGTTTTCGCCGTTCCGCTCCGCCTTTCGACAGGTTCGGTTGCGGTTGCCGGAAACGAGCATATCGGACGCCATGAGCAAACCGCCATCCACATTCGGGCCCATCATGCAGCGGCCGGTCGGCCTCTGGTCGGAGCACCTGCAACTGGGGGTGCGGCGTGAGCACCCGGCCGGGGCTGTTCTGTTGCGTCCGGGCGATCGCATCAACCACCTCTGGTTCATCGAAAGCGGTGAAGTGTTGGTTTCGCACAGCCTGACCCCGGAGACGATCAACGGCCTTTTTCTTATGCGGGCCAACGCCATGCTTGGTCTGCTGGGTTTTTTTGCGCCCACCCCGACCTTTGCCACCTGGCTGGTGGTCAGGCCCGCGGTGCTCCATCTGTTTTCCCGTGAATGCGTGTACACCCAACTGCCCAATGTGCTGTTGCTGGATCTGTTGGAGCAATACAACATTCTGGCCCGCAGCCTGTCTCGGCGCTTTGCGGTCTATGCCGGCAGAGCGGGGGAGGCCAGGGTCGCGCAACTGCTTTTGCACCTTCTGGAAGCCTGCCCCCAAAAATTAAAAATACTGCGGGAAAACCGGGTCGAGCTTGCGCCCGGCCTCACCCAGGCTATGGCCGGATATATGCTGAGCATGCACCCGGTCACCGTAAATCGGATTCTGGCCGGCTTACGCGATCGAGGAATTTTAGGCAGGTTCACCAAAAACCGTCTGGATATTCTCAACCTTCACGCCCTGCGGGAAATTGCCGCCGGCACCCCGCCCGACCACAACCGACGGCCGGAATCGTAGGCTTCGCCAAGCCCTTTTGTTTACGTTCCGGCCGAGCTTTGCCCGCCGAAGACCCCTCGCCGTTCCCTCTCCCCCCCCGCTTCAGGCGTTGTGTTCGGACCATTCACAAAAAAATCCTTCATCTTTTTGAGGGGATTTGAGGCTACGGCCATTCTCCCGGTTTACCTTATTTGTCGTGGAAGTAAAAAAAGCGACATTTGTTAGCGCAGGCTAAAGATTTGCCGGGGCGATAGTTGTATTTTTTTTCTCAAGCGATGCGCGGCCGATCGCAGTCGCGAAAGTGAAGCCTGTTTCCGTACCCTGTAATTCTGGAAGGGGATCCCGCCATGGAAGCCGCGAAAGACAGCAGTCGACTCATACTGAAGTGGGGCATTGTGGCGGCGCTCGCGCTGCTTGCCCTGTGGGCCTGTTTGCACAACGGACTGCCGCAGACGCAAGTTTCATTTTTCACCATTACGGTGTTCGCCCTGGCGATTTTTGCCTTGGACTTGCTGCCCGACGCTCTGGTGGCCACGGTGCTGCCGGCGGCCTACATTATCGCCGGAGTGGGCAAGCCGGGGGTAATTTACGCGCCCTGGGGGTCGACCGTTGGCTGGGTGATGCTCGGCGGGATGCTCTTCGCCGCGATCATGCTCCAGACCGGTCTGGCCAAGCGCCTTTCCCTGTGGTGCATGCACCTGGCGGGCGGGTCCATCAACAAGCTGCTTTTCGGCATCGTGGCGGCGGGCTACATTCTCGGCCCGGCCATCCCCACCATGATGGGCAAGGCCGCCCTGGTCCTTGTCATCTGCGTGGGCATTTGCGAGTCTTTGAATATTGAAAAGAAGACCCCGCTGGGCGCGGCCATCCTGTTCGCCGGTTTTCTGTCCTTCTCTGCCTCGCGCATCGCCTACCTGACCGGCGGCGGCGACATCGTCATGTACGTCAAGACGATGACCCAGAAACTCGGCATCACCATCACCTGGAACGACTACTTCATCCACCACTTCGGCCTGGCGGTGATCTACGCCGTGCTGTCGCTGCTCGTCGTCATCCTGGTGCTGCGGCCGAAGTCTCCCGGCGGCATCAAGGACTTCGTCGAAACCGAACGCGCCAAGCTGGGCTCGATGAAGATCGCGGAAGTCAAAACCGCCGGCCTGTTGGTCCTTCTGGTGGCTTTGATGGCCACGGATAAATACCACGGCATCGACGCGGCCTGGATTATCCTGGTTCTGTGTTTCGTGGCCGCCATGCCGGGCTTCAATCTGTTGGATATCAAGCGCTTCAACTCCGTTTCCCTCTCGCCGCTGCTGTTCGTGCTGGGCTGTATGACCATCGGCTCGGGCGCTCAATCCTGCGGTGTGGACAAGGTCATGGCTCAGGCCGTGGTTCCCTATATGCAGGGCAGTTCCGACTTCGCCCTGACCGGCATCGGCTACTGGCTGGGCGTGGCCGTGAACTTTCTGCTCACGCCGCTGGCCGCCCTGTCTTCCATGACCGTGCCCCTGACGGAAATCATCCAGGGCCTCGGGGTGAACCCGGTGCCGGTGATGTACGCCTTCAACTACGGTCTGGACCAGTATATTTTCCCCTACGAGTTCGCCGGGCTGCTGTACGTTTACTCGGCCGGCTACATCTCGATGCGTCAGCTTATGGTCGTCTGCGGCGTGCGCATGCTCGTGGCCTTCGGCTTCCTCATGGCCCTGTGCTATCCTTACTGGGAGTTCCTGGGTCTGTACAAGCTGCCTTAAGGCGCATCTTTCGCAACGTGTAATCCCAACAAAGGAGCGAATCATGGGACACCCGACAATCTATCCCACCGGCGTCACCATCTATGACCCGGACAAATGCTGGAGCGGCTATACCATCATGCCCGTGCGCGAGCTCGGAGCCCTGCTCATCGACATGAACGGCCGTGAGGTGCGCGTCTGGAAAGGCCTGCACGGCCTGCCCAACAAGCTCTTCCCCGGCGGCTACGTGTTCGGTTCCAGCGGTCTGCGCAACGGCAAGTACGGCATCCAGGACTACGTGGATCTGGTCCAGCTCGACTGGGACGGTAACATCGTCTGGAAGTACGACCAGACCGAATACATCGAAGACCCGGGCGAGAAGCCGCGTTGGATGGCCCGCTATCACCACGATTTCCAGCGCACCGGCAACCCCGTGGGCTACTACGCCCCCGGCATGGAGCCCCAGACCCTTTCCGGCAACACGATGATCCTGTGCCACCGCAACGTGCACAACCATCATATCTCCGACAAGCTTCTGCTTGACGACTTGATCGTGGAAGTGAACTGGGAAGGCGAAATCGTCTGGGAATGGCTGTGCAGCGATCATTTTGCCGAAATGGGCTTTACCGAGCGGGCCAAAAACGCGCTTTCCCGCGACCCCAACTACCGCCCCGTGGGTCCCGGCCAAGGCGACTGGATGCACATCAACTCCATGTCGCTGCTCGGCCCGAACAAGTGGTTCGAGCAGGGCGACAAGCGTTTTCACCCCGACAACCTGATTGTTGACGGCCGCGAAGCCAACATTCTGATGATCATCGACAAAGCCACGGGCAAGATCGTCTGGCAGCTCGGTCCGGACTACGACCGCACCCCGGAGGAGAAGGCCATCGGCTGGATCATCGGCCAGCACCACGCCCACATGATTCCCAAAGGCCTGCCGGGCGAAGGCAACATTCTGGTGTACGACAACGGCGGCTGGGGCGGTTACGACAACCCCAACCCCGGCTCCCCCAAGGGCGTGAAGGCCGCCCTGCGCGACCACTCGCGGGTGCTGGAAATCGACCCCGTGGCCATGAAGATTGTGTGGCAGTATACCCCGGCCGAAGCCGGCCACCTGATGCCCGTGGACGCCAACCGTTTTTACAGCCCGTTCATCAGCGGCGCCCAGCGCCTGCCCAACGGCAACACCCTGATCACCGAAGGCTCCGACGGCCGGGTGTTTGAAGTGACCGCCAAGCACGAGACGGTGTGGGAGTTCATCAACCCTTACCGCGGCAAAGCCATGCCCATGAACATGATCTACCGGGCCTACCGCGCGCCCTACGAATGGGTGCCGCAGGAAGCCAAGCCCGAAGAAACACCGATCAAGCCCTTGGACGTCTCCACCTTCCGGGTGCCCGGCGCGGCTCCGGCCGGAACCCGCAAAGCCGAAGTGGAAGTGGAGGGCGTGCTGCCCTTCCAGCAGTCCAACGCCCTGTGCGTGGCCAAGGCCGACGAGATGGCCGAAGACGATTAGGAGTCATTGTATGAAGGCTTTTTTACCCTCTGCCCGCGTCAGGCTCGTTTCGTGCGGAGCTCATGTATGTCTTACTATACACTTCGCTCCGTCCGAAATTCGCCTTCCTTGGCAGAGAACAAAAATTCTCTTCATACAATGACTTCCCGCAAAGCGAGACGCCGTGCCGACTTCAGGGATGTCTCTGAAGGGCGGCGCGGCCTGGCCGGGGGGTGAACGCGGATGATGCGATTATGGCGAAAAAGTGACGGACAAATTGGTCGTGAAGTTTTAGACTTGCGTCTGAGAGTATCCGTATTATGTTTGATTCGGCCGTCGACATTTCTTTTCCGACGAATCGAACAGAGCCACGATATGAATTTGAATGACTCAACTCATTGATTTACAAGGAGAACAGCCATGAGCATCACCCTGTACACCGCGCCGGACTGCATTCGCTGTCGGGTAGTGAAAAGCTACCTTGCCGACAAGAACATTCCGTATGACACCATCGATTTTCAAGAGCAAAAAGACACATTCAACGCCTTTTACCGCGCCAATCGCCCGTCGATTTACCGCAACCCCGAAGGTGTTGAGTTTCCGTTGTTTCATGACGGCGAGGTGATCAAGCAGGGCAGCGGCGAAGTCATCGCCCACCTTCTTTCCGGCAAGGAAATGGAAGGCGGCGTCACCCGCAGCGATCTGCTCCACGGCTGGATTTCCGGCCTGTACCCCTCTTTGTGCCCCAAGGCGCATGAGGATCATTATGTTGAACTGGTCAACCGTCTGGCCGCCGGCGGCCTGAAAGTCTACCTGCAGCCCGACGGCCGCAACCCCGGCCTGCTGCGCCGGCTGATCGAGACGGGTAAGCTGACCAAAGTGGTGCTGAACATTCTCGGTCCCGCCTCTGTATATGAAAGCGCCTTTGGCGGATCCATCGACCCGAGCGCCCTGGCCGAAAGCGTCGCCTTGGTGAAAAATTTCCCCAATCATGAGATCCGCCTCCTGATCAGCCCGGTCAAACGGGCCGAGGGCTGGTCCTGGCTGACCAAAGAAGAAGCGGGCGAAGCGGCCAAAATGCTGGCCGAAGCCTGCAAAGAACCGCAACTGCCTTTCGGCATGGCCGCCGTGACCGCCGAAATGCCCCAAGGGCTGCACGGGCTTGAGCCCTTCGCCCCGGATCGGATGTTGCCGTACCGTTCGGCGGTGCGTCGTCATATGTTCAAGGCCGACATTTCTTCGGCCGAAGCGGTCTAGCCCAGCGAAGGAGATCATCATGGAAAAATTTGACGTTGCGATTATCGGCGGCGGCCCCGGCGGCACCACCGCAGCCAAAATTTTGGCCCAAGGCGGCAAGAAGGTCGCCTTGGTGGAAAGCGTGGCCCTTGGCGGCACCTGTGTGAACTGCGGCTGCATTCCCACCAAGTTTTTGCTGGCGGCGACGGCTCCCGGCGGCGGCCTGCACGATCACGCGCGTATGGGCGTGCTCTCGGGCGAGGTGACGGTGAACTTGGCTGCCCTGCAACAGCGGAAAGAGCGTTTCACCAAAGGTTCGTCCGTCACGCTCGGTAAAGCCTTGGCCACGGCCGGCGTGACCGTATTCAGCGGCAAAGGCACCCTGACCGCTCCCGGTAAAGTGAAAGTGGAAGGGGACAACCCGGTCGAAATCGAGGCCGGAGCCGTGATTCTGGCCGGCGGTTCGCGTTCCGCCGCCTTCCCCGGCCTGACCCCGGACGGCGAGGCCGTGCTCGACTCCACCATGATCTTGGGTTTGAACAAAGCGCCCGAAAGCTTGATCATCGTCGGCGCCGGGGCCATCGGCCTGGAGTTCGGCGATTTTTACGCCGCTCTCGGCACTCAGGTGACCATTGTGGAAGGCCTGCCGCAGGTCGTGCCCACCGAAGATGTCGATATCGCCGAGGAATTCCGGAAGATTTTGCAAAAAGCCGGGCGCACCATCATCACGGGAGCCAAAGTGACCTCGCTGGTCACGGAAAACGGCCGGGCCAAGCTGACCCTGGCCGACGGCACGGTCATGGAAGCCGAGAAAGCCCTGGTGGCCGTGGGACGCAAGCCCAACACCGAAAACCTGGGCGTAGACGCGGCCGGCGGTTCCCTGAACCCGCGCGGCTTCGTGCAGACCAACGACACCCTGGAGTCCGCCCCCAACCTGTATGCCGTGGGCGACATCAACGGCCGTACCTTGTTGGCCCATGCGGCCGACCATCAGGGCGCCTACGTGGCCCGGCGCATCCTTGGCCAGACTCACGGCGACTATATTCCCGGCCCGGTGCCCGCCTGTATTTTCGGCCACACGGAAATGATGCGCGTGGGCAAAACCGCCAAGGAATGTCTGGCCGCCGGCAAAAAAGTGGAAGTTTCCAAGGTGCCTTTCTCGGTGAACCCCATCGCTCAAGCCCATGCCGCCAATACCGGCTTGTGCAAGGCCGTGTGGGAAGACGGCACCCTGGTGGGCATGGCCGCCCTCGGGCACGGGGCTTCGCACCTGGTGACCGCCGCCCAGTTGCTGGTCATCGGCAAGTATACCCCGGAAACCCTGCACGAGTTCATGTTCGCCCACCCGACCCTGGACGAGCTGCTTTCCGCCGCCCTCAACGCGCCGCGCGTGGCGTTCACCGGCCAACCATAAGGGAGAGAATCCTATGGCGTTGCAATTCCCCGACGATCGTCTGTATCACAAGGAACATCTCTGGGCCAAAAAAGAGCCGGACGGCACCTATCGGATCGGCATCTCGGACTTCGCCCAGGAACAGTTGGACAGCGTGATTTTCATCAGCCTGCCCAATGTGGGCGACGCGTTCAAGCAAGGAACGTCCGGGGCCGAGCTGGAATCGGTCAAAGCCTCGTCGGACGCGATCATGCCCTTGTCCGGTAAGGTCACGGCTGTGAACACCGCGTTGAAAGACTCCCCCGAGTTGGTCAACTCCTCCCCCTACAGCGACGGCTGGCTGATGATCATTGCCGCCGACAATCCGGATGAGGGCAACACCCTCACCGCCGCCCAGTACGCCGCTCAGGTTTCTTAAGCATCAGATCCGGCCGTCCGCTCCGTTTCGGCGGGGCGGACGGCACACAGCATCGCCACTCACGTTTTTGTTCGGGCAGCCCGGCGGCGACCGCCGGAGGAGCTTTTTTGCATCCGCGCGACGGGGGGGGCTTTGTCGTACCCTTTTTTCGGCGGAAAAACCGTCATCAACACGCCCATCGAAAGGAGGAACAACAATGCCCGGAGTATTTCAGCGGATTCTGTCACACTGCTTTTTGCTTGGCCTTGTCTTGTGTTGCTCGGTTCTTGCCGCCGAGGCCGCCGAAACGGAAAAGCCGAAAAAACTCATACCCGGCCCCGCGATCACGCCCTCGGCTTGGCCCGGCGGCACGAGCGTGCCGACAGGCAAGCTTGCCGTTGTGGATCACGTGAGTTTTTCGCACGGCGAAATGCGCCAGGGCACCGGTTCGTATTCTTCCAACAAGGGGCCGGAGTCCAACGACCTGACCACCAACATTTTCAAGCTGCGCTACGGCATCGCCTGGAACCGCCTTGACATCCGCACCAGCACACCGTTCGTGAACAACGACATTGCGCGGCATTCCCCGCAGGCCGGAACGTGGAAAGGCGGCTGGGGCGACACCACGGTCATGATGCGCTATCAGGTGCTGCCCATGAGCAAGGAGCTGCCCGTGTGCGTCGCCGTGGACGCCGGGGTGATTCTGCCGACCGGAACGGTAGGGGATAAAAACAAATACACGGCGACCAATGCCTTCGGCATGGTCTTCGGCGGCGGCGCGAGCTGGATCGATTATGATCAGCGCGTGGACGTGGACGCCCGTTACGTCGTCTACGAAGAAGGCGCGCACGATATTCGCCCGGCGGACTATTTCCTCTCGCACATCCATTACGCCTATGCCCTTTCTCCTTACTTCGATCTCGGCGCCGAAGGCTGGATCAAGGTGGCCGAGGAAAGCGAGGTTTCCGGTAAGGCGCAAAAGGATTCCTTCACCGAGGCTTACGCGGGGCCAAAAATTCAGTTCAAGATCCCGGAATGGAACAACCTGATGATCGGCGCGGCCGCGCTCTTCCCGGCCTACCGGTACTATGAGAAAGCGCAGCTGTCGCCCGACGTGCGTTACGAGACCCGCATCGGCATAACGTTCTAAGCGGATTTTGAAGTGCTGCGGCAATAAAAAAGCGCCGCGCGGGAGCCTCCGCGCGGCGCTTTCTCTGTAAGGCTGTAAATATTACAGGCCCTTGGGGTTGGGACCATACTGGTTGGGGCCGGCGTCGCCGTCCTTGACCATCAGGTACAGAAGGTAAAAGCCGCCGAGCGGAATAAGCTGGATCAATTGAAACCAGCCGGATTTGCCCACGTCGTGCAGGCGGCGGGTGACCGCGGCGATAGCCGGCAGGATGACGGCGCACCCAAAGATCACATACAGCAGCATGAAGATGATGCCGAGGAAGCCGGCGATGCTGCCGAATATGGCGGCCAATATGCCGCAGCTGACGCAAACCAGGATGCTCACCAGAAGAAACATCCAGTATTCCTTGCGCCGGGCCCGACCGTTGAAGTCCGCGTATTTTTTGAAAACGCAGATCGCGAACCACTTGGTAAAGTCGTTCTCCAGCAGCTTGTTGATCAAATTCATAATCGAAATGCCTCCCAATAAGATGTTTCGGGGAGTATAAAGGAACTCGAATGAAAGGCAACAGTTTTTCATAGCTCGTATTCGTTGCAAGAGTAAGTATAAAATTGATTCTAATGCTTTCGTGCGGATATATGTTTTGCGATTTTCAGCGCAGGGGTTTGTCTCTCAAAAAAACAAGACTATGGCCGCATCTCTTGCGCAACAAAAAAGTGTCGCGGAAAAGTTCCGCGACACCGAGAAGCCTACACGCCCTTAGGGTCGGGGCCGTATGGATTGGGGGCGGGTTGGCCCCTTTGGCTGAAGACATAGATGAGGTAAAGGGCGCCGACGATGGGGATAAGGCCGGTCAGCAGCCACCAGCCGGATTTGCCCACATCGTGCAGGCGGCGCACGCTTAAGGCAAGGGTGGGGCAGATAAGCGCCAAGGAAATGACGACATACAGAAGAGCGAACAGCATGCCCAGAGAAACCGCAATGGTTGAGGCGATGATGCTCAAGCTTAGAAACGTCAGGCTGAAGAGAAAGGAAGCCAGCGTATACATCCAGAACTCTTTACGGCGGGCACGGCCTGTAAAGTCTGAATACTTGTTCATCACGCAGATGAGAAACCATTTAAATAGCTCGTGCCTTTCCAAAGCAACGGAATACATGGAAATCTCCAGCAGTAAGAGTGGGATGTCCAGAGTATAGTAAATCGGCTGGGAAATAACAATTCATTTCTAACTTCAAAAGCTACTTCCTCGTGTGACTCCTTGGCGGGCGGTGCTTTTCCGGGTTCGGCGCGGTTCATGCGCCTTTTTACGGGGTGCCCTTGAAGCGATTCCGGTCCGCAATTGCTGTGGGGTCGTCTGCCGTGGAGTGAGCGCGAAGGCATAGACGGACGGCCCGTGGAGCGGCCCACCGAATGTTGTGCCTTTTAATTGTCCTGGGGTGTTATGAACGTTCGGGGCGTGAATCGATGAGATCGCGCAGGCCTTCGCCCAACAGGTTATAGCCCAGCGCGGTGATCAGAATGGCTATGCCGGGGAATACAGAGAGCCACCAACCCGCTTCCAGGTTGTCTTTGCCCTGGGTCAGGATGTTGCCCCAGCTCGGCAAGGGGTGCTGAATGCCGATGCCCAGGAAGGAGAGGGCGGATTCCACCAAAATTGCTCCGGCAATGCCCAGGGTGGCGGAAACCAAAATGGGTGGCAGAGCGCCGGGCAGGATATGCCGGAAGAGAATGCGCGGCGTGCCGGCCCCGGCCAGACGGGCGGCGTCCACATACGCGCGCTCGCGCAGAGACAGCGTCTCGGCTCGAACCAACCGGGCGGTGCCGGGCCAGGAGGTCAGACCGATGACGATCATGATGTTCAGCAGGCTCGGTTCCAGAAAGGCGATGACCGCAAGTATCAGGAAAAACGACGGAAAACAGAGCATCACGTCCACAAAACGCATGACGCATTCGTCCACCCACCCTCGAAACCACCCGGCCACCAAACCCAACACCGTGCCGATGCACACGGAAATGCCCACGGCCACAAATCCTACCCACAGTGAGACCCTCGCCCCGTACAGCATGCGTGAAAACACGTCGCGGCCGAGGTCGTCGGTGCCGAACAAATAGGGGAAACCCGGCGCGTTCAGGATATGATCCAGATCCAAGTCCACCGGGTTGTAAGGCGCAAGCAGCGGCGCGACCAGAGCCGCCAGAAACATGACCAGGGTGATGCCCAGGCCGGCCCGCAACAGCCCGTTGCGCCGTAAAGCCGTAAGAAATTGATGGAAAATGTTTGGTTGCAAGGGGTTGCCTCCGGCGGGCAAAGGGGTTGCAGCCAGGACTGCCAAGGGTATCCCGCCGCAACACTTTCGCGGTGTGAAGTGCCTGCCTTAACGTGTCGTGGGCGGCGCTTTGCAATCCCCATTGGCGGCGGAGAGCCGCAGGCGGCTTCTCCGCCGCCAATGGGCATTATATGGTTCAGGGCAATATGTTTCTGTGGACGTGTAGCTCTATGGCAACCGGTCTTGGAACATTTTTCAGCATTCCGGAGGAATGCGACGGTAAGGGGCAAAGCGTCTCACACCATCGCGCGATGGTAAGGCCCCTGAGAATTCTTTCCGGCACGCCCGTTGTTGCGGCCCATACCTTTCTATCGCCGGGGCGCGTCGTGTCCCTCAAGTGAGGGGGGCAGGGGGAAGCATTCCCCCTGCCGGGGTATGGGGCAGAGCCCCGGCGGCCGGCAGGCAAACGTAAACCTCTCCCGTACTCTTTCTTCCCCTACCTCACCGTGCCGGTGCGGATACGCGGGTCGGCCAGACCGTAGCAGAGGTCGGCCAGGAGGTTCCCGGCCAGGGTCAGGACGGCTCCAATGACCAGGTTGCCCATGATCAGAGGGTAGTCGCGGGCCATGACCGCTTTGTAGAACAGCTGCCCCATGCCGGGCAGGGCGAAGATCGACTCGATGATCACGCTGCCGCCGATGAGCCCCGGCACGGAAAGCCCCATGATGGTGATGACGGGCAGCAGGGCGTTGCGCAGGGCGTGGCGGAACAACACCACCCGCTCGGAAAGCCCTTTGGCCCGGGCGGTCAGGATGTAGTCCTGGCGCAGGGCGTCGATGACTGAGGCCCGCACAAAACGCGACAACCCGGCAAGACCGGTGAACACCGTGACGATCAGGGGCAGGGCGAGGTGGCGCAGCAGATCCAGGATTTTTCCCAAGGGGGAAAGCTGCTGGAAATCAAGAGACGTCAGACCGGAAAGAGGAAACCAGCCGAGGTCCACGGCAAAGAACATCATCAGCAGAAGAGCCAGCCAGAAGGTGGGCATGGAAAAACCCACGAAAACGAGGATCGTGGTGACACGGTCGAAGGCGCCGTTGCGCCGGGCCGCGCCCGCCACGCCCAAGGGCACGGCGATGAGCAGGGTGAAAAGCAGGGTTGCGCCGTTGAGGCACAGGGTCAGCGGCAGGGCTTCGGCGATTTTGTCGATCACCGGACGGGGGTCGCTGCTCATGGAATCGCCGAAATCAAGCACGACCATGCGCTTGAGCCAGGAGAAATACTGCTCGTGCAGGGGGCGGTCCAGACCGTAGAGGGCGTTGAGGCGTTCGCGGGCGTCCGAGTCGGCCAGAGGATTCATGGTGGTTTCGAGATCCGTGGGCGAGCCGGGGGCCAGGTGGATGACGAAAAAGCTCAGCAGGGTGATGCCCAAAAGCACCACCGCCAGCCACAGCGTTTTGCGCGCCAGGGCTTTGCCGATATAGGACAGATTCGCCGCCGTCATCGTTCCGTTCCGCCGGAGCCGCCTAAGCCTGCGTCCATTCCTTGATGTTCGCGGCTTCCTGCTTCCATTCCGCGCCAAGACGAATGCCCAGGAAGGTCTTGTACATGGAGTCCACAAGCTCCAGGCAAGACTCGATCAGGTGAACCTTTTCCAAAAACAGGGCGTCGGGGTCGTCGTCGTTGTCTTTTTCGATCTTCGGGGTTTTCAGGCTGTTTAGGGTGAAATCGGCGGCCTTCAGGGTGACCTGCCAGATTTCCGGGTCGCGCTCAAGGCGCAGCAAGGCGCGGGTGACCTTCTTGCCCGTGGTCAGGCCCATGCGGGCTTCGCGCAATTCGGAATCCAGACCGGAAACCGAGGCCGTCTCCACGTGGTCGCCCTCGCCGCCCTGGACCACAATGCGCTGCTCCATGGACACGGTGAACGGGCGGCCGTCGGGGTCGTTGAAAATGCCGCCCACGGAGCTTTTATACCAAAGCCAGGTGAGAAATTCCTGGCCGAGAATGAGATCGGTGGTTTGGCCGAGATAGGGAGTATCGCTCATGGAAAGCCTCAGGCGAAGTTGGTGGGTTCGAGGCGATCCAGGGGGGCGGCGTCGCCGATGATTTGGGCCGCTGCCTCGTAGGGGGTGTACGGCTCAAGATGCAGTTCAAAGGTGCGGATGAAGAGTTCCTGGAACATGTCCAGCATCTTTTGCTGGGTGGAGGCGAAATAGACCATGCCCGAGGCCGTGTTCCACGTCACCTGAAATTCCGCCGGAATGGGCAGAAAACGCTTGTTCAACTGGAAGGTGACCAGTTCCTTCAACTCTTTTTTGCGTTCTTTGGAAACGAATTTGCGTCCCTGCTCACGGGCCAGGGCTTCTTCTTTCTTCAGGGCCACGCCCAGGTGCTTTTTGAGCACGGCCGGGGGAACCCGGCGGGTGTCCAGGCGCAGGGAAAAGGCCAGATAGGTGCCTTTTTCCACGGGGTGTTCGTTGAAAACCGGGTTGAGCATGTCTTCAAAGCTCACCCAGCCGAAGCTGCGTTCTTCCGGCAGTTCATCGATGTCGATGAAGCCGTTTTTGCGCAGGCGGTCCACCACCTCGCCCCACAGCGCGGAGGGCACGGGGTCGGTGATGCGGAAACGGGTAAAGCTGGTGCTGGTCTTAAGAAATGACATGGCGGTCTCGCAGAGTGAATGGAGTGGAGTGGTCGTTTCGGCCGTCATCCTCATACGCGAAAAGCGGGGTGGTCGCAACGGCGAAGGGAGGAGCCGTTTTCGCGGTTCTTTCGAGGAAAAGGCCTGTGCCTCATTCCGGTTTTGTCTCTGCCGGAAAATGATGCTGATATATTCAACGGGTCGCGCTTGTGACATTTGGCCAAACAACGGAAGATACGGTTGACAGAGCAACATGAGGAAATACCATTCCAGTTATGAGCTGTTTCGTGAACATTCCTTCTGAAGCGGAAAAAGCGGTTTTAATCGTCCGGAGGCTGTTGGCGGAATCACTGGTGGCCGTGTACCTTCATGGCTCGGCTGTAGCCGGTGGCCTTCGCCCCCGCAGCGACGTGGATGTGCTTGTGGTCATTGACCGGCCGATGGCGCCTGAGGTTCGGGAATGCCTTGCTGCCAATTTAATGATGATATCGGGCCGATATCCTTTCGATCTTGATGGCCGTCGACCGCTTGAATTGATTGCCTTTTTGCGGGCCGATCTTGCCGCATCACTTTATCCTGCCCGAAGCGAATTCATTTACGGCGAGTGGCTGCGAAGCGAGTATGAGGCGGGAGCAATTCCCAAGCCTGTTTGTGATCCGGAGCTTACCTTGGTGTTGGCTCAATCACGGCAGGAAGCGATACCTTTGGTCGGTCCGAGCGCCGGCAGCCTCCTGCCGGAGATTTCAATGTCGGATATACGCCGGGCGATTGAAGGTGCTCTGCCGGTTTTACTTGGGACCCTGCAAGGAGATGAGCGTAATGTTTTGTTGACGTTGGCGCGTATGCGGCGAACACTGGTTACGGGAGAGTTTGTCCCTAAGGACGTTGCCGTCGATTGGGCGGCTGCCCGCCTGCCGAGCGAACAAGCCGCAATTCTGGCGGATGCGCGGGAGTCTTATATGGGAATACGTGAAGAAGACTGGCGAAATCGCCGGCGTGAACTTCAGCTCACGGTAAATTCGCTACGCGACCGTGTGTCGGCGAATCTATGACGTTCCCATTAAGCGGAGCGGCAGACAAAGAATTGAATGAGGGAGCGGCTCTGGCGACAACACCGAAAATAGAATGTTGGAATTCTTTTCAGACGGTGTCCGTCAATCTTCAACTCGGCGCTGCAATCACCTGCCCGGTACACCCCGAATCATATCCCGGCAGCGCATCCAATTCCCGGCGCAGGGCGGAGGATTGCACGGCCTCAAGCAGCGCGGCCACGCCGGGATGATCGCGCAGATCCGCCGGAACGACCAAATCGCAACGGGTCACGGCAAGGGAAACGAAAGCAAGCCCATAGGCCTCGGCCACCACCCGCAGCCCCAGAGCCGCGTCGGCCGCGCCGCAGGCCACGTGGGCCGCGCCTTCGGCATGGGAGCGCACCAGACGGTCATAGCCGGGCACCAGGGCCGGATCCGCGCCGGAACGGGCGAGTTCCCGGTTAAGCAGGGAACGCAATGCCGCGCCCGGTTCCCGGTTGACGAAGCGCAGGCCGGGCCGGAGCAGATCCGCCGCTTCGGCAATGCCCGAGGGATTGCCGGGGGCGACCATCAGGCCTTCTTCCAACAAGGAAAAGCCGAGCACCAAGGCGGGAACGTTCGGGAGCGCCGCGCAAACGGCCGCCAAGTTGGCTTCCTCCGTTCCGGCGTTGGCAAAATGGGTGCCGGCCAGGTGGACGGCGCCTTGCCCGAGCGCCTGCAGGGCGGCGCGGCTGGAGGCGAAAACCACGTGCGTGCGCAACTTGGGGGCCGCGCGCGAAGTATGGGCGCGCAGCAGGTCGAAAGCCGGGTCGCAGCCCATGAGGATGACCCGCCGGGCCAACTCCGCCTCGGGCACCAGCAGGTTGAGGCCGCCGTCCGGCGAGGGAAGGGCGTCGGCTTCGGGTATGACGGCCTGCAGGCCGGCCGCGCCGGAGAGCGGAACGCCCACCAGGCGGTCCCGTACTCTGGCCAGGGCCAGGCGGGCGCGGCCTTCGGAGCCGGGCGAACCTCCCGGCAACACATGGACATCGCCCAGAAGATCCGCCCCGCGCTCGACAAACAGGTCTTCCACGGCGCAACCGAAGAGCCGGGCCAGTTTCAGGGCGATGCCGGTGTTGGGCAACCGTCGGCCGGACTCCATTTCATGCACGAACTGCCGCCCCACCTGAATGCGCTCGGCCAGCTCCCGCTGGGTCCAACCGCGTTCGCGGCGATGGTCGGCAATGCGGCATTCAATGGTTGCGGGGGTGTTTGTCATTATTCGTCCTCTCGGCGGCGCTCTTTGACGATGTGGCGGTGAAGTTGCGGGACGCGCGTGGGCGCTGTTCCCATGAGAACATGGTCACTTTGAAAACGTTTGTGCATCCGTATTACCCGCGGACTGCCGAGCGAGCCCGTAAGAAACAGGGTTGGGGAGTTGTTCGGTCGTCGCACGGCCGGAAAAAAGAAACCGTGCCTCGCGCAGCCGTGGGGCGCAGTCCGTTTATGCTGCCGCCGGGGCAAAGCACCTTTTCAACGTCATTTGCTCCAGCCTGTCTTTCCCGTCTCTTGGGCCGACTTTGGAGTCGGCACGTTCTGCCGCTGCCTTGCTTGACATGTATCTGGTCCTATGGCATTTGTCGAGCACATGACGTGTATATGCGTCATTTCATGTGTAAACACGATATTGGAGGTTGCCATGTTCGCCCGCTTCGCTCTTGCTCTTTTGATGTCGGTTTGCGTTCTTGGCGGGGCCTCCACAGCCGGAGCGGCAGGCCGCGAGGTCACGGTGTTCGCCGCCGCCTCGCTGACCAACGCCCTGACGGAGATCGGCACGTTGTACGAAGCCAAAGGCCACGGTAAGGTGGTGTTTTCCTTTGCTTCCTCCTCAACTCTGGCCAAGCAGATCGAAAGGGGCTCCCCGGCGGACGTGTTCCTTTCCGCCAACGAAGAATGGGCGGATTACCTGGAGAAAAAGAACCTCCTGATGGCCGGCACGCGGGTCAATTTGCTGCGCAACACCCTGGTGGTCGTTGCCCCGGCGGATCCCGCTCCCAAAGCGTTGACTGCGATCACGGCGGAATCTCTCGGCGCGGTTCTCGGCACAGACGGTCGGTTGGCCGTGGGCGACCCGGCTCACGTTCCGGCCGGAATGTATGCCGAGGAAGCCCTGAAGAAGCTTGGAGCCTGGGATGCCCTCAAGGATCGCCTGGCTCCGGCCAAAGACGTGCGCGCGGCCCTGGTGCTGGTGGAACGCGGCGAAGTGCCTTTGGGCATCGTTTATGCCACGGACGCGGCCGTGACCAAAAACGTTAAGGTTGTGGCCACGTTCCCGGCGGATTCCCACGTGCCGATCATGTATCCTGCCGCCCTCACCGGCACGGCGGACAAGGCCGGCGGCACCCAATTTCTTGATTTTTTGAAAACCCCGGAAGCCCGGGCCGCGTTTGAAAAATACGGGTTCACTCTGTTCCAATAGCCGGCAGTGAAACATCGCCCGGCTCGTCTCGTAAGAGCCTGCGCGTGAATCAATACAAGCGCGATTGTTCGCCGTCGCGCACTCGTCGCCGGGTTTTCCTCCCGGGCGGGAATGGCAAAGCAGAAACTTTTCTGGTAGCGGTACCCTGAATGTTTCCCGCCGTTTTCGTCCGAGAGGAAAACCCGGCGACTCCTTTCTCCGCAGACACCTTTTCTTGAGGACTCCGGCCCAGATGTCCGACTTTTCTTTCTTGACCCTGTCGCCCTTTGAGTGGGAAGCCTTGCGCCTGAGCCTTCAAGTGGCCTTCTGGTCCGTGCTCGGCTGCATTCCCTTGAGTATTGCGGCGGCTTGGCTGCTCTCGCGCACGAATTTTCCCGGTCGGAGCCTGCTGGACGGCATCCTGCATCTGCCTCTGGTCGTGCCGCCGGTGGTCATCGGGTATCTGCTTCTGGTGGCGATGGGGCGCAACGGAGTTGTCGGCGGGTTCCTGTACAAAACCTTTGGGTTGAGCTTCGCCTTTGACTGGAAGGGCGCGGCCTTGGCTTCAATGATTATGGCCTTTCCTCTGGCTCTGCGGGCCGTGCGCCTTTCGCTCGAAGCCGTGGACCCCGGTCTGGAGGCCGCCGCCCGCACCCTGGGCTGCGGGCCGGCTCGCACGTTTTTCACCGTCACTTTGCCCCTGTGTCTGCCCGGCATCGGGGCCGGGGCCGTGCTGGCCTTTGCCCGCAGCCTTGGCGAGTTCGGGGCCACGATTACCTTTGTCTCCAACATTCCCGGCCGCACCCAGACGCTGCCCCTGGCCCTTTATACCCTGACCCAAACCCCGGACGGTGAAGCGGGCGCTCTGCGGCTTTGCCTGCTTTCCATTCTTGTGGCGCTTCCGGCCGTGTGGGCGGCGGAAGTGATGGCCAAACGGGCCAAAGCGCGGCGGTAGAGGAACCCATATGGATATCCGGGTATGCCGAAAGCAGGGAAATTTTACCCTGGAAGCGACGTTTCAGGGCGCGCCTTGCGGGGTGACGGCCCTGTTCGGCCCTTCGGGCGCGGGCAAGACCACTTTGGCCAACATGGTGGCCGGGTTGGTCCGGCCGGATGCCGGGCGGATCGAGGTCAACGGACGCTGTTTTTTCGACTCGGATATCGGCCTGAACCTGCCGCCGGAAAAGCGGCGTGTCGGTTATGTGTTCCAGGACGGCAGACTGTTCCCGCACTTGAGCGTGCGCGGCAATCTGCTTTTCGGCATGCGTCGCGTTCCCGCCGGGGATCGCTTCATTGCCGTTGAGGACGTAGTGGGCTTGCTTGGGATCGAACACCTTTTGCAGCGCAGACCCGGTGGGCTTTCCGGGGGCGAAAAGCAGCGTGTGGCCTTAGGGAGGGCGCTCTTGTGCAGCCCGGCTTTGTTGATCATGGACGAGCCCTTGGCTTCCCTCGACGCGGCCCGCAAGGCCGAGTTGCTGCCGTTTTTCCGCATGGTCAACGAGCGGTTCCGCGTGCCGGTGCTCTATGTCAGCCATGACGCGGCGGAAATTCAGCAACTGGCGCACCGCGTCGTTTACGTGGAAGAGGGGCGGGTGGCGCGCTGCGTGGAGTTTTAATACAAGCCGTGCTACAAAGGTTTGCGTCTTGCATGGATGACGAAGAATACTCTGCCTGGAAATAGGGGGGATTACCTATGTTGCCGCAATCAATTGGCAAGAAGGCGGTTGTCTGTCTTGTCGGCATTGCCCTGTCGGCGCTTTTGTCGGAAGTGTTTTTCTCGGAGCGGGCCTCGTTCATCGGCTACGTGGGAACGGCCCGGGCCGCTTGGGAAGAGCAAGAACCCGCTTGGCTCACCGCCCCGCTCAAGGTTCCCGATGAGAAACATATCTCGGACCTTGTTTTTGAGCTTGACCGGGCGTTCAGAGCCGCTCCGCCGGAAAACCGCGACGCATTGCGGGAGAGCCTGCTGTTCATCGGGTATGCGAAATACCGCTTCACGGAGACCCCCGAAAAACCGGTGGATTTCACAACCCTGCGGCGGAACGATTTGTCCGCTGCCGGAGTTTTGGTGCTTTACCGAATCGGCACGGCGGAAAAGCGGCTTACCCTCAAACATATGCTTGCGGCGGAGAAGGAAATCACCCAAAAGCATCCCACGTGGCGGCGTGACTTTCAGACCCAGTTTCCCCGGGAAAGAAAGGATAAATAAAGAAGAATTTGTTGCTGCCTCCCGCGGACGAGGTTCCACCCCGTGCCCCGCCGGGGAAAATGATTGACTCGGCGCATCCTGCACCTCGCCTTTCGGGCACCGTCGGAAGACCTCCGGCGTCCATGTGGCTCCTGCCGCATGAGTCCCCCGGACCCCCTCGATAGCGACGAAGCCCTGCACGGCAGGGCTTCGTCGCTTCGTGAATGGGCAGCAAAAACCTCGCCGGCGCAGGACATGAGCGGTTTTACCACCCGTGGCACGAGGCCTTCTGCTTATAAAAGTTTTAGGGGGAGGGGATGGGGGTACGGTGGAAGGGGTACCGCTGTTTTTCAAAATAGGGGTACACCTTCCACCGTCTACGCTTTCTCCTTC
>JAVBMX010000026.1:0-12991 GCA_031551885.1 Desulfovibrio sp.
GGATGCCGCTTCTCCACCGGACACAGCGCCGCCTCCCTGGGCGGGCGCGACACATGGGTCGCGCCCGCCCTGGGAGGCGTCGCCCGCGCCTTGATTTGGCACATGGCGCCGTGACGTATCGGCGTCCCCCGCACCTTCGGCGGCACGCCGTTTCGGGCGCCAACCGCCTTCCTCGGCTTCCCTTCAGGGAACCCCCACCGGGAAGACCTGCGCCGTCCCGATGGGGTCTGCCGGCATCCCGGGCCGGAATACTCCGGTCCGGAGCATTTTGCGACGGTATGGTCGCTCGGGCCTTCCTCGATCTGTACCTTCGAGGCGCGGGGGCATACACGCAGGAACGTGGCTGCCGGTTCGGGTGTCCTGTCGCACCGGCCTTTGTCGCCCGCGATCGAAGATACGGTCGCGCCGTCCATGTCGCCGGCCACCGGCCGGCTGCGGGACTCAGCCGCGAAGGATTGAACATACCGGCCGAAGCGGCCTTCACACGTATTTCGGCAGGCTCGGGCTTTCGGGCGGAACACCCGCCCAACGTGTCGCCGGCAGCGGCGCGGTTGCCCCCATTGCCCTTCAGGCAATGCCGCCCTGCAACCACCTCCGGAGCCGTCAGGGCCAGCACCTGAGAACAGGCCCGGAAGCGTCCGTCCGGGTAAGGCGGCTTTTCCCCAAAATGCTTGTTGCCAAAAACAGACCCGGCCTCCGCAACGAATTCGTTGCGGAGGCCGGGTGCCTTTTAAGAAGGAAGGAGGTTCTATCGACCCATGCCGTGCTTTTTCATTTTTCGCTGCAGGGTCCGCATGGTGATGCCCAGAGCTTCGGCCGCCTTGCCTTTGCGCCAGCGGCAGGCGTCCAGGGCGGCCTGGATCCGGTTTTTCTCGAGCTCTCCGGCAGCATCCCGCAAACTGGTTCCGCCCCCCCCCCTCCTCTCCCGAATCAAACTCATCGGCCATCGAGGGAAGCACGACTCTGGGGACGTCGGCTATGGCCCGCCGAGACGCCTCCGGCTCGCGGCACTCGCACGGCGCGGAAAAATCGATCCCAAGTTCGCCGAAGGCCCAGTATCTGTCCAGCGAGTTGTGCAGTTCGCGGATATTGCCGGGCCACGCGTAGGTTTCCATGTGCGCGAACAGATCGGCGGGGATGGGCTCGGTGATCCCGCGTTTTTTCGCGTAGGCGTCGATAAGCAGCGGCAGGTCGCCCCGCCGATTGCGCAGGGGCGGCACATGCACGGCAAGCACATGGATGCGGTAGAAAAAGTCCTCGCGCATTTCCCGCCTCCGCACCAAGGTATAAAGATCCTGGTTGGTGGCCGAGATCAATCGGAAGTTGGAACGCCGGGCCTCGCTCGACCCGACCGGGGTGTAGGTTTTGCTTTCGATGGCGCGCAAAAGCTTGACCTGAAGTTTCAGCGGCAGTTCGGCCACTTCATCCAAAAACAGGGTGCCGCCGTCGGCCGTGGCCAAGTGTCCGGGGTTGCTGCCCACGGCTCCGGAAAAAGCCCCCCGCACATGGCCGAAGAATTCGCTTTCGAGCAGATGCTCGGGAATGGCTCCACAGTTCACCGGCACATAGCGCCCCTTGACCCCGGACAAGTTGTGGATGGTCTGGGCCGCAAGATCTTTGCCGACCCCTGTTTCGCCGTACAGCACGACACCCGCGTCGCTTTCGGCCGCCCTGAGCAACAGCCCGTACATGTGCTGCATGGCGTCGCTCTTGCCGATGATCCGGCCGAGGCCGTAAGCGTTTTTGATGGAGCGCCGCAACGTGCGGTTTTCGGCCTTCAGGTTCAATTCTCGGGTCTTCTGATCCGTGACGTCCATCATGATGCCTTCGATGTAGCGACAGTGCCCGTCGGCGTCGCGCACGCCCTCACCCTGATCCCAAATCCACCGCTCCCGACCGGAAGCCGGACAGATGCGGTAATAGATCTCGTAGGGCAGGCCGGAGACGATGCCTTCCTGCATCACCGCCCGCACATGCCGGCGGTCTTCTTCCGGCATCATCCGTTCGATGATGTTCGCCGGGTTCGCGTAGACCTCTTCCGGCTCAAGCTCCAGAATCGTCTTGCAGTGCTTGCTGATGAACACCAGGGTATAAATGTAGCCCTCGTCCTCTTTGACCTCACAACGATAAGCCATGCCTGGCAAGTGGTTGAGCAGGCGGGCCAGGCTGCCTTCAACCTCGGCCAGGCGGAGCTGGATCTTTTCCATCGACTCATTCGACATATCAGCCTCAAACTGTCTAACTATACGTCAATATTGTCGCTATATGTGACATCGTCCGACATTTTTGTCAAGCGCAAAATTGCACTTAGAATGCCGCGCAAGGGGGTTTCCCCCTTCTTTAATCCGGCGGCACGAAAAATGCTCAGAGACACGACGGATTCTTCTTTACACAGGCAGCAAAAACGATAGGGAGAAAAACCATGGCGGAACTGTCGGTCACATACGAGCGCGAGGGTTCGGTTCAGAAAATTCACACCGGTTCGCCCGTCCTCGGCGACTTGGTCATCGACAACTCCGGTGTGCCGGAAGAGCAACGCGGCGGCACGGCCAAGCAATTGCTGGCCTCGGCCGCCCTGTACTGTTTCTGCGGAGCCCTGACCAAAGCCCTGGAAACCCGTGGCGCAAAATACGACAAAATTGTCGGCAAGGCGACCCTAGAAACCGGGCTGGACGACAAAAAACGCGCCCGCGTCGCGAAAATCGCCCTGGACGTCACCGTCCACATGGACGAGGAGTATGGCTTCATCTTCGAACGGGTGGAAAAGATCATGCAGCAGGGGTGCCTCGTGACCGCCTCGCTTGAGGGCGGCTTTCCCGTCTCCTACAAACTGACCCATGAATTCGACGAATAGAAACTCTTCGTGTATCATCGGAACAAGCGATCTGAGAGCGACTTCTTTTTGAAGTCCCTTAAAACCATGGACCGATGAAGGGATGAACGAGCCCGCCGGCGGGCCGTCCACTTCGCGGCCGCCGAGCACTTTCCGCTGAAATGCTCAGGAATACGCCATCAAGGAGACGACATGAGCGCACTGAACTATCCGGACACCCTGCAATACTCGAAAGAGCACACCTGGCTGCGCGAAGAAGGCGACGGCACCGCTTACGTGGGCATCAGCGACTTCGCCCAGGATCAACTCGGCGAAGTGGCTTTCGTGGATCTGCCCGCCGTGGGCAAATCTTTTGAAGGCAACGCGGAATTCGGCACGGTGGAATCCATCAAAGCCGTGAACGCCCTGTACATGCCCATCGCCGGCACCATTCTGGCCGTGAACGAGGCCCTGGCCTCGGACCCCAGCGCGGTGAACACGGCCCCCTACACCGACGGCTGGATGATCAAAATCCAGATCGCCGCCGGCGCGGACCGGGGCTTCCTACTTGCCGTTTCCGATTACACGGCCGGCCTGTAAACCGACGGCTTCATTGAACCGCCGTTGATTCCGGCGCGGGCCTCCCGAGAGATCGGGGGACCCGCGTCTTTTTTGTGCCGGCGCGAACGTGGTGCGCTTTCGAGCTGAACAAACGCGCCGAGCCGGCTTGTGGATGATTTCACGAACAGCCGCCCAAAATCGACCGCCCTCTTAACGTGTACGCGCTTACATATCACAGAACTTGGTGATTTATTTACCTTTTTTTCTTAAAAAAATCGTTGCTGTTTTTATAGGATTAGGCGACACTGAGACTTGTACAAAATATTTTTTATCCTGCGGGTATAGCCGTTTTACCCAGAACAATTTCGCTTGAAATTGTTTAGAAAGCATACTTCCGCCGGACTTTGGAACAAGCCCGCAAGCGGACATTCGCTTGCACATCCGTCGGAGCAAATCAGCTTTGAAAAGTTGGTTTGCTCCAGACCAACCGCCTCCGCGGAACCACAAGGAGCAGCCCGTGGCCAACAACTTGTATATCACCGCGACGGAGACCAAGAGCGGCAAATCCGCCATTGTTCTCGGCATGATGCAGCTGTTGCTGAAAAACGCCGGCAAGGTCGCCTTTTTCCGCCCGATCATCAACCAACCCCTGGACCCCAAGGGCAAAGACCACGACATCAACTTGGTCCTGACTCACTTCGGCCTGGACATCCCCTATCAGGACACCTACGCCTATACCATTCAGGACGCCCGCAACCTGATCAACGCCGGCCAGCACCCCACCCTGCTGGACAATATCCTCAAAAAATACAAAACCCTTGAAGCCGAATACGACTTCGTGCTTTGCGAAGGCACCGACTTCATGGGCAAAGACGCGGCCTTCGAGTTCGACCTGAATGCCGAAATCGCGGCCAACCTGGGCTGTCCGGTCATGGTGGTGGTCAACGCCGCCGGCAAAGCGGGGCGAGAGATCATCGATTCCGCCCAGCTTACCCTGGATCAACTGGATGAAAAAAGCCTGGACGTGGTGGCCTGCATCGTCAACCGGGCTTCGGTCTCCGAGCGGGAAGAAAGCCAAATCGCCTCTTCGCTGCACAGTCGCGAAAACAGCACCAATCCGCTGATCACTTTTGTGCTGCCGGAAGAACCCACCCTGGGCAAACCCACCATGGGCGACGTGAAAAAATGGCTCAACGCCCAGGTGCTGTACGGCCACGGCCGGCTCGACACCTTGGTGGACGACTACCTGATCGCGGCCATGCAGGTGGGCAACTTTCTCGACTACCTCAGCCAGGGCAGCCTGATCTTTACCCCCGGCGACCGGGCCGACATTATTCTGGCCTGCCTGGCCTCGCGCTTTTCCTCTTCCTACCCGGACATCGCCGGCATAGTGCTGACCGGCGGCCTGGACGTGCCGGTCTCCATCCATCGGCTGATCGAGGGCTGGACCGGGGTGCCCATTCCCATCCTGACCGTGCAGGATCACACCTTCAAGACCATTCAGGTCATGTCGGCCCTGTACGGCAAGATCGAACCCGGCGACACCCGCAAAATCAACACCGCACTCGGGCATTTTGAAACCTGTGTGGACTCCACCGAAGTCGCCCGCCGGCTGGTGGACCTGCACAGCACCAAGATCACGCCCAAGATGTTCGAATACAACCTGATCGAGCGCGCCTCAAAAGAGCGCATGCACATCGTTCTGCCCGAGGGGGCCGAAGAACGCATCCTGCGGGCCACGGACGTGCTGCTGCGCCGCAACGTGGCGGAGATCACCCTGCTGGGCCGGGCCAAAGAAATCACCACGCGCATCGCCGAGTTGGGCCTGGAACTGGATGTGGCCATTGTCCAGCCCGAGCTGTCGCCCAAGTTCGACGAATATGCCGAAGCCTACTACCAACTGCGCAAAGCCAAGGGCATCACCCCCGAGCAGGCCAGGGACGCCATGAACGACCCGACCTATTTCGGCACCATGATGGTTTACAAAGGCGACGCCGACGGCATGGTTTCCGGTTCCATCAACACCACGGCCCACACCCTGCGCCCGGCCTTTGAATTCGTCAAAACCAAGCCCGGCGCGTCCATCGTGTCTTCGGTGTTCCTGATGTGCCTGAAAGACCGGGTGCTGGTCTTCGGCGACTGTGCCGTGAACCCCAACCCGACCTCGGAACAGCTCGCGGATATCGCCATCAGCTCGGCCGATACCGCCCGGATTTTCGGCATCGAGCCCCGCGTGGCCATGCTTTCGTACTCGACGGGCAGCTCCGGCAAGGGCGCGGATGTGAATCTGGTGGCCGAAGCCACGCGCATCGCCAAGGAAAAGGCCCCGCACCTGCTCCTGGAAGGCCCCCTGCAGTACGACGCGGCCATCGACCCCGAAACGGCCCGCACCAAGCTGCCCGGCAGCCAGGTGGCCGGACGCGCCACAGTGTTCATTTTCCCGGATCTGAACACCGGCAATAATACGTACAAGGCCGTGCAACGGGCGGCCGACGCCGTGGCCATCGGCCCGGTGCTTCAAGGTCTGAACAAGCCCGTCAACGACCTTTCCCGCGGCTGCACGGTCGCGGATATCGTCAATACCGTCGCCATCACGGCCATCCAGGCCCAGGCGGAAAAGAAGCAATAGCCTTCGCGCGGTTTCGCCCGCCGGCTCCTTCCCTTTGGGAACGCCGCCGGCGGGCGTTCTTCGCGAACACGGCGCATAAACCGGCGCAGGCCGAAATCTGGAGACCTTTTCTTTATGAAGATCCTTGTCATCAACTGCGGCAGCTCCTCTTTCAAGTACCAGCTCATCAACATGGACAACGGCCAGGCGCTGTGTTCCGGTCTGGTGGAGCGCATCGGCGACACCGTGGGCGCCCTGACCCACAAGAAAGCCCCCGGTACGCCGGATGAGAAGAAATTCAGCCGCGAACAGCCCTTCAAAGACCACACGGCCGGCATGGAAGCGGTCATGGCCCTGCTTACCGACCCGGAAAAGGGTGTGATCAAGGACCTGAAAGAAATCAGCGCGGTGGGCCACCGGGTGGTCCAGGGCGGAGAACTCTACCCCTCTTCCTGCCGGGTGACCCCGGACGTGAAAAAGGGCATCGCCGACCTCGCGCCCCTCGCGCCCCTGCACAACCCGGCCAACCTCCAGGGCATTGAAGTGGCGGAAAAATTGCTGCCCCACGCCCCTTCCGTGGCCGTGTTCGACACCGAATTCCACGCCACCATGCCGGCCAAGGCCTTCATGTACCCCCTGCCCTACGAACTGTATGAAAAACAGCGCGTGCGCCGCTACGGCATGCACGGCACCTCGCACAAGTACGTGGCCCACAAGGCCGCCGAGTTCCTGGACCGCAAGAACGAAGGCTTCAACGTGATCACCTGCCACCTGGGCAACGGGTGCTCGATCACCGCGGTCAAAGACGGCAAGTGCATCGACACCAGCATGGGCCTGACCCCCTTGGCCGGAGTGATGATGGGCACGCGCAGCGGCGACATCGACCCGGCCATCCACGCCTTCCTCGGCCGGCACACCGGCATGGGCCTGGAAGACATCGACGCCATGCTCAACCGCCAGAGCGGCCTGAAAGGCATCTGCGGCGTGAACGACATGCGCGACATCCATGCCGCCCGCGAAAAAGGCGACGCCAAGGCCCAACTGGCTTTTGAAATGTTTTGCCACACCATTCGCCGCTTCATCGGCTCCTACATGGTGGCCCTCGGCCGGGTGGACGCCCTTGTGTTTACGGCCGGAATCGGTGAAAATGACGAATACGTCCGCGCCGAAGTCTGCGCGGGCCTGGAAGACCTGGGAATCGTTCTGGACGCCGCCGCCAACGACAAGCGCTCCGGCGAGACGCGCTCCATCAGCCCGGCCGGCACGAAGACGCCGATCCTGGTCGTTCCCACCAACGAAGAGTTGGCCATCGCCCAAGCCACGCTCGCGGTCTTGAAGTAACAACGCATCATGCGCCGTCTTTTCGGCGGACGCGGCAACACGCCCCGTTCGCCGAAAAGCGGCCTTACATCGGGAAGGGATATGCCGGGTATCTACATAGCCTCAACAGCGTCGCGCGCGGGAAAAAGTCTGCTCACCCTCTCTTTGGGGGTGTTGCTGCGGCGCGCGGGGTTCTCCGTCGGCTACATGAAGCCCGTGGGCAATCATCCCAAAACCGTGGATGAACTTCAGGGCGACGAAGATGCCCTGGTGGTGCAGGAAGTTCTGGGCCAGGAAGTTCCGGCCGACATCCTCACCCCGATCGTTTCCCCCCAAACCCTGCGCGATTTGTGGCTGCACGACCCCAACGCGGCCGAAGCGAACATGGCGCGCATTCGCGCCGCCTACGACATCATCGCCAAGGATCGGGACGTGGTTCTTACCGCCGGCTGCGGGGCCTTCCCGGCTTCCGGAAGTTTCGCCGGGGTCGCCGGTCCGGCCCTGGTCAAGGGACTCGACCTGCGGGTCCTTCTGGTGGAACGCCTCGACCGCTCTTTTGATCACGATGCCGTGCTCCACTGCGCGGCCACCCTTGGCCCTTCCCTGCTTGGGGTGGTGCTCAACGATGTGCCCGAAGAAGACCGCCGCGACGTGGACCAAGCCCTGGTCCCCTATCTGGAATCCCGCTCCGTGCGGGTGCTTGGAATTATTCCGCGCGAACCGGGCCTGTGGGCCATCCGGGCCGGTGATCTGGTCCAGGCCCTGAACGGCCGCCCGGCCGCCGGCAATGCCGGGGCCTCGCGCATGGTCAAAGGGTTCATCATCGGCGCCATGCAGGTGGAAAACTTCATGACCCATCTGCGCCGGCATCCCAACCGGGCCGTCATCGTGGGCGGCGACCGCGTGGATCTGCAACTGGCCTCGCTGCACGAAAACGCGCCCTGCGTCATTCTCACCGGCAACCTCGGCCCGGCGGATCTCGTGCGGGTCAAAGCCGAAAGTTTGGGAATTCCGCTGATCGTCGTGCGCGACGACACCTACACCACAGCCCAGGCCATGGCCGGGCTGCTCACGAACATCAAGCTGCGCGAACTGCACCGCATCCGTTTGGGCGTGGACCTCGCCGACGCCTCCCTTGATATGTCCGCCTTCATCGACGCTTTTGGGTTGAAGAAGGGATAGGGGAAGCAAGAGGTCGGAAGAGGTTCTTTTTGCCTCCGGCGGGCAAAGGGGTTAAACCCCTTTGCAATCCCTTTTTTGTGACGAAGCGGTTCCTCTTCCCAATATCTTCCACGTTGCGACACAGGTGTCTCTCACCCTCGCGGGCGGCACTTTGCAATCCCTTTGGGCGGCGACGTCTCGTGCCCCGATGCGGCGACCGCCGCCGACGACGGACCACCCCTGATTCGTTCGGCCAATCCCCCTTCTTGCTTTTCCCCCGACTCTTCGCCAATATGCGCGATGTCGCGTTCCGATAAGAAAACGCGGCGTAACGTAATATCGTTCCCCGCGTTGGAGCGTTCTCCCTTTCCCTACGCGAGCAAGACAATCACGTCCTCCCCTCCTCTTTTTTTGCCGATAAAAGTTTGGGAGAAGAGGGGATGGGGGTGCGGGGGTCGGGGAGAAGACCCTTTTCAAAGGGTTTTCTCCCCTTCCCCCGCATTCCGGACATACCCGGAATACACGAATGCGCGAGCTTGTTTTTGGACCCATGCCCGCCGGGGCCACCCCGGTCACCCACAAGGCCGCCGGAGTCTGGTGTTTTGCCGAGCAGGAAGACGACTGTTTTCCCGGCTGGGACGGCCCCGACGGTTTCATTCTGCCCCCCGATCCCTACCCGAGCGCCGCGTTCATGCGCACGGAGGCTTTGGCCGCCAACGCCGAAGCCGTTCGCCTCATCCACCGGCTGGGCGAGCGCCTGGATGTGGCTCTGGGTATCGGCAGAACCGATGCCTTTTGGCAAACCGCTCTGGGCCCGTGGGCCATTCTCTTCACCCATTCCGCCGCCGAGCGCAGACGGCGGGTGCTCGATCTGAGCAAAGACCCGGAACCCCTGCGGGTGCTCCTTTTACCCCGCAACTGCCCGTTCGGGTTCGCCGACACCCTGGACTTCATGGTTCGCGGCGTCCTCGCGTCGGGATGGAACTACTACCTGTTCTCCCGTATGGTCGAAGCCCTGGCCCCGCCCCACTGGGAAATCTCTTACGCTCCACCCCGGGAGCTCACCCCCGGTTCGCCGCTTGTCGAGCCGGAAAACATCAAGTCCAAGCTCCGGCGGTTCTTGCGCAATCTGCCTTTTCCCTACCACAAGGGCTTTTCCCTCGGCCGGAACCTGCGGCTGAACATCGCGGTGCTGCGCAACAAAACGGCCAAGCCGGACCGCGAGTATGATCTCAACCGCTACGGCGCGGGCGGCATCGCCTGGGGTTTCGACTTTTTTGAGCTGGCCGAACGCGCCCTGCCCCGCAGTTTTGAGTCGGAGATCCCCCAGCGTCTTCCCCGCCTGAGGGGCCGTCTGCGGGGCATCACCGCCGCCGCCGGCCAGGACGACCGCTACCGCCTGCGCATCGCCTCGCTGGTCGAGGTCGGAGCCTCGCTGTTTTCGGTCCAGCACGGGGCCAACTACGGCAATTTGGCGAGCATCGGCGGTTCCTTCTGGGAATACGCCCGCCACGCCTTCATTTCCTGGGGCTGGAAGATGCACCCGCCCTTTCCGGTCAACGCCGTGCCTCTGCCTCAGCCCGGCCTGGCCGCCGTGTACAACACGCACAACGAGGCCGCTCCTTCGCTCATCCTGGTGGGCACAGAGATGAGCTCTCGGCTGTACCGCCTGAAGTCCCGCCCCCAAAGCGGCGAGCTGCCGGCTTACCGACAGGCGAAAGTCGACTTTTTCCAGGCCCTGGACGAACCCGTGCGCAAAGCGTCTTTTTACCGTCCCTATTTCCGCACCCCCGGCGGGTTGCAGGACGGCGATCATCTGCGCCGCGCCCTGCCCGACATCCCCCTTTGCCGGGGTGATCTGGGCAAGCACATGTCGTCCTGCCGAGTTCTGGTTCTCGATCATTACGGCACAACCATGCACCAGGCCCTGGCCGCCGGAACGCCGCTGGTCGCCTTCTGGAACCGCGCCTCCTGGGGCATGACCCCGGAGACGGACGCCGTTCTCAACGAGCTCGCCGCAGTCGGCATCCTGCACCCGGACGCGGCCTCGGCGGCCTTGCACATCAACCGGGTTTGGGACAATATCCCCGATTGGTGGACCGCCGACGCCGTCCAGGCCGCGCGCAAACGCTGGCTGGCCGCCTTTGCCCTGTGCGGCGAAGGACCGGACCTCGCGCCCGTCTCCCCCGCCCGTCTGGCCGGGCTCTGGGCCGAAACGTTACGGACGTTGTAGGGGATGATGCACAGGGGCTTCGCCCCTGACCCCACCGGGGGAAATGATTTCCCCCGGCCCCCTCGAATCGGATACAGAGTGCGCGACCATATGGAAGCGATATGCCGTGGCGGAGCGTCCGCTTGGGAAGAATTTTTATGGGCCTTCACGACGCGGTGTCCGATATCGGCAGTGAGCGCCTCACCGCCGCATTCCTCCGGAATGCTGAAAAATGTCCCAGAGTTGGGGATGCGTACAACGATGTAAGAGCGTCTCAAAACACACAGCAACACTTGTCTAAAAGCCGGCGGAACCACCACAAATCTCGTCCATCCCCATAATTTATGAGCAACGCCTCCACTCCCGCCGCCGGCGACTCCTTACGGAAACGCTATCTGTTCAAGCTGATCGCCAACGCGGCCGGCATCCCGCTCTACTTCGTGCTCGAAGCCCTCATGCCCCGCGCCCTCGGCCCGGCGGCCTACGGAAATTTCAGTTTCGCCACCAACATGTTCCTGCAGTTTTCCGCGTTTCTGGATATGGGCACCTCCACTTGCCTGGCCACCACCTTGTCCAAAAATCCGGATGACGACGCCTCCGTCGCCCTCTATCTGCGCTTCTCGCTCGTCGTTCTGGCCCTGTGCATGGGCGCGGGCTGTCTGGCCTTGATCCCCACCGTGGGTGACGCCCTTTTGCCCGGTGTGCCCGCCTTTATGGCCCCGGCCGCCGCTTTCTGGGCCTACCTGACCTGGGCCGGACGCACGACTCGCAGCGTCAACGACGCGCTGGGTCTGACCGTCGGCGGCGAAGCCTTGCGCACCATCGTCAGCCTGCTCTCGGCTCTGGCCCTGGCCGGGTTGTTCCTGGCGGGCGTGCTGTCCATTCCGGTGCTGTTTCTGCACCAATACGTGTTTCTCGGCGCGGCCGCCGTCGGCTTTGCCCTTCTGGCCCGCCGGGCCAAGCCCGGTTGGAACTTGCGCCTTCCCCACGAAACGGCCAAAGAGCGGACGCGGATGTTCTGGGCCTACAGCTCCCCGCTGTTCGTTGCCGCGCTTGGTTCGGCGGCGGCGCTTTCCGGCGAGCGCTGGATGCTCCAGTTTTTTGGCGGCAGCGTGGAGCAAGGGTTCTTCTCGCTGGGGCAGAAGGTGGGCATGGCCTGCTTCTTGTTCGTCACGGCCCTGACTCCGCTGCTCATGCGCGAGATGGCCGCCGCCCACGGCTCGAACAACCCCCGGCTCATGGCCGCCCTGGTGGACCGCTATGCCCCGATGATTTACGCCGTATCGGCCTGGTTCGCCTGTTTCACTTTCGCCGAAGCCCCGGCCGTGGTGCGCCTGTTCGGCGGCGCGGCCTTCGCCGGCGCGGTGTGGCCGGTGGCGATCATGTCGCTGTATCCCATCCACCAAGGGTACGGGCAGGTCGCGGCCTCGGTTTTTTACGCCGCCGGAGAAACCAGGGCTTATCGCAACCTGACCCTGCTCACCCTTATTCCCGGTACGGCGCTTTCCTGGTTCGTCCTCGCCCCGGCCGATCTTTTCGGTCTGGACCTCGGCTCTTACGGGCTGGCCGTGAAGATGGTGCTGGTTCAGGCGATTTCCGTGAACATCCTGCTTTTCGCCTGCCGGAGAATCGTGCCGTTCGGCTACGGCCGCAACCTGCTGCACCAGCTTGTCGCGGCCCCGGCCTTTGCCCTGGCCGCTTTTGCCTGCCGCCTGGGCACGGAATGGTTCGCTCCGGCCGAAAGCCTGTGGCGTTTTTTCGGCTCCGGCTTCCTCTACTGCCTCGTCACCGGGCTGCTCATTCTGCTTGTGCCTTTCCTGGCCGGGCTGAAGCGGGAAGACTTCGGTAAGCTGCGGTCTTGGCGCAGACCCTCTTAATTGGGGGACTCAAACAGGGCTGCATAGGTCTGCCGGCCGGCGGGGCACTCCCACGGAGTAAGGAAAATCGCCTGCAACAACGCGGGCGGCACCCCAAACCCCTGGCAGGGGATTGAGCCAGAGCTGCGGAGGTAATCCCTCAATGAAGCCCTGCAATATGAGACGGTCGCCCCACATCTGCACGGGCGGCGCCTGCACCCCCA
The DNA here is from genome assembly GCA_031551885.1 of Desulfovibrio sp. Taxonomy (GTDB): domain Bacteria; phylum Desulfobacterota; class Desulfovibrionia; order Desulfovibrionales; family Desulfovibrionaceae; genus Frigididesulfovibrio. The sequence goes on from JAVBMX010000026.1 coordinate 12,755, forward strand.
TTGTCGGCAAACCCGCGCTTTGCGCGGCTTCGCCGACATATCGGGGATACTAAGAATTCCATTCCCATGCGAGATTTCGGAAGACGACACCCCCCAATCAAAGCAGTCTGTCCCAAAATCGGTGAGCAACAGTCTCACCCCCAAAGCCAATGCGAAACAATCGCTTCACCTCTCCTTCAAATTTCTCACAATCAAAGTTTTTTGCGGAAGGGGATGGGGGTGCGGGGGAAGGGGGAA
>JAVBMX010000053.1:0-55761 GCA_031551885.1 Desulfovibrio sp.
CCCCCCCCCCCCCCCCCCCCCCCCCCCCCCCCCCCCCCCCCCCCCCCCCCCCCCCCCCCCCCCCCCCCCCCCCCCCCCCCCCCCCCCCCCCCCCCCCCCCCCCCCCCCCCCCCCCCCCCCCCCCCCCCCCCCCCCCTCTTATTCCCTTCTTCCTCTTCTTTTTCTCTACTCTTTCGGCTTCTCGCGCAGGGCGAGGCCGAGTTCGCGAAGCTGCTTGGGCGACACGGGCGAAGGGGCCTTGGTCATCAGGCAGCCGGCCTTCTGGGTTTTGGGGAAGGCGATGACGTCACGGATGGAGCTCAGGCCGAGCAGAAGCATGACAAAGCGGTCCAGGCCAAAGGCGATGCCGCCGTGGGGCGGCGCGCCCTGTTCCAGGGCCTGCATGAGGAACCCGAACTGGCTTTCGGCTTCTTCCGGCGTGAAACCCAACGCCCCGAACATGCGGCGCTGGACCTCGGCATTGTGGATGCGGATGGAGCCGCCGCCGACCTCGGTGCCGTTGAGCACCATATCGTAGGCTCTGGCCCGGGCCGAAGCCGGGTCTTTGGCCAACACTTCCGGGTCGCCTTGGGCCTGAGTGAAGGGATGGTGACAGGCCACCCAGCGTTTGTCCTCCGGGTCATACTCGAAGAGGGGAAAATCCGTGACCCAGAGGAAGTTGTGGGCGTTCTCCGGAATCAAACCCAGATGCGAACCCAGACGTACGCGCAGGTTGCCCAGGGCGGCGTTGACCATGTCGGGCGCGCCGGCCTGGAAGAAGACGATGTCGCCCACTTCAAGGCCCAGGGCTTCTTTCAGCCCGGCCCGTTCTTTTTCGGAAAGGAACTTGGCGATGGGCGACTGCCACTCGTCCGGACGGATTTTAATCCAGGCCAAGCCTTGGGCGCCGAAGATTTTCACATACTCGGTGAACTCGTCGATTTCCTTGCGCGAAAGCGTCTCGCCGCCGGGCACCCGCATGGCCTTGATCAGCGGCGCCGTGGCGAACAGGCGGAACTCCGAGCCTTTGACGATATCGGTTACTTCCTTCAAGCGCAGGTCGAAACGGGTGTCGGGTTTGTCCACGCCGTAGGAGGCCATGGCTTCGTCGTAGGTCATGCGCGGGAACGGCCGGGGCAGTTCCTTACCCATGACGTCTTTGAAGACGCGGGCCATAAGGCCTTCGGCCATGCTCATGACCGCGTTTTCGTCCACAAAGCTCATTTCAATGTCGATCTGGGTGAACTCGGGCTGGCGGTCGGCGCGCAGGTCCTCGTCGCGGAAGCAACGGGCCACCTGGAAGTAGCGCTCCATGCCCGAAACCATCAGGAGTTGTTTGAAAATTTGCGGGCTCTGCGGCAGAGCGTAAAACTCGCCCTGGCTGACCCGGCTGGGGACCAGGAAGTCACGCGCGCCCTCGGGCGTGGATTTGGTCAGAATCGGGGTTTCCACCTCGATGAAGTCGCCTTCGTCCAGGTAGCGGCGCACACTTTGGGTGATCTTGTGGCGCATCACCAGCGCGTTGGTCATGCGCGGCCGGCGCAGGTCCAGATAGCGGTGCTCCAGGCGCAGGTTTTCGCCGGGGTCCGTGCGGTCCTCGATCAGGAAAGGCGGGGTCTTGGAGGTGTTCAGCAGCTTCCAGGACCGCACCACGATCTCGATCTCGCCGGTGACCATGTTCGGGTTGGCCATGCCTTCAGGCCGGGCGCGCACATAGCCTTCCAAGGCAACGACGTATTCCGAGCGTAGGATGTGGGCTTTTTCATGGGCCTCGGGCGCGACCTCGGGGATGAACACCACCTGGGTCAGGCCGGCCCGGTCGCGCAGGTCCACGAAGATCAGCCCGCCGTGGTCCCGGCGGAATTGCACCCAGCCGCACAGGCGGACATCCTGCTTCAGGTTCGCCGCGGTCAGTTCGCCGCAGTTGTGCGTGCGCACAAAATCGCCCAAAGGCTCAACATACTGCTGGTGCTCTTCCTGAAGATCGCGTTGGCTGTCGTCGGTCATATGAATGTCCTTGAGAGGGAATTATTGAATGACTCATAAACGAAAATTTGTGTTCGCCTCCGGCGGTCCGGGGGGTTGAATACCCCAGCACCCCCCGACCGAGGTACGTAACGTCTGCCATTCCTCAGCGCTTGCCGCCGTGCATATCCCGATAAAGCGAAGGGTCATGCAAAAACGAGGGGTGCAGGGGAAATCATTTCCCCTGCCGGGGTCCAGGGGCGGAGCCCCTGACGCCGAAGGCAACCACGCATTCTTCCAAAGCTTCTTCTCTTCTCTCTTACCCCGACACATACGCGCCGGCGCCGAGGCGATGCTCACAGGCTTTGTCGGCGCAGCGGATTTCCGCCCAGTCGCCGAGGGTGGCGAGGGAAATATTCACCTGTTCGCCGGTATCCATGTTTTTGATCCCGACGGTTTGGGACTCCAACTCACTTTCGCCAAGCAGCAGACAATGGCGCACATGCAGGCTTGAAGCCCGGCGCATCTGGCCCTTGAGGCCTTTGGCGGCAAAGGAGATCTCCCCGGCCAGGCCTTTGGAACGCAGGGTTTCGGCCGCCGCGACGGCCACATCCGGGGCGCGCTCGTCCAGGCAGGCAATGTAGAAATCCGGACGAGCCTCGGCGCAGTTCTCTTGCTGGGCCAGAAGCAGGGCCAAACGTTCCATGCCGCAGGCGAACCCGATGCCGGGGGCCTCCGGGCCGCCGAGCTGGGCGACAAGGCCGTCGTAACGGCCGCCGCCGGCCACAGACCCCTGAGCGCCGATTCCGGTGGAAACCACCTCAAAGGTGGTGCGCATGTAGTAATCCAGACCGCGCACCAGGCGGGGGTTCAGGGTGTAAGGCACCTTGCGGTCGTCCATCAGGCGGATCACGACGTCAAAATGGTCTTTGCACGCGCCGCAGACATGGTCGATGAGACGTGGGGCGCTCTCGCTCATGGCCTTGCAGGCGGGAACCTTGCAGTCCAAAACCCGCAGGGGGTTGGTGTTCAGCCTGCGTCGGCAGTCTTCGCAAAGGTTGTCCACCTCAAGGGAGGAAAAAAAGGCTGTGAGAGCTTCCTTGTAGGCGGGCCGGCATTCGCGACAACCCAGGGTGTTCAGTTCCAGGGAAAGATCCGTGAGGCCCAGCTCTTTGAGGAAAAACATGAGCATGAGCATGACTTCGGCGTCGGCCTGGGGCTCGTGCGCGCCCAGACATTCGCAGTCAAGCTGGTGGAACTGGCGCATCCGGCCTTTCTGGGGTCGTTCGTAGCGGAACATGGGGCCGAAGCTGAAAAGCTTGCTCACGGTCTCGCGACCGTGGAGACCACTCTCGATATAAGCCCGCATGATGCCGGCCGTGGCTTCCGGGCGCATGGTCAGGGAACGGCCTTTGCGGTCCGGAAAGGTGTACATCTCTTTCTGGACCACGTCGGTCTCCGTGCCGATGGAGCGAGAAAACAGTTCGGTGAACTCCAGGATGGGAATGCGCAGTTCTTTGTAGCCGTATGCGCCAAAGACCCGCCGGGCGGTGTCTTCCATACGGGTGAACAGGGTGCTTTCCGGTTCGAAAAGATCGGCGAATCCCTTGATGGTCTGCAAAGCGCTCATGGCCGGCCTCGGTTTGCGGTGGAAAAGAGGAAAGTCATAGCCCAAGCACGGGTGGTTGTCAAAAAAACGGGACCAAGAAGGCCAAACGCCGCATCAGGCAAAGCCGCCACTCCATCGAACCGAAACTCCCGGCTGAGGACCCCGCCGGGGGTGGCTCCGCGAGAACGCCGACCACCTTGCTCCGGCTGCGCCCCACCGTTTCGCCGTAGTCGGAGCGTTGGAACGGGGTTTTCTTTTATCGGCCGGACGGGTATGGTATCGCCCTGCCAAGGAGGCTTTCATGGACGCCCTGACCTGCATTCACACCCGGCGCAGCATCCGCCGCTTTACGGAAGAATCCGTCACGGACGACGAAGTCCGCAGCCTGCTCGACGCGGCCATGATCGCCCCCAGCGCGGGCAACGCCCGCCCTTGGGCGTTCGTGCTGATTACCGACAAAGCGCTGATCGAGCGCATTCCCGGCATCAACCCCTATGCGGCCATGGCCACGGAAGCGCCCTTGACCATTCTGGTCTGCGGCGACCTGCAGGCGGAAAAATACCCCGGCTACTGGGTGCAGGACTGCTCGGCCGCCGTGCAGAACATCCTGCTGGCGGCGACGGCGCTCGGCCTCGGCTCGGTCTGGACCGGCGTCTTCCCGAAAGAAGACCGGGTCAAGGGCTTTCGTGAGTTGTGCAACCTGCCCGAGCACGTCATGCCCCTGGCGGCCCTGGTCATCGGCCGCCCCGCCGTCGAAGCCCGGCGGATGAGCCGCTTTGAAAACGAAAAAATTCACCGAAACACCTGGTAACCCTCGGAGCAAAGGAACGCCCATGATCGCCATCAGCGTTGTTTTTGAAGTCGACCCCGCGCACAAAGACGAATTCCTCAAACTCTGCCTGGCCCACGCCCAAAATGCCAAAACCAGGGAAGAGGGCTGCCTGGACTTTCGGATTTTCCGCAGCCAAGAAAACCCCAACGCCTTTTACTTCCATGAGACGTACAAAGACCAGGCCGCCGTTGACCTGCACATGAAAACCGACTACCTGGCCGCCCTGATCGCCGCAATCGGCCCCTGGGTGAAGACGCAGGATATGCGGTTTTGGGAAAGCGTGAACTGACGCGCCGTCGACGCTACATGCGACTGACACGTGATGCGAAACGCCCCGACCTGCGAGAGGACGGGGCGTTTTTGCTTTGTCCGGGAGCGGGCGCTCAGCCCCGGATCGAATCCTTGTTGGCCAAAAACCAGGCGTAGGTTTCAGCCAAGCCCCGCTCAAAATCAATGGAAGGCTTCCAGCCCAAACCTGAAAGGCGGGAGACATCCAACAGCTTTTGCGGCGTGCCGTCGGGCTTGGAGGGATCGGTTCCGATTTCGCCTTTGTACCCCACCACTTTGGCCGTCAGTTCCGCCAGCTCCCGAATGGTCACATCCGCGCCGCAGCCCACGTTGACGTGGGATTCCTCGCTGTACTGCGCCATCAGGAAGACCAGGGCGTCGGCCAGGTCGTCGACATGCAAAAACTCCCGGCGCGCCGTTCCGGTTCCCCAAATGGCCACCCGGTCGGCTCCGGCTTCCTTGGCTTCATGGAAGCGGCGGATCATGGCCGGGATGACGTGGCTGTGCTCGGGGTGAAAGTTGTCGCCCGGCCCATACAGGTTGGTGGGCATGGCGGATATGGCGTCGAATCCATACTGGCGGCGAAAGGCCCGGCACATCTGAATGCCGGCGATCTTGGCCACGGCGTACCACTCATTGGTCGGCTCAAGCGGGCCGGTCAGCAGGTATTCTTCGCGGATGGGCTGCGGGCAATGCTTGGGGTAAATGCAGGAAGACCCGAGGAAAAGTAGCTTTTTGACGCCGTTGCGCTGAGCGGCGTCAATGATGTTGGTCTGAATCTGCAGGTTGTCGCGGATAAATTCGGCCGGAAAAATGTCGTTGGCGTGAATGCCCCCGACCTTGGCCGCCGACAAAAAAACATAGTCCGGGCGCTCGGCGGCGAAAAAACGGTCGACCGCCGCCTGGTTGCGCAAATCCAGCTCGGCGCTGGTGCGGGTGAGGATGGCCGTACGGCCTTCGCGTTGCAGACGCCGCACCAAGGCCCCCCCCACCAAACCTCGGTGTCCGGCCACATAAATACGCGCGTCACGCTGCATGGTCGGCACCTATTCCTGCTGCGGGGCAAAGGCGCTGAAGCCGCCGGCCTCGCAATGGGCGTCACGCCGGGCAAGCTCCACGTCGGCCCGGACCATTTCCGCGACCATTTCCTCAAAGGTGATGCGCGGCTTCCAGCCAAGCTTTTCCGCCGCCTTTGCCGGGCTGCCCAGGAGGGTTTCCACTTCGGTGGGGCGGAAGTACCTCGCGTTGACCTCCACGATGCGGTCGCCGGGCCTGACCGCGCAGAGGCGGTGCCCGGTGAGGGCGGCGAATTTTTCGGCGTCCACGCTTTCGACCACGCCTTTTTCATCTTTGCCGGAGCCTTGCCAGGACAGGGTCAGACCCAACTCGGCGGCGGCGGCGTCCACAAAATCCCGCACGGAGTATTGCCGGCCGGTGGCGATGACGAAGTCCTCGGGTTTCTCCTGCTGGAGCATAAGCCACTGCATCTCCACGTAGTCTTTGGCATGGCCCCAGTCGCGCAGGGCGCTCAGGTTGCCGAGTTGGAGAATGTCGTTCAGGCCCAAGACGATGCGGGCCAGCGCCCGGGTGATTTTGCGGGTTACGAAGGTTTCCCCGCGCAGGGGCGACTCGTGGTTGAAAAGAATGCCGTTGCAGGCATACATGTCGTAAGCTTCCCGGTAATTAACCGTAATCCAGTAGGCGTACAGCTTGGCGCAGGCATAGGGCGAGCGCGGATAAAACGGGGTTTTTTCGGTCTGCGGCGTTTCCTGAACCAAGCCGTACAACTCGGATGTGGAAGCTTGGTAGAACCGGGTGGTCTTTTCCATGCCCAGAATGCGGATGGCCTCAAGCATGCGCAACGCGCCCAGGCCGACCACATCGCCGGTGTATTCCGGGGCCTCAAAGGAAACCTTCACATGGCTCTGGGCCGCGAGGTTGTAGACTTCGTCCGGCCGGACCTCCTGCAGGATCCGAATAAGCCCGCTGGTGTCGGAAAGATCGCCGTAATGTAAAATAAACCGGCGGTTGCTTTCCGCCGGCCCTTGATATAAATGATCAATACGACCGGTATTGAAGGAAGATGCGCGGCGCTTGACGCCGTGGACCTCATACCCTTTGCCGAGAAGAAATTCCGCCAGATAGGCGCCGTCTTGGCCGGTGATGCCGCTGATAAGTGCTTTTTTCATAGATGTGAAGATTATTGGAAGAGTATTAAGGTTGATAAAACTTTGCATGCAAAGTACAGCCTAGCACGGCTGGGGCCAACGGGCAAGGCGACCCGCATCGCCGTTCTCCTGTCGATCGAATACTCCCGGCCGTTTTGTGTTCGGTCCCACCCAAACCCAGGGAAAACCAGATTCGATGTTTACCGACAAAACCCTGCTCATTACCGGCGGCACAGGCTCTTTTGGCAGAAAATGCGTTGAAGTCATCCTGCGCAGGCACAAGCCCAAACGCCTCATCGTCTTTTCGCGCGACGAACTCAAGCAGTTCGAAATGGCTCAGCTCTTCTCGCCGGAAAAATACTCCTGCATGCGCTACTTTATCGGTGATGTGCGCGACAAAGAACGCCTGTATCGGGCTTTTCGCGGGGTGGATTACGTCATCCACGCCGCCGCCCTCAAGCAGGTTCCGGCCGCCGAATACAATCCCACCGAATGCATCCGCACCAACATCGGTGGGGCTGAAAATATCGTCAACGCCGCCGCCGACCTTGGGGTAAAAAAGGTGGTGGCCCTTTCCACCGACAAGGCCGTAAGCCCGGTAAATCTGTACGGTGCCACCAAGCTTTGCTCCGACAAACTCTTTGTGGCCGCCAACGCGTTCACCGCCTGCAACACCGTCTACAGCGTGGTGCGCTACGGCAACGTCATGGGCAGCCGGGGCAGCGTCATTCCCTTTTTCATCAAAAAACGAGATGAGGGCGGCCCCCTGCCCATCACCGACGTGCGCATGACCCGGTTCTGGATCACCCTGGAGCAAAGCGTTCACATGGTGCTGCGGGCTTTTGAGTTTTCCGGTGGCGGGGAAACCCTTGTTCCCAAAATTCCCAGCATGAAAATCACCGACCTGGCCGAAGCCGTCGCTCCGGGCATGCAAACGGTGGAAGTGGGCATCCGGCCGGGTGAAAAGCTGCACGAATCCATGATCACCCCGGAAGACTCCCGCCATACCATCGATATCGGCGACTATTATGTGATCAAGCCGGAGACCATGCCTTACAAGGGGCCGGAGGGGAAATCCGTGCCCGAAGGGTTTGAATACAACTCCGGCGCCAACGGCCAGTGGTTGAGCGTGCCCGAACTGAGAACCATCTTGCGCGAACAAGGATTTCTTATTGGGAGATAACGATGGTGCTTACCCATGTCGCGGATATTCCCTCTGCCTAGCCAACGACTGTGCCCACACGTACCTTAACGAGGTTGCTCTATGCTGCGGAAAACCGGTAAAGATATTCCCGAGTTCATTTTTGAGCGAAGTAGGATGTGGCGGGACGAGCAGACACAGAAAATTGCTGCAGCAACTTCTATGGTTGACACCACTGGGGAGTATGCCGCATGCCCTGTTTGCGGGAAAAGCGCCCTGAGAGCGCATGTTTCCGTTTTTAGTTTGGACTACCTCGAGTGCCTTGGATGCCGTCATATTTTTTGTCGACAGACATTCAGCACTGAATCTTTGGGTATGGTGTATGAATCATATAACACATACCTGCCTGAAGACACATCGCTCTTTAGAAAAAGGGTTGCATCGTTTGCCGTACCCAAAGTAGATTTTGTCTTAAGCTCCATCGGCCAGAAGAAAGGGTTATGGGTGGATCTCGGATGCGGGCCGGGAGAAATTCTTTATGAAGCAATGAATCGCGGTTGGGAAGTATTGGGAGTTGAGCCATCAAAAGTGGCGTGGCAAAACTGCCAAAAAAATTGTATTGACTCCGTAAATGAATATTTGACAGACAAAAATGCAGGGCAATTTGTCGGAAAGGCATCTGTTGTTTCTCTCTTCAGCGTCATAGAACATGTTAATGATCCGGACAAGCTCATAGCGACGATTTCAAAAAACATGTGCAATGGATCATTTCTTGTCGTTAAAGTACCGAGAACCCCCTCTTTAAGCGCTTTTAGCATAATGGGTACCCCCTCAGCCGTTGCCAGACATTTGGCTCCTCCATTTCATTTGCGCATCTATTCAGAAGAATCTCTCTCTATGTCCCTCGCAAAGTGCGGAATAACAATGAAAGCTATTTGGACTTTTGGCCAAGACTATTTTGAATTACTCTCCACAGTGGCGTACAACGAAAACATTCCTCTGGACTATTGGCCTGAATTACCTTCGTCAGCCTCTAAGGTTCAGAAGGCCATAGACGAATCGGGGCTTAGCGATTCCATGCTCGTTGTCGGCGTTAAGGAGTAAGCCTCGCAGCAGTCACTAGGACTCTAAAAGTTCCTCGGTGTCCATGTAAAGCCGTAGCGCCCGCCTCCCAATGCAGCAACAGGTAGTTTCAATCTTATGCCATATCGCGTCCTACTCACAGGCGCTACCGGCTTGCTCGGCCAAGCCCTGCTTGCAAACTTGCCGACCGAATACATGCTCTACACAACAGCGAGTCGTCCCCCGTCAGACCAGTTGTTGATGGGAAAGGACTTTTTAGCCTTTTCTTTGACTCAGGAAGACTTCTCTCCTCTGGCAAGATTCTGTAAGCCCGATGTTGTGATCAACTGCGCGGCCGTTACGGACCATGCCCTTTGCGAAAGTAATCCCTTGCTGGCACAGGCGATCAACGCGACGGCAGTTGAAAGGTTGGCTCGCCTCTTCCCCGCCGCCTATTTCATCCAAATATCCACCGACGCCGTATTTGGAGATGATGCCGCTATGCCTGACGAAAGTGTTCCTCCCGCTCCTTTCAGCGTATATGGGAAAACCAAGTTGGCGGGAGAGTCGCTGTTGCTCTCGACCCTCCCTGATTCATCGGTGGTGCTGCGCACGACCATTGTCGGCCTGGGAGGAAGGCGGCACACCCCAAGCCTTGCGGAATGGATATTAAAAACCCTGCGCAGCGGAATGCCTTTGAATTTGTATACCGATGCCGTATTCACTCCGGTAAGCGTATGGGACTTTCTCCCGGTGATTACATGGTGTATCGACCGACGTCCGACCTCAATTTTACATGCCTGCGGCTCGCAGGCCATTTCAAAACACGACTTTGGGCACCTGCTCGCCCGCCATTGCAGGCTGGACGCGGGGTTGATCCGCCCGGCGGAACTCGCGCGGAGCGCACACGGCGCATGCAGGCGCATGAACCAATCGCTCTCTTCAGACAGGCTGCACCACCTGCGGGGCAAGGCGCTTCCCAACGCGGCCGACTGTGCCGCAAGCATCGCCCGGAGGTTTCAATGAGCGACCTTATCATCGGCAAGCGAACCATCGGTCTACAGCATCCAACTTACTTTGTGGCCGACATCGCGGCCAACCACGACGGCGATCTTGAGCGGGCGAAAGCGCTGATCCATTTGGCCGCAAAAGCCGGAGCCGATGCGGCGAAGTTCCAGAATTTCAAAGCTCCGAAAATCGTTTCCGACCATGGGTTCAAAAGTCTGGGCAGGCAAGCCTCGCACCAACAGACTTGGAAAAAAAGCGTGTTCGAGGTATACGCCGACGCCGCCATTCCCGACGACTGGACAGAAACGCTGCGGGAAGAATGCGACCATGCCGGAATAGACTACTCAACCTCCCCCTACGACTTTGAGGCCGTCGATCATGCAGCTCTCCATGTCTCTTTTTTCAAGATAGGCTCCGGAGATCTCACCTGGCCGGAAATCCATCTCCACATGGCCCAAAAAGGCAAACCGGTATTTCTCGCCACCGGAGCCTCAGACATGAGAGAAGTGGAAGCCGCCGTAGAGGCGTTACGCGCCTCCTGCCCGGACCTTGTGCTCATGCAGTGCAACACCAACTATACCGGCAGCGTGGAGAACTTTCGCCATGTGAACCTACGCGTGCTTGCAACGTTCGCCCAACGGTGGCCCGATCTCGTGCTCGGTTTTTCGGATCATACCCCTGGGCACGCCGCCGTGCTGGGAGCGGTGGCCCTTGGGGCCAGGGTTGTGGAGAAACACTTTACCGACGACACCTCCCGCGAGGGGCCGGACCACGCATTTTCTCTCACCCCCGCTTCATGGAAAGACATGGTGGACCGCACCCGCGAATTGGAGGCCGCGCTCGGCGACGGCATCAAACGCGTAGAGGACAACGAGCGAGAAACCGTCGTTCTGCAGCGGCGTGTGCTGCGCGCGACACATCGGCTGGAGGCGGGGCATCTGCTCCAGGCGGAAGACATTGAACCTCTTCGCCCGGCCCCGTCCGACGGGTTCGCCCCATCCGAGCTGCAACGACTGCTGGGGAGGCGTCTCGCTCTTTCCATCGAGGTCGGCACACACTTCACTGCGAGCCATGTTGTCGACTGAGGCCCTTTCTCTCGCCAACTACCTTCATACCGCACCGACTTCAGTCGTCTCGGGAGGTATAGATGCTTACCGGTAACCATATTGGGCTGCGCGCCATTGAGCCCGATGATCTTCCTCGGCTGCAGACTTGGCGGAACAATGCAGAAATGCGCAAGTACTACCGCGAGTATCGCGAGTTGAATATGTACGACCAGGAGAACTGGTTTAAAAATATTTGCTGCGGCAACCGTAACTTTTGCATGTTCGGCATCGTGGCGCTGCCGCCTTCCTCTGAAGAACTACAGGAAGCGCCGAACGCATTGATAGGCGTGTGCGGACTGACCAACATTCATTGGGTGCTCCGCTCGGCTGAGCTTTCTTTTTACATCGGCGTCCGCGATCTTTACGTTGATGCGGCATATGCTCCTGAAGCGGTAAGAATTCTCTGCCGGTATGCATTTGAAGAACTCAACATGCACAAGGTCTGGGCCGAGATATATGCGTTCGATCGACCCAAGACTCGGCTTTTTGAAAGCCTTGGCATGTATCGAGACGGCGTCCTGCGGGATAATGCGTTCACCGACGGCCGCCACCATGACTCCCTGATATACTCTGTTCTCGCAAGTGAATACGCCGCAACTGCGACAACCAACTGGAAAATATAACTGCGTGTGCGGCACGCTGTAGGCTGGAATGCCCTATGCTCGTTTCCGCATTGATCGGTCTCGGCAATGTTGCCTGGAAGTACGACGCGGATGCCCCCGGATCGCCCTTTGCGCTGACGCAGGCCGGGGCCATGCGCATACACCCTCAGGTGATACTTGCCGGCGGCAGTTCGCCGAACTCCGAGGATCGGGCTGGGTTTACCGCCTGGACCGGCGGAGCGCCGGCTTTCGCAGACACGGAAGAAATGTTGCGAATCCTTCGGCCGGATATAGTCGGCATATGTTCCCCCACCTCCGAGCACTTTCATCATGCCCGCCTCTGCCTGGCCGCCGGAGTGCGCGCCATCTGGCTGGAAAAACCCCCCACGGAGACTCCGGAAGAACTTGAAGAACTCATCCGACTCGCGGAACGGGCCAACGCGGTGGTATGCGTCAACTATTTCCGGCGCTATCTCACCCATTACCAACGCTTACGGGAGTGCATCGTGACGGCCGCTTTCGGCACCTGCCGGTTGCTTCACATCATATACTCACCCGGCTTGGCGAGGAACGGCGTGCACCTGCTGGACCAACTGTTTTTTCTCACCGACGCGGAAGCCTATGAACTGTTATGGGTGGAACACGGGGCGCACACCGCGAGCCCAAGCTTTGCCCTGCGCCTGAGCAATGGCCTTCCGGTGCAGGCCTCCGGCGCAGATCTGCCCTACCACACCAATGATATATCTGCCGTCTTCGACGGAGGAACGGTGTCCATCCTGCGCGGCGGAAAACGTGTCGTTGTCGAACGCGCCGGTGAAAACGACATTTTCGCCGGGTTCTATGACCTGCACGATGCCGACAACTCCACCATCGGAAAAGGGGGCCTCAACGGGTACATGCAAAATGCCCTCATGGACATCGTCGAGTGTCTGGCCGGCGATCGCCTTCCCCTGAGCACTCTTCGTTCAGCCCGCCTCAGCCAACGACTGCTGCAGGACATTCTCCAAGAGGCCAGCAGATGATTTTTTGCGCGGCCGGCGACCCAGGCGGGAGTAGAGCTCTGCTTCCGGTCATATCGGAACTTGAGCGACGCGGCACTCCATGCACAGTGCTGCATCACGGATTTCTGGGCAAAGAGCTTCCCACTGAATTGGAGCACCTCCTCTGCTCAGAAGAGGACGCCCCGGCCCGCGTTAAAGAGAGTCAATGCTTTCTGTTCGGCTCGAGCGCGACAGATACTTTGCCCCTTTCTTTGGCCCGCACGGCCCACGCATGGGGCGTGCCGACCGCTCACGTCTTGGACAACTGGACCAACTACAGTCTGCGGCTCCATACCGACGGCTTGCCGCCATTATCTATAGATTTATATGCCGTCATGGATAAAGAAGCCTTGACCGGCGCCGTAGCCGACGGAGTGCCCAAAGATTGCCTAGTGATCACAGGCCACCCAGGAATGGCGCAGGCGGCCGCCCGTCTTGCCTCCCCGCGCGAAGAAAGCTCCTACGATGTGGCCCGCCGTCTGGGGCTGCCGGCAAAAAAGCTTCACGTGGCTTTTATCAATGAACCTTTTCGCGCAGTTATGGGGGCTGATATACAAGCACCCCACCATCCGGGATTTACCGAAGATGCCGTGCTCGACGCGTTTACCTTCGCGCTTCTACCCTGGAAGGAACATGTCCACGTGACCGTGTTGCCGCATCCCAAAGACAACGATGCCGAGGTGGCAGACCTTTGGACGCGGGTTTGTCGAGGGATCCCCGGCCAAATCTTGCGATTGACCGACGGAAGGGATATTCTTCCTGCCGTTGACGGAGTCGCCGGTATGGCGTCGATTTTGTTATACGAGGCATGGCTGTCCGGGTTGCCGGTGCTGTCGCTGCAGCCGAATTGCCGGCAGGACTCCATGCGCAGATTCTCCCGACTGACCGACGTCCATTATGCCGGGGCGCTTTATGACGTGGCGTCCGCCGTCGGCGCATGGATGACGCATATCCGTTCCGGGCATCCCCCGTTGCCGCGGGCCGAGCTCGCTCTTCACGCCTCGGCTCCCGCCCGGCTTGCGGATGTCTTACTCAACCTCATGAAAAGGCGACCGTCATGAATGTAGCGGTAATCCCCGCCAGGGGCGGCTCCAAACGAATCCCCGGCAAAAATGTCAAACCGTTCGCCGGGAAACCCATGCTCACTTGGTCCATTCTGGCGGCGAAGGCTTCGGGCCTGTTTGAACGCATCATTGTTTCAACGGATGCCGAGAACATCGCCCAGACGGCTCTGGAGTATGGCGCCGAAGTACCGTTTATGCGTCCGGCGAATTTGTCCGACGATCTGACGCCCACAGCCCCGGTTTTTTTTCACGCTCTGGATTGGGTGGCCAAACAAGGTTCCATACCGAACTACGCCTGCTGCATCTATCCCACAGCGCCTTTCATTAGGGCGGAAGACCTCCGACGAGGGCTCGACATCCTCCGGCACTCCGGCGCACCAGGGGCGCTCTCGGTGACGACCTTCGCCTTCCCCATTCTGCGCGCCTTCAAGCTGGAAAACAACGGCAGCGTGGCCTTCAACTGGCCGGAGCATGAAATGACCCGCTCCCAGGATCTTCCGGAATTCTATCACGACGCCGGGCAGTTCTATTGGATGAACGCGCCGGAATTTATGCGTCAAAAGCGTTTGATTATGCCCGGTACCATGCCCATTGTCCTGCCCAGAACACAGGTGCAAGATTTGGATACCCCCGAAGATTGGCATATGGCGGAGCTTATGGCCAAAGCCCTCGGTATGCTTGGAGAAACGTCATGAAGACAGCCTTGCGGGGTGGCTCCCCTGTGCGCACCAAGCCCTTTCCCGCCCACATCACGGTTGGAAACGAAGAAGAACAGGCGGTAGTTCGCGTCATTCGCTCCGGCGTGCTTTCCCGCTACCTCGGCGCTTGGCACGAACAATTTATGGGCGGCATGGAAGTGAACGCCCTTGAACGCGAGTGGGCCGAACATTACGGCGTCAAACACGCTATAGCCGTCAACTCCGCCAGTTCGGGCATCATATGTGCTGTGGGAGCCGCCGGCATCGAGCCCGGCGACGAAGTTATCGTCACCCCATGGTCCATGAGCATCTCGGCCACCGCCCCACTTTTTTACGGCGGCATTCCGGTTTTCGCCGATGTGGAGCCCGACTGCTTCTGTCTCGATCCAAACGACATAGAACGCAAGATCACCACGCGAACCAAGGCCATCATTGCGGTGGATCTGTTTGGTCAACCCTATGACGCCGATCGCATCAACGCCATGGGCCGCAAATACGGGCTGACCGTCATAGAAGATGCGGCCCAAGCGCCCGGCTCCACGTTGCATGGCAAGCCGGCGGGAACCCTAGGGCATATGGGTATTCACTCACTTAACTACCATAAGCATATCCATAGCGGCGAAGGTGGTGTCATCGTCACAAACGATGATGCTTTGGCCGATAGGCTGCGACTGATCAGAAATCACGCGGAATCCGTTGTGGAAGGCATGGGCGTCACGGATTTGCGCAATATGGTTGGTTTCAACATGCGCATGACGGAGTTGGATGCGGCCGTTGCCCGCTGCCAGTTGCCCAAACTAAAGTCCCTCAACGCCAAGCGCGTGGAAAATGTAGCTTACCTGGAAACGTGCCTGAAAAATATCCCTTGCCTGACCATGCCCCGCGTTCGACACGATGCGGAGCATGTGTACTATGTCCATGCCTGCCGGTACGATGAAAAAACAGCCGGTATACCGGCCGCACGCTTTGTGGAAGCCGTTAAGGCGGAGTTGCCCCATTTTGAGTTGCGCGAGAAAGAAGGCACTAAGCTCGGCGTCGGTTATGTCAAGCCGCTGTATCTGCTGCCGCTGTTCCAACGTAGGGTTGCCATCGGCGGCAACGGGTGGCCGTTCTCCCTCGCGCCCGAGCAGAGCTACGCAAAAGGGACATGCCCAGAATGTGAAAGACTCTGGAGCGGCGATTTGCTGACGCATGAATTTATGCTGCCAAGCTTAAACCGGCAAGATCTGGATGATGTAATTGCGGCTTTCGCAAAAGTGTGGGAGAATAGAAATGAACTTACAATTCGATAACGCTAATGCGATTCCATTTCTTATCGGAGAAAAAGTCCTCCTGCGTCCTTTGCAGGAAGAAGACGCCTCCGGGCGATATCCATCATGGCTTAACGACGCCGATGTATCCTTCGGAAACTCTCATCACGTTTACCCGTACACCCGACAGCAGGCCGTCGACTTCATCCGCTCGCTGTCCGGACAAAAAAACGCGATTGTGCTCGCAATCGTTGAAAAACTCTCCATGCAGCATGTGGGCAACATCAGCTTACAAAGTATCAATTACACCACCAGGTGCGCCGAGCTGGCGATATTGCTCGGTGAAAAAAGCTGCTGGGGAAAAGGATTCGGCACGGAGGCTTCCCACCTGTTGGTAACCCACGGTTTTTTGTCCGTAAACCTACACAGAATAGAATTGGGTACACCTTCTTTCAACATCGGAATGCAAAAAATCGCCATCGCCCTCGGTATGAAACAAGAAGGAGTGAAGCGTGAGGCATTTTTTAAGAACGGCGGGTATCATGACATTTTTTCTTACGGAATATTACGCTTGGAATATTTGCACTCATACGGAGGCAAATAGATTTATTTATCATGGAATAGCATAGGAGTGCGTATATGTCTCAACATGATGGGGTGCAGTATTGTGTACGCTGCTGCATTCCAGAGACCCAAGCCGGCGTCCGCTTTGATGACTTGGGGCTGTGCCAGGCGTGTCAATCATCTGATCAAAAGCTTCATATCAACTGGACCGAGCGAGAGAAAGAACTTCAAGAGATCTTAAAAAAAGCAAAAGAATCTTCAGAAAACAATTACGACTGCATACTCCCCATTTCCGGTGGAAAAGACAGCTTCTTCCAAGCCCATGTCCTCACACAAGTATACGGCATGAAACCGCTTGCCGTAACTTTCAGCCATAATCTTTACAGCGAAACAGGCTACTATAATCTACAGCTTCTCCTCGAAGCGTTCAACATAGACCACATCCAGTTTACCCCCAACCGCAGCTTGATCAACCGCCTGCTGAAAAAATCTCTTGGCGCCATAGGCGATACATGCTGGCACTGTCACGCCGGGGTCGGCGCTTTTCCCTTGCAAATAGCCGTCCGTTTTAAGATTCCCCTCCTGATTTGGGGGGAATCTATTGCCGAAACGTCCGGAAGAGCCACCTATTTTAACCCTGTCCGCAAGTTTGATAGGGATTACTTCACCAAAGTTTCCGCGAAGTTGACCGCCGAAGAGATGCAGGACGCACAAATTCCCCTGCGTGATTTGCTCCCGTTCACATTCCCCAGCTATGAAGAATTTGAAGAAGCCGGAGTCTACGGCATTCATTTGGGCGACTTCATCTTCTGGGATGATGAACGCCAAATGGAATTCATTCGCGACACTTACGGCTGGCGTGAAACCGATATGGAAGGCGCCTACAAGGGCTTTAAAAGCGCCGAATGCGTCTTGGCGGGCATGCACGACTTCACCTGCTACCTTAAAAGAGGCTTCGGCCGAGGAACCCATCAAGCGTCCGCAGATATCCGCGCGGGCCTCCTCACCCGAGAGGAAGGACTGGCCCTGGCGGCAAAAGCTGAACGGCAACGGCCGGAATCACTGGACTACTACCTTGCCGTCACCGGATTCAGCGAAGAAGAATTTTACGCCGTGATGGCCGCGCAACGCCATGAAAAGCTGAGCGGCAAGGACTTGCCGGTTTTGCCTAAAGAGCGCGAGCACAGAGAACGCCTTTTGCCGTTTCCGCTGCAAGTCATCGAGCGCCTTCGGAAGCGTCGGGATCCGAGGGAGGATTGAGACATGTGGAGAAACGGCTTATTTCACACCCACAGCATCAAAGCCCTGGTGCAATCTTTGGCCACCGGCGACCTCGCCCCGGAGGAAATGGCAGAAGCCAGCATTGACCGGATAGACCTGTACAACTCGTCCTATAAAGTCTTCGTGGCTCACGAACCCGACAGATTGCGTAATGCGGCCGCGGCCTCGCGGGCGCATCTGCTGTCGGGGGGTCCCGTTCGCCCGCTGGAGGCCGTTCCGTTGGGCATAAAAGATACGTTCAATACAGCTGACCTTCCCACGCAAATGGGCAGCCGCCTTTGGGCCGGCTTTACCCCGGGCAATGACGCGCGTGCGGTTTTCAACTGCCGTCGCGACGGAGCTTTGGTAGCGGGAAAAACCGTCACAAGCGAGTTCGCCGTCCATGCTCCGAGTGAAACGTTGAATCCTTATGACCCGGTCCGGATCTCCGGAACATCCTCAAGCGGGAGCGCCGTTGCCGTGGCGATGGGCATGACGCCCGCCGCTTTGGCGACACAGACTGCTGATTCGATCGTAAGTTCGGCAAGTTTTTGTGGAGTTTATGGGTGCAAGCCCTCATTCGGCCTCATTCCCCGTACGGGCATTCTCAAGGCGGCCGATACTCTCGATACTGTTGGTTTTTTCAGTCTGCACTCGGAAGATCTGCGGCTGCTGCTTGACGCACTGCGGGTCCACGGACTCAATCATCCGATCAGCCATGCCGCATTAGCCGATCCGCAACGCCGCAACGCCCCCCAAGGACGCCCTTGGCGTATTGCCACAGCAGATCTCTCTCAACATTCTGCTGTTCCCGCATACGCCCAAAAAAGTTTTACCGATTTCATAAACACCGTTCAAAATTTTTCAGGGTTCGAAATCGTAGAACTTCCACTGCCGCAAGAGTTCCAACCTATACGAGAAGTTCATGCCGCCCTATACAGCAAAGCATTCTTTCACTCTTTCGGTGATGGGTTACGCGATAAGGAACAACTTTCTCCGGCCGTGTTGTGGCTGCTTGAACAGGGAAAGGCGGTGACGGCCGAGCAGTATCGGGATGCGCTCTTGGCACAAACCCGTATCGCCAAAGCCATGGATGACTTTTTCGCCGACTGCGACGCAATGGTCTGCCTGGCGACGAACGGCGTTGCGC
This sequence comes from Desulfovibrio sp., assembly GCA_031551885.1. Taxonomy (GTDB): domain Bacteria; phylum Desulfobacterota; class Desulfovibrionia; order Desulfovibrionales; family Desulfovibrionaceae; genus Frigididesulfovibrio. The sequence goes on from JAVBMX010000053.1 coordinate 18,787, forward strand.
CGTTGCGGGACGAGAAAGAACTGCCCACTTCAGGCCTGCCGTGGACCGCCGCGTATTTACCAACCGTATGCGCGCCAGCCTTCAGGAGTACAGAAGGGCTGCCCTTCGGTATCCAGATACTGGCCAGACGCTATGATGACTACAAGCTGTTTGCATTAATCGATGCTCTGTGCGAGAAAAGTCTCTTGCCCACGTCCTCAGGCGTCGCTCGATAAGCTCTTTTCAGCCCAAACCGGCTTTACCCGCCGGGGGCATCCGTCGTGGTGTCCCCGGCGGATGTTTCCTGTCCATGGCCCATGTTTTTTGCATGGCATCTTAATTCAAATTGAAAATGCACCGGCAAAGGTGTGTCGAATGAACCGCCCGGATATCTTTTTCTTCTCGCGATCGGATTTGCAGTTGCTCAACTCTCCGCACTTTATTCCCACAGACGCCACCGCTGCATATGCACATGGAAATGACGAATGTGTCTATGCCGGCGGAGGACGACATAACATTGCACGATATTTCATTTATACGAAAAGAGTTGCCCACCATCGCCTAAAAAAAATTTTGGGATTACCACGCGGGCAGTTCCATGCGCAAGGAACCCTTAGACAGCTGGTGAAAACCAACGTCCTCATGCCCTTCTGCCCCAATGCGGCAGTATGGGCAGCCGATGTCGGGCAAGACATCGTCTTTCCAGGAACATTTCTTGATGATTCCGACTGGGTCGACTTTGCCCCGCATGTCCTCAATAAAATGGAAGAATGGCTTCGTTCCTTTCCGTGGGAAGGAAACTGGTCCGCAAACTGGGCGCGGCTGGGCAGCCTTCACTTTTATGTGATGCTTTATGCCCATGAATTGGCGCTGAAGATCGGCTCACGCCTTGAGGAACGCTTCAAACATTTCCACTACATTCATCGTGAGCCACAGACCCGTGAAACGGACTCCTGCTCGGCGGACATCGCCTTGGCGGTTTGGGCCAAGATGTTTCCCGAAAAAATGAAACCTTTGGCGCGGTGCTCCAGAGAACTGCTGGCAGTGCCGATTTCGGGAAAAAAGCATGACCTCTATGACGGCTCTCTTCCAGAGGGAGCTATCCTTTTTTGCTTGGGAGGTCAGGAAATCAAGCGGATGCTCCCCTTGATCCGCGCAACGGCGCTTGAAAACGAACGCAGCGTTGTCGTTTGCTACTACAGCAGCATAGGCAGATCCGCGCCGCTTGACGACATAGCGCAGTTGGTCGTCGCCGCCGGCGCGACACCCGTTTTCATAGATGCCTCTCTTTATCAGGAACGGTCTTCCCGGTGGACACCTCCCGCCCTTAGCCTACAAAAATCCATTTCAAGATATTTTCTTCACGCCGACGCCCACCTTGATTATTGGAACTATACTGAACAGTGGCAATGGGTGCAGTATGAAAAACTTTTGGATTTTTTCCGTGATTTTATGCGAAAACATTCTCCGGCATGCTGCTTTACGACAGAACCATATATGAATGAATTTTCCATTCCAAGAATTGCTGCTGAAGAAAATAGTATTCCAACTATTGGCATTCCACATGCATACGATGATATGGGATTTCCACCAACTGGAAAATTAGACATTTCTCATATGTTATGCACGGCAAAATTTCAAAAGAGTATAATGAAAAAAAATCATGCAGTGCAATCATGCCTAACTTTTAAGCAATTCAATCTCTCTAATGAGTATATCTGCCGGGATATCGCGCCAAGCGATACGGATAAAAATCGTATCGTTTTCTTCCATAGCGCGATTCAGCACCCGAATTACCTTTTCTTTTATTCTGAACCCAAGCGCCACATAGATACGCTATCGAATATTCTTCGGCAGATTCCCGCCGAACTCAAAAAGCAAAGCGAAATCTTACATAAAGTACACCCCGGAAATCCAGATCTTGGAGTGCTCGCCCTGGCCGGAGTCGATAAATCGTCCATTCTTCCGACACAATGCTCTGCGGGAGCGGTTTTTGAAAAATCCAACATAGCCGTTTTATATAATTATGCCGGCCCTCCCTTCCTGCATGCCTTGGGGCATAACATACCGGCGATTCTCTTCCTTGAAAGACGCCAAACTCTCGTCAACTACTTCCACACCAAAGATTTTTGCGAAATACTCGGGAATTATGGCCTACTCATGGCGGCACGGCCGGACGAACTCTGGAGCCAGATAGCCCGCCTGTTGCACGACCACGCTTACCGGGAAGAAATTCTCGCCCGACAACGCTTGTTCCGGGACGAACAGCTTGCAACGGAGCGGGACGACTGGGGCGAATGGTTGGAGGAAGTTATCCAAAAAAAATCCGGAGTTCGGATTATGCCCGACACACGCCCTTGAGGGAGCCCCCTACGCCCGATATACCACGAGTAAGACCTACCTTCGGTGCATACTCAGACTAGCTTTCCCTCTAACGTAGCCCGCTGTGCAGACGACATCGTCGTCTGCACAGCGGGCCAAATCTTTTCCCCTGCGAAGGGAGGTCCGAATGCTTTTTTTACAGAAACCTTAGGCGCTTTCTTTTTATGAAGAAATGCCGAGCCACTTGCGCAATCTTTTGCTCCACGATTTCTTTTTGGGCTTCGCCGAGGAAGGCCCGACAAGCTGCTGCCATTGCCAATTGGATATTTCCTGGGAATAGGCGTCGACTTGCGGGGTGAATTGGCGCGGCACAGCCACAAAGGTGTCGTCGATACACGAGACGTAGCGGTCGCCGAACAGGATCTCTTTGAAGAAATCGCCGTACTCGCAATATCGTTCCCCTTGATAGACGGAATGAATGAACCGCGCGTCGTCGACAAAGATGATCGGGTCTTTCGTTTGGGCGTTGATGGTTCTCAGTTCCTGTAAAAGCGGATTGGCATTGTTAAATGTTTCGCCGCCACTGTAGTGGGCGTCAAGCCAAAAAACTATTTTCGCGTCTTTCTCTTTTTCAAGGATCTGCGGGAGAAGTTTCCGCGTATCACCGTGATAAAGAAAAATACTCTTGTTCTCTTTGCAGTTCTCACCGGCCTGCCGGAAGAGGCTTTCGGAAGCTTCTATCGTATGCACCCGCTTGAAGTATTTCCCGGCCTCCAAGGCCGTCCCTCCCATATAGGTGCCGGTTTCCACCAAAACAGTGTAGCCGTGCTCTGTAAATTTTGCTCCCAGCGGAAAAGGAAAATTTTCAACCCGTACAGGAACGTGCTTAAGGCCCATGACTGCTCCCATTTGTTATGCCGAACAACGGTTGGCGGCAGTGTTTTCGGGCGATTCCATGCCCGTCGAATATACGCGCCGTCAGCAGTTTGCGATGCGCGACCAATTTTCCCAGACAAATTTAAAAACCCAGTCCTGCTTGTGCGTTTTTCTCAGCATGGCGTGGGTTTTCTCCAGCTTCTCCTCGGCATCCGGTACGAAGTTATGGAATTGGATCTGAAGATTACGTACGCGCTCCAACAGCGCCGCATCATGCAAATCTTGCAGAACATCATACTCGGATCCCTCGATATTGATTTTTATCAAATCGATGGAAGGGATATTATTATCCAGGATAAATCTGGAAATTTTTTTCATGGAAACCTGAATGGTTTCGCCTTCTCCACGCAGGAGAGAACTGGAATCGTCCCCCAGGTGGAAGCGCTCTTCCCCCTCCGTCGCACTGAAGCCGAATTCAAAGATCTTCACCTTGGGGTTATGCTCGAAGCGTGCGCGGATCTCTCGGCAATACGCCGGGATGGGTTCAAAAATATAGATGCTCGGCGCATAGCGGCAAAAGATGTCCATGCTCCATTTGCCTTCATAGCCCCCGAGATCAAACACCAGAGAGTCTGGGCCCAAATCGCTGTACCGCAGTCGGTAGGTGGCATCTCCATCGGCGGCGAACCAGGCGGCCGCCTCCGGAGGCATGGCCGGCGGGTCGGCCTTTTGCCCTTTGAACATCTTTTTGCAAAACCTGCCGAAACCAAACACCGGCACCTCCCAACGTCGATCCGCAACACACTTTTATCCGGGAAAAACCCTGCCGGGCAGCACCGTTACACAATCGATGCGCGCCTGGAACAAGAACCCAAGCGGCCGTCTCCATGCGCCATCAACCGCAGGTCTCTGGGAATCATCCCCGGCTGACATCACCGACCCCGTTTTTCTTGCACACCTTTATCCGGTGCAAGGTATATTGTTTTTTCCGGAATCTCAAGTTAGGTCACTGAAAAATACCTTCGGTCGGAAGGCCGGAAGACTAAGCCGCACCTCACTGCTGCGCAACCGCACACGATGCCACACCACAAAATGCGTATTTTAACCTCCCTCATGGGCGGCCTCGGCAACCAGATGTTCCAGTACGCGGCCGGAAGAGCCGTCGCTTTGCGGCTCGGCCTAGGGCTTGAGCTTGACTTGTCGTGGTTCCGTGTACACGGGTCGGAGCAAGACAGAGAATACGCCCTGGGTCCCTTTCCGCACACGGGGATTCCAGCCGATGATGCCTCCCTAGCGGAATGGAAGCGGCGAAAAGATTCCCGCCTACATCGTCGCCTGCGCAAACTTTTCGGCGATAGGTGCTTCTGGCGGAATCCCTATATTTTTGAGCCTCACTTTCACTACTGGCCCGACCTTGAAGCCGTCTCATTTCCCGTCCGCCTGGAAGGGTATTGGCAATCGGAGCGCTATTTCGCTTCCTGTGCGGAAACCATCCGACGCGACTTCACTTTTCCGGCTCTGCCCAGCGGAACCGCGGACGAACTGGGGCGCGAGATCTTGCGGGCCGGCGAACGGTCCGTTTCCGTGCACGTGCGGCGGGGCGACTATGTCGCCAACGCGACGGTCAACGCCATGCACGGCACCTGTTCGCCGGAGTACTACCGGAACAGTCTGGCTCACATAGCCCAAGGCTCTCCTCTCCGGCTTTTCCTTTTCAGCGACGACCCGGACTGGATGCGCCGCAATTTCGATACGGCCGGGCACACATCCGTCGCCGTCGACCTCAAGGCCGCGGCGATTCACGACATGCACCTCATGAGCCTGTGCAGGCACCATGTCATCGCCAACAGCTCCTTTTCCTGGTGGGGAGCTTGGCTTGGGGCTGTGGAAGGCCTTACCTGCGCCCCCGAACACTGGTTCGTCTCCTCGGAACGGGATACCCGCGATCTTATCCCGGAGCGCTGGACGCGCATCGCCTAAAGCTCCGGCCCGGACAGCCTTTCCAGTTGCCCGCGACCGCATTCTCCGGTACATATCCAAGATGCAAGACACCTCTTCAGGGCACACCGTCGCGGTTGTCGGCGGAGCCGGCTATATCGGCTCACACACAGCCATGAAACTTGCCGAAGCGGGCAGGAAGACCGTCGTTGTCGACAACCTGTCCACAGGGCACCGTGAGGCCGCCCGCTTTGGGGAATTCGTCGAGGCCGACATTACCGATACTGCAGCCCTTCACGATATTTTCACCCGATTCCGGGTGGACGCCGTTTTTCACTTCGCCGCCTCGGCTTATGTCGGAGAATCCGTCGCCGAGCCTGGAAAATATTACCAAAACAATGTGGCCGGCAGCCTATCGCTGCTTGACGCCATGCGCTCGGCCGGAGTGCGGCGGATGGTTTTTTCTTCCACCTGCTCACTTTATGGCGAGACGGGCGACGACCTACTGAGGGAAGATCACGCCGTCAACCCGATGAACCCCTACGCCCGCACGAAGCTCTGCATTGAATGGGCCATGCGGGACTATGCCCAGGCCTATGGCCTGAACGGCATCTGCCTACGCTACTTCAACGCGGCGGGCGCCGCGCCGGACGCGAGCCTCGGCGAACACCACGAACCGGAAACACACCTGATCCCCCTCGTCCTGCAGGCAGCCCTCGACCCAACCCGGGTCATCCGGATGTTTGGGACGGACTACCCCACGCCGGACGGAACCTGCATCCGCGACTACATCCATGTTTGCGATCTGGCGGATGCCCACATCCTTGCCCTGCAAAGGCTCGAAACAGGTCTGCCGGGCGGGGTGTTCAACCTGGGCAACGGCAAGGGCCATTCGGTCAGAGAAGTCGTCGACTGCACCCGAGCGGTCACGGGCAGGCCCATTACGGTCGTGGAGCAACCCAGACGGGCCGGCGACCCCCCAAAACTTGTCGGCTCCGCGCAGAAAGCCCGCGCCGAACTCGGCTGGCGGCCGATATTTTCCGACCTGCGCGACATCATTGAGACGGCGTGGCGGTGGGAGCAAAAGCTTGATCTGCTCCGCCGACACCCCGGCTAAGCCCACACCTATAGAGAAAATATATGGCGAACAGCGTCGCAAAGGCCTTTCGGCGAATCGTTTTTTACATCCTTCCGTATGGCATCCTGCGCGTGCTCGGGCACAAGCTGGAAAACAAAACCGAAAAAAAAGCTCACGAACCGCTTATCACCATGTATTGTGAGCCTCAGCCCGTTTTGTTCAATACCGAAGGCTTGCGCGTCAAACTGGTGTACCTACAGGACAAGCACCTGGCTCATAGGCCCTATACATACCGCGATTGCACATACATATTATGGGATCGCTACGCCTACGGACTCGATACGCATGTGTACACGCACCGGGACGCCTTGGCCGTCAAGGGAAGCCCACGTGCCAAACATGCCTGGCTGATGGAGCCCCCGGTCATAACCCCCGGCGATTACGAAATTTTTTATGAAAATCCGGGGTGGTGCGCGGAATTCGACGCCATCTTCACCCATGAAGAACGTATGCTCAACGCGATTCCCAATGCCCGGTTTCTCCCCGGCTGCGCGAACGTGTGGTATGGATCGGATTTTGGCGGAGGAGAACTGTCGGACCACGCCTACGAGCGAAAGTCGAAGAACATCTCCGTCCTGGCCTCCAATAAAGGATTTTGTGAGATGCATCGAACACGCGTCGGCCTGGCCACCTTCGCTCAGGGGACCGGCAAGGTCGACGGCTTCGGCGCTTTTGCCGGAGGTCCGAGGGTCGACAAGGTGGCGGAGGCCCTCACCGACTACAGGTATTCCATTGCCATCGAGAATTCCGTTTCCGATTTCTATTTCACGGAAAAGATCACCAACTGCTTCGCGGCCATGACCGTGCCGATCTATATCGGCGCCCGACGCATCGGCGATTTTTTCAATACGGACGGCATCATCCAGGTACCTTCATGCGATGAGGCCGCCCTTGAACAGGCCATCGCTCAATGCGGTCCCGAAGATTACGCGGCCAGGCTTGAGGCGATTCAAGACAATTATCGGCGCGTGCAGGGGTACCTGAGCATCGAAAAATACTTCATTGAGCAAGGGTTGCTGTAAGAACTCGGGGAGTGTGCAGGCTTATGGCGACAACGCCGAAAATTTCCGTCGTTATGCCCGCGTACAACGCGCGGGAAACCATTGCCGAGGCCGTTGATTCCATCTTGAGCCAGACATTCGGCGACTTTGAACTACTGATTTTTGACGACGCCTCCACCGACGATACCCCCGAAATTCTTGCCCGGTATGCCGCATCAGACGGCCGCATCCGCGTGTTCCGCAGCGAACAGAACAAGAACTACACCCACCGGCTGAATGAGGGCCTTGCCCTTGCCGCCGCTCCCATCGTGGCCCGCATGGACGCGGATGACGTCTCCATGCCGTATCGTTTTGAAAAGCAATACGCGTTTCTCGCCGCGCACCCTGAGACGACGCTCTGCGCGGGGCAGATGGAGTATTATGAAACCGGCGAGGTCACAAAACTTCCCCTTGATGATAGCGGTATCCGCTTGGCCCTTCTGCGGGACTCATGCATGCCGCACCCCGCCTGGATGTTTCGAAAAGAAGTATTGCCGGCGGCCGGCGGATATGACCCCAGCTACACCCCGGCGGACGATTACGCCATGCTCGCGGCCCTGGCGGCAACCCCCGGCGTGCGCTTCGCCAATCTGCCGGAGACTCTCATCCGCTACCGCCTGCACCTGGACAAGGACCGCACGAAATACCGAGAGGTTCAGAAACGAAATGCGGCACGGGTTCGGGCAACCCTCATCCGCCCGCTTGTACCCGATGCCTCGGAAAATGACTTGGTCTGCCACGAATTTTTATGCGGTTTTGAAGCGAGTATGGCAGTCCGGCAACTGGCTGAATGCAGAGAGTGGCTCAAGCGGCTGCTCGCCGCTAATGCATCAGCAGAATTATATAATCGAAAAGCCTTTCGTGATTCTTGGCTGAAGCGATGGTGGGAGGTATGCAATGAGTCATTTCATATCGGCATATTGCGGAACATTTTAACCGGTAATGAACTGGAGGCTCTGCCCCGCTTTGAGCTTCTGTTCCCTATGGTCCTGACGTTTGCCCACTGGCTGCAACGAAAGCTATTGCCCTCAAGGTGGCGTTCAAAGTATCTGTATCGCCTTGAGCGACTGTAAACGCGTAAGCTCTCAGGACTATCTTATGAAAAATTTACGCCAAGGGTCTCGGGCGTACCTGCCCCTCAGCGCATCCGAAATGTGAAAGTTTGCTTCCGCTTGGCCACGTCTCTCCTTCAAGCGTCCGCTCAGCAGGGTGGGACCTTCAACCATACGACAACGTTCACCGGTCATACAACGCCGTCTAGCTTCGTGACATGGAGGACCGCCAAGTGACGAACCCCCTTGTTTCTGTGATTATCCCTTGCCATAATCATGGAATTTACCTTGAGGAGGCTTACGCCTCTATTGTCAACCAGACATATTCCCCCATCGAAACCATCCTCGTCGATGACGGTTCGGAGGACCTTGAGTCGGTACGTACATTTGAAGCCAAGCATACTCCCAACATTAAGGTATTATATACTGAGCACCGCGGTCCTTCAGCGGCGCGCAACGCGGCCATCAAGGAAGCAAAGGGGAAGTATATACTTCCGCTTGATGCCGATGACAGAGTCGCTCCGACATACATTGAGAAGGCTGTAGCCATACTTGAAGAAAGTCAAGATGTGGGGATTGTATACTGTCGAGCTGAATTTTTTGGAGCGATGTCGGGCGAATGGGCTCTGCCGGAATATTCCCTCTACACGATGCTGCAGCGCAATATAATCTTTTGTACAGCAGTTTTTCGGCGTGAAGACTGGGAACAATGCGGCGGATACGGCGAAGATATGATATATGGATTGGAAGATTATGACTTTTGGCTTTCCCTTATAGAAATGGGGAAAAAAGTATATAAAATCCCGGAAATTCTTTTTTTCTACAGAAAACATAATACACCATCATTGTTATATAAGTTACAAAATTCTCGAGAGAAACTCACATATTCAAACTTTAGAATAATTGAGCATCATATAAATTTATATAGGCACTATAAAAAATTTATTGTACCAATCCTTCTCAAGTCGCACTATATCCCACCGTATAAAGTTGTCTATTTTAAAATCATCAAGCTACTTAGCGCGCTAATCCCTATACCAAGCCTTCGTAGGGAGTTTAGAAAAAATTTTATCGACCTCTAACACCCTGCTACATCCGTATAGACATGAGAAATATACTATATACAATCAGCATGTTTTTTATAAATATGTTTTATGGCATCAAATTTATTTTTCATAAAAAACAGAGTTATAAACATAGGATTTCTTCATACAAAGCCTATTTTTCTTTTCTTTATTTTGGCCATACGTCTCAAATGCCCTCTCATCAGGAATGTAGGAGCTTCGAAGGTGTTACCACGGACATAAAAACCCTAGCATTCTATCTCCCCCAGTTCCACGCCATCCCGGAAAATGACGAATGGTGGGGAAAAGGTTTCACCGAGTGGACCAACGTTCGAGCCGCCTCCCCTCGCTTTCCCGGTCACAACCAACCCCGTGTGCCGCACCCAGATATCGGATACTATGATCTTTCTGACCCGGAGGCGCTGCGCCGACAAGCCGCCTTGGCCAAGCGGTACGGCATCCACGGATTCTGTTTCCACCACTACTGGTTCTCCGGGCGCAGACTTCTGGAGAAGCCGCTGGATCTTCTCCTCGAAAACCCTGATATAGATCTCCCTTTCTGCCTCTGCTGGGCAAATGAGAATTGGACCCGACGCTGGGAAGGAAACAATAAAGACATCTTAATGAAGCAACGGTATGAGGATGGGGATCCGGAGCGGTTTATCGACGAAGCTCAAAAGTATTTATGCGACCCGCGCTACATCACCATCGAGGAACGTCCTTTGATCCTCATCTACAATGAGCTGGAAATACCCGACTCCAGTGATTTTTTCAAAAAAATGAAAGAGCATGCGGTCTCTATCGGAAGACGACCTCCTCTTTTGTATGCCGTCCTTCGTACAGAAAAGCAGAATCTGCATGTGAGACACATCGATGGATTTGTCGAGTTTCCCCCGCACCGCACCGCGTTTTCTGAAAAAATACCGACTCGCTTCGAATACAATGAAGGCAGACTCTACGATTACAACGATACCTCTGAAATGTTTCTCTCGCAGACAGACAGACAAGAAAAATTCCCTCTACCCGTATACAAAAGTGCCATGCTTGCCTGGGATAATTCCGCTAGAAAAAAAAAAGATTGGGCTATGTGGCTCAACTTTTCCCATGAGGCTTATTATCACTGGCTCAAAGAGATCATTGCCTATACGCGACGCAATTTTGCTCAAGACCAGCGCTTTATCTTCATAAATGCCTGGAATGAATGGGGTGAGGGTACTTACCTTGAACCGGATGCCGGCACCGGGTATACTTCCCTCAATACAACTTCAAAAGCGTTGTTTGATCTACCCTTTGACGAAGGCAACACAGACCCCCAATGCCGCCCCTCAGCATAGCCACTCCTGTATACAACGCCGCGACCTTTCTCTCAGCGACCATTGAGAGCGTCCTCGCCCAAACCTTCTCTGATTTCGAATACCTCATTCTTGACGACGGCTCATCCGATGCTTCAGCAGATATAGCGGAAGTGTATGCTCGCGCGGACACCCGCATTCGGGTAATCAGACAAACGAATCAAGGGATTGCGCGAACCAGAAACCGTGTTTTTCATGAAGCCCGAGCTCCCTTTGTCGCTTTTCTGGATCACGACGACATCGCGCTGCCTCGGCGTATGGAACTGCAACTTAAGCTTTTGGAACGACATCCCTCCGTTGTCGGAGTGGGTTGCTACATGCAATATATGCGACCAAGCGGTGACCTATTGCATATCTTGCACCCCCCGCATCGACCTGAAGATTTGGGCCCCTATGCGCTGAGCGGGGAATGCCCCATTGCCACCACGGCGCTCATGGTGCGTAAGGACGCGGCCTTGGCTACCGGAGGGCTGAATCCCGCTTTTGAGCCTGCCGATGATTATGAATTTTTGTTGCGTCTTTTGAAACAGGGCGATTTGGCTCTTGTCCCGGAGGTTTTGCAACTCTACACTTACTCACCCGGCAACACCAGCCACAGACGTGCTGTGGCCATGTTGCGTTGCGCCAAAATTGCCGCGGCATTGGCCCGCAAAGATGAATTTTTTATTCCGGACGACAATGATACACCCGGCTCCATCGCGACGGAGGAAATGCTTATGTCCGCCGCGCAAGGAGATGAAGCGGCCTTCTGGAGCGATTACCTTTTGAGCGCCACTACTCACAATACGGCCTCCCAAGATGCGCGAAAGGCCGAGGCCATGCTGGCGATCAGAGAACTTCTCCACCACGGGTGCACCCAGCGTAGGCGTTGCGCCAGCAGGATATTACGAGAACTGTCCAACCTCGGCCTTCGCAAAAGGCTGATGCTCGCTCTGCGCATCGTTTTTGGCTGAGTCCACACATTGTCGGCATTCCGCTTTATCTGTATATATCTCCGCAGGAGGCTTCCATGTTCCCAAACAAACGCGTGCTCGTTACCGGCGGAGCCGGTTTTCTCGGTTCGCACCTGTGCGAACGTCTTTTGGAGCGCGGAGCCGAGGTGCTCTGCGTAGACAACTATTACTGCAGCACCAAGGGCAACGTGGAACACCTGCTCGCGCACCCGCGTTTTGAGCTGATGCGCCATGACGTGACCTTTCCGCTCTATGTGGAAGTGGACGAAATTTACAACCTGGCCTGTCCGGCCTCGCCCATCCACTACCAGCGCGACCCCGTGCAAACCCTGAAAACCTCGGTGCACGGGGCCATCAACATGCTCGGCCTGGCCAAACGCCTCAAGGCCAAGGTGTTGCAAACCTCCACTTCGGAAGTCTACGGCGACCCCGGCGTGCACCCACAGCCGGAAAGTTACTGGGGCAACGTCAACCCCATCGGGATCCGCTCCTGCTACGATGAGGGCAAGCGCGCGGCCGAAGCCTTGTTCATGGACTACCGCCGGCAGCACGGCCTGACGATTAAAATCGCCCGTCTGTTCAACACGTATGGGCCGCGCATGCACCCCAACGACGGCCGGGTGGTTTCCAACTTCATCATGCAGGCCCTGCAGAACAAGCCGATCACCGTGTACGGCGACGGCTCCCAGACCCGTTCCTTTTGCTACGTGGACGACTTGGTGGAAGCGTTGATCCGGCTGATGGAAAACACGCCGGACGACTTCGCCGGCCCGGTGAACCTGGGCAACCCCGGCGAGTTCACCATCCGGGAACTGGCCGAAACCGTGATCGAGGTGACCGGTTCGGCATCGGCCATCGACTGCAAACCCTTGCCCAAAGACGACCCCACCCGCCGCCGACCGGACATCACTCTGGCCAAAAGCGCCTTGGGCTGGGAGCCGGCCGTGCCCCTGCGCGACGGCCTGAAGCCGACCATCGAGTATTTCGCTTCCGAACTGAAAAAAGGCCCCACGGCGGCGTACAACCAGTAGCTTGATGGAAATCGCCATGTCGCCGTCCACCCTGGATATCGTCATCTGCACCTACAACAGGGCCGATGTGCTGCAAAAGAATCTTGAGCGGCTTCTGCCCCTGGTGGAAAAGGAGCCCGGTGTGACCGTGCTCGTGGTGGACAACAACTCGCCGGACAACACCGCCGATGTGGTGCGGACCGTTCAGGAACGCTTTCCCCGCCTTCTTCGCTATGTACATGAGCCAGATCAAGGAGTGGCCAACGCCCGGACCCGAGGCTTTCGAGAAGCCACGGCGGAGTGGGTGGGGTATCTGGACGACGACACCCATCCTCACGAAAATTGGATTTCCCGCGCTCTGGAGGTCATCCGTTCCGGCGATTTCGACGCCTTCGGAGGCGGTTATCTGCCGTGGCACTACTACCCCGGCAAACCCGATTGGTTTCCGGAAGGCACCTCCTCGCTCAATATGGAGGGCAAACGGTACGGGCCGATGCCGGTCGACGAAAGCCCCTGGGGCGGCAATCTTTTTTGCCGGCGCGACCTGATGGAGCGGACGGGCGGCTTTGACCCGGCCGCCGGCATGCGGGGCGACAAGCCCGGCTACGGCGAAGAAAACCTGTTTTGCGACGCCCTGCGGGCCCTTGGCGTGCGGATCGGGCAGGTGCCGGATCTTTTGGTCGATCACTGCGTCATGCCGGTTAAATACACCATGCGCTGGCATTTCGCCTCGAACTTCGCCAAGGGGAAGATCTCCTGGAAGCTGACCGGAAAGCGCCCCACCGCCGGCAAAACCGCCGCCTTGATGCTGTCGTTACCGTTCATCGTTCTGCGTGATGCGGTGCGCGGGGTGGTCCGCCTCGGCCGAGAGGAAAAATTGACCCCGCAGGCGTGGGCGTTCTTTGTCGGTTCCCGGGCGGCCATGCGCTTGGGGCGTATCGCCGGGTGCTTCGCAAAAGACTGAGCCCCCTTGCTATAGGTACTCTCCAGATCGATTTGCCTTGCGCCGGAGCGATCCACTTACTTCTTCCACGCCGGCGCGTGACCGACGATGACGTAGCTGCCTCCCTATCCATATTATTGGGAATCATATGAAACTCCTTCTTCTCGGCAACCAGGCCAGGGCCATGGCCAACTTCTGGAGCGTGCTCATCCGCCGGGCCGTCGCGGCCGGGCACGAGGTGGTCTGCGCCGTGCCGCACGCCCTGCCTTCCGACGACCCGGTGTGGGAAGCCAAGCTTTCCTCCTTGGGCGTCCGGCTCGCGCATTACCCGCTTGACCGCAAGGGGCTGAACCCCCTGCGCGATCTGCGCACCGTTCTGGCCCTGCGCGCCCTGCTCAAGGCCGAAAACCCGGACCGGTTCTTTGCCTACACCATCAAGCCGGTTATATACGGGGCCGTTGCCGCCGCTCTGGCTGGGGTTCCCACCCGCGAACACCGCACCCTGATGATCACCGGCCTGGGCTACGCCTTTGAGGCCGACTCGCTCCCCAAGCGCATCCTGCGCCGGGTCACGTCGCTGCTCTATCGCACGGCCTTCAGCCTTTCCGGAGCCGTGTACTTCCAGAACATGGACGACCGAAAGCTGTTCGACGCCTTCTCGATCATCCCGGATTCGATCTCCGCGCGCATGTGCCGGGGTACGGGCGTGGACACGGTCCACTTCGCCCCCGCGCCGTTGCCCGAATTGCCGGACACCCCCACCCGGGAGCATCCGGCGATCTTCCTGTTCGTGGGCCGGCTGCTCGAGGCCAAAGGCCTGCGCGAGCTCTGCCAAGCGGCCCGCCTGATCAAAGAGCGCGGCGTTCCGGCCGTTGTGCGCCTGCTCGGTCCGGCCGAATCCGGCCTGGGTTCCATGCCCCTGGAAGAAATCCTGGCCTTGCGGGATGAGGGGGTTATCGAGTATTTGGGAGAAACAGCCGACGTCCGGCCTTTCATCGCCGGGGCGCATGCCTTGGTGCTGCCGTCGTGGCGTGAAGGTACGCCCTGCTCGTTGATGGAAGGCATGAGCATGGGGCGGGCGGTGGTCGCCGCCGACGCCCCCGGCTCCCGTGAAGTGGTCCGGCCCGGCGAAAACGGCCTGATGGTTCCCCTGCGCGACGCCGAAGCCCTGGCCGACGTTCTGGCCCAACTGGCCCGCGACCCGCAGCGCCTGCGCGCCATGGGCGCGGCCGGACGAGCCCTGGCCCTGGCCGAGTTCGACGCCGAAACCGTGGCCGCCGGCATCCTGACCGACATGAACCTTGAACAGCCCGATTAGAGCAGAGTCATTTTGAGATTTTCTTGCCTCCGGCGACCAAAGAGCCTGTAACCAGGGCTGCAAAGATTATCTTGCCGCAAGGCTTCCGTGGTGCGAAACGCCGGCCTTAGGGCGCTGCGGCCGGCACTTTGGCATCCCCTTTTTGCGAACGAAGGCTGAGCAACATCTCAAAATTACATGCTCGAGGGAGATTCCCCGGTGAACAGCAACAAGTCATATCTCTTCTTTCTTGCGGACTTGGTCTGCTTTCTGGCCGCCCTGCAAATTTGCGCCTGGCTCATGCTGCCGCCCGAGCTGGACATTTTTGATGACTACACCGGGGCTTCGACCTTCACGGTGTTGTCGTTTATCCTGTCGTTCTACATGATGGACTGCCGGAAGGTGGGCCGCGAAGACTTCCGCGACACCTGCATCCGCCTGTTCCTGGCCGTGCTCATCGGCAGCGTGTGCGCGGGCTTCATCTTCTACAGCTTCGACAAATGGCGTTTTCCGCGCCTGATGTTCGTTCTGCAGCTCTTTGTCACCTTCGGCCTGACCCTGGGCTGGCGGGTGCTGCTCTATGCCTTCCACCTGCGTTTCACGGCCCTTCCCGAGCGAGTGCTCCTGCTCGGCAGCGCCGGAGCGGGCCGGGTGCGGCGGGTGCTTTCGGAGCACATGCCCGAGTCCGTCGTTGTGGGCTACATCGGCGAACCCGGAGCCGACCCGGCCGAAGCCGGCCCCTGCCTGGGCGACGCCTCGCGCACGTTGCCCGTTCTGGCGGAACAAAAAGCCGACCGGCTGATTATCATCGACACCTTCTATCTCGATTCCGACCTGACCCGCGACCTCTTCGTCGCCAAGCTGGAAGGCCTCAAGGTCCACGATATGCGCGGCCTGTACGAGCGCCTGGCCTCCCGCGTGCCCGTCGACCTTATTGAAGACGACTGGCTGCTTCTCGAAGACGGTTTCAACGTCACCGGGACCGCCCGCCGGACCAAGCGCGCCATGGATTTGTGCATCTGCCTGCCCATGCTTGTTCTGCTGTCGCCGATCATCCTGCTCACGGCCCTGTTTGTGCGCATGGAATCCAAAGGCCCGGCCTTCTATACCCAAAAGCGGGTCGGCCTGAGCGGCAGAGAGTTCACGGTCTACAAAATCCGCTCCATGCGCAACGATGCGGAAAAAGGCGGGGCTCAGTGGGCCCAGGCCCGCGACCCCCGCGTGACCCGCGTGGGCCGGTTTATCCGCAAAACCCGCATCGACGAGCTGCCCCAGTTGCTCAACGTCATCAAGGGCGACATGAGCCTGATCGGCCCCCGGCCCGAACGCCGGGAGTTTGTGGACGAACTGGCCGCCAAGCTCCCCTATTACAACGTGCGTCACACCGTGAAACCGGGCATCACCGGCTGGGCCCAGGTCTGCCACCCCTACGGCGCGTCCCTGGACGACGCCCGCTACAAGCTCGAATACGACCTGTTCTACATCAAGCACCTCTCCGTGCTCCTGGACACGAAAATCTTCGTCAAAACCGTGGGCGTGGTCCTGTTCCCCAAGGGCGCCCGATAGTTGGATTTATTTGGGGCTTCGCCCCAAGCCCACCGGGGGGAATGATTCCCCCCGGCCCCCCATTCCTAAAAATCCGCGCGTTACGCGGATTTTTAGGAATGGGGAGTCAGAGTAAATCTTTTCCCCGGCAGACCTAACGGATTGAACGGTTTTGCCGTGCTTCGGTTCCCATAAAGCGGACACCGTTTGCGGCTCCGTCGGAACAGATACTTCACCGGTAAGATGCTTACCGAAGACTTGCCGGACAACCCTCAAAGAGCCGCCCCATGCACACAGGCCCGACAGTCATCTATGTTCTGACGCCTCAAGGGATACAGGCGGCCGAGAAGCTGCGTTCTCTGCCGGATGTTCAGGTTTATGCCGCGGTAAGCCTGTGCCAAGGGCAACCCGCGTTCGCGGCCCGGCCCTTTGAGCGCCTCCCGGATCTGCTGGGCGAACTCTTTCACACCTGCCCGGCGCATATATTCATCGGCGCGTCCGGCATTGCCGTGCGCTGCATCGCCCCGTATCTGGCCGGCAAAGACCGCGACCCGGCCGTGCTCGTGGTGG
The DNA here is from genome assembly GCA_031551885.1 of Desulfovibrio sp. Lineage (GTDB taxonomy): Bacteria > Desulfobacterota > Desulfovibrionia > Desulfovibrionales > Desulfovibrionaceae > Frigididesulfovibrio. The sequence continues at coordinate 35,866 of JAVBMX010000053.1, forward strand.
ACCCTACCGCTTCTTTCGTCATCAGCCTGTTGTCCGGGCACCTCGGCGGAGCCAACGCCCTGACCCTGCGCGTGGCCGATTTGCTCGGCGCGCAGCCGGTGATCACCACCGCCTCCGACGTCCTCGGTCTTCCCGCCGTCGACCTGCTGGCCCGGGAAAAAGGCCTGATCATCGCCGACCTCGCCCAAGCCAAGCACATCGCCGCCGCCCTGGTGGCCGGGGAACCGGTGCTTCTCGACGACCCGGAAAACCGCCTGGGTCTTGCCGGCAGTCCCCACGCGGGCCTGTTCCGGCCCGCTCCTCCGGAGCCCCTTTCCGATGACCTTCCGACAATGCGGGTCACGTTCCGCCCCCTGCCCAAGCGACCGCGACAGTTGCTGCTGCATCCGCCCGTATTCGCGGGCGTCGGCTGTCGGCGCGGCACGCCGGAGGAAGATATTCTCGCTGTGCTGGAAGACGCCCTGAAGCGGGCGGATGTGGCCCCAAATGCCCTGGCGGGCTTTGCTTCGGTCACCCTGAAACAGGATGAACCCGGTCTGCTGCGGGCCGCCGAGCGCCTGCATCTGCCCCTGCAATTTTTCACGCCGGAGGAGTTGGCCGGGTTCCCGGTTTCAATGCCTTCCCCCAAGGCGCAGGAGGTGCTCGGCATTCCCGGCGTGTGCGAAGCCGCCGCCCTGGCCGCCGCCGGGCCGGAAGGCCGGCTCATCCTCGGGAAACTCGCGGTCCGCAACGTCACCGTCGCTCTGGCTGAGGGGGGCAAACAGAACCGCGGAAGTCGGCCGGGTGAGACTCCCGGAATATAAAAAGCCCACGCTGTAGCGACGCGAACGGCATCCGCACCTCCCAATCGCCGAAAAGCCCCGTGTTGCACGGGGCTTTTCGGCAGATGAGGGGGGTTGGGGGGAATCATTCCCCCAGTAAATTTTTTGAAAAAAAAGGAAGCGCGGGGGAAGGGGAGAAAACCTTTTAAAAAGGGCTTTCTCCCCTTCCCCCGCAAACAACATCTTTCCTACTGCACGGTCAGGCGCAGAAACCGCTTCTTGCCCAACTTGATGATGTATTCGCCGGCCGGCAGGGGCGCGGCGCCGTCGGTGTACACTTTGTCGTCGACGGAAAGGGCGTTCTGGGCCACAAGCCGGCGGGCTTCGCCGCGCGAGGCGGTCAGGCCCGCGTCGGTCAGAAAGAACACGGGGGTGGAGGCTTCGCCGCTTTTACAAATGTGCGTGGGCGCGTCGTCGGGCACGCCGCCGCCGGCAAAGACCGCATTGAATTCCTGCCGGGCTTCGGCGGCCTTGGCCTCGCCGTGATAGCGGGCGGTCATTTCCAAGGCCAACTCTTCCTTGACCAGCTTGGGATGGCGCGCGCCGCTTTCCACGTCACGTTTCAAGCCGGAGATGTCTTCCAGGGTCTTGACCGAAAGCAGTTCGTACCAGCGCCACATCAGCTCGTCGGAAATGGACATAACCTTGCCGAACATGGTCGGCGCGGGCTCGTCGATGCCCACATAGTTGCCCAGCGACTTGGACATCTTCTTGACCCCGTCCAGTCCTTCCAGCAGCGGCATGGTCAGGATGCACTGGGGCTCTTGCCCATACTGACCCTGCAGGTGCCGGCCGACCAGGAGGTTGAATTTCTGGTCCGTGCCGCCCATTTCCACGTCGCACTTCAAAGCCACGGAGTCGTACCCCTGGCAGAGCGGGTACATGAACTCGTGGATGGAGATGGGAATGTTGCCTTTGTAGCGTTTTTCAAAGTCGTCGCGCTCGAGCATCCGGGCCACGGTGTAGCGCGAGGTCAGGCGGATGAAGTCGGCGGCCGTGAGCGCACCCAGCCAGCGGGAGTTGAAGTCGACCACGGTTTTTTCCGGGTCCAGAATTTTGAAGACCTGTTTCTTGTACGTCTCCGCATTGGCGGCAATCTGTTCCGGGGTCAGGGCGGGCCGGGTGTCGGAACGGCCCGACGGGTCGCCGATCAGGCCGGTGAAGTCGCCGATCAAAAAAACAATCTCGTGCCCGAACTCCTGAAAATGCCGCATTTTGTGGATGACCACAGTATGACCCAGGTGCAGATCCGGCGCGGTGGGGTCAAAACCCACCTTGATGCGCAAGGGTTTGCCCCGCGCGAGTTTTTTGCGCAGTTCGCCCTCGTCGATGAGTTCGGCGCAGCCGCGCTTGATCTGAGCCATCTGGACTTCAATATCATGAGTACTCGTGGTCATTGTGCTCGCTCCCGCTAAAAATAAAGCGCAGGCTTGCAGAGATTGCTCTGGCTGTCAAGTTGGTGAACGGCTCTCCGTCCGCTTCCCGGCAATCACGTATGTCCCAAATCGGCGGAGCCGATGGGACATTGCGGGGGTCCGGGTGCCGCCCGCGACATGGTAAGGTAACTCATTCATATCGCGAAAGCATGAAAGGCCGGCCGACCTTGGCAGCCCTGTTTTCACCTCCCCCGGCGGGGCATGGGGCAGCGCCCCCTCTCCCCTATTCCTCTTCCGGAAGTTGTTTGCGATAGCGGCGGTAGAGCTCGAGGCCGAGCAGGGTGGAGCCGGCGAACAGAATGCAGGCCACGGTCGTCCGGAAGACGGGATCCAGGCGCAGGCCGCTGCCCAGCAGACAGAAGATCACGGTTTGGGGCAGATAGCCCACGGCCGAACCGAGGAAAAAGGGCAGAAAGCGGATATTGGTGATGCCCCCGAGCAGATTGGTCAGGGCGTTGTTGCCGAAGGGGAAAAACCGAACGGCCACGGTCATGGCAAAGGGACTATGGCCGAGGAAGGCCTCGAGCCGGGCGATGCGCCGCCCGAAGCGGCGCTGCAGGCTGGAGCGCCCAAGCAGCCGGGCGTACCAGAATCCCAGGGCGCAGCCGATGGGCAGGGCCAGACCGGCCAGCACGCTTCCCCACAGGGCGCCGAAGGCATAGCCGCCGAGGGCGGCGAGGGCCTGGCGCGGCATTCCGGCGGCGGAAAACACGGCGGACAGCGTCACAAACAGGCAGACGCCCGAGACGTCGGGACGCAGATGCCGCTGAGCCCAATCCGGGTCGGTGACGGCTTCAAAGTCGAACAGGTGCGCGACGACGATAAGGCACACGAGGGAAAGGAAGACCACCGCGCCTTTGCCGACGGCCCGCCAGAGACGGCGTCTGTTCCGGTCGCTCATTCAGCGGCGTTCCCGGATCCGCCAGGAAAGGTGCCGGCGCTGCATCCAGCGCACGGCCAAAAGATCACAGAACCCGGACCAGGCCCGGTCCCAGATGCCGTATTTGGAGACGCCGTACAGGCGGGGACGGTGGTTGACGTCCACTTCTTCAACCCGGGCGCCTTCCATTTTCATCAAGGTGGGCAAAAAGCGGTGCATGCCCCGGAACATGGCCAGACGCTTGGCCATGGAGGCCCGCATGACCTTGAGCGAACAGCCCGTGTCGGTGATGTTCTCATTGGTCAGGCTGTTGCGCAAGGCGTTGGCGAAACGCGAGGCCAGGCGTTTGACGGTCGTGTCTTGGCGGCGGGAACGCCGGCCGATGACCATATCCCAGCCCTGGTCGTAAATGGCGAGCATCCGGGGGATGTCGGCCGGATCGTTTTGCAGATCCGCGTCCAGGGTGACCAGAATTTCGCCTTCGGCTTCGGCAAAGCCGGCCGCGAACGCCGCGGACTGCCCCCGGTTGGCTTCAAAGCTGAGGTAGCGCACCCGCTCGTCCCGGTCGGCCAGACCACGCAGCACGTCGATGCCGCCGTCCGTGCCGCCGTCGTCCACAAAAAGGACTTCCCAGGACAGATCGCCCAGAGCCTGAACCAACTCCTGGTACAGGACGGGAAGGTTGGTCTCCTCGTTGTAGACGGGAATGACCAACGTTATACGCGGGGAGGCTGTTTTCATGCGGCGCACGATACGAAAGACCGTTCTCCTTGTAAAGAGAGGTATTGTAACAACATGTCACATTAACGGATTTTTCTCTATCAGGGAATATGCCGGGTTTCGCCGACTCTCTGAAGGAGGCCGCCCCTTCGGCTCCGTATCACGCCAAACGGCTCCATCACCCCGCTTGTCTCCGTTCCGGCATTGCGCTATGGATTTGTTTTGCCGCGATTCCGGCACGTCATTTTTTTGGGAGATTTCTCGCCATGCTGCATAAACCCCGCCTGCTGACCCCCGGCCCCACGCCTCTGCCCGAACGGGTGCGCCTGGCCATGGCTGCGGACATGATCCACCACCGCAAGCCGCAGTTCAAAGCCTTGCTCGGCCGGGTGCAGGAAGGTCTGCGCGAACTCTTCGGCACGGCTCAACCCGTGTTGCCCCTCGCGTCTTCCGGCACCGGGGCCATGAAGGCTGCCGTGGCCAACCTATTCTCTCGCGGGGAAAAGGTCCTGGTTGTGGAAGGCGGCAAGTTCGCCCTGCGCTGGACCGAAATCGCCCAGGCCCATGGGCTGGAAACCGTCAGTTTGCCCGTGGAATGGGGCCGCGCCCTGGACCCCAAAGACCTCGCCGCCGCCCTGGACGCCGACCCCGGCATCACAGGCGTGCTCATCCAGATGTCCGAAACGTCCACCACGGTCCAGCACCCCATTGAGCAGACCGCCGCGCTCACCCGCAAGCGGGATCTGCTCCTGGTTGTGGACGGCATCTCGGGCGTGGGCATCGCCCCTTGCCCCATGGACGCCTGGGGCGTGGACTGCTTGGTCACCGGCGCCCAAAAAGGCCTGATGCTGCCGCCCGGCCTGGCCCTCATCGCCCTGTCGGAACGAGCCTGGAAAAAAACCGAGAGCCTCCCCTGCACCGATTTTTACTTTGATCTGCGCAAAGAGCGGCAGAACGCCGAGAAAAACCAGACCGCCTTCACCCCGGCCATCAGCCTGATCGTCGGCCTGGCCGAAAGCATGGAGATGTTCCGGGAATTCGGCCTGGAGAACCTTTATCGCAAACAGTGGGCCCTGGCCCGGATGGTTCGGGCGGGCATTTCCGCCCTCGGCCTGACCCTGTTCGCCCCCAAAGATTTCGCCTGGGGCGTGACCGGCGTGCTTCTGCCCGAAGGCGTGCCCTCCTCGGCCCTGTTGGCCCGGGCCGCCGACCGCTACGGCGTGATCATGGCCGCCGGTCAGGACCACCTCAAGGAACGGATGATCCGCATCGGCCACATGGGCTGGGTGGATTATGCCGACATGCTGGCCGGATTGGCCGCGTTTGCCGGGGCCTTCCGCGACTGCGGGGGGTATCTCGGTTCGCGTGATTATCTGGAGCGGGCCCAGGAAGCCTACCTTGAAGCCCTCGACCAGGGCTACGGTCGGCCCGCCGCGAAATAGCCATGCCCGGCGGCCGCGCGGCGGGTATCTGTTCGCCGTTTCGGACGCACGCGGCTGCGAACTTTCGGTTCGACGGATAATTTCCCGTGAAATTACCCCAGGAGCAAACCATGACCACCGACGACACCCCGAACACCGCCCCCGAACAGCCGGAAAACCAAGCCGAAGCACAGGCCGAGCGTCCTGCCGAGTCCATGACCGACGAGGCCCGCCCGGCGCTGTTGCCCAAGCCTACGTTTTCCACCTTCATCCTTTCCCTGGCCTCCTCGGCCCTGGTGCAGCTCGGCGAAGTGCCCGACCCGGCCACGGGCGGCATCAACCCGAACATCCCCATGGCCAAGCACACCATCGATCTGCTCTCCATGCTGCAGGAAAAAGTCAAAAAGGGCGTGGACGCCGACGAAAAGCGCCTGCTCGAAGGGCTGTTGTACGAGCTACGCATGAAGTACGTGCTGAAGAAGTAGGTAAGGCGGTTCCAGCGGGTGGGACGTCGGGGCTCAAACAGGGCTGCGTGGGCCGACCTTCCGCGCCGCTTACGGCACGACATGCATGGCGCCTCAGCGGGCCGGGCGGCACCGCACCCCGGCAGGGGGAATGATTCCCCCTGCACCCCCCCGATTGAGTAATGCGGCACGCTTTCCCGGTGGAAGACGGCGTGATTCATCATGGTCCCCAGCCTAAGATTTTTTAAGGGTCTTAACGACGCGGAGTGCAGTATCGGTTCGTGCGCCTCACCGCCGCATTCCGGCCCGGCCGGAGGCGCGAAACGTCTCTGCACCGGGCCGGAATGCTTCCAAATGCCCCCTGACCGGCAGCCCGCCGAGAAAATGCATACCGCCAGCATCGGGCAATCGGCTTGAACGGTCGAGTTCCCAATAGGAAATAAGAGTGGAGCTCTTGCCAAAACGGTCAAATTTTGAATGACGGACCGCTCCGCCGCCTCGCTAAAATGACCTCTGTCGCAAGTAACCCGCTCCGGACATATGTATTCCCCGAGGACGGCGGAGAGGCCGCCTGCGGCCCTTCGCCGCCAATGGGGATTGCAAAGGGGGTCACCCCCTTTGCCCGCCGGAGGCAAACTCAACTCAACTCAAATCCCTCTTCACACCTCTTCCCAAGGATTTTCCATGAGCGATTCCAAAATACGCGTGGGCCTGGTGGGCGTTACCGGCTACACGGGCATGGAGCTGACCCGGATTCTGGCCCTGCACCCAAAGATGGAGCTGGTGCGGGCGACCTCGCGCAAAGAGGCCGGCATGCGGCTGGATGCCCTCTACCCTTCCCTGCGCGGCTTCAAGCCCGGCGAATTGATCATCTCCGAACCCGACCCGGCCGACTTGGCCAGGGCCTGCGAGGTGGTCTTCCTGGCCATTCCCCACGGCGCGGCCATGGAAACCGCCGGGGAACTCCTGGCCGCCGGTTGCAAGGTGGTGGATCTTTCCGCCGACTTCCGCCTGCGCGACTCGGCCGTGTACACCCAGTGGTACAAGGTGGAGCACACCCGGACCAAGGAACTGACCGAAGCCGTTTACGGTCTGCCCGAGCTGTACGCCGAGGCCATGAAAAAGGCCCGGCTGATCGCCAACCCCGGCTGCTACCCCACGGCCTCGATTTTGGCCCTGTATCCCGCCCTGAAGGCCGAATTCATCAAACCCGAGGGATTGGTCGTCGACGCCAAATCCGGGGCCACAGGCGCGGGCAGGGGGGCCTCCGTGCCGACTTTGTTCTGTGAAGTCTCCGACTCGTTCAAGGCGTATGGCATAGCCTCGCACCGGCACACCCCGGAAATCGAACAGGAGTTGAGCCTGGCCGCCGGGCGTCCCCTGACGCTTTCCTTCAACCCGCACCTGTTGCCCATCAATCGGGGCATCCTGGCGACCATCTACGCCGACCTAAATACCGACGCGCCGCTGGACGAGATCCACGCCCTGTACGAACAAACATATGCCCCGCATCCGTTTGTCCGGGTGCTGCCCAAGGGCGAACTGCCCCTGTTGCGCTCGGTGCGCGGGACCATGTTCTGCGACATCGCCCTGGTTAAAGACCCGCGCACCAACCGGCTGATTTTGGTGTCCTGCATCGACAACCTCTGCCGGGGAGCCTCCGGCCAGGCCGTGGCCGGGGCCAACCTCATGTGCGGCCTGCCCCTGGAAACCGGCCTGCAATTCGCGCCGCTGGCGCCGTGAGGAGGAACCGAGGAGGCTCCGCCTCCCCGAACCCCTCCGGCAGGGGGAATGATTCCCCCTGCACCCCCCGTTGCCGAAACCCCGCGCAAACGCGGGGTTTCGGCAGTTGAGGAGTATGGGAAATTACCTTCCATCCCCAAATTCCATAGGGAAACCTCGGCACGAAAGCATAGCCCTTAAAAGGCTGCGTGTTTCCTCAAAATGTTCCACATGAAAAAGGGGCCGAAGCCCCTTTTCTCATACCGTCGAATAATCGAGCGGATACGTGCCTAGGCGACCGTATCCAGGCGGGTGCCGATCCCCTTATCCGCATAGGCCGCGCTGAGCACGTCCTTTTGGAAGGCATAGTCGCTGTTGACCTGCGGGTTCAGACTGCTGGTGTTGGTGTTCATCTTGTCCAGCGTTTTGGTGATGAGCGACGCGCCGAAGGTCTGCGTATCGAGCGCTTTGCTCAGGGTCGCTCCGGCGACTGCGGTTGATCCATCCATGGTTCCCTCCATGTGGCCGAAATGGCCTGTTTTCCCGCCTATCGGCCGGAAAAAGGAAAACTTAACGGATAAACGGAAAACACTTGAACGGGAGCACGCCGTATGTTTCTGAAAGAAGTCGGCCGTCAACATCGAACGGTTCCCGCTTTCCTCGTTCCGTCGAATTTTCAATTCACTACAAAAAACCTTGAACGAAAACGGCACGTCTGAACATTTTTGGTGAAAATATGCTTTCACCGACGTTCGATAAACGGCCGTTTCAACCGAGCGGCACGCCTTTCCCCACAACGGCAGTCCGGCAGTCTCCGCAAAGCGGGGACCGCCGGACAATGAGGGTGCAGGGGCTCATGCCCCTGCCCGCCGGAGGCAAGCTTTATCTTCTTACTTATTCCTCTTACTCACTCTTCAACACCGCGCCGGTGGAGGCCGAAGTGACCTGCTTTCTATAGCGACGCAGGAACGGCGAATCCAGGGGCCGTTCCACGGGTTTGAAGCCCTTGCGGCGTGCGACGAGCGTGGCTTCGTCCACCAGAAGGTCGAGTTTCCGATTCGGAATATCGATAGCTATCCGGTCGCCTTCCCGGACCAGGGCGATGGTGCCGCCTTCGGCCGCTTCCGGAGACACATGCCCGATGGCGGCCCCACGCGAACCGCCGGAGAACCGGCCGTCGGTAATCAGGGCCACGTCGCCGTCCAAGCCCATACCGGCAATGGCCGAGGTAGGCGTGAGCATTTCACGCATACCGGGACCGCCCTTGGGGCCTTCGTAGCGCACCACCACGGCGTCTCCCGCCTTGATGGCCCCGCCCAAGATGGCGGCCACGGCGTCTTCTTCCGAATCATACACGCGGGCCGTTACCTCGCGGGTCATCATCGAAGGCAACACCGCGAACTGCTTGACCACCGCGCCTTCCGGGGCAAGGCTACCCTTGAGGATGGCGATGCCGCCCTCTTTCGAGTGGGGCGTGGCCACGGGGCGGATGACCTCGGGGTTGCGGTTCGCGGCCTTGAGGGCCTTCAGGTTGTCGGCCAGGGTGCTGCCCGTGACGGTCAGGACGGAACCGTCCAGCAGCCCGGCCCCGAGCAGTTCGCCCATGACCGCCGGAATGCCGCCGGCCCGGTGCAGGTCTTCGATATGGTGCGGCCCGGCCGGAGAAAGCTTGCACAGGTTGGGGGTGACCCGGCTGACCTCGTCGAAAATCTCGAGGGAAAGCGGCAGTCCGGCCTCGGCGAACACGGCGGGCAGATGCAGCACGGTGTTGGACGAGCCGCCCAGGGCCATGTCCACGGCCACGGCGTTCTTGACCGAAGCGGCGGTGACGATGTCGCGCGGGCGGATGTTTTTGGCGTACAGGTCCATCACGGCCATGCCCGCCTCTTTGGCCAGGCGGACGCGGGCCGCGTGCACGGCCGGAACCGTGCCGTTGCCGGGCAGGGCCAAGCCCACGGCCTCGGAAAGACAGTTCATGGAGTTGGCCGTGAACATGCCCGCGCACGAGCCGCAGCCGGGGCAGGCGTTCTCGGTCAGGTCTTCCAGTTCGTCCTCGGTCATGGCCCCGACGCGGGTTTTGCCCACGCCCTCAAACACCGTGATCAGGTCCGAACGCTTCCCGGCAAACTCCCGGCCGGCCAGCATCGGCCCGCCGCTGACCAGCACCGACGGCACGTTCAGGCGCAACATGGCCATGAGCATGCCGGGCACGCATTTGTCGCAATTGGGAATAAAGACCATGGCGTCAAAAGGATGCGCCGTGGCCATAATCTCGATGGAGTCGGCGATGATCTCCCGGCTGGGCAGGGAAAACCGCATGCCCGCATGGTTCATGGCCAAACCGTCGCACACGGCGATGGCCGGAAACTCCAGCGGCGTGCCGCCCGCCACGCGTACCCCGGCCTTGACGGCCTCGGCCAGTTTGCCCAGGTGCAGGTGGCCCGGCACAACCTCGTTGGCCGCGTTGACCACGCCCACAAGGGGGCGCTCCATCTCGCGCCGGGTCAGGCCAAGCGCGTACAACAAGGAACGGTGCGGCGCCTTCTCGGGCCCATGCGTCATGCGTTTGCTGCGATCAGGTTTCATGGAACAAGCTCTTTTATTTAGAATTGATATGTGCCTTCGGCACCGGGGGCTCCGCCCCCGGCCCCCGGCAGGGGAAATGATTTCCCCTGCACCCCTCATTGTGGGGCTCGAAACAAGTGCCCCGCTCAAGCGGCGGGGAGTACAAGGCCAACATGGGCCGAAAAATTGTGGAGGTCAACCGAAAGCTTGGCCTGCGCGTTCGTTGCGATGCGCGAATAGGGGGGTGCAGGGGGCTCATTCCGCAGGAAGCGGAATGGATGCCGCTTAAAGCGGCACCCGCAGGGGCGAACCCCAGGAGGGGTTCGTCAATCAATCCCCCTGCCGAAACAACTTCCCAACCTCTTCCTCTTCCTAATCCTTCACGGCCGTCCAGGCGGCGACGGTGCCCATGAAGGCGGGGACCAGGAGCAGGGCCAGGGCGGCTTCCCAGGAGACAAAGCGGATTTCCATGAACAGAGGCGAGAAGTTCAGCACGTCGCGCACCTGCGAATGCATAAGACTGAGAAGCACCAGGGCCAGCCCGCCGCCGAAGAGCCCCTGGAGCGCCCCGCCGACCGCGAGCGGAAGCCGGATGTACCAGTTGCGCGCGCCGACCAGCTGGAGAATGTCGATTTCCTGGGCGCGGGCCAAGAGGGAAAGCCGAATGGTGTTGCCGACGACAAGACCCAGCACCAGGGCCAAAAAGGCCACGGAAGGCCACATGACGTAGCGGCTCATTTTGCGCCAAGCCTGGCCCAGCTCGTCGCGCAGGGGGGTCGCCGTGACCCGTTCCACGCCGGGCAGATTCTGGAAGTAGTTGGACGTTTCCGAAATCCAGGCTTCAATGTCGGTTTCGTTCGGGGCGAACGTCACCAGGGCCGTGGCCGGCAACGGGTTTTTGTCGTTCAGGAAAGGGAAGGCTTTTTGCGGGTCGTCTTTGCGCCCCAGGCGTTTACCGAGCTCCTGGAGGGCGTCTTTGGGGCTGAAGGTGCGCAGGTTGGAAAAACCGGGCAGGTTGTGGAATTCCTTCCACTGCTCTTCGATGGTTTCAATGGGCGCGCCGGGCCGCCAATAGACCTGGAAGGCCGTTTCGCCTCTGGTGGTGCCGAGCTGGTAGTTCAGGGTGGTCAGGGCCATGAGGAACAGGCCGGAAAGAAACGCCACCAGGGTAACGGCCGCAAGGGTAAAGACCTGAGCCCAGGGATTCAGCGCCAGATCTCGAACCCCCTGGCGCGCGAGACGCAGGATGGTGCGCATCATGGGTTTTCCCCCCGCAGGGCTTCAAAGGAAAGATCCGACATGCCGCTTTCGTCGGGATGCCGAAAGATGGATGCACCCGGCCAGTTGGCATTGGTGATCATGCCGTCTTCCAGGCGCATGATTTTGGCCTCGGGGTGGCGCTTCATCAGGGCCGCGCTGTGGGTGGCGAAAACCACCGTCGCGCCATAGGCCTGGAACTGCTTGAACAGTTCAACCAGGCGCAGGGAAAGTTCAGGGTCGAGGTTGCCCGTCGGCTCGTCGGCCAGGAGCACTTTGGGGTTCATGACAAACGCCCGGGCGATGGCCGTGCGCTGCTGCTCCCCGCCGGAAAGCACCCCGCAGGCGACCTCCAGGCGGCTCTCAAGACCCAGGGCGCGGGCGACGGCCCGAACCCGGCGATCGATATGCTGCCGGGAAAGCCCGCCCACTTCGAGGGGCAGGGCGATATTTTCCGCCACCGTGCGCTGGGGAAGGATTTTAAAATCCTGAAAAACAACGCCCACCTGCCTGCGCAGCAGAGCTTTGTTTTTGGAGGAAAGCGAGGCGAGCGACGTGTCGGCGACTTCCGCTTCGCCCCGTTGCAGGGCGATGTCGGCATAGAGCAGCCGCAACAGTGTGGTTTTGCCGGCGCCCGAGGGGCCGGACAAAAACAAAAAATCGCCCTTCTCCAAAGAGAAGGTGCAGTCCTTCAAAGCCCAGTGGGGCCCGAAACAATGGGATACGTGGTTTACGCGGATCATATTGAGGAGATAGTATACGGAAGCCGAGCGGAGAATACAAGCAAAAGCCGCGCCGAGATCGCCATTCCGGCTGTTTTTCTTTGTGGGAGAACACTTCAAACGCGCATTTCACCGCAAAAAAGAAATGATTTTTGTTTTACTTTCTTATTTATAATAGGTGCGGTCCGGGTTGTAAAAAAATAAGACCGGAGACTTGACTTTTTTTTCTTTGCGAAATATTGTGAAATTAAGAACAAGGCGAATGAACGTTGCGCGAGAGAGTCCCACCCACCGGGGGGAACGCCGAAGGGGCAAGGGGAAACCCGAAACTCTCAGGCATAAGGAGCGCGGCCGGACGCCACTCTGAATCGGGTTGAAGCCCGCAACAGAGACGACAACCCTCTTTGGAGGTTTTCGTGATCCGTTGCGTGGCGCTCATAACCAACAACCCGGCCTATTCCCTTCTTTCCCTTCCGCCGGACGTGTTGCATACGGTACAAGGCTCCGCCCTTGACGTCTGCCTTCGCGCGCGCGATCGCATCCATCTGGGGGCGGTGCTCCACCACCATCCCCTTTATGGAAACTTCCAGCCCCGCCATCAGCCTTTCCGCACCCTTCTCCTCTCACTCGACGAGAACTCGAGCGTCGACCCGTTCTCATTGCAACTTCTGGAAGAAGCGCTCAGGGTATTCAGCAAAGATGCCCCGCTTCTGCCCGAGGATGTGCCCGCGATCATGCTTCGGGACTGCTCTCTGCTCGACTTTGAGCTCATGCGCAGAACCCTGATGCTGTCCGGGTTGCTTGAGGACGGCCTCCCCGCCCCGGACGTTTGGAAAGCCGACGCCTCAGCCTGAGTTTCCACACTCCCGCCAGGTCAGGCGGGAACAATCACGCCAAAAATGTCGGCCCCGGAGTGCGAGGCCGGGGTTTTTGTATCCGCGAATGCGGATGGACCTCAACTTTTTGCCTGCCGGTAACGGTGGAGGTGACTTATGGATTTGGAACTGCACAAGATTGCCGTCAAAAAGATTGAGTTCGGCGCGGCAACCGGCGTCAAGGCCGGCGTGCTCACCGTGAACAAGGACGAGCTGCGCGCCCTGCTGCTCAAAGACAACCGTCTGGAAAAGGTCGAATTCGACGTCGCCCATCCGGGTGAGGCCGTGCGCATTCTGCCGGTCAAAGACGCGATTGAGCCCCGCTGCAAACTGACGCCCGGCAACGACGTCTTCCCCGGCTTCATCGGCGGCGTGGACACCGTGGGCGAAGGCCAAACCCTGGTGCTCGAAGGCATGGCCGTGCTGACCACCGGCCGCCTGGTGGCCCCGCAGGAAGGCATCGTGGACATGAGCGGCCCCGGCGCCGACTACACGCCTTTCTCCAAGACCAACAACCTGGTTATCCTGCTCACCCCGCGCGAAGACGTGAAGCTGCACCAGGCCGAAGCCGCCTGCCGCATCGCCGGCTTCACGGCCGCCCACTACCTGGCCAAGGCCTGCAAAGCCCAAAAGGCCGACAAGGTCGAGAAGTACTCCTTCCCGCCCCTGGCCGAAGCCATGAAGGCCCACCCCGGCCTGCCCAAGGTTGCCTACATCTACATGCTCCAGTCCCAGGGCCTGCTGCACGACACCTATGTGTACGGCATCGACGCCAAGGTCATGCTGCCCACGATGATCAGCCCCACGGAAACCATGGACGGCGCCATCGTCTCGGGCAACTGCGTGTCGGCCTGCGACAAGAACAACACCTACGTGCACCTGAACAACCCGGTCATCAAGGCCCTCTATGCCCGCCACGGGAAAGACCTGAACTTCGTGGGCGTCATTCTCACCAACGAAAACGTCACCCTGGCCGACAAAAAGCGTAGCTCCTCCTACGCGGTGAAGCTGGCCCAAATGCTTGGCGTTGAGGCCGCGGTCATCTCCGAAGAAGGCTTCGGCAACCCGGACGCCGACCTGGTGCTCAATTGCGCCAAGGCCGAAAAAGCCGGAATCAAAACCGTGCTCGTCACCGACGAGTTCGCGGGCGAAAACGGCGCCGGGCAATCCCTGGCCGACTCCTGCCCCGAAGGCACGGCCGTGGTCACCGGCGGCAACGCCAACATGATGATCGTTCTGCCGCCCATGCCCAAAGTCATCGGTGAGCCGGCCACGGCCGACATCATCGCCGGCGGCTTCTTCGGCTCGGTCCGTCCCGACGGTTCCATGCAGGTGGAAATCCAGGCCATTCTCGGCGCAACCAACGAGCTGGGCTTCAACCGCCTGGGCGCTTACACCATCTAATGCAGAGAGGGTATTGATATGGCCTTTCGCGTCATCCATTATATCAACCAGTTTTTCGGCGGCATCGGCGGCGAGGAAAAAGCCGACATCGCCCCGGAACTGCGTGAAGGCATTGTCGGCCCCGGCGCGGCGTTCAAAGCCGCGTTCAACGGCGAAGCGGAAATCGTCGCCACGGTTATTTGCGGCGACAACCACTGCGTGGCCAACATGGACGCCGTCGCGGGCTTCGTGCTCGACGCGGCGAAAAAGTATAAGGCCGACGGCGTGATCACCGGCCCGGCCTTCAATGCCGGCCGTTACGGCATGGCCGCCGGCGGCGTCGCCGCCGCCGTGGCCAAGACCGGCCTGCCCACCCTTTCGGCCATGTTCCCGGAAAACCCGGGCGTGGAACTGTACAAGTCGGGCACCTACATCATCCCCACCTCGGACAGCGCGGCCGGCATGAAGAACGCCGTTCCCGCCATGGCCGGTCTGTTCCTGAAGCTTCTGAAGAAAGAAGCCCTCAAGCCCGCCTCGGCCGAAGGCTATATCGAACGCGGCGTGCGCATCAACAAGTTCTATGACGCGGTGGGCGCCGAGCGGGCCGTGGCCATGCTCATGAAAAAAATCAAAGGCGAAACGTTCGAAACCGAGTACAAAATGCCCGTGTTCGACCGCGTCGTGCCCCGCCCCGGCGTGAAGGACATCACCAAGGCCAAGATCGCCCTGGTGACCTCGGGCGGCATCGTGCCCAAGGGCAACCCGGACCACATCGCGGCCTCGAGCGCCAAGAACTACGGCGAATACGACATCTCCGGCGTCACCGACCTGACCGAAGCCACCTACCAGACGGCTCACGGCGGGTATGACCAAACCTACGCCAACCTCGACTCCGACCGCGTTCTGCCCGTGGACGTGCTTCGCGACCTGGAGAAGGAAGGCAAAATCGGCTCCCTGCACAAGTTCTTCTACTCCACCGTGGGCAACGGCACGGCCGTGACCAGCGCCAAGCAGTGGGGCACGGAAATCGGGCAAAAGCTGCGCGACCAACAGGTGCAGGCGGTGATCCTCACATCCACGTGAGGAACCTGCACGCGTTGCGGTGCAACGCTCGCCAAGGCCATTGAAGACGCCGCCGACGTTCCGGTGGTTCACATGGCTTCCATCGTGCCCATTTCCGTCAGCGTGGGGGCCAACCGGATCATCCCCACCGTGGCCATTCCCTACCCCCTCGGCAACCCCTCGCTCTCTCCCGCCGAGGAAAAGGCCCTGCGCCGCAAACTCGTGGAACGCGCCCTTCAGGCGCTTTCCACCGATGTGGACGGGCAAACGGTGTTTGAAGAAACGAAATAAGCGCTCATGGCCTTCGGGGAGGTTCCACCTCCCCGAACCCCTCCGGCAGGGGAGTGATTCCCCTGCACCCCCGCCGTCGGCAACCTTTTGCCTTGCAAAAGGTTGCCGACAAGAGAGGGGGTCCGGGGGCTCATCCGGCAGGATGCCGGATGGACACCGGAGGTTCTCCGACGGTGCCCGAAGGGCGAGGCGCATGATGTGCCGAGTCAAATCATTTCCCCCGGCGGGGGTTGGGGCGGAGCCCCAAAATCATCAAGGAATTTTTCATGGAAAAGAAAGAACTGGTAATCATCGGCTCCGGCCCGGCGGGCATGAGCGCCGCCATCTACGGCAAGCGGGCCGGCATCGACCTGGTGGTCCTGGAAAAAGGGCAGCCCGGCGGGCAGATTCTCATCACCAATGAAGTGGAAAACTGGCCCGGCACCATTGAAACCACCGGCCAGGCCCTGGCCGACACCTTCCGCAAGCACGCCGAACACCTGGGCGCGGAAATCCGCCGCGCCGACGTGCAGGCCCTTGTGCCCGGCGCCAAAACCCACGTGGTCAAAACCGCCAACGGCGACATCGAGGCCAAAACCGTGATCATCGCCACGGGCGCCTACTTCCGCCGCCTGGGCTGCCCCGGCGAAGCCGAACTCACCGGCGCGGGCGTGAGCTACTGCGCCGTGTGCGACGGGGCCTTCTTCACCGATGTGGAAGTCGCCGTCGTCGGCGGCGGCAACACCGCCGTTGAAGAAGCCGAATACCTGACCCGCTTCGCTTCCAAAGTTTATATAATCCACCGCCGCAACGAATTCCGCGCGGACAAACTGGTGGTCGAGCGCGCCCTGGCCAACCCGAAAATTCAGCCGGTCTGGGATTCCGTCGTGGAATCCATCGACGGCACGGATCTGGTTGAAGGCGTGACCCTGAAAAACGTCAAGACCAACGAAATCTCCAAGCTGCCCGTTGAAGGCGTGTTCATGTTCGTGGGCACCTTGCCCAACATCTCCTTCCTGAGCGGCGATCAGCCCGCCCGGGACGACGGCGGCTGGATCAAAACCGACTGCAAAATGGCCACCTCCGTGCCGGGCATCTTCGCGGCCGGCGACGTGCGCGACACGCCCCTGCGCCAAGTGGTCACCGCCGCCTCGGACGGCGCGACCGCGGCCATGTCCGCGTACCACCATCTGGTGGCGCATCACTAGGGATATGGGGCTCCGCCCCAGACCCCGCCGGGGGTAATGAGTCCCCCCGGACCCCCTCGGTTATTTGCCGGCAGGCCGGCGTAAACGCCGGCCTGCCGGAACCGAAGGGTTCGAGAGGTAGTCTCCCCCCAACGGGAGAAGGAGCAAACGCGCAACAGGCGCGAAACACTTATGATTCCCGCCCCATCGGGGGCGGCGTGGCCTTGCCCGCAAGGACGCGCCGCCGGCGAGGGGGTCCGGGGGGCATGATGCCCCCCGGTGGGGTCTGGGGCGGAGCCCCAGTTCAAGGAGACCGACATGGCCAAAGTCGCAATCAAGGCAAGCGCGTATTGCCTCAATTTTGCCCCGGAGCTGGGCCTTCACTACGGCTCCACCCCGCATATGGAGCACGCCGCCCATGCGGATTCGGAATTTCTCAAAGGCTTGGCCGCGTCCATGCAGACCTATGAGCAGGCCTGCGGGTATGCGCCCAACCTGACCTACATCGGGGCCATGGGCACCGACGAGCTTGCCGCCCATGCCCAGCCGTGGGTGGACAACTACGACAAGGCCCAACGCTTTGGAGCTTTCGGCGAAATCATGCCCGAGGACGAGTTCCTGGGCCTGCTGGACATTTGCGACGTATTCGACCTGATCTGGCTGGAAAAGGGCTTTGCCGCCTCTGTGCGGACCGCGCTTTCCAAGAACCCGGTCATGGGCGAAGAGCAGATGAAACGGCTGGAAGAAGGCCACGAAGCCGCCGAGATCGCCGCCGAAGTCAAAGACAACGGCGCGCTGCCCCTGCACTTCGGGGGCAAAGTCGTGGGGTGCTGCCGCAAAGGCCACGCCATCGACGAAAACCTTTCGGCCCATGTGCTCATGGAAAACCTGGCCTCCAAGGCCGGCGGCACCCTGGCCATGCTTCACCTGATCAAAAACGCCGGGATTTCGCCCAACGACGTCGACTACATCGTCGAGTGCTCGGAAGAAGCGGCCGGCGACATGAACCAGCGCGGCGGCGGCAACATCGCCAAAGCCATCGGCGAGAGCGCCGGGTGCATGAACGCCAGCGGCCTGGATATTCGCGGCTTCTGCGCCGGCCCGGTGAACGCGATCATCGCGGCCGCCTCGATGGTGGCCGCCGGAGCGCGCAAAAACGTGGTCGTGGTCAGCGGCGGGGCCATTCCCAAGCTGTACATGAACGCCCGCGAGCACGTGAAAAAAGGCGTGACGCCCCTGGAAAACTGCCTGGGCTGCTTTGCCATGCTCATCGTGCCCGACGACGGCACCATGCCGGTGATCCGCCTGGACGCCCTCGGCAAGCACACCATCGGCGCGGGCGCGGCCCCGCAGGCCGTGACCTCGGCCCTGGTCTGGGAGCCCCTGGAAAAGGCCGGCATCGGCTTTAAGGACGTGGACAAGTACGCGCCCGAACTGCATATTCCTGAAATCACCCTGCCTGCCGGGGCCGGCAACGTGCCCGAGGCCAACTACAAAATGATCGCGGCCCTGGCCGTGATGAAGGGCCAGTGCGACCGGGCCGATATCCCCGCGTTTGTGACCAAGCACGGCCTGCCCGGCTTCGCCCACACCCAGGGGCACATCCCCTCGGGCATTCCCTACATCGGCCACGCCGTGCAAGAAATTCAGGCGGGCAAGATTCAACGCGCCCTGATCATCGGCAAGGGCAGCCTGTTCCTGGCCCGCCTGACCAACCTGGCCGACGGCGCCTCGTTCCTCATTGAGGCCCCCGCGCCCGTGGCCGCCGCCGTGGACAAGGGCGACATCAAAAAGGCCCTGTTGGAAGTGCTCGCGGAACTGGCCGGAGAAATGAAGGGCGGGAGGTAGTCATGTCCGATTCCCGTAAGCTTATCGCCGACGCCCTGCTGGAAATCGTCGAGCAGGCGCAAAGCGGCGGCCCCGTCGTCCGGGTGGGTCTTATGGCTCACGGCTCGGAGCTCGGGGACGACGAGCTTCTGCGCGGCGCGATGATCGCCCAGGAGCGGAATCCCGGTCTCAAAGTCGTGGCCATCGGTCCCAAGCAGGACTGCTGGGCCGGCCTGGAGTGGATCGACACCCCGGCCTGCGAGGCCGACATCGCCGCCGCCCTGGAAAAAGCCCTGGCGGACGGCGTGATCGGCGGGGCCGTGGCCCTGCACTACCCCTTCCCCGTAGGTGTCACGACCATCGGTCGGATCGTCACCCCGGGCAAGGGCAAACCCATGTTCATCGCCTCCACCACCGGCACCTCGTCGCCCCACCGCAACGAGGCCATGCTGCGCAACGCGGTCTACGGCAACGCCGTAGCCAAGGCCATGGGCATTGTCGAGCCTTCGGTGGCCGTGCTGAACATCGACGGGGCCGGGCCGGTTCTGCGCGCTCTCGGCAAGCTCAAGGACGCCGGGTACGGCATCTCCTTCGGCGCCAGTGAACGCAAAGACGGCGGTTCGCTCCTGCGCGGCAACGACATCGTGGCCGGCGGCGTGGATGTGCTGGCCTGCGACACCCTGACCGGCAACGTGCTGATCAAGGTATTCTCCACCTTCACCACCGGCGGCTATTACGAGAGCACCGGCTTCGGCTACGGCCCGTCCGTTGGCGAAGGCTGGGGCAAAGTGGTTTCGATCATCTCGCGCAGCTCCGGCGCGCCGGTCATCGCCGACGCCTTGGGCTACACGGCCCGTGCCGTCAAAGGCGAGTTGCCCAAAGTCATGGCCGCCGAACTGGCCGCCGCCAAAGCGGCCGGGTTCGACAAGCTCTGCGAAGACCTGCGGCCCAAAGCCGTGTGCGACGATACCCCGGTCAAGCCGCCGGTTGTTCCGGTCGACGCCGAAATCGCCGGAGTGGACGTGCTCGATATGGAACGCGCCGCCCAGGCTCTGTGGAAAGAAGGGATCTACGCCGAAACCGCCATGGGCTGCACAGGCCCCGTGGTCCGGATCCAAACGGCGGTCAAAGACAAGGCGGCCGCCATTCTGCACGCCGCCGGGTTTATTTAGAGTTTGGGGAAGCTTCTCGGGGGGGGGGGGGGGGGGGGGGGGGGGGGGGGGGGGGGGGGGGGGGGGGGGGGGGGGGGGGGGGGGGGGGGGGGGGGGGGGGGGGGGGGGGGGG
>JAVBMX010000106.1:0-28713 GCA_031551885.1 Desulfovibrio sp.
TGTTATCGAAAGAATGTTTGGAAAAATGAAACACTTCAGGAGTGTTGCCACACGATATAGCAAGATGGCGGTTTCCTATATGGCTTTTGTTCAACTGGCCGCCATCCTGCTTTGGCTTAAATGAATGTCGACACAGCCTAGGTCGGAAAGCCATGGACGAAGAAATATTCCGCCCTTGGCCCGGAACTCACGAATTGAGACAAGGATGGCGGCTGCGGCGAGACCTATTGCGGAAAAGAAGATACGGGCTCAGCGGCCGCGCATCAATGGACGTAGACCGCAGCGCCCCTGAACGGCAGGCCGCCCACGCCGCCAACGTTCTTTGCTCCTCTCATGGGAGAAGCAATGGACGGGCTCTCGCCTCTTCCGGCGTTATCGGCTATACGGACGACGGATGTACAGCCCATGGGGACGTGCCGCCACCTTTTAACCCGGCGCAAAAGAACCGGGCCGGCGGGGTGGTCTGCCGGCTGATTACTGCCCTGAAACAGAAGCGAGTTACTCAAATTTATTGACTGATATGTTCCTCGACAATATTTCATACCCTCCGTCAACGGGTATGATCCCATGACAGACAATAGGAGAATGTATGCGGTACTTCATCGGCGTGGCCTTTTGGGCCGTGTTGTTCGCTTCCGGCGCTTCGGCCATTGAGATCCGGCACTCAAACACGACCTGGGCCGGACAGGGAATGTGCGTATATGAATTTACCGTGGATGCCCAAGGCAGCCAGGGGGGAATCGAAAACTTCAGCGTCGACATCTCCCTGCTTGATGGTTCCGGCAAACCCCTTGGCGACGAGAAAACCGCCGATCTTGATGGGATACTGGGCGACTCCAACGCGACCCGTTACGGGCAACTCTTCGTTGAAGGAGACTGCGAGGCGAAATCCCTCCGCATCAACAAAGCCACAGGCAGCATCTCCGGGAAGCCGGTGGATTTTGTGAAAGAGAAGCAACTCGCGCCGCGTAAGTTCAAACCGTTGCCGATTGCCATAGAGTGACCTGCCTCTGGGGAGAGAGTGTCAAGAGGTTGTTCCCCCTGCCCTAAAGGTAAAGCTGGAGTTGCGGGACAACAGCAAACCGAAACGAGGCAGGGGGGAACAACCTATACTCTTACGGTATTCTACCCGAGGAAAAAAGCCGTTTGACGAAGCCCGAGGGCAAAAGAGCCCGGCGCATCGCACGGATTGCAGGCTCAAAGCCGCGTATTTTGCCCCAAGGGCGAAAAAAACGGGCCTTTTTGCGAAGGAAGTGTACTCTTCTGGTACTCGACCGGAGCAAAAAGGCCCGTTTGACGCGGCAATTGGGCAAAAGACGCGGTTTTGAGCGCTAGAAGGGCCAAACGTTGTCGAGCAACCTGCTCAACCAGCCTTGGCGCTGCTTGTCGGCCAAAACGCCTTCGCCGTAGTATTCAACTTTGGAATCCGCGAGTTGGGTGGATTCCACGGAGTTGTCCGAATCAATGTCGCGGGAACGAACCAGACCGGAGATGACCATATACTGGGTTTCCTCGTTCACCCGCACCTCACGCGCGCCCTGGATCTGGAGCACGCCGCCGGGCAGAACCTGCAGGACTCTGGCCCCGATGGTGGCGGTCACGTAGTTTTCCCGCTTGGTTTCGCCGGTGGCTTTGAGGTTGGAGGTGCTGGAGGTGGCCAGCATCGGGTCGACGCCGACCGTGCCGGTCAGCGGACCGCCCATACCGAACAACGGGCCGATGCTGTTGCGCCCGAAGGCGGCGGTCACGCCGAGCTCAGAGGTGGACGTCTTGCCGGCTGTGGTGTCGGCCTTGCTCTTGGACTTGGAGTTTTCCACCACCTTAATCAACACGATGTCGCCGACCTGGTGCGCCCGGTTGTCGGCGTACATATCCGTTGATTCGGCGGCGCTGTAAATGGAACCGGGGTTGGCGTACTTCTGCTCCGGCTCGGTGTACACTTGGGGCGGGGTTATGGGCGGCATGGGCGCGGCCGTGCGTTGCTGGGCGCTGCACCCGACGGCGGCCATGCTCAGAAGCAGGCAAATGAGTTTGTTCATGATGTTCCTCGTACGTATCTTACTGCAGGGAGGAAACGACCACCGTGGAGGGGTCGCGCACCACCGCGTAAACTTCTTTCTTGCTCGCCGTGTTGCGCACCGGAACGGCCGCGCCCGCGACGCCGTCGGCCAAAACCTCGGCCTTGACGGATAATTTGACGGTTTTCCCCTCATACAGAAGGGTTACAATGGTCCCTTTGGCGATGGTGGGAATATGGGCCACATCGCTTTGATAGATCACCTGATCCACGCCCACGGGGCGGGTCATGCGCCAGGGGCCGCCTTTTCCGTCCCAGGGCGTTTCGCGCAGTTGGGCCAGATTGACGCGAACGAAGCTCACGGCCGTCGGCTCCAGGGGCTCGTCGCGATTCAGAGGCTTGATCGCGCGGGGCACGGTCTTCCAGCAGTCGACCATGACCGAGCCGGTAAGCTTCTGGGTCACGGCTCCGTCCAGTTCCCGAACCACCAGGCGAATGCTCAGACGGCCGGGGGCTATTCGTTTCGGCGGTTCCACGGCCAGGGTCTGGCCGGAATGTTTCAGGAACACCGCCGAAGGCGCGCGCACGTCGCTGAGGGAAACTTCACCGTCCAGGCTTGCCAGGTAGGGCGTCAGTTCCTTGACAACCTGAGCGTGAACCGCCGCTTCGTCCAGTACCACGCCGCCGCGCTGCAGCAACATGGAGCCGGGGAACAGGCAGTAGGGCGCGAGATCCGGCATGGTGCGGACCACGGCTTCCTGCAGACGGGGGCGGGTCATGCTCATGACCTTGCCGTTGTCGGGCGGCGAAGGCCACAGTTCGCGGGCGGAAAGCGCCGCCCAGCGCTCCGGGGAGATGTCGCCCACCGGCACGGCGACTTCACCAAGGCGCACCGTATCGCCAGCCACGACCGCCGCCTCGAGGAAGCGGATGCGCCAGGTGGACTGCTCGGCCGCAAAGACAGCCGGAGCACCCCCAAGAAAGCCCGTAAGAAGAGCGCATATCCATAAAAATCGAAACATAACCCCTCACTGGAGTCGCGCACAGGTGGCGGGAACAGTTTGGCGTCAGACAAGGAAGGCGAAGCTTTGGGCGATGGGGCTGGACTCTTACGTCCTTGCGGCCCGCACCGGCGGAAAACAAGCTCTTGCTTCTCCGAAAATGCTGCCGACCGGCCGAGCTTTGCAGTCCTGTTTTCGGAGCACAAAACAAGCCTGACGCGGTATCACGCCAAACTGAACCACTGCCTTAGGAACGCTTGAGCTGGACGGCAATCTGCAACATCGAATCCGAGGTTTGAATGGCCTTGGAGTTCATTTCATAGGCCCGTTGGCCCACGATCATGTTGACCATTTCATCCACGACTTCCACGTTGGACATTTCCAGGAACCCCTGGGCGATGGTGCCCACATTTTCTTCGCCGGGCACGCCTTCGGTCGCGTCGCCCGAGGCTTCCGTGGTGGTGTACAGGTTGCGGCCGCGCGCTTCGAGGCCGGCCGGGTTGATGAAGGTATACAGCGGGATGTCGGCCCCGGCCAGTTCCGTGCCCGAGGCGTCCAGGGCGGCGATGTGGCCGTTTTCCGTCACCACGATGTGCTTGGTTTCCGGCGGCACGGTGAACTCCGGCTGGAGCACGTAGCCGTTGGCGGTGACCAGGGTGCCGTCTTGGTTGAGCTTGAAGGCCCCGGCCCGGGTGTAGGCTTCTTCGCCGTTGACCATGACCTGGAAAAACCCGTCGCCTTCAATGGCCATGTCCAGGGGGTTGTTGGTGTTCTGGTAGTCGCCTTGGGAGAAGAACTTGTGCACCGTGGTCGGGCGCACCCCAAGACCCACCTGGATGCCGGTGGGAATGCGCTGATCCCCGCCCGTGCCGGTGATGGAACCCGCGATGCGCAGGTTCTGGTAAATGAGATCCTCGAACTCGGCCCGGCTTTTTTTGAAGCCCGTGGTGTTCACGTTGGCCAGGTTGTGGGAAATGACGTCGATATTCAGCTGTTGGGCCACCATGCCGGTGGCCGCCGTCCAGAGAGAACGCATCATGGCGGCGGCTCCTTATGCGGGTTTGCCGGTGGATTCGGCGGGAAGCACTTCGACCCGCACGATCTGCGGGGCGCGGTACACGCTCACCAAAGAAAGCAGGGCGAAGACCCCGACGGCCGCCGTTGAAAAAGCGGCGGAAACAAGGTTCCAAAAGGAACCGGACAGAATATATTGATTGTCGTCCATCATCAGCGAGCTCTCCCCACTTTGTTTATTGCTTCCTTGTCCACGGCTTCGGACGTCTGCATAAGCTTGGCGTAGGCTTCAAACTGACGCTGCGCCTCGATCATGTTGACCATTTCGTACACCGCATCCACGTTGGGGGCTTCCAAAAAGCCCTGGGCCATGAAGGCGGTGGTCGGCGTTTCTTCCACCTGCGCGCCGTTGCGCGGGCGGTACATGTTTTGCCCAAGCTTTTCGAGCCGGGAAAGGTCATCGACTCCGACCAGGGAGATTTGCCCCACCAGGTCGTTGTCGGCGAAGATACGGCCGTCTTCGGCGATGACGAAGTTGTTGACGCCGGCCGGCACGGTGATTTGCCCGCCGTCGCCCAGAACCGGCCAGCCCTGTTCGGTGATCAGCATCCCTTCGGCGGTGAGCCGAAAATGCCCGTTGCGGGTGTACATTTCGCCCTGCTCCGTCGCCACTTTGAAAAACCCGTTGTCGCCGCTGATGGCCACGTCAAAGGGCGCGCCGGTGACCTTGAGGGCTCCCTGCTGAAAATCGGTAACCGCGACGGACATGCGGACGCGGGATTTATGATCCGGGTCGGGGAAGAGTTTTTCCGAACGCACCGTGGCCTGGGCTTCCATGATCTGGTCGTGGGCGTATAGAGAAAAGGTGTCCTTGAAGGCCACCAGATCGCGCTTGTAGCCCGTGGTGTTCACGTTGGCCAGGTTGTTGGCGATGGAGTTCATGCGGTGTTCGTTGGCCAGAGCCCCGAACAGCGCGCTGAACATGGCGTTTTGCATACATCCTCCTTGGGGTGCCGGGCCAAAAAACCGACACCGGGCGAGGCGGGAAAAACTCAGAAAAACCGGCGTTTTTCAAGGCTTTTTCAAAAATTGCCGCTCTCTTTGCCTCTCAAAACATGCAAAGTTCGGGCCGGCTGCGGACACCCCGTACGCCGGCGGCGTGAAAATTACGGCCGCAGGCTTTACAGGCTCTTTCGGAGTGGCTATGTAGGGGTTGTTCGGGTCGGACGAAGTCGCGCTGCGGCGAAAATTTCCCACCTACGAAAGCGCCGCGCTCGGCGCACGATACATGACCTATGCCCAACGAAGAAAACCGTCTTTTGACCATTCAGCCTTACGTGCAGTCGTATGCGGAAGTCATTTCGCGCATCACCGGCATCGACGTGGAGATCATGGACGACCGCATGGTGCGCGTGGCCGGCACGGGAATTTATGCCGAGGGCGTGGGCCAAAGCCTGGTCCGGGGCGAGATCTATAAAGAGGTTTTGCGTTCCGGCAGAACCGTTGTGGTCGAAAACCCACGCGAGCATACGTTGTGTTTGCGTTGCAAGGAACGCGACCACTGCCGCGAGCTGTTCTCGTTGAGCACCCCCATTGCCGAGGACGGCACCGCTTACGGGGTCATCGGGCTGGTTTGCTTCACCGAGCAGGATCGGGAACGCCTGGTCGGCGCTCTGACGAGTTACGCCGCATTCATCACTTTTCTGGCCGAATCGCTGGCCCATAAAGCTTCCGACCAAGCCCGCCTGAACCGAGCCGGCCGTTTGCTGGACCTCATGTTCCAGGTGGTCGACGCACCGGGCCAAGGGGTGATGCTCTTCGACTACAGCGGCAAACTTATCCACGGCAACACCGCCGCCAAGGAACTGCTCGGGCTTGGGCCCGCCGATCGACCGGACATCGCCATGATTTCCCGGATCGGCGCGGGTCTTTACGAATTTGACGAATTCGAGGTCCGCCCGCCGACAGGGGCGCCCCAATCGGTGCTCGGGCGCATGGTCGAGTTGGACGCCCGTTCTCAGGGCAAGGTCACGCTCTTTGTTTTTGAATTGCCCAACCGCCTGGGCAGACTGGTCGGCGACCTTTCCACCCCCGGAGCGGACACCGGCTTTGACGGGATCATCGGCGGTTCGCCGGCTCTACGCAAAATCAAAGACAAGGCCATGAAAGTGGCCGACTCCAGCTCCACCATCCTGATCACCGGCGAATCCGGCACGGGCAAAGAACTTTTGGCCCGGGCCATTCACCGGGCCGGGGCCCGACGGGATCACCCCTTCATCGCCATCAACTGCGGCGGCATTCCCGACACCCTGCTGGAAAGCGAACTCTTCGGCTATGTCAGCGGGGCCTTTACCGGAGCCTCCAGCCGGGGCCGCATGGGCAAATTCGAACTGGCCGAGGGCGGAGTGATCTTTTTGGATGAAATATCGTCCATGCCCCTGTATTTGCAGGTCAAGCTTCTGCGGGTGCTCCAGGAAAAAGTCATCGTCCGCCTGGGGTCCAACCGGCTGGTCCGGGTGAACGTGCGGGTCGTCGCCGCGGCCAACGAAGACCTGCAGGACTGCATTCGGCGCAACACCTTTCGTGAAGACCTCTATTACCGCCTCAACGTCATTCCCCTGTACATGCCCGCCCTGCGCGAGCGCAAAGGCGACGTGCCCATCCTGGCCGAGTATTTTGTGGAAAAATACTGCGGCCTGTTCAATAAATCGCAACCCCGGCTGCGCGCCTCACTGGTGCGCCTGCTCGAGTCCTACCCCTGGCCGGGCAATGTGCGCGAGCTTGAGCACGTGCTGGAATACGCGATCAACATGATGCCCGACAAAGGCCCCCTGACTCTGGATTGCCTGCCCCCCCTGGTCCGGCCGGAGTCTTCCCCCGGCGCGGCGGACGCGCCGGCGCCGGCCCAGCCCGCGGAACTCCCCTTGGAACCGCTGCATGTTCTGGAAAAACGCGCTCTGCACTCCGCCCTGGAGCGCTTCGGCCCAAGCACCGAAGGCAAAAAACGCGCTGCCGCCGCCTTGGGAATCAGTCTGGCCACCCTCTATCGCAAAATGACTTTTTTCGGGCTGTAACCGATATTTTTTTTCATAACTCTCAAGTTGGAAATTTCGCGTTTTGAGAATCCATTTAATAACTCCATGATTACGTTATAGTATTACTGTATCTACTGTTTTTACACCGCTTCCCTGCCTGCCCTTTCCGCCCATTGCGCATCCGTAGGATGCCTCCTTTCCGTTCAGAGCCAAGTCGCAACTTCTCACCTTGCGAATTTTCTCGTAATGAGAAAAATACTTGTGTGCATCCACCCTGGAGCTTGTTCTCCATCACATTCTTTTCATTGTATTTTTTTACACAATCATGTTGGTCTCCTTTTTGCTGAGACAAGAGTACGCGGACACAAGGCCCGCCCTCCCACTCACCACCAAGCCAAGGAAACCGGCATGTCCATTTGGATGCACATGAATCCCGACCGCAAGCCCGCCGGGCGCGGCGCGGATCTCTCCGCCCTGTCACAGTCCGAAGCCGAAGCCGTCCGGCGTTTCCATACCACGTTCAAAGAATACAAGCCCACGCCCCTGACCGCCCTGCCCAACCTGGCGGGCGACCTTGGGCTCAAGAACGTCTTTTTGAAAGACGAGTCTCATCGTTTCGGCCTGAACGCCTTTAAGGTGCTTGGCGGTTCCTACGCCATGGGCCGGTATCTGGCCGGCAAACTCGGACGCCCCATTGCCGAGCTGTCCCGCGACGAGTTTTGCCGGCCGGAAAATCGCAAGAAGATCGGCGACCTGACTTTCATCACCACCACCGACGGCAACCACGGCCGGGGCCTGGCCTGGACCGCCCGCGAACTGGGCTACAAGTGCATCGTCTTCATGCCCAAGGGTTCGGTTCAGATTCGGGTGGACAACATCCTGGCCGAAAACGCCCAGTGCACGGTCACCGACCTGAACTACGACGACGCCGTGCGCATGAGCTGGGATCTGGCCCAGAAAAACGGCTGGGTCATGGTCCAGGATACGGCCTGGGACGGCTACGAGGAAATCCCCAGCTGGATCATGCAGGGATATATGACCTTGGCCACCGAAGCCCTTGAGCAGATCAAAGCCGCCGGAACCCTGCCCACGCACTGCTTCCTGCAGGCCGGGGTCGGCTCTTTTGCCGGGGCCGTGGCCGGCTACCTGACCGCCGCGCTGGGCGACAAGGCTCCGAAAATCGTCATCGTCGAGCCGCACGCGGCCAACTGCATCTATAAGTCCGCTGTGGCGGGCGACGGCAAGCCGCACAATGTCGGCGGCGATCTGGCCACCCTGATGGCCGGTCTGGCCTGCGGCGAGGCCAACACCGTGAGCTGGGGCATTCTGCGCGACTACTGCGCCGCCTACATCTCCTGCCCGGACCACATCGCGGCCAACGGCATGCGTATTTTGGCCTCTCCGTTCAAGGGCGACCCGGCGATCGTTTCCGGTGAGTCCGGCGCGGTCACCACGGGCATCCTGGAATGGCTCATGCGGCATCCGGCCGCGGCCGTGCAACGCGACGCCCTCGGCCTGAACAAAGATTCCACCGTTCTGTTGATCAGCACCGAAGGCGACACCGCCCCGGAAATTTATCGGAACGTGGTCCGGCACGGGGCCTGCCCCGACCCGGATCCCGCCTGAGAACGCGCATAAGGCTCGGGCCGGATGCGCTGCGCGTCCGGCCCGCAGGGGACTCGCGACACGCCGGCCCGACGATATGCATCTTCGCATACAAGCAATGCCGGCACAGCAGTGGGAGCGTACCTATGTCCGACCACTCGCGTAAGACCGCACCCAACTCCGGCAACGGCATTGCACCCGACGTCCCGGCGGCGGCGGCAAGCCCCGCGCACGGGTTTGACGGCGTCCATGCCGACCCCATGCTTTCTCTTCAACCGCGCCTCGCCGACATCCCGTCGGAGCCGAGCGGACCGTCGCCTTTCCTGCCGGGTATCCTTCCGGCAGGGCTCCTCACCAGAAACGCCAAACGCCGCGCGTCCGCCTCTTCGAGCCGCCCGGCGCGCGGCGCCCGAATTGCCTATGTGGCCTGGGCCGCCTCCGGTACCCCGGTTTTAGCCATTGACGGGGGTGTCGTCCCGCCGAACGACCTCGAACCCGCGGCGGCCCTGTATTTCGGCCTGCAACAGTATGCCCCGGCAGGCAAAGAAACCACCTGCACCCAGGAAGGGGGCCATGTGAAGGCCTCGTCAAAAAAAATCCGCGCCCCCTCCGCCCGGCGAACACGCGGGCCCGGCCCGCGTGATGCGTGACGTTTCGGCCGCAATCACCCGGCCTGTCCTTCACAACCGCAACCCCAGTGAGCCTGCTGGAGCAAATAAACTTCTTCAAAGTTGATTTGCTCTGGTGGACGCGAAGCGAACACCCGCTTGCGGGCTCGTTCAAAAATCTTTTGCAATATGGTTTCATAAACATTTTCAAAGTGAAAATGCTCTAGGAGAACATGTCATGGATTTCGCCAAGATCAACGAACTGAGCAAAAAATATGAACCCCAGATGACCAAGTTCCTGCGCGACATGATCGCCATCCCCTCCGAGAGCTGCCAAGAGGAAGGCGTGGTCAAGCGCATCAAGAAGGAAATGGAAGACGTGGGCTTCGACCGCGTGGAATTCGACAAGATGGGCAACGTGATCGGCTACATCGGCAAGGGCCCGCGCCTGATCGCCTTTGACGCCCACATCGACACCGTGGGCATCGGCGAGCGCGCCAACTGGACCTTTGATCCCTATCAGGGCTACGAAGACGCCGAAACCATCGGCGGCCGGGGTACATCCGACCAGGAAGGCGGCATGGCCTCGATGGTCTATGCCGGCAAAATCATGAAGGAACTGAACCTCGTTCCGGCCGACGTCACCGTGGCCATGGTCGGCACCGTGCAGGAAGAAGACTGCGACGGCCTGTGCTGGCAGTACCTGATCAAGGAACACGGCCTGAAGCCCGAGTTCGTGGTCTCCACCGAGCCCACCGACGGCGGCATCTACCGCGGCCAGCGCGGCCGCATGGAAATCCGCGTGGACGTGCGCGGCGTTTCCTGCCACGGCTCCGCCCCGGAACGCGGCGACAACGCCATTTTCCGCATGGGCCGCATCCTCAACGAACTTGAGGGCCTGGCCAAGAACCTGAAAGACGATCCCTTCCTGGGCAAGGGCACCCTGACCGTTTCCCAGATCTTCTACTCGTCGCCCTCGCGCTGCGCCGTGGCCGACGGCTGCTCCATCTCCATCGACCGCCGTCTGACCTGGGGCGAGGACAAGGAATCTTCGCTGGGCGAAATCCGCAACCTGCCTTCAGTCAAGGAAGCGGGCGACAAGGTCAAGGTCTCCATGTACACCTACGAGGCCCCGTCCTGGACCGGCCTGGTCTACCCGACCGACTGCTACTTCCCCACCTGGGTCATCCCGGCCGACCACACGGTCACCAAGGCCACGGAAGACGCCTACCGCAGCCTGTTCGGCAAAGACGGCCGCACCGACAAGTGGACCTTCTCGACCAACGGCGTGTCCATCATGGGCATGTTCGGCATTCCGGTCATCGGCTTTGGTCCCGGCAAGGAAAAAGAAGCCCACGCCCCCAACGAAAAGACCTGGAAAAAGGACCTGGTGGAGTGCGCCGCCCTGTACGCCGCCCTGCCCGGCACCTACGCGAAATAATCGCGTCAAATAAGGATAAAACCAATGAGCGCCAAACCTCTGGTGGTCATCGCGGTCGGCGGCAATTCGCTGATCACGGACAAAAACAAAAAAACGGTCTCCGACCAGTACGACGCCATCTGTGAAACGGTTCGGCATATCGCCGACGTGGTCGAGTCCGGCCGGCAGGTGGTGGTCACCCACGGCAACGGGCCGCAAGTCGGCTTCATCATGCTGCGTTCGGAAATCGCCCGCAAGGAAGCCGGGCTGCACCCGGTGCCCCTGGTTTCCTGCGTGGCCGACACTCAGGGCGCCATCGGCTGGCAACTCCAGATGGCCCTGGACAACGAACTGCGCCTGCGCAAACTGCCGGCCCGCAGCGTGTCCCTGGTCACCCAGGTGCGCGTGGACGCCGACGACCCCGGCTTTCAAAGCCCGGACAAGTTCGTGGGCGAGTTCTACGAAGCGGCCGATGTGCCCACGATTCAGGCCCAACACCCCGACTGGGTGCTCAAGGCCGACTCGAACCGGGGCTCGCGCCGGGTTGTGGCCAGCCCGCAACCCAAGGCAATCGTCGAGCTGGAAGCGATCAAAAGCTTGCTGGCCGGCGGCTTCAACCTGATCACCGTGGGCGGCGGCGGCATCCCCGTTGTCGCGGACAAAGCCGGGAACCTCTCCGGCGTGGATGCGGTCATCGACAAGGATCTGGCCTCGCGCCTGCTGGCCAATCAGCTCAAAGCCGACGTGCTGGTCATTTCCACCGGCGTGGAGGCCGTGTGCGTCAACTTCGGCAAGCCGGACCAAAAAGCCCTGGGCCATGTGAAGGCCGCCGAGTTGCAGGCCTTTTACGACCAAGGCCAGTTCCCGGCCGGAAGCATGGGCCCCAAGGTCAAAGCCGCCCTGGATTTTCTGGCGGCCGGGGGCAAAGAGGTGGTCATCACCTGCCCGGAAAACCTGAAAAACGCGCTCACGGCCGGCGGCGGCACCCACATCACCGCCTAACACCACAACAACCATACCCATTCAGGAGCATATCATGGATCGCATCAAAATCCGCGAACTCATCAATCAACTCTCCGTGCTCAACTACAAGGGCATGTACCTGAACGACTTCCTGGAGACCTGGCACAAGAGCGACGACGAAATCGCCGCCACCTTCTCCGTGGCCGAGATTTTGCGCGGCCTGCGTGAAGCCGGCATCTCCACCCGGATTTTCGACTCCGGTCTGGGCATTTCGATCTTCCGCGACAACTCCACCCGCACCCGTTTCTCCTTCGCTTCGGCCTGCAACCTGCTCGGCCTGACCGTGCAGGATCTCGATGAAGGCAAATCCCAGATCGCCCACGGCGAAACCGTGCGCGAGACGGCCAACATGGTTTCCTTCATGGCTGAGACCGTGGGCATCCGCGACGACATGTTCATCGGCAAAGGCAACTCGTACATGCGCGAAGTCTCCGCCGCCCTGGAAGAAGGCTACCGCGACGGCGTGCTCGAGCAGCGCCCGACCATCGTGGACCTGCAGTGCGACATCGACCACCCGACCCAGACCATGGCCGACATGCTCCACGTGATCAAATACTTCGGCGGCGTGGACAAGCTCAAAGGCAAGAAAGTGGCCATGACCTGGGCTTACTCGCCCTCTTACGGCAAGCCCCTGTCCGTGCCCCAGGGCGTCATCGGCCTGATGACCCGCTTCGGCATGGACGTGACCCTGGCTCACCCCAAAGGCTACGAAGTCATGCCCGAAGTCGAGGCCATCGCGGCCGAAAACGCCAAGGCCCACGGCTGCACCTACAAGCGCACCAACTCCATGGAAGACGCCTTTGAAGGCGCCGACATCGTCTACCCCAAGAGCTGGGCTCCGTTCGCGGCCATGGAAAAGCGCTCCGACCTGTACTCCAAAAACGATCAAGACGGCATCAAGAAGCTGGAAAAAGAACTGCTCACCCAGAACGCCGGCTTCAAGAAGTGGGAGTGCACCGAAAAGCTCATGAAGACCACCAAGCAGGGCAAGGCGCTGTACATGCACTGCCTGCCGGCCGACATCACCGGCGTCTCCTGCAAGGAAGGCGAAGTGGCCGCCACCGTGTTCGACCGCTACCGCGTGCCCATGTACCAGGAAGCCAGCTACAAGCCGTATGTCATCGCGGCCATGATCCTGCTGGCCCGCAAGGCCGACCCGGCCGACACCCTGCAGAGCCTGCTCGATTGCGGCAAGCCCCGGGTGAAATAAGCGTCTCGTGTTCCCTCCGTTTCCCGGATGCTTCCGGGGAACGGAGGGAGGTGGGAAAATCGGCCCGCGACGCGCGGGCGCAACAGGAAACGCGCCATGAAGACCTTGTTGACCGGCGGCACGGTGGTCGCTTCCTCGGAAACGATCGCCACAGACATCCTCCTCAAAGACGGCAAAATCGCCGCCTTGGGGCGGGGGTTGCCGCGCGACGGCGCGAAAGTTGTCGACGTTTCCGGCTGCTGGGTGCTGCCGGGCATGGTCGACGCCCACACCCACGTCACCCTTGACGCCCAGGCCGACCGCGATTCCGACATTTATTTCGCGGGCACCGTGCCGGCGGCCATGGGCGGCACGACCACCATCATCGACCACTTGAGCTTCGGCCCGGCGGGAAAACCGCTGCGGGCGCAGCTTGACCGGCATGCCGCCCTGGCCCGCGAGCGTGCGGCCGTCGACTACGGCTTCCACGGTGTGCTCCAGCATGTGGACGGCAAGATCCTCGAAGAAATGGGCGAACTCGCCCGTACCGGCATTCCCAGCTTCAAGGCCTATACGACCTACGATTTTCGCCTGGGTGACGCCAAGTTGCTCAAGGCGCTGCGCCGCTGTCGCGAGACGGGCGCTCTTCTGGCCGTTCACGCCGAAGAGCATGACCCCATCGCCGCCCTGCGGGCCCGATTCAAGGCCGAGGGCAAAGGCTCGCCCCTGTGGCACGCCAAAAGCCGCCCGGCCTCCTGCGAGGCCGAAGCCGTGGCCCGGCTGCTGCGCTTGGCACGTGAAGCCGGCGACGCGCCCATTTATGTGGTCCACCTGTCCACGGCCGCCGGTCTGCGGGAAATCCGCCGGGCCCGCGCCGAAGGGCAGAAGAATATTTTTGCGGAAACCTGCACCCAATACCTGACCCTGACCGAAGAGCGCTACACCGATCCCGTGGAAGGCCTCAAGTACATCATGTCGCCGCCCCTGCGCGACAAAGACGATGTGGAAGCCCTGTGGCGCGGCGTGGCCGACGGCGCCATCGACGTCATCGCCACGGATCACTGCAATCTGCGCTTCGACCGCGACAAGCGGCGCGGCCTGGACGACTTCACGGTCTGCCCCGGCGGCGCGCCCGGCCTGGAAGAGCGTTTGCCCGTACTTTACTCCGAAGGCGTGGCCAAAGGCCGTATCGACATCATCACCCTGGTGGAACGCCTGGCCGCGACGCCGGCGAAAATTTTCGGTTTGTACCCTCAAAAAGGCCTGCTCCTGCCCGGAGCCGACGCCGATGTTGTGATTCTTGACCCGGAAGCGGAACGGACGCTGCTCCAGGAAAATCTGCACGGCCCCGCCGATTTTTCCCTTTACGACGGCATGAAAATCAAAGGGAGCATCAGGGCGGTGTACCTGCGCGGCACTCTTATCGCCGGGAACAACGCGTTCCTCGGCCGGCGCGGCCAGGGCCGGTTCCTGCCGCGAGGACGGAACATGCACAGGGATTAAGACGCGCTTCCCTTCTCCTCTCGACCGGAGGAAGGGAAGCCAAACGGGCCGCGCCGCTTTCGGACCGACACCCAAGAGCAGGCCGCCCAGAAGGAGACGCGCCCCATGCTGTATTTACGCAATGCCGCATATCTGAATGCGGACGACTTCACCCTGACCGACGGGCATTTTGCCGTGGAGGAAGGCCCGTTCGGCGGCATCCGGCCCGTCGCCTCCATCCCCGCCTGCAACGACCTCACGTCCGGCGACCGGGTGCTCGACTGCCGGGGCCGCTTTGTGACCAAAGCCCTGGCCTGCGGCCACCATCACATTTATTCCGCCCTGGCTCGGGGCATGCCGCCGGCGCCCAAGGCCCCGACCAACTTCGTCGAAGTTCTTGAGCTCATCTGGTGGCGTCTGGATAAATGTCTGGACAACGACACCGTCCTGGCCTCGGCCCTGGCCGCCGGCCTGCACATGGCCAAAAACGGCGTGACCTTCTGCATCGACCACCACGCCTCCCCCTTCGCCGTTGAAAACAGCCTCTCAATCATCGCCGAAGCGTTCGACCGCATCGGCATCGGACACCTGCTCTGCTACGAAACCTCCTGCCGCGACGGCCGGGAGATCGCCCAAAAGGGCCTGGCCGAGCACGAGCGCTTCTTCGCCTCCGGCGGCAAAGGCCACGTCGGTCTGCATGCCTCCTTTACCGTGGACGACGAAACCCTCGCGGCTTCCGTGGCCCTGGCCCGCAAGTACGGCACCGGCCTGCACATTCACGTGGCCGAAGCCAGATCCGACCAGGAACACTGCCTGGCCACCTACGGCAAAACCGTGGTCCAACGCCTGAAAGACGCCGGAGCCCTGGATCTGGAAAAGACCATCCTCGGCCACTGCGTGCACGTTTCCGAAGAAGACAAAAAAATCCTGGCGGCTTCGCCCTGCTGGATTGTTCAGAACGTCGAATCCAACCAGAACAACAATGTCGGCCTCTCCGGCTATTCCTACAAGAAAAACGTCATGCTGGGCACCGACGGCATGCACTCGGACATGATCCGCTCGGCCCAGGCCGCCTATTTCGCGGGCATCGCCGTGGAAGGCGCGACCTGCTCCGGCATTTACGAACGCCTGCGCAACGTCCATGCCCACGCGGCCCTGCACAGGGCTCCGGGCACGGGCGACAACAACCTGATCGTCCTGGACTACGACACCCCGACCCCCCTGACCACAGCCAACGCCCTGGGCCACTTTTTCTACGGCCTGGACGCCGGTCATATCGACACGGTCGTGTCCCAAGGCAAAGTCATTGTAGAAGACCGCAGGCCGACCACCTGCGACGAGGCGGAAATTCTCGCTTTTACCCGTGAGCAATCCGAACGCCTCTGGGCGGCCCTTCGCCAGACCAATGTCACGTTGAAATCGACGATGGAAACATAGTGCCGAAAGACTTCAGAATGAACCCGCAAGCGGGCGTCCGCTTGCGCGGACGCCGAGCATGGCGACTTTTTCAAAGTTGCAATGCTCTCAAGCCCGCCCGGCAACCTTTTGCTCAAGGAATTTCCCCATGGCCGACGACCACATGCACGGCATGCGTGCCCCCCGCCTGCTCCGGATGATCCTCAAGGACCTGGAACACGGCTCCGCCCTCGGCATCGTCAAAGACCTCTTTTTCATCCCCCGGGCGGACGATCCGTTTCGCTTGGAACGCTACGGCGTGAAACTGGAAACGCCTTTGGGCGTCGCGGCCGGCCCGCACACCCAAATGGCCCAGAACATCGTGGCCGCCTGGCTGACCGGCTCGCGCTACATTGAGCTGAAAACCGTGCAGGTATTGGATCAAATCTCCGTGACCAAGCCCTGCATCGACATGAACGACGAAGGCTACAACTGCGAATGGTCCCAAGAACTTTCCCTGGATCAGAGCTACGCCGAATACCTCAAGGCCTGGGTGCTCATCCATGTGCTGCACGACCACTTCGGCGGCGCGGGAACGCCGGGCCTGATTTTCAACATGAGCGCGGGCTACAGCATGGAAGGCATCTTGAGCCCCACCGTGCAACGCTTCCTGGACCGCATGGGCGACTGCGCCGCCGACGTGGAACAACTCAAGAAAGAACTGACCCCGGTGTACCCCCGGATAAAAGGACTGAACATCTCCGGCCGGATGAGCGACAACCTGACCATCTCGTGCATGCACGGCTGCCCGCCGGACGAAGTCGAACGTATCGCCCTCTATTTCATCCGGCAACGCGGCTACCATACCACCCTGAAGATGAACCCCACCCTGCTCGGCCCCGAGCGGGTGCGCGGCATCCTCAACGAAACCTTGGGCTATGAAACCATCGTGCCGGACATCGCTTTCGGCCACGACCTGCCCTACGACACGGCCTTGGGCATTCTGACCAGCTGCCGCGCGGCCGCCGCGAAAAAGGGCGTGCGCTTCAGCATCAAGCTGACCAACACCCTGGAAACGGAAAACACCCACCAGAACCTGCCGGACAACGAAAAGATGGTCTACATGAGCGGCAGGCCCCTGCATGCCGTCTCCATCACCCTGGCAGCCCGGCTGCAAAAGGACTTTGTCGGCGAACTGGACATCAGCTTCTGCGCCGGCGTGGACGCCCTCAATGTGGCCGACACCCTGGCCTGCGGCCTGGCCCCGGTCACGGTCTGCTCGGATCTTTTGAAGCCCGGCGGCTACGGCCGCATGGCCCAGTACATTGAAAACCTGCGCGCGGCCATGAAGGAGGCGGGAGCGAAAAGCCTGACCGACTTCGTCTGCAAACGGGCGGGTGTAAACGACCGTACCGCCGCCGTGGTCAAGAACCTGGAAGACTATGCCGCCGTCGTCACGGCCAAAGGTTCGCGGTACTCCAAGGCCGCCGGCAACCGGCCGGACGTGAAAACCGCCCGCCCCCTGCCGGCCCTGGATTGCGCCGCCGCTCCCTGCGTAAGCGCCTGCCCGACCGGACAGGACATCCCGGCGTATATGGAAAGCGCCGCCGCCGGGGACTTCGACGGCTCTCTGTCCGTCATCCTGCGAACCAACCCTCTGCCCAACGTGCTCGGCAAGATGTGCAACCAGGCCTGCCGGAGCAAGTGTATGCGCGCCCACTACGACCAGCCTCTGCGTATTCGCGACGTCAAACGTTGCGCCGCCGAAGCGGGCCGCATCGCTCCCGTCGAGGTTGCGCCCACGGGCAGAAAGGTGGCCGTGGTCGGAGCCGGCCCGGCCGGTTTGTCCTGTGCCCACTTTTTGGCCTCGGCCGGGTGCGCGGTGGAGGTGCTCGAAGCCGAGCCCAAAGCCGGCGGCCGAACCCTCGGCAAAATGGCCAAGGAAGCCGAGCGGGTTGCCCGTGATCTGCGGGCCATCCTGGAACGTGGGGTCGCCCTGCGCACGGAGCAATACGTGGATGCCGCGCTGCTCGCGGCCTTGGCCGTGGACCGCGACGCCGTGTACGACGCCACCGGCGAATCACCGGCAGGCGCGGAGCGGAACGAGAAGATCGTCCGCCGCCGGCTTCCGGCGGGCAGGGCTCCCAGCCTGGTGGAGTCCGTGGGTGAAGGCCGCAGGGCAGCGGGAGTAATTCTCGCCCGTCTGGGCCTGTTTACACCTGAAAACTCCCGGAGCTCCCTCGGCCTGAATGCGGTCGCCTTGCGCAAGCGCCAGGCTTTCCGGAGCGCGGACGTCGCCAAAAGCGTCGACCCCGCGAACGCCCGCGCCGAGGCGGAACGCTGCCTGCAATGCGACACCTTCTGCGGCGTGTGCGTCGGCGTGTGCCCCAACCGCGCCAACCTGCTGCTGCCGGCGTCTTCCCGGACCTGGCCCGTGCAGGAAGCCGTGGCCGGCCCCGACGGCGGCGTGCGGGTGATCACCTTGGGCTCGGCCGGGGCGTCGCAGCCGTGGCAGGTGCTCAACCTGGGCGACTTCTGCAACGAGTGCGGCAACTGCGCGGCCTTCTGCCCGTCTTCCGGCGCGCCATACCGCGACAAGGCGCGTCTGCACTTGAGCCAAGAGTCCTTTGCGGCCGCGAGCCGCGGCTTCCGCCGCCAGGCCGAGGACCTGTTCGAGGGCAAAGGCCCGAACGGGGTTTGGACCCTGCGCCTGACCGATGACGACTACATTTATGAAGACGCGCGGATGCTCGCCAAGTTGGACGGCCGAACCCTCGCCGCCCGCGACGTCATGCTGCGCGGCGGCCGCGTTTCCGCCTCACTGGCCGACGCCGCCCAGGCGGCGGTGATCTGCCGTATGGCGGCGGACGCGGGCGTTCGTTCCTCCGAGTAAACACCTGTCGGGCGGCGTTCGTATGAAGCGGACGCCGCCCGGCGCAACCAGTCGGAGACTTTTGATGAAGACCGCCACCCCTTCCGCTCCCCGCCAGAGCGAGCTGATTTATCCGCTGGACTCCAACCCGCCTTTCGGCCTCACCGTTCTGGCGGCGGTCCAGCATATTCTGGCCATGATCATCGGCGTTATGACCCCGCCGGCCATTGTGGCTTCGGCTTTGGGGGCGCCCGCCGAAGCGATCGCCTACCTGGTTTCCATGTCCCTGCTCTTCGCCGGCCTGGGCATTTTCGTTCAGGTCAGCAGGCCCTTCGGCATCGGTTCGGGCATGCTCAACGTCCAGGCCACGAGTTTCGCGTTCCCCGGCACCTTGATCGCCTTGGGCGCGGCCTTTATGAAAAACCAAGGCATGCCCTGGGATCAGGCGTTGAACACCCTGCTCGGGGTCTGTTTCGTGGGCTCGATCTGGTTCATTTTGGGCAGCTTCACGATTTATTATCTGCGCAAGGTCATCACCCACACCGTGGCCGGGGTGACCGTGCTGATGATCGGCCTTTCCCTGATCAAGGTCGGGGCCGCGGATCTGGCCGGCGGCTACGCGGCCCAAAAAGCCGGCACCTACGCGAGCCTGAGCAACCTGGCCCTCGGCTCCATCGTCATTCTCGCGGTCGTGGCCATCAACCGCTTCCAGAAGCCCATCCTGCGCATGTGCTCCCTGGTCATCGGCATGGGCCTCGGCTTTCTGGTGGCCATCCCCATGGGTAAGGTCAACTGGGCCATTCTGCACGCGGACCGGGCCTGGTTCACCGTGCCCATTCCCTTCAAGTACGGGTTCTTCCGGTTCGACTGGGAAGCGTTCTGGGTGGTCTCTTTCATCTTTCTGGTCGTGATCATCGAGTGCATCGGCGACATCACGGCCACGGCCTCGGTTTCCGAGCAGCCCACGCGCGGCAGGCTCTACCGCAGCCGGCTCAAGGGCGGCATTCTGTGCGGCGCGCTGTTCAGCACGCTCGGGGCCATGTTCGGCTGCTTCCCCATGGTCACCTTCGCCCAGAACAACGGGGTCATTCAGCTTTCCGGCGTGGCCAGCCGCAAGGTCGGCCGCTTTTGCGGCGTGCTCTTCGTCATCTTCGCCCTGTTCCCGGTAGTGGTGCTGTTGTTTGAACTTCTGCCCCGGCCGGTGCTCGGCGGCGCGCTGGTGGTGCTCTTCGGCACCATCGCCACCTCGGGCATCCGCATTCTGGCCGAGCACGGCGTGAACCGTCGTGAAAGCATCGTCATCGCCACTTCCATCGGGGTGGGTCTGGTGACCATGTCCGCGCCGGAAATATTCGTGAACATGCCCTCGTTCTTCCAGATTTTCTTTCACTCTCCGGTGGTTTCCGGCGGGGTGACGGCCATGATCGTCCACCAGATTCTGCCCAAGGATCCGGCCCGCACGGAAGAAGAGGACGACGACGATGAAGAGCCGCTCCAGGAGTTCTTCATTCCCATCGAGGCTTCGGACGACCGGGTTCGTTAGGAGCTGTCCCCAAATGAATCTTTCGTCCCAAATACTGCGTCAAGCGACCCTTTTCACTCCGGTCGAGTACCGCAAAAGTACACTCTCTTCGTAAAAAGGGTCGCTTTCCTTGTCTTTGGGACGAAATCTTTCATTTGGAAACAGCCCCTGAAGAAGTGGAAGTCCGCTTGCGGACTCGTTCAGAAACCTTTCGAATATGATTGCACAAGCATTTTCGTTTCGAAAATGCACTCAAGATCTCGACAAAAGGAACACCCAATGATCGAGTTTACCGTCAACGGAAAGACCGTCACCGCCGAGGACGAGAATAAAAAGCTTCTGCCCTTCCTGCGGGAAGACCTGGGCCTGGCCGCCTCCAAAGAAGGCTGCGGCGAAGGGGCCTGCGGCACCTGCGTGGTGTTGATCGACGGCAAGAAAACCCGAGCCTGCATCCCCAAGCTGGGCAAGCTCGCCGGAAAGTCCGTAATCACCGTGGAAGGGCTGACGGAACGCGAAAAAGCCGTGTATACCCACTGCTTCGCCGAAGCCGGGGCCGTGCAGTGCGGCTTCTGCATTCCCGGCATGGTCATTTCGGCCAAGGCCCTGCTGGACGAGACCCCCTCCCCGAGCCGGGCCGAGGTCAAAGAGGCCATCAAGGGCAACATCTGCCGCTGCACCGGGTATGTGAAGATCGAGGAAGCGATACTCGAGGCCGGGCGTTTCTTCCGCGAAAATCTGCCCATTCCCGCGCCCGAAGCCGAAGCCGCCTTTTCCGGCCGCTTCAAGCGCCTGGACGCCGAAGAAAAAGTTCTGGGCACCGGGCAATTCTCCGACGACCTGGTCCTGCCCGGCATGATCTACGCCAAAGCCCTGCGCAGCAGATTCCCCCGGGCGGTTGTCGACAAAATCGACATCTCCGCCGCCGAAAAGCACCCGGACTGCGTGTGCATCCTCAGGGCCGAAGACGTGCCCTTCAACAAGACCGGGCACCTGGTCAAAGACTGGGACGTGCTGATCGCCGAAGGCGACACCACCCGCTATGTCGGCGACGCCATCGTTCTGGTGGGCGCGACGAAGCGGGAAAGCCTGGACGCCATCCTGGATCTCGTCCGGGTCGACTACACCGAGCTTGCGCCGGTGACCAACCCCTTTGACGCCCTGCGCGGCGACGCGCCGCTGATTCACCCCTCCGGCAACGTGCTGCGCCGCGAGTCGCTCAAACGCGGCAATGCCGACGCGGCCATCAAAGCCGCGAAGTACGTGGTCACCCGCAAATACAAAACCCCCTTCACCGAGCACGCCTACATGGAGCCGGAATGCGCCGTGGCCGTGCGCGAAGGCGACGGCATTCTGCTGTATTCCGGCAGCCAGTCGGTCTATGACGACCAACACGAAGTCTCCGGCATGCTGCGCATTCCGCACGACAAGGTCCGGGTCAAGGCCATGCTCATGGGCGGCGGCTTTGGCGGCAAAGAGGACCAGAGCGTGCAGCACCATGCCGCCCTTATGGCCTGGCACACCGGTAAGCCGGTCAAGGTCAAGCTTTCGCGGGCCGAAAGCTTGATGATCAGCACCAAGCGCCACCCCATGGACATGGAGTTCACCTCGGCCTGCGACGAGCACGGCCGGCTCACGGCCCTGAAAGCCGTGGTCGTTTCCGATACCGGGGCTTACGCCTCTCTCGGCGGGCCGGTACTGCAACGGGCCTGCACCCACGCGGCCGGGCCGTACAACTACCAGAACCTCGACATCATGGGCATGGCCGTCTACACCAACAACGTGCCGGGCGGGGCTTTCCGGGGCTTCGGGGTGACCCAGACCATCTTCGCGGTGGAAAACAACATCACCCTTCTGGCCGAGATGGTCGGCATGTCCCCTTGGGAGTTCCGCCACAAGAACGCCCTGCGGCCGGGCGACGTCATGCCCAACGGCCAGATCGCCGGCCCGGACTGCGCCATCGTCCAATGCCTGGAAGCCGTGCAGGAAGCCTATGAATCCAGCCCACGCGCGGGCCTCGGCTGCGGCCTGAAGAACAGCGGCGTGGGCGTCGGCCTGCCCGACACCGGCCGCTGCATTCTCTCCGTAGAAGGCGGCAAGGTGCATATCCGCACTTCGGCGGCCTGTATGGGTCAGGGTATCGCCACCATGTGCGCCCACATGATCTGCAAAACCACGGGCCTCGCGCCTCAGGATCTGGTGTACGAACGCCCGGATACCGTCCGCACGCCCAACTCCGGCACCTCGACCGCCTCGCGCCAGACCGTGATCAGCGGCGAAGCCGTGCGCCGGGCGGCGGAACAACTCGCGGCCGCGTTGAAAACCGGTAACGGCCTCAACAGTCTTGAAGGCCAAGAATTCCGCGGTGAATTCCTGGCCGAGACCGACCCCATGGGCTCGCCCAAAGACAACCCTGTGAGCCACGTGAGCTATAGTTACAGCGCCCAGGTGGTCATTCTCGATGAACAAGGCAAAGTAGAAAAGATTGTCGCGGCCAACGATGTGGGCGTAGTGGTCAACCGACAGTCGCTGGAAGGGCAGGTCGAAGGCGGGGTGCTCATGGGCATGGGTTCGGCCCTGACCGAAGCCTATGTGCAGGAAGACTGCCGCCCCAAGAGCAAGTATGGCACCCTCGGGTTGCTCCGGGCCGTGGACGCTCCCCCCATTGAGGTCATCCTGGTCCAGGGGCCGGGGAATATTCCGTATTCTTACGGAGCAAAAGGCGTGGGTGAGTTGTGCATCATTCCGACCCTGCCGGCCTGTTCCCACGCGTACTATCGTTTGGATGGAAAATTCCGCACCGAGGTGCCGCTGAAAGGCACTTACTATAAGAAGGAGAAATAAGACAAAGCGCTTCGAAACTCCAAAATATATCGGCGGGATGCTGAGAAAATGACGTTTCCCCCCTTGCCGAAGACCGATCGCCTTGTTATATGCCCCTCGTTTCGAACGAACATCCGGCCGCCTGTATGCAACCGGAGCCGCTCCATCCTTTGGAGCGGCTTCGTCCGTTTGTGGGTCGGGACTTGAGAGCAATTTCACTTTGAAATTGCCTATAAAATATATGGCCGAAGGACGCTCAAACGAGCCCGCAAGCGTGCCGCACGGCGGGTTGGGCCACAGAGTTTTTTTCACCGAAAGCGTTGCAGCCCAGGACATACATAGCCCTGTTTTCCGCTTACGCGCCCACCGGGCTTTCGGCTTTTTCAAAGCTGAAGTGCTCTCTGCCGAACGGGCTGAACCGTTCATAACCGGAAAGGAGATATGAAGATGGCTACGAATCATCCCGGCCGCAGTCTCTGCCTTATTTTACTGTGTGCGGCGGCCATCGCCGTGGCATGGCCCGCCGCCGATCTGTTCGCCGAATCGAAAGCCGCGGTGGTCGCCGCGCGAACGGACGGTCCCCTCTACTACAACCCGCAAATGGCTCAGACCAACGAACCTTGCGGTGAAACCCTGCGCGCCGGCGAGCACTACCGGGTGCTGGAAGTCAGAGATGACGTCGCCAAGGTCAAAGGCGTGGGAAGCTTCCGCGTGTTCTGGGCGCGGACGAACGATCTCGCCCTGCAGAATTCCTGATTCCCCGACTCTTCCGTCCGCTTCGCGCGCGGCCCCACCCCGGCTTCGGAATACGTGAATTCCGGAGCGGCGACGGGACCGCGCAGCTTTTTTGGGCGGATGCCGATTCTCTTCAAGCAGCACAGCCAGCCTATTTCTCTTCTGGAAGAGGCGGAATATACAGCCAGTTGACAGGAGAAATATGGGGCGCGAAGCACCCATTGATTTCCCACCCGAAGCAAGCTGGTGTTTGCCCCCACTTTCCGACCTCGATAGCATACCCGTCGCTGGAAGATACAAGCAGCAAAACAAAAGTACCGTCTTTTGGTGCAGTGGCCATTGGCTGCCAAACAGATCTAGCAATATTTTCTGGACGATAACAACACTCCCTCTCATGTTCTATCATTTCT
Source organism: Desulfovibrio sp. (assembly GCA_031551885.1). Classification (GTDB taxonomy): domain Bacteria; phylum Desulfobacterota; class Desulfovibrionia; order Desulfovibrionales; family Desulfovibrionaceae; genus Frigididesulfovibrio. Next base: position 24,149 of record JAVBMX010000106.1, read on the forward strand.
TGCTCTTGATCTCTACGGTATCCACAGCCATAGGAGCAGCCATAAATTGTCTGTTTGATCGGCATATTTCCTCCACATAGTGTTTTCAATTTCGTATACCATTTAATGTCCTATCTCAATCTCAACATGCAGATAAAAATACGCCGTAGTCTGCGCATAGTTTCTTGCCTTTTCCCTCCCTCTCTGTATAACCGCCGCATGGCGAAAAAAGAACGCGCGGACCAATTGGTCTTCCTCCGGGGCCTGGCCGAAAGCCGGGAACGGGCCAAAGCTCTGATCATGGCCGGCAAGGTCTTTTTAGAACGCGGCAACGGCCTGGAGCGAGTGGACAAACCCGGCCGGCCCCTGCCCGAGGACGCGATTCTTTCCCTGGCCGAAGCCGAACGCTTTGTGAGCCGAGGGGCCTACAAGCTGCTGACCGCCCTGGAGACGTTCTCGCTGGACGTCACGGGCTTCGTCGCTCTGGACGCCGGGGCCTCCACCGGCGGGTTCACCGACTGCCTGCTCCAACACGGCGCGGCCAAAGTCTACGCCGTTGATGTGGGCAAAGCCCAGCTTCACGAGCGCCTGCGCAACGATCCCCGCGTCGTTTCCCTGGAAGGCGTGAACCTGCGCCTGGTCGGCCCGGATTTTCTGCCCGAGCCCGTGGACATGCTGGTTGCGGATGTCTCTTTCATCTCACTAACCTTGGTTTTGGAGCCGTGCATCGCCTTCCTCAAGCCCGGCGGCCTGGTCGCGGCTTTGATCAAACCTCAGTTTGAAGTCGGCCCCGGCAACACGGTCAAAGGCGTGGTCACCGATGAAGGATTGCGCCGGGAAGCCGTGGAAAAGGTGATGGCCTTCGCGGCCGGGTTGGGATTGGAGAACTTGGGGGTGGTGCCTTCGGCGATCAAGGGTCCGAAAGGAAATCAGGAGTATATGGCGGTGTGGCGGAAGGGAGGCTGACGCGGCGGTTTCTTTGGGGAAAAAGAAGAAGGAAATGCCTGACGCCCTTTTCTCGGTTTCGCCCCCCGTCATGTTTTATGGAAATGCCCCGCGCCCTTGTTTTCGGTCCTGCGACCGAAACTTTTTTTCATTCAATTTTCCCTTGTCCGCTCCGCTTGGGCAGGGGGTGTCTCGTGACACCCCCCACACCCCGCACGCCAGAGGCTCAAACAGGGCCTCCAAAGAGCTCGCTTAAGTTGCACTCGCGATATGCGTTCTTCGGTCGCCACAGCACACCGGGTGGCATCTGGACTCCGTTAACGTTTCTTGGCGGCAGGGCTTACCCCCCTCGGAGCTCTTTTCCCTCCTTGCAGTCGGGAAAAATCTCCTCGGGGCTTCGGGAGCCTCCTCCTTCGCCATCGCTCAGTCCGGGGTCTCCCTCCGCGCCCTGCCTGAATGCCATTGACGCTCTCACGACATAGCATCCCCTTTTAGCCTTCCGGTAGATCAAAGCACTGTGGCCGGCTTCCGCAGGAAACCGGGGGGGAGAAAAAATACTCCCCTCATAGTAAAAATTCACCCAATCGTCGCTGTGAATCCCCGCATGCACAACGAACCTGTCGCCCAGAGCGGTGTTCGTCCAATCACTGTAAGGCAATACGGGTACAACAAGCGTGCTCAATAGCATCTCACTCCGCGAGAGCCTTGCCGGCCGTGGCATGGCACGGAGGGAGACCCCGCAGCGAACGCAGTGAGCGAGGAGACTCCCGAAGTCCCGAAGGAAATCCTTCCCGCAGATGGCGGGAAGAGTTCCGAAGGGATATGCCCATGTCCACGGCCGCGACGAACCCAAGCGGGGTCCAGGGGGTGCAGGGGGGCGTCACGAAACGCCCCCCGCCCGCGCGGAGCGGACGACATGAAATTGAAAGGAAAAACAACTTCGGTTGCACAACCGAAAAAAAGCACAGGGCCTTTCTGCGGAAAAACTCATCGGCACAACCAGTAACGAGCGCCAAAAGTTGTTCATTGACATCTCCTTCCGCAACTCTCCAATTTCACATCCATTCCCCACGTGTCCTCTCTTTTCCCTTGATTACCGGATCCTTCGGCGCTAAGCTCTTGCCTTTCGACTTCGGTCCGCAGGACCACCCTTTCAAGGAGCCTCCATGCCCATCAACATTCCAGGCGATCTGCCCGCGCGCAACGTGCTTGAGCGGGAACACATCTTCGTGATGACCAAGGACCGGGCCGAACGCCAGGACATCCGGCCCTTGCAGATCGCCATCGTCAATCTGATGCCCACCAAAATCGCCACGGAAATCCAGCTCCTGCGCCTGCTCGGCAACAGCCCGGTGCAGGTGGACATCACCCTGCTCAAGGCCGAGAACCATATCTCCAAGAATACCGCCCCGGAACATCTGGAGCGCTTCTATACGACCTTTTCCCAGGTGCGGCACAGAAAGTTCGACGGCATGATCATCACCGGCGCGCCGGTGGAGCAACTGCCCTTTGCCGAGGTGGACTACTGGGACGAATTGAAGGCGATCATGGATTACAGCCGCGACAACGTCTTTTCCACCCTGCACATTTGCTGGGGCGCCCAGGCCGGGCTGTACCATCACTACGGCATCGACAAGTACACGCTGCCGGGCAAGATGTTCGGCGTGTTTTCCCATGCGATTACCGACGCCAAGCTTCCCATTTTCCGGGGTTTCGACGATGTGTTCCATGCCCCCCACTCCCGGCACACCGGGTTGCGACGCGAAGACATCCAGGCCGAGCCCGAGTTGGAAATCTTGGCCGAGTCGCCCGAAGCCGGGGTTTGCATTATGCAGGCGGCCGCCGAAGGGCAGTTCTTCATTACCGGGCACCTGGAATACGATGCCGACACCTTGGCCAAAGAATACTTTCGCGATCGCGACAAGGGTCTGGAAATTGAGGTGCCGCGCAACTACTTTCCCGGCGACAACCCCAACCTGCCGCCTGTGGTCAATTGGCGGGCCCACGCCAACCTCTTTTTCGCCAACTGGCTGAACTTCTACGTCTACCAAGAAACCCCCTATGAACTGGAGTCCATCGGCGCAAGCGGCCGAGGCATCCGAGCCTGATCGGGGAGGACACCCATGAGCTTCCGTTTTGAAACTCTCGCCATCCACGGCGGCCTGCGCGAAGACGACACCCGCGCCCGCGCCCTGCCGGTGCACCGCACCGCCGCCTACACCTTCAAAGACCTGCGTCATGCCCACGAACTGTTCAGCCTCAAGGTGCCGGGGCATATCTACAGCCGCATGAGCAACCCCACCCAGGACGCCCTGGAGGAACGCATCGCGCTGCTCGAAGGCGGGGCCGGCGCGCTGGCTCTTTCTTCCGGCACCTCGGCCATATTCTACACCTTCATCAACCTTGCCCGACAGGGAGATGAAATCGTGGCCGCCTCGAACCTGTACGGCGGCACCCACACCATGCTCCACGACATTCTGCCCCAGTTCGGTATTCGGGCGAAACTCGTGCGGCCCAACGACCTGGACGGGTTCGCCGCGGCGATCACCGACAAAACCCGGGCCATCTATGTGGAAAGCATCGGCAACCCGACCCTGGAAACGGCGGACATCTCCGCCCTTGCCGAGCTCGCCCACAGCCGGGCTCTGCCCCTGATTGTGGATGCCACCTTCTCCACCCCGGCCCTGCAGCGCCCCCTGACCCAGGGCGCGGACATCGTGATCCATTCCCTGACCAAGTGGATCGGCGGTCACGGCACGGCCATCGGCGGCATTGTCGTGGACGGCGGCTCCTTTGACTGGAAAAACCCCCGCTTCGAACTCTACAACGAGCCGGACGAAAGCTACCACGGCGTCCGCTGGGCGCACGACCTGGGCGATCTGCCGCCCTTCATCGTGCGCATGCGCACCGTGCCCCTGCGCAACCTGGGGGCCTGCATCAGCCCGGACAACGCCTGGATTTTCCTCCAGGGACTGGAAAGCCTTTCGCTGCGTATGGCCAGGCACTCCGAAAACGCCATGAAAGTCGCGGAATACCTCGCCGCACACCCCAAAGCCGCCTGGGTGAAATACCCCGGCCTGGCTTCGGACCCGTTCCATTCCCTGGCCCGCAAGTACCTCTCCGGCGGATTCGGCGGCATGGTGGTCTTCGGCGTGCCGGGCTCGGGCGCGACGGCCCTGCGCAACGGCGCCCGCTTTATTGAATCGCTCAAGCTGTTCTCGCACCTCGCCAACGTGGGCGACGCCAAGAGCTTGGCCCTGCACCCCGCCGGCACCACCCATTCGCAGCTGTCCGGCGAGCAGCAAGACCTTTCCGGCATCCGGACCGAGATGATTCGCCTGTCCATCGGGCTTGAGCACCCTGATGACATCCTTGAAGATCTGGAACAGGCTTTGGCGAATCTGGAATAACTACGTCATGCCACAAAGAGCGGCATCGGGCGGCGCGGTTTTTTGCTGAGAAAAACCCCGCCGCCTCTAATTTTTTTGAATGGGAAAGACATGGCGCGTGCCCTTCTTTCACCCCGGCCGCCTCCCCATTGAATTCCCCACACAAAAAATTTCGCGGGGGGGGGTTTTTCCCCACAAAAAACCCCCCCCGCCCGATGCCGCTCTTTGTGGCATGACGTAGTTATTCCAGAT
>JAVBMX010000009.1:0-7430 GCA_031551885.1 Desulfovibrio sp.
TGTTATCGAAAGAATGTTTGGAAAAATGAAACACTTCAGGAGTGTTGCCACACGATATAGCAAGATGGCGGTTTCCTATATGGCTTTTGTTCAACTGGCCGCCATCCTGCTTTGGCTTAAATGAATGTCGACACAGCCTAAAATAATAGAAAATATTTTTATATCCCAAGCTTTATGCATCTTGATTGCTCATATTATTTTGTGATAAAAGTCACTCGTATTCTCAGATTGATGTGATCGGGGAACGGGGGTTTTCCTAATTTCATTCACGAAGGAGGTAGGCCACAAGCATACCTGCAGGTATTTTTTTAGAGTCATAAGCACACGTTTCGTAAACCGGGCGCCGAGCATCGTCGGCGCCGTACCGCCCGGAAAGGTGCCTTCTATGAGCAAACCGAGCAGCATTCGCCCGGCGATTTGGGTTTTGCTCTTTTGCGTCGTGTTCCTGGCCGCATCGGCCTATTCTCTCCATGCCACCTCGTCCCAGGAATTCTGCCTCTCCTGTCACGAGATGGAGCCGTACGCCAAAGAAATCAAATTTTCCTCCCATGCCAAGGACAAAGACGGCAAACCCATCGCCTGCAATCAATGTCACATTCCTGTGGGCTTCGGCCCCCGTTTTGTGGCCGTGAAAATCTACTCCGGGGTCAAAGATCTGGCCGTACACACGGTGACCCGTCCCGACAAACTGGACCGTCTGGCCCACCAGGCGACGGCCCGCCGCTTCATCGACGACGCCAACTGTCTGGCCTGCCACGCCGATCTGTACAAAGACGCCAAAGGAGAGAAAAACATCTCCGAAATCGGACGTCTGGCCCACGACGCCTACCAGAACAAAAACGGCAACACCAAGAGCAACTGCGCCGGCTGCCACATCAACCTGGCGCACCTGCCCGAATTCGACCAACGTCTTGAAGTGAATGCCGCTTTTAAGTCGCGGCTGCTTAAAGAGGAGGAAAAACCCTGATGGCTTCCCTCAAAAAACCTTTGTTGTTTGTCCTGCTGGCCGTTTTCGTCGGCGTGGCCGGATTTTTCGCCTACATCAACACGGCGTTCCCGGTCGTGCGCTGTGAGGCCGCCAAGCACCTGGACGCGCCGGAAAAATACGCCGACTGTCTGGCCTGCCATACCAAAACCACTCCGAAAGACGCCCAGGACTGGAAAGACTCCAAACACGGCGTCATGCTGGTCAAGTGCGTGGTCTGTCACGGCCAGCCCGACGGCAAGGGCTCCATTCCCTTCTCGGCCAAGCCCGACCCCATGGTGATCTGTTCACGCTGCCATGATCCCGCCATTAAGCGCATGCAGATCAAGTACGGTGAGCGTCCGGATTGCAACTCCTGCCATCCGTATCACCAGAACCCCATGCACGGCGGCGCTTACGAGAACAAGATCCCCACGGACAAGACCACCTTCTGATGCGGCCGTTGCTGCAGAAAAGGTAAGGAGTAAACGAATGACCATCTCCAGACGAGAATTTCTGAAAGGTTCCGCCGCGGCCGTGGCTCTTTCCGTGCTGTGCGGCCCTTCCCTCGCGGCCGCTCCGGGAGCGGAGGAAGCCGATAAATGGATTAAAGGCGTCTGCCGCTACTGCGGCACAGGCTGTGGCGTGCTTGTCGGCGTTAAGGGCGACAAGGCCGTGGCCATCAAAGGCGACCCCAACAACCACAACCAGGGCCTGCTCTGCCTGAAAGGCGCCATGCTCATTCCGGTCATCTACGCCAAAGACCGGATCACCCAGCCGCTGATCCGCAAAAACGGCAAGGGCGACCAACTCACTCCCGTGTCTTGGGAAGAGGCCATGAGCTTCGCCGCCGACCGTTTCAAAAAAGTGCTGGCCGAAAACGGCCCCGGCGCGGTCGCCTACTATGGCTCCGGCCAGGCCTTGACGGAAGAATCTTACCTGGCCAACAAAATCTGGAAGGCGGGCCTGCGGTCCAACAACGTGGACGGCAACCCGCGCCTGTGTATGGCCTCGGCCGTGGGCGGCTACACCACCACCTTCGGCAAAGACGAGCCCATGGGCACGTACCACGACATCGACGCCGCCACCTGCTTCTTCATCATCGGCTCGAACACTTCGGAAGCCCACCCGGTGCTTTTCCGGCGGATCGCCCGACGCAAGCAGACCTCCCCGGACGTGAAGATCATCGTGGTCGACCCGCGCCGCACCAATACCTCGCGCATCGCCGACATCCACGTGACCTTCAAGCCCGGTACCGATCTGGCCATTCTGAACGGCATGGCCCACGTGATCCTCAAAGAGGAGTTGGACGACTACCGCTTCCACAACAAGCACACCAAGTTCATGAAGGGTGACGATGTGGTGGACCTGGAAGCCTACAAACTCTTCCTGGAAGACTACACTCCCGATAAAGTCGAGGAAATCACCGGCGTGCCCGCCGACGTCGTGGTCAAAATCGCCCGCATGTTCGCCGAGTCGCCCGCGACCATCTCGCTGTGGTGCATGGGCATCAACCAGCGGACCAAAGGCGTGTGGGCCAACAACCTGATCCACAACCTGCATCTGCTCACCGGCCACATCGGCAAGCCCGGGGCCACTCCTCTGTCGCTCACCGGTCAGCCCAACGCCTGCGGCGGCGTGCGCGACACCGGTTCGCTGGCCCACCTGCTTCCGGCCGGGCGCGTCATCGTCAACGAACAGCACCGCAATGAAGTGGAAGATTACTGGGGAGTGCCCCGCGGCACCATCAACGACAAAATCGGTCGGCACACCATCGCCCTGTTTGAAGGCATGGCCGCCGGCGACGTCAAAGCCGTGTTCATTCACTGCACCAACCCGGCCCACACCCTGCCCAACCTGAACAAGCACACCAAGGGCCTGGAAACCGCCTTCATCGTCCAGACCGAGTGCTTCATGGGCGCGGAAACCCTCAAGTACGCCGACGTAGTCTTCCCGGCCGCCTTTTGGTGTGAAACCGACGGCGTATACGGCTGCACCGAGCGCCGCTACGCCCTTATCGAACAGGCGGTCAAACCCATGGGCGACTGCCGGCCTGTGGTGAACATCCTCATGGATTTCGCCAAGCGCATCGGTGTGGACGAAAAGCTCATCCCCTACAAGAACGCGGCCGATATCTGGGAAGAATGGCGCATCTTCAGCGGCAAGTCGCAGTATAACTTCGTCGGAATCACCCGAGACCGCCTGATCCGCGAATCCGGCGTGAAGTGGCCCTGCCCCTCGGAGGACCACCCCGGCACCACCCTGCGCTATGTGCGCGGCGACGACCCGATGGTGCCCATCGACCACCCGGACAAGATCTGGTTCTACGGCAAGCCCGACGGCAAGGCGGTCATCTTCCTGCGTCCCCACCAGCCGCCCTTTGAGCCGGCCGACGCCGATTACCCCTTCGTGCTCACCACCGGCCGAGTCATCGACCACTGGCACACCGCCACCATGACCGGCAACGTGCCCGAGTTGCAGCGCGCCTATCCCTCGGCTTTTGTCGAGGTCAACCCCGACGACGCCAAGAAGCTCAATATTGCGAACGGCGACATGGTCGAGCTGGAAACCCGCCGCGACAAGATGACCTTCCCGGCCCGTGTCACCGACACCTGCATGCCCGGCTTGGTCTTCTGCCCCTTCTTCGATAAAAACCTCCTGGTGAACAAGCTGTTCCACGACGCCGTGGACGCCGCCTCCAAGGAGCCCGAGTACAAGATCTGCGCGACGCGCGTTCGCAAGGTGTCGTAAGTATTCCGGGGGAAATGATTTCCCCCGGACCCCCTCGATTTCCGGGGAAGCCGCGTAGACGCGGCTTCCCCGGAATCTTGGGAGCCCGGAAAACTCACCCCGTCCGGACAGGGCCACCGGTTGTTCATCTTCGATCCATACAACACCGGCATAAAAAAATGCCCGAGGCGCCGAATGGAAGCATACCATTCGCGTACCCGGGCCGTTTAAACCATGTGCATTCCTCCAGGACGGCGGAGGGTGCGCCTGCGCATCCTTCGCCGTCAATGGGGGATGCAGGGGGATTCAATCCCCCTGCCCGCCGGAGGCAAACCATATGGCCATTCTTGGATTTTTGACCCACACCCTGACCGAGCGGGTTCAGGACGTTGAGCGGGCTTTAAGCGCCATGCCCGAGTTGACCACTTACGGCATTCACAAGGAATGCTATGTGGTCGCCGTGGCCGATGCCCCGGCCGCCAAAATGGAAGCCGTGGTCGATCGGGTCAAGGCCGTTGACGGCGTTATCGCGGTCTACGTGACCTCCTACACCACCGAAGATGAAGACGAACCGATCAGCGGAGAGGATGTCTTCGGACACAAAGCGCCAAACTGACGGAGGATACGGGGGTGAGCTTCACGGCGGATTTTTTACGCCCACCTGGGGTGGTTTCGGAAAAGGAACTTAAAGCGCGTTGCACGTCTTGCGGCCGTTGCGTGGCCGTGTGCGTCTTCAAATGCCTGGAACTGACGCCGGATTCCCTCTTCGGGCCGGATACACCCAAAGTGTTCCAACGCAAAGCTCCATGCTTTCTGTGCATGAAGTGCTCGGACATCTGCCCCACGGAAGCCCTGCACAAGGTGCCCCTCGAGGGAGCCCGCATGGGTATGGCCTTCCTGGACCAGAAAAAATGCGTGGACTATCAGGAACAGAACCACGTCATGTGTTGGACCTGTTACGAGCGCTGTCCCATGAAGGCCAAAGCCATTGTCCTGCAAAACGGCTACACCCCGACGGTCACGATGGACTGCGTCGGCTGCGGCGTGTGCGAATATGTATGCCCGGTCAAGGCCATCACCGTGACGCCCATCCGGATGTTGGAAACGGCGACGTCAAAGTGAAGCGTCTTGGCGGCCGCGCGGAGAACGCCCGCGAACGCACCCGTTTTCCGCTTCCCCCGGCATACCGCTTCGTAAACAATTTCCGATCGAAATCGCCCTCAAGAGAGAACAAGGCATGAGCCGCATCCTTCCTTATCGCCGCCTGGTTCAAGTCGTCACGGCCCTGTTCATGGCCGCTCTGCCCTTCGCCAATGCCGCCGGGTTCTCCCAGGTTTCCGGCAACTTCCTGTCCTTCGATCTTTTCGGGCTGCCTCTGGCGGACCCCCTGGCGTCAGCCCAAGCCGCCCTCGGCGGCCTGAGCGCCGCGTCTTCCCTGCTCATCGGCGCGGGAGCGGCTCTGCTTTTGGCCCTGGCCCTGGGGCGGATATTCTGTTCCTGGTTTTGTCCCTACGGTCTTTTCTCCGAACTGGTGTTTTCCCTGCGCGGCAAAGCCGGGAACACCGGGCGCACCGGCGGGATCGTCCGCCCGCTCGTCGCCGTTCTCGGTTTGGCCTGCGTGGTTCTGCTCCTGCCCGCCCCCTGGCTGAATCAGCTTTCCCTGCCCGGGTGGTACTCCCGCGCGGCGCAGCATGCCGCCTTCTATGGCGCGGTTCTCTGGGGAGCCTTGGTCTTCCCCGCGCTGTTGGCCGCCGAGTTCATCGCCGGAAGACGCCTTTGGTGCCGCTATCTCTGCCCGCAGTCCGCGTTGCTCAGCCTCATGGCCGTGGTTCCGGCCGGTCTGCGTCTGCGCTTCGCCCCCAAAAAGTGCACCTGCCGCAAAGACGACCGAGCCTGCCTCGTGGCCTGCTCCCTGAACCTGAATCCACGCGCGATCACCCCCATGCAACGCCTGGAATGCACCAACTGCGGCGACTGCGTCGACGCCTGCCGGTCGCGGGGGAAGGCGCTGAGTTTTTTGGGAAGTAAGTGAATTCCTTGCAAGGAGACTGGAGCCAGAGCTGCCAAGGTCGGCCCGTCGGCAGTGCTCCAGTTATGTAAAAAGACTGTCTCACGACAACGCGGGCGGCACCCTGCATCTCCGTCGCCATATGGCGGATTCATCGGTTTCCCCCCTGATGTCGCTCTCTTCCGCCTTATCTCCGTTTAAAAGTCATCGCCGCATTCCCGGCCAAGTCATTCCCTTCCCCCACTCCGCTTCAATGAGGCCCCAAGAATCTTTTTCCCCGAACCGCCTCAAAACAGCACGCCGCGCCCGGATATCCGGACGCGGCGCGCTGCAATTGAGGATTGCAAAGGGGGTCACCCCCTTTGCCGGGGTCCAGGGGCGGAGCCCCTGATAATCACCGCCATTTATTCTCTTACACCAGTCTCGCCACATGCCCCATGCGATCGCCGGGCAACATGGCCACGGGCGGGATATCGATGAGGGTATGGCAGCCGGGGGCCAGGCGGGTTGCCGCGCGGGCGGCCGCGACCAACACCTGGGCGGTGAGGGCCGGGTTGTCGATGCGCATGTCGAAGGAGAAACGCTGGTTGGAGGTCAGACCTGAAGCGCCGATGCGTTCCATGAACACGCCGTGCGAGGTGTCGGCCACGCCGGCCAGCTCTTCCTTGGTTTTCACGAAGCGAACATCGAGGGGATCATGGCTGAAATAGGGGTCGGCGGCCAAATTTTTGGAAATCAGCGCGGAGTCGGCCCCGTCTTCGGGCAGGATGTAAACCAAACGGGAATGCCGGCCGCCGCCGATGGGAATGGTGATGGAGGTCGCGTCGGCTACGCCGGCGATGGCCCGAGCGGCAACGGAGTGCCCCATGGAACGCCCCCGGCCGAAGTTGGTGAAGGTCGTGCCTGTGGGGGCCATGGCCTCAAACAGGGCGCGCAGAACCGAGTCCGTGCCGGGATCCCAGCCGGCCGCGACCACCGCTGCCTTGCCGGCGGCGCGGGCTTTGGCGTCCAGGTCCACGACGACTTCCGACACCCGGTCGTGAATGTCGAAGCTGTCCACAGTGTGCAGGCCTTGGGCCAGGTAGTGGGCGGCGTCGATGGGAGCCTGGCGGGAAGGACCGCAGACGATGGCCACATCCGGCTTGCCTTTGGCCGCGATCAGGGAAGGCAGGTCGGCGAAGTCTTGGACGCCGCGCAAATCTTGGGAATTCTTACCGAGAGATTCTTTGCGGCGGATGACCCCAAGGCAGGTGAAGTCCGGGGCGGCTTCCAACGACTCGAGGACGTTCTTGCCGATATTGCCGAGACCGTGCACGACGGCGGTAATGCTCATGAAGGTGCTCCAAAACGGTTGAGGTGATGCCATGGGAGACGTTGTCCCCCAATCCCCCCAGCAGGGGATTGAATCCCCTGCACCCCCATTGCGGGCAAGCTTCGCTACGCGAATCTTGCCCGCAAATAAGAGGTTCGAGGAAATCACTCCCTCCCGCAGGGACATGGCGGAAATTCAAAAATTTCTGCCGCGCATATTCACAAGAGTGGGGCACAACATCCCGCAAGGTTCAGGAGACACCTTCTGTACCTCCGCGACCCACACCCCACGAGCAATGAGATTTTTTGGGAGAGGGATGGGGGGAGTGGGGGGGAAGGAGTAACAATTTTGACAAAAAAGTTGTCCCATACCCCCGCACAAGCTTAAGGTGATTTTTATCATAACCACAACCCGAC
>JAVBMX010000017.1:0-104435 GCA_031551885.1 Desulfovibrio sp.
GATTGAGATCATGTTCGGCAGGCTCAAAGACTGGCGCAGAATAGCCATGCGCTATGACCGATGCGCACACACTTTCTTCTCCGCCATATGCCTCGCTGCTTCCGTCATCTTTTATCTTAATTAATGAGTCCTGAGCCTAGAAGTTGGCGTTCCGGTGGGGAATTGCCCAGAAGCGATATCCCCCATAACATAAAAAAAGAGCGTTTCCGATCGCCGGACGATGAACGCTCCATCGCCTCACCGACTTCATACGAAAAAACCCCTCCGCTCAAAATTGTTTGAGCGGAGGGGGGAGTGCTTGGAGGTTAGCGGGAGCCGTCATCGCTCGGCGGGTACTTCACCTCGCCGTGCTCCAGACCGTGGCCGTGGCCGTGGCCGCCGCCATGGTACGACATCACGCCGTACGGGCCGTCGGAATGCATGTTCACGATTCCCATGTGCTGGGGGCCGCTGGAGGTCAAATCACCCGAGGCGGCGAAAGCGGTTCCGGAAAGAGCCAAAACAAACAACGACACGGGGAGTATGGACTTAAGCAGACGCATCTTACTTCTCCTTCTTATATGGAGCGCTTGTTCATGCAGTAAGTTGCATAACGTGCGTTTTCCTTGTTGCTCTCTTAATGCGAAACCCGTGCCGGCTTTGACACATCTTACTGCCACAGCAATGAAGCTGTGAAGGCCTCCACGAAAGAAAAGAAAGAAATGCTTTTGCCCCAGAAAAGCGGCAAGTATTTGCACAATATGTCATGTAATATAGACAAATGCTGCACAAAAATGCAAAACACGGCAGACGAAAAGACAGACGACAGCTTACAAAGCGAACAGATTTCCGCGCCGTCGCAGCTATGGGCAAAAAGCGAAAAAAGAATGCACAATATCGTCAAGCAGGAAATATATACAATGTATCTCCTATAAAAACAGGGGATATTTATCGATTATAACTCATTTTAAAGATTATTGAAGAATCTGCACTTTTCCCAGACTCCCACCTTCACCAGCACGAAAAAAAGCGCGGCCCGGAACAAAGCCGGGCCGCGCAACATGAGAAGGCAAAGGACGAGGTGGTCTGAGGCTACCGATCGCCGTGGTGCGGGCCGGAACCGCCCATTCCGTTGGGCCCCATGCCGCCGTGCATACCACCATGCATGCCGCCGGGCATACCGCCCATACCCATGCCGCCCATGCAGCCGCCGGGGGTGGGGCCGGCATCCGCGCGGGCGCCCATGCAGCCGCCCATGCCCATACCGTCATGGTAACCGTGGTATCCACGATAGAACGACAGGCCGGCCTTATCCAGGCTCCGGGAAAACGCGACGCGCTCTTCGTACAGCTTGCTCTTCAGGGCGGTGATGTCCTTCACCACGGCGGAAACGTCGTCCTTCGAAACGCCGTTCACTCCGCCAAGGGCGCGCAGTTCAAGGTATTTCCCTTCCAGTTGGTTGTGCAGGGGCATGACTTTGCCCATGAACTCGTCGTGCATCTTCTGGAACTGCGCCATCTGCTCTGGAGTCGGCGACGATTGCTGCTCGGGCGCGCTTCCGCCGGCTTTTTGGGTGCCGGTGGCCGCGAAGGCCACCCCGGAAAGAGCGAAAACCAACAACAGTGCGGGGGCAATAAATTTCAACCGAGTCATTCGAAGGCTCCTTGTTATGTTTTCGAGAACGCCATAATGTGCAATAAACTGCACATTATCGATTCACTTCTCTACTCTTGTTGCCAAACCCGTGCCGGCTTCTCTCCGCTCCGCGCGAGCCTTGTCGGGCCGTGCCGGGAGGCGGAAGCCGCCAAACCGTTTTTCGGGTTCGGCAACCGCTTTTGTGCAGAAAATTTCCTCCCGCAAGCCGATACGGCGAATAGGCCCGCCGTATCGGCCGGGACCGCCCGGTTTAAACAATGGAGCGACACCTCATTGACCTTCATCCCGCGCCGTTTTAAGAAGGCCGATCGCACCCTTAAGCAGGAAGTATGTCATGAACAGTCGCAACAGTGCCCGCCGCGCCGCCATAGCCCATGTATCCGAGACCCGCCCTCTGGATCGGGGCATCGACTACAGGCGCGAGCCCCTGCACGAAATTTTCGGCTCTTTGGTGTTCGACGAGGCCGCCATGCGCGCCCGCCTGCCCAAGGACGTTTTTGAGCGGATGAACGCCACCATCCGCCGGGGCCTGCCCCTGGCCGCCGACGTCGCCGACGTGGTGGCCAATTCCATGAAAGATTGGGCCGTGGAAAACGGAGCCACCCACTATACCCACTGGTTCCAACCCATGACCGGCAATACGGCGGAAAAGCACGACTCGTTCCTCTCCCCCGCCGAGGGCGGCCGGGTGATCAATGAATTTTCCGGCAAAATGCTGATCAAAGGAGAATCCGACGCGTCCTCCTTCCCTTCGGGCGGCATCCGCTCGACCTTCGAAGCCAGAGGCTACACGGCCTGGGACCCGCGCTCGCCCGTCTTTCTGCAGGAAAGCCTGAACGGCCGCACCTTGTGCATTCCCACGGCATTCTGTTCCTACACCGGCGAATGCCTGGACCGCAAAACCCCGTTGTTGCGCTCCATCCAGGCCATCTCCACGCAGGCCCTGCGCATCCTGCGCCTGTTCGGCAACACCACGGCCACGCACGTCAACGTGAACCTGGGCATTGAGCAGGAATACTTTTTGGTCGACCGCCAACTCTTCCTCCAGCGCCCGGACTTGGTGAACGCCGGGCGAACCCTGTACGGCGCCCGCCCGCCCAAAGGGCAGGAAATGGGTGACCATTACTACGGCAGCATCCGGGGCCGGGTTCTTTCGTTTATGATGGATGTTGAAAAGCGCCTCTATCGCCTGGGCGTTCCCCTGAAGACCCGGCACAACGAGGTGGCTCCGGCCCAGTTCGAGCTGGCTCCTCTGTATGAAGAGGCCAACATCGCCACGGACCACAACATGCTGATCATGGAGATTTTGCGCGGCGTGGCCCGGGACCACGGTTTCGTCTGCCTTTTGCACGAAAAACCCTTCAAGGGCGTGAACGGCAGCGGCAAGCACAACAACTGGTCCCTGGCCGACTCCGAAGGCAACAACCTGCTCGACCCGGGCGACACCCCGCACGAGAACGCCCAGTTCCTGGTCTTTCTCTGCGCCGTCATGCGCGCGGTGCACACGTACGCGCCGCTCATCCGGGTGGGCACGGCCACGGCCGGCAACGATCACCGCCTGGGCGCGCACGAAGCCCCGCCGGCCATTCTTTCCATGTTCATCGGCAACGAGCTGATGGAAGTGGTCGAGGCCGTGCGCACCGGTTCGGGCATCGAGGGCAAGAAAAAGGAATACATGCGCATCGGCGTGTCCGCCCTGCCGGCCCTCCCCAAAGACGCCACCGACAGAAACCGCACCTCGCCGGCCGCTTTCACCGGCAACAAGTTCGAGTTCCGGGCCGTGGGCTCGTCACAGTCCCCCGCGCCCACGGTATTCCTGGTGAACGCCGTCGTGACCGAAGCCCTGGACGCTTACGCCGGCATTCTTGAAGCCGCCGTGGCCGAAGGCACCCCCTTCCTGGATGCGGTCAACCATCTGCTGCGCGAAGAGTTCAACGCCCACGCGCCGGTGCTGTTTTCCGGCGACAGCTACAGCGCCTCCTGGCCCAAAGAAGCCGAACGCCGGGGCCTGCCCAACCTGCGGGATGCGGTTTCCGCCTTGGAGCGGTTCTCGGACGAGGAAAACGTGGCCGTGCTCGCCCGTTACGGCGTGCTCTCGCCCCGCGAGGTCAAGGCGCGCCAGGACATCCTGTTCAACGAATACTCCGGCGCTTTGGTCATTGAAGCCCAGGTGGCCCTGGAAATGGGCCGGACCATCATTCTGCCCGCTGCCCTGGAATGGCAAAGACGGCTGGCCAAGAATATTCTGGCCCTGCGGGAAACCGGCTTTGGACCAGATATGAGCGAAACCCAGGAGCTTTTGCTCGACCGGGTCAACCGGCACGTGCGGGACTTCATGATCGCGTTGGATCGCCTGGAGGAGGAACTGCCCCGCTGCATGGAGATCAAGAGTTCCCCCCAGAAGAAAGCCCAGTTCTGCCGAGATCTTCTGGTGCCGGTTATGGCCGCCTGCCGGGCCGAGGGCGACGCCTTGGAGCAACTCGTGGACGACGAGTTGTGGGCGCTGCCGAAGTATAGGGAATTGCTCTGGATTTATTAGAGCAAATTAACTTTGCAAAGTTAATTTGCTCCGGCAGCCGCGCAAGCGGAAGACAAGGCTGCGTATGGTGTGGGTCGCAACACTTTCGGCGAAAAAAGCCCTTGCTCCAGCCGACCGGGCGGCACGTTTGCGGGCTCGTTTGGAAGCCGGTCTGTAATATGGTTTCATAAACATTTTCAAAGTGAAAATGTTCTATGGACTGTTTCCAAGGAAATCTTTCGTCCGGCTACCGTGTCGAACTGCCCTTTTTGCTCCGGTCGAGTACCAGAAGAGGACGCGTCCTTCGCAAAAAGGGCAGTTTTCCTTGTCCTTGGCGCGAAATCTTTACCTGGAAACAGCCCCTTATGCGCTTTCCCCTGAAAAAGGCGCATATGCTCTTCAAGACATGAGGAACAAGAAAAAAACGAAAACGCGTCGGCATTCGACGCGTTTTCGTTTTTTCGCTCAGCCGCGTGCTTCGGCCAAGGTATCCACGGCCTGGAAGGTCTTGACCCAGGCCGGAGGAAAATTTCGCAGCACCCGCCGAACTTCGGTGCGGGCGAAGCCCGCCGCCTTCATGTATCCTTCTTTCCGGAAATAGCTGAACTGGATAAACCGACCGTCATCCCGCAAGACGGCTTTCACGGCCGCCAGCACCGCCGCGCGCTCTTCAACGGGCAGGGACACCAGGGGAAGAGACGACACCACACAGTCCACGCGTTTACGGGGCAACAACGTCGCCAAAAGAGAGGCGTCGCCGCGGATGACCGTCAGTTCGGGAAACCGCCGGCGGAGAACTCTCGCCAGCGCATCGGACTTTTCAACGGCCACCAGCCTGTCGAGGGAAATGCCCCGCTCAAGCAGGACACGGGTAATCGCGCCGGTTCCGGCACCCAATTCCACCACCAAGCCGTCACCCTCCGGCACGCGTTCGGCCAGGGCTTCGGCCAACGCCCGCCCGCTGGGGCACACCGCGCCCACCATGCGCGGCGAACAGACAAAGGCCCGCGCGAACGCCGCCCCCGAACGAACGGAACCGCCGCGCACCACGCCGTAGCCTTTGTCCCAGACATGGTGCAGGCGCGTTCCGATTGCCCGGACGGCCCCCACCCCTTTGCGGAAAGACGTCACGACACTCCCCCGTTTGGCGGAAACGGAATTAAGGGAAAATCTCTTCATCGCCATATGTCCTTCATATGCTCCTTGGGAGTTCCGAACCACAAAAGAAAAAAGCCTGTCGATTGGAAGTACCCATCCCGCCGTCTCTTGGCAAGCCCCCCCCGTCGCGGATAATCACGCCCCCAGAGCTGTTGACACCCCCAGGAATGTCTTTCAGAATAGATGTTTCCATGTTCCTTTTTGACGGCTTCCTGTGAAGGCCTACGCGAGAAACCCGCATGAAGATCTTTTTTCTTTGCCTGCCGCTCCTCTGGATGACCCCGATGGTCGAAGCCCGTGCGGAAACGCCGTTTGAGCATGAGCTGCAAAGTTTTGTGGGTGAGAAAGATACCTACATCGGCCGACGGTTCAAAGCGCGCTTTCCCTCGCTGTATTCCCGGCTGGTTTCCATCTGCTGCCTCAAAGACGGCGGCAAGGTCAGCGAAGTCCGCTGGTATCCCCGCCCGGCCGGCGGCGGTGGAGATTATCCCTGCCGGGCCGTGTTTCAGTCGCGGGAAGGAAAAATCGTCCGCGTGGACCTTTTTGGCCAGGGGTGCGGACGATGAGGGCGCTGTTCATCCTTCTTGCGGCCGTGGCCTTGTGCGGTTGCGCTTCCATGTCCAGCCCGAACCTGGAGACCGAAGCCGACACCGACGGCCTGAAACGCCGTTTGGATTTGCTTGTGGGCACGCCGGAACGTGAGCTCGCCGCCCGCCTGCCCCAAGTGCTGGAACTGGCCGGTCCCCTGGAGTTGCTGAACGCCGACTGCAGGGCGGACGGAACAAAGGAAATCGAATTTTACTGGGAACATCGCTACGAGCTTCCCATCGCCTATCAGCGGCCGTACCCGAGCACCTCGGCCGCCGTTTTCGGCACGTACGCCTTCTTTGGTCTGGGCTGGAGCCCTTCGGTCAACTCGGCCCAACCGCCGATCAAACCCTGCACCCTGCGGTTCACGGCCAAAGACGGTTTGGTCGTCGCCCACCGCGCCGAAGGCCCCGGCTGCGAACGCTTCGCCCCCACACTGTCCGCCGAGTTCCTGTCCGCCCCGCCCCTGGACAACCCGGATCTGATCCTTACTTGTCCGAAATAATGCGACGGCGGCAAACGGCGAAGGCCTTCCGTCAAGCGCCGGCCTGACGTCATCAAGGCCGATGAAATTTCGGCAAAAATGTCGAACTTCTCTGAACACCGAAACCTCGGCAATGGTTTGATTTGGTGTCAGACAAGGAAGACGAAGCTTTGGGCGATGGGGCTGAACTCTTCGGTCCTGCCCCGGAGCACAAAACAAGTCTGACGCCGTATCACGCCATTGTCGTTTGTTGAAACCTGACGCATAACCGGCTAAAAGAAGTACGAATTCCAGACCGACGACGGAACGAAGCAACCGCCCGTCCCCGCGCACGAAGACCTCAACGCCCGGACTCCCCATACCTTATGAGCGACGCCACCCCCCAGAACACCCCGCCCCGACGCCTGTTCCCGCGCTTGCTGCGCCGCCTGTTTTTCACCATCATCTGGCTCGGCCTCATCGCCGCCGGCCTGGTCTTCTGGGATGCGGCCCACTTTCTCCGCACCCCCGGCAACACCAATGAAGAGCCGCCCTTGGCCGTGCTGGAAACCTGGTATCGGGAAGGCCTCAAGGGCGTGCCTCCTTGGGAGGTACCGCGCAAGGCTCCTTCCGAACCCAAGGATGTGATCGTCAGCATCGACCCGGGCGCGACGTTTGTTCGGGTGGCCTGGGATTTGAAAAAGGCCGGGGCCATCACCAACGTTTCCCGCTTTCTGCTGCTCGGCAAGTATGAAAACGCCCTGGGTTCGGTCAAAGCCGGGGAATACCTGGTCAACACCGGCTGGACCCCTGAACAGGTGCTGATGCAGATAACCAAGGGGCGTTCCCTGCTCTACCGGCTCTCGCTACGCGAGGGGCTGACCTGGTGGGAAACGGCGGACGCCGTGGCCGAGCAGGGTTTCGCCAAAGCTTCGGATTTGGCCGAAGTGCTGCGCGACCCGGAATTCCTGGCCGCCCACAGCATTCCGTTCGCCGACGCCGAAGGATTCCTCTACCCGGAAACCTATTTGCTGAAAAAGCCCAAAACCTTGGATAAGGCCCAAGCCAGGGAAATGGCCGACTTCCTGGTGAAGTCGTTCTGGACCCGCACCGAAGCCGTCTGGTCCCGCCTGCCCGTTCGGGAAGGCGGAACGGCCGTGGAACGCCGCTTCACCGCCGACGGGGCTTTGTACCGTCCGTCGCGCAACGCGACCTCCCAAGCGGCCGGCGGCATACCGCGCATGGGCAACGGAACCTCGCGGACAGACGCCGCCACATCGGCGATAGGTAACGGAACCACGCAAACGGACACCGCCACACCGCCCGCCGGCAACGCCACGCTTCCGGCCTCGGCGGCTCCGGCTCCGGCTCCGGAAGACCTCGTCACCGTGCTCGGCCCGGCCCGGCCCCAGGACATCGACCCGGCGGCATTGAAGCGCCTGATCATTCTGGCCTCGCTGGTGGAGCGGGAAACCGCCGTGCCCGATGAACGCGCCCGGGTGGCCGGGGTCTATGCCCTGCGTATGCAGAAAAATATGTTGTTGCAGTGCGACCCCACGATCATCTACGGAGTGGGGCCGTCCTTCAGCGGGGCCATCAGGCGCTCGCAACTCGACGACGCGAAAAATCTTTACAACACGTACATCCACCCCGGCCTGCCCCCCGGCCCGATTTGCTCGCCCGGCCTGGCCTCGCTCAAAGCCGCCCTGAATCCGGAGCAGCACGACTACCTCTACTTCGTGGCCACCGGCACAGACGGCAGGCACGTGTTCTCCAAAACCCTGAGCGAGCATAATAAAGCCGTGCAGGACTATAGGCGCACCCAAGGGCGATGAACACGCGCGCTCCTTTGTGGGAAAGACGGCCCCACCTGTGCGCCGTCATGATTATGTTCGCGTTCGCGGCCGTTCGCCTGTGGATGGCCGCGTCCGGCGGCCTCAACCTGATTCAGGACGAAGCCCAGTACTGGGATTGGTCCCGCAGGCTGCAGCTTTCCTACTACTCCAAAGGGCCGCTCATCGCCTGGCTCATCGCCGCCGGAACAAGCCTGTTCGGCGACACCGAGCTGGGGGTGCGCTTCTTTGCCGTGATCGGCAACCTCGTGGCCCAGGCCTTTCTTTACGCCCTGCCCGCCGTGATCTTTCGCCGGCCCAAGGTGGGGCTGTACGCCCTGCTCATCGCCGCCTCCATGCCGCTGTTCATCGCCTCCGGGGTGCTCATGACCACGGACAACCCCCTGCTGGCCTGCTGGTGCGCCGCCCTGTTCTGTCTGGCCCGCATCGGCGAAGGCCGGGCCGGGGGCTTCGTCTTCGTCTGCCTGGGCGCGGCCTTCGCCCTGGGCGTGCTCGCCAAGTACACCATGCTGGCGCTTGCCCCGGCGGCCTTTGTGTTTGTTTGGGTGCTGCGCAAAAAAGACATGGCCTCGCGCGGAACGGTACGCAAAACCCTTGTGACCGTGGCTGTCGGGTGTCTTCTCGGCCTCGTGCCCATCCTGATCTGGAACCTGCAAAACGACTTCATTTCCTTCCGCCATGTGGCCCGTCTGGCCGGGGTGGCTCCTGCCGCCGGGGAAAGCCCGCCCTGGATCCGCTTCGACCGTTTTCCGGAATACCTCGGCTCGCAGTTCGGCCTGCTCCTGCCCTGGTGGCTGTGCATCATGCTCTGGCACGGCTGGGGCATGCTGCGCCATGTGCTTGAGCACCGCGCCGGGGCCATGGACCGCCTGACTCTAGTCCGCCCGGACGCGCGCGGCCTCGCCCCCGGCAGCGGCCCCTCCTTCCGCCTGCACCTGCTGCTCTGCCTGGTTTTTTGGCCCCTGTGGCTGTTTTTCCTGTTCTGGAGCTTCCACACCCGCATCTACCCCAACTGGTCGGCCATGAGCTACGCCGCCGGGGCGCTGATCACGGCCCTGGGGGTCGAGCGCCTGCTGCGGGGCAGAACCTCGGCCGGGCTGCCCCCGGACGACTCGGAACCCGGCCGCTTCGCCGGGTGGGGACAAAAACTTCTGCCCCTGTGGTGCCTGCTGGCTTTGGCGGTCTGCCTGAGCCTGCACGGCGAACGCTATCTGACTCGAGCCATCGCCCTGCCGGAAAAATTCAACCCTTCCGTCCGGCTCAAGGGGTGGGGCGACCTCGGCCGCGAACTCGAAGCCGTGCGCCTTTCCATGCCCAACCCGGACAAGGTGTTTTTCTTCTCCGATTCGTACGACGTGACCGCCGAACTGGCTTTTTACCTGCCCGGCAGACCCCCGGTATTTTGCGCGGACTTCGGCAGACGCCTCAGTCAGTATGACCTCTGGCCGGGCCCCAACGGCCGGACCTTGTTCGACCCGCGGCCGGGACCGGATTCCCGGCCGCCCCTGGCCGGGTACGACGCGATCTTTGTGGTGCGCAAGCCTCTGGAAGGCCCTCCCCCGCACGAGCTGGCCTCCATGTTCACCGGCGTGGGGAAACCCGAAGCGTACCAATCCACCCATGACGACCGGCCCGGACGTGAGTTCGGCTTCGTGCGCCTGCGCGGCTTCAACGGCGTCTGGCCGCGCCCGGAAACAAGCGCCGGGCAGGGAAAGTACTGATGTCCGCGCGTATGCTCACCGCCGCGATCATCTGCCGCGAATGTTCCCGCGCCGACGGCGGGTGCTGTCGCAGCCCGGAGCCGGAAGCCCCCGGCTTTCCTCTTTCGCCGGCGGAAGTCGACCGGCTCGCCATCTATGCCCCTTTGGCCGACCGGCCCCCCGGCAAAGGAACGATCGAGCAAATTTCTTTGGAGCGGGCGACCATGACGTCCCCGAACAGTCCGGAATTCCTCGAGGCTTTGGAAGCCTTGCTTCCCCGTCATAAACAGGATATTGCCGCCTTGTTTCCGGCCGACGGCGTGTATCGAAAACTTCGCACCATGCCGTCCGGCGACTGTGTGTTCCGGGGGGAAGCGGGCTGCCGGCTCCCTCGAGAGGTTAGGCCCTGGTACTGCAACCTGTTTCCCATGTGGGTGCGGGGAGAGGCCGTGATGCTGATGAACCCGGATGATTGCCGACTGTGCCGAGAAGCGCGCTCGCCCGCTTCCGCCATGCGCCTGTTGGACATGACGGCCTCGGACGTGCGCCGGTTGTTCGCCGGAATACTGCGCGAATGGAACTTGAAACCCTGAACGGCCCGGCCGTCCTTTCATACAGGTGCAGGTCGATGTTATGAGTAAAAAACGATCCATTTTTTCCTATGTGCTGCTTGGGCTCACCACCCTGGGTCTCATCGGCGCGGGCTGCGCGTTCGGCCTGTATTTGTGGGCCTCCAACGGCCTGCCCAGCATCACCAAGGTTGAGGACTACCGCCCCGCCCAGGTGACCACCATCTTTGCCAGAGACGGCAGCGTGATGGGGTACCTGTTCCGGGAGAAGCGCTTCCTGGTCAACCTCGAGCAGATGGCCCCCAAGTTGAAGTGGGCCTTCCTGGCCGCCGAAGACGCGGAGTTTTACACCCACCCCGGCATCAACTACAAAGCCATCGCCCGGGCTTTTGTGGCCAACCTCAAGGCCGGGCGGACGGTCCAGGGCGGCAGCACCATCACCCAGCAGGTGGTGAAACGCCTGGTGGTGGGCGACGAACGCTCCCTCAAACGGAAGGCCCAAGAAGCCCTGCTGGCTTTCCAGCTTGAGGATCGCCTGACCAAGGATCAGATCCTTTACATCTACCTGAACCAGATCTACCTCGGCCACAGCACCTACGGCGTGGAGGCCGCGGCCCGCGTGTATTTCGCCAAGAACGCCTCGGACCTGACCATCGCCGAATGCGCCGTGCTGGCCACGTTGCCCAAAGCGCCCTCGGACTACAACCCGTATTCGAACCCGGAAGGCAACCGCACCCGCCAACTCTGGGTGCTCGGTCAGATGCACGAAAAAGGGTTCATCACCGATGCCGAGTATCAAGAAGCCAAGGCCCAGCCCATGGTCTTCAAAAGCATGCCCGATCCTTCATGGACTGTGGGTTCCTGGTATCTGGAAGAGGTTCGCCGGCAGTTGCTCACCTTGCTGTCCGAAAGCAGCGTGACCGAAAAGGGCATCGCCCTCGACGTTTACGGCGAAGACGCTCTCTACACGGCCGGCCTGAACATCTACACGGCCATGGAGCCGGAGCACCAACGCGCGGCCGAGCGGGCCCTGCGGGCCGGCCTGCACGACGCCTGCCGCCGCCGGGGTTGGCGCGGGTCGCTGCAAAATCTTCCTCCCGGCGATTTTGAAAAGTTCCTCCAGTCCGCTCCCTTCGAACCCACCCTGTTCGACAACGCGGGCTGGGTCAAAGGCTTGGTGGTCAAAGTGGAGAAGTCCGGCGCCGACGTGCGCCTGGGCACGGAATACACCGGCCGGATCGCCGTTTCCGAACTCGGCTGGGCCCGCACGCCCAATACGAACATCTCGCCCGAAGCGGCGGGCCGGGTTTCAGATGCGACCAAGGTTCTCACCGTCGGCGACGTGATTTGGGTCTCCGCCGTGGGCGCTCAGGGGACGAAAAACCCCGTGTCCGCCCCGGCCGACACGAGCTCCAAGCATCCCGTGCCGCCGTATGATGCCGCCAAGGTCACCAAAGAATCCCCCATCCCCCTGACCCTGGAGCAGTGGCCGGATCTGCAGGGCGCGATGGCTTCCATCGACGTCAAAGACGGCGACGTGGTGGCCCTGGCCGGCGGCTACAGTTTCTCGCCCGACAGCCAGTTCAACCGGGCCACCCAGGCCCGCCGGCAGCCGGGTTCGTCCTTCAAACCCATTGTCTACTCGGCCGCCCTGGATCAAGGGTTCACGGCGGGCAGCATCCTGCTCGACTCGCCCTTTGTGCTTCCGGCATCGCCCGGCGGCAAAATGTGGACCCCCGGCAACTTTGACGGCAAATTCCTGGGGCCGATTCTGCTCAGCCAAGCCCTCGCCAAGTCGCGCAACGTGTGTACGGTGCGCGTGGCCCAAGCGGTCGGCATGGACGCGATCATCCGACGGGCGCACGACCTCGGCATCCAGGGCGATATTCCGCCCGTGCTCTCCGTAAGCCTGGGAAGCTACGAGGTCACGCCCCTTTCCATCGCTTCGGCTTATACGGCCTTTGCCGACGGCGGCATTGCCGTCACCCCCCGGATCATCACCGAAGTGCGCAACGCCTGGAACGATCCCATCGTCCCCGTGGTGCCCGTGCGCCGCGAGGTGCTTACGCCGCAAAACGCCTACATCATGGCCACGCTGCTCAAAGGCGTGGTCACTTCGGGCACGGCAGCCAAAGCCAACGTGCTCGGCCGGCCCACGGCCGGAAAAACCGGCACATCCAACGACGAGCGCGACGCCTGGTTCATCGGCTTCTCTCCCTACCTGGTGACCAGCACCTACATCGGTTACGACAACAACACCCCCATGGGCAAAATGGAAACCGGCGGCCGCGCCGCTCTGCCGGTGTTCATCGCCTACCGTCAGGCCATCGACCACCTGTACCCGCCCGACGACTTCGCCAAGCCCGAAGGCGTGAACTTCATCTCCATCGATCCCAATACCGGCTACCCCGGACCGGGAGTGTCCCTGCCCTTCGCCGCCGGTACCGAACCCGGTGTGGGCAGCCACGATCCCACGATCGGTGACCCGGACGTCCAAACCGGTGAAGATATCATGAAGGATCTTTTTTAGTCAGGTCACTTTTCATTTGCCTTGGGGCTCTGCCCAAACCCCGGCAGGGAAGATTCCTGCCGGGGATAAACCGCTCCATTCCCGAATACACAAAACGAAAGCCTCCGAATATTCGGAGGCTTTCGTTTTGTGTATTCGCACCGTTCTTCATAAACCGGGCATAGCCGCCGTCCCTGGCGGCCGCCTACTTCTTGTGCGCCAGCGGATCCGTCAGTCCCCGGAACGCATCCATGGCTTCTTCCGGGAATGCGTCTTTGGGCCAGAACACGTGCCGGACGCCGTCGGTGAGAATGAAGAAATCCCCCACCTCGCGCCGGCTGTGGAAGTATTCCCACAGAATCCGGGACTCGAACAGGGCGCAGGAAATATGAATGCCCCGCGCATCGAAGCTGTACAGCGCGGGTATGCCCAAAACCTTCTTCCGGCGCGATCTGAGGTAGAGAATGCCCGGCAACGTGCCCACCAGCAGGAAGATGATTCCCCACCACCAGGTCGCGTGGTACGAGGCCACCAGTTGAAACATGGCCCAGGTATACTCCGGCATGGCCGCAATCACGCTGCACAGCCACAAAACAACGCACCACAGGACCAATATGCCGGTCATGGGCGCGCCCAACCACAGGCACAACCGGAACAGCGTCCGGCGATCCAGCGTGTACACGGCGGAATAGAGAGGAACAAGAGGAGAAGGAGAACCGACAGGCATACGCATCCTAGCGAAGTCGGCACAGACGTGCCGGCCTTCGGCGCGGGAGGGCGATTGGGTGGAATTGCGACGGCCGGCTCGGCGACGCCGTCCCCCCGGTACGAAATACGTCGTGTCGAACGGCCGACGACCCTGCGGGGGGGCGCGCCTGTGAACTTTTTCAACGCTCACAGGCGCGGCGAACACCCATTGTACGATCTTCAGCGATATGGAGGCAGAGGCGGTTGTTGCATGACGCCGCACTCATGCCCGTTGAGCGATGAACCTGTGCCCGGGGAGTGCTCCGCACTCACCTGCCGCAGGCTCACTTGAAGCGTTTGACCTTGCGCAGCCAGCCTTCCGGCGCGGGAACCCGGCCGGTCTGGATGTCGGAATAGAGAGAATACAACTCGCGGGAATACTTGCCGATCTCCCCGTCGCCGATCACACATTCCGTGCCGTCTTCCAGCAGGTAACGGCCCACGGGGCTGACCACGGCGGCGGTGCCGAAGCCCCCGGCCTCGACAATCCGCCCGGCCTTGATGTCGGCCAGGAACGTATCCAGGGGAATCTGCTCGGTCCGGGCTTTGATCTTTCCGGCCTTGCCCAACTCCAGCACCGAAAGCGAGGTGATCGAGCGCAGAATGGAGTCCGAGAACTCGGGAATGATGAAAGTGCCGTCGCTGAGCACATGATAGTGGTTCATGGCCCCGGCTTCTTCAATGTAGGTGTTGGAGGCATCCAGGTAGAGCACCTGTGAGGCTCCTTCTTTATAGGCGGCTTCGGCGGCGCGCAGCGAGGCGGCGTAGTTGCCCCCGGCCTTGGCCGAACCCGTGCCGCCGGAAACGGCCCGGTGGAATTTTTTGGAGATGAGCAGACGGATGGCCTTGGAAAAACCGCCGCTGTAATACGGTCCGCTCGGCGACAGCATGATGCAGAAGATGTAGTTTGCGCTCGGCTTCACGCCCAGGGCGTCCTGGGAAGCAAACATAAAGGGCCGGATATACATGGAGGACTCAGGCGCCAGGGGACACCAATCCCGCTCCACATCAAGGAGTCGATCCAGGGCGTCCAACTGCACTTCCGCCGGGATTTGCGGCATGCACAAAATGTCGGCCGAGTGGTTCAGACGCTCGGCGTTCTTGTCCGGCCGAAAAATGTAGAGTTCGCCATCGGCGTGGCGGAAGGCTTTGATGCCTTCGAACAGCGTCTGGCCGTAGTGCAGGCACATGGCTCCGGGCATCAACTCAATGGGGCCGTAGGGAACGATTCGCGGGTCCCGCCATTCGCCGTCGGCGTAGTCCATAAGAAACATATGGTTGGTGCGCAGCACCCCGAAAGCGGGCGGGGTATCCGCCGGGGGCGGGCTTTTGCGCTGGGCCTGGGGCAGAAGATCGTAGCGAACGTTCATAAAAGCTCCGACTGCTGTTCGTGGCAAGAAAATGAAGAGAAAAAGTGCTCCATTTGCATACTGTTGTCAATACGGAACAGGCGGTGTATGGAACGTGCGCCGGGAATCTCCATGCGCGCCGACCGGTCACAAAGGAAATTTCCGCGACGCCCCAAAAGATGCCCGTTCACGCAGGATCACCCATGAAACCCACCCCGCCCGCCGATCATATGCTTGCCGTCCGTTTCGGACACCTCGGCGACGTGGTGTTGACCACCGGCCCCCTGCGCCTGTTCCATGAAGACCTCGGCCTGCAGCTCACCGTGCTGACCAAGCCCGCTTGGGCTCCGATTTTTGCCGGCAACCCACACGTTGAGGCGGTTGTTCCCTTTGACCCTTCCGGCCTTTCCACCGGCGACCTGACGGCCCGGTTTCGGGAACTGGCCAAGGAATTCCACGGGCACGGCCTGCTCGACCTGCACGGCATCCCCCGTACCCGCCTGCTGACCGCGCTGTGGAAAGGCCCTGTCGTGCGTTATCCGAAATTTTCTCTGGAACGCAGGCTTTTTCTGGCCTCGGGTGGTCGGCTGTTCCGCGAGGTTCTCTGCCGCCATAATGTGCCGCAACGCTATGCCATGGCTTTATACGGCAAGCGTGATGTTCCCGCCCAAAGCCTGCTCCGGCCGGAGATTCATCTGACCGAAGCCGAACTGCGCGAAGCCGACGGCTTCCTGGCCGCGACGTTCGGCCGAGCGGACATCCGCCCTGTGGCCCTGCACCCGTTCGCGGCCCACGCTTTGAAAACCAAGCCAGCCTCTTTCTGGACGGAAACGGCCGCGCTCCTGGAAGCCCAAGACATTCCCCCCCTGATTATGGGCGTGGGAACGCCTCTGCTCCCGGATCGGCCCTGGGATTACACCAACCGTACCACCCTGCGCCAGACCTGCGCCCTGCTGGCCCGTTGCCGGGCCTTGGTCACGGGCGACTCCGGCCCCATGCATCTGGCCACGGCCGTGGGGACGCCGGTTGTTGCCCTGTTCGGCCCCACAACCAGGGAATGGGGATTCTACCCGTGCGGCCCGCGCGATCTGGTCATCGAACGCGCCCTGGCCTGCCGGCCCTGCTCGCTGCACGGCGGTTTTCACTGCGCCAAAGGCGGCGGCTGTCTCGACGTTTCTCCTGCCCGGATGGTTGAGCTCCTTTCCGACTTCCCCCACGGAGATCACGATGCCTGAACAGGATCTTCCCCCCCTCGAGCCGGCGGAACCGACCGGCGACGAAGTTCTTCTCAATCTGATTCTGGAAGCCGCCGTCCGGGTCGATACGCCGGCCTCCGGCCTGCGGGCCGCCGCCGCGATTCTTTGCGCCCGCCCCACCCGCCCGACCGGGCCGCCCGACGCGGAGGATGAAGCGCGGGCCGAGCGGATCCGAACCCTGCTGCGGGAAGGCGACGCCGAACAACCCGACCTGCCGGAGCCGGAGTCGTGCGGTCGCGGCGAAACCTGGATCACCCTGGAAAGCTCCCTTGGAGACCCGTCCGACTTCCGCCGTTCCCGCCCCGAAGATGCCGCCAAGCGCGGGCTCGCGCGGATCATGCCCCGCCGCCGTGGGCTGCTTCTTTTGGTAATCCTGAGCGGTGTGGCCGCCTATGTCGCCAACACCAAAGGCTGTTCTTTCTTTTAGTTGCGATATGGGGGCGGTCCACCCCCTCATACTCCCCCGCAAGGGGATTGAATCCCCTTGACCCCCAATGTGGAAAACCCCGCGATGTGCGGGGTTTTCCACATCGGACACAAAAATTCCGTCAAGGGATGCCCCGAATATTCAAAAACGGGTTCGGCCACGCCTCCCATAAGCGAAGACCCCGCGCATCGCGGGGTCTTCGCTTATCGAGGGGGTCTGGGGTGCCGCCCGCGACGAGGTAAGGCGACCTCATCGCATAGTGGGAGCATGAGTGTCTGGCTGACCTTGGCAGCCCTGGCTCATTTCCCCCGGAAAAATCAACCTTTGAACACGGCTTCGAACTTCGGGACCACGTCCTTTTTGCGGCTCATGACTTTGGGCAGCCAGACGGACTTGTCGCCGGCCACGCCGAAGGCTTTTTGCACCACGCCGGCGTCGTCGGAACAAATCAGCATTTCCGAGCCTTCCTTCATGATGTCGGTCAGGAGCAGGAAGATGCTGTGGCAGCCTTTTTCCTTCTTAACCGCGCAGATTTCAGCGGCGAGGTCGCCCTTGACCTTGTCGAGCATGGCCAGGTCGATGACTTCCAGTTGGCCGATGCCGACCTTGGTGCCGCTCATGTCGAAGTCTTTGTAGTCGCGGAAGACGAGGTCGCGGGCGGGCACGCCGTCCACGGCGGACTTGACCTTGAACATGTCCATGCCGAGGGCCTTGTAGTCGGCCACACCGGCGATTTTCGCCAGGGCTTCCACGGCTTTCTTGTCGTCATCCGTGGTGGTGGGCGACTTGAAGATCACGGTGTCGGAAAGGATGGCGCAAAGCAGGCCGCCGGCGATGTTCTTGGGAATCTCGATGCCGTAAAAGTCGTACATGTTTTTCAGCACCGTGCCGGTACAGCCGGCGGGCCATACCCACATCAGCAGCGGGCTGGAGGTGGTCACGTCGCCCAGTTTGTGGTGGTCGATGACCGCGATGACTTCGGCGTCTTTCAGGTCCGCCGGGGCCTGGGGCAGATCGGAGTGGTCAACCAGGACGACTTTCTGGCCGGCCACGGAAGTCACGACTTCCGGAGCCTTCAGGCCGAACTTGTTCAGCACGAACTCGGTTTCAGGGGTGGGAGCGCCCTGGGCAACGGCTTTGGCGGCGACGCCGCGCTTGCTCATGAGGTCGGCACCGGCAATGGCCGAGATGATGCTGTCGGTGTCGGGGTTTTTGTGACCAATAACAAATGCCGTCATGGTTTTCCTCCATAAAGGTGGTGGTCTGCGGGCAGGCCGCGACCGTTTCGCATGTGGAACCCGTAAAGTGACTTTGTGCCATTTAGCACAAACCCAAAAACTTGCCAAGACCTGTTTTGCGCGAAGGCCGGGTAGATCGCGCAAGTCAGCGCGGAAAAACGATATTATCATGAAGTTCGCCCGCTACAAACCGTCACGACGCTTTGCGTATGCTTGATGGACCGGCTGCGCAACCAACAAAATCCGACGCGGGCATCACGTAAAAGCATGATTCGGGGCGAGGAAACTCGGTCCGCGCGGCAGGGTGGTAGGCCTGGTGTGGCGTCAGACAAGGAAGGCGAAGCTTCGGGCGATGGGGCTGGACTCTTTTGGTCCTGCCCCGGAGCACGAAACGAGCCTGACGCCGTCTCACGCCACACCAGGCCTGCCACCGGCGTTCCCTTGCCAGACGGCTACGGGTATGGAATACTGCATCGTCGTATTCCGGTCACCTCATAGCGCAGCGGGTTTTCTCCATGATCTCTTTCTTGTACCTTGTTCTTGCCGGCTACCTGGCTTTTGCCGCCACGTCTTCCCTTCTGCTCTGGTACGAGGCCGTAAACGACGAAAACCCTCCGTTTGAACGGCCGAAGCCCAGCCTTTTTACGGTGGTTCGAGGCTGGCTTTTCGCGCTTGGCGGGAATCTCGCCGCGTCCTGTCTGGTGCCCTTCGGCTTCTTTTTTTCCCGCAAGCCTTCACCGCTCAAGGCCGAACGCGATATCGACCACCCGCCGCTCATTCTGATCCACGGCATCCACGACAGCCCCGGCGTCTGGCTGTACCTGACCCGCCGCCTGGAAAAACAGAACCGCCGGGTAACCATTTTCGGCTACAACAGCCTGTTCTCAAGCCTGGAGACAATCATCTCCCGTCTGGACGACCACGTGCATATGGTTGAAGCCGCCTTCCCCGGCCATAGACCCGTGCTCGTGGTTCACAGCCTGGGCGGCCTTCTGGCCCGCAAGTGGATGGCCCGCGAAGGCAACGAAACCCGCGCCGCTGGCTTGATCACCCTGGGCACGCCGCACCGGGGCAGCAAGTTGGCCGCCGTGTTTTCCTTCGGCCTGGGCAAGCACATCGCCCCACGCTCGGAGTTCATTCATGAGCTGATCGCCCTGGAGGGCACGCCCCCGAGCATCCCCTGCGTCTCGCTCGTTTCACCCACGGACGAAGCCGTGCAGCCTGCTTCGTCGCTGGTTCCCCCGCCCGGCTGGAAAATGCGCCCGACTCCGGCGGTGAGCCACTTCGGCATGCTCATCTGCCCGCGCACGGCCAAAATCCTCGACGAGGAACTAGCCGACCTGGAGGCGACCTTGGCCCCCGGCGCGCCGGGCGAATCGCCGGAACAAACCGCCTGAACCGCTCGGCAAAAAATGCGAAGTGTTGTTGACAACCGCCCGCGCCCCGCGCTAGACAGAAGTCACGAGGAATTTTGCAAATGAAGTCCACCCTGCTTTCCCCCTCTTTCGTGAGCCTAATCGCCGTCGTCGTCGTACGTGGCGATACCATACTCGCGTTGTAGGGAAAGACAGGCACGGCAAAGCCACAACCCCCGCAGGCGCGAGCCGGCGGGGGTTTTTCCTTTTTCGGGCAGACGGCCCGCCGGATCACGCCGAAGGCGGCAGGCAAAGGAGGCCTGCAACCATGAGCCGAATGTCCGGAGCCGAACTGACCATCCGATTGTTGGAACAACAGGGCGTCACCCGCATCGCCGGTATCCCCGGCGGCTGCAACCTGCCCTTGTACGACGCGCTTTCGCGCAGCAAACGTATCCGCCACATCCTTGCCCGGCACGAACAGGGCGCGGGATTCATCGCCCAGGGCACGGCCCGCGCCGGCGGGGTTCCGGCCGTCTTTTTCGCCACCTCCGGGCCGGGGGCGACCAACACCCTCACCGCCCTGGCCGATGCCCGGCTCGACTCCGTTCCGGTGGTCTGCATCACCGGACAGGTGCCGCTCGGGATGATCGGCACCGACGCCTTCCAGGAAGTGGACATCTACGGCATGTCCCTGCCCGTGGCCAAACACAACTTCCTGGCCCGCTCCGTCGAAGAACTGCTCCAGATCATCCCGGAAGCCTTCCGCATCGCGGCCGGCGGCCGGCCCGGCCCGGTGCTGATCGACATCCCCAAAGACGTCCAGACCGCCGTCGTCGATCTGCCCGATCTGCCCGCGCCGGGGGCGCCCGACACCCCCCGTGAGCCCGATCCGGCCCAGATTGCCGCCGCCGCGGAGCGCATCAACCGCTCGAAGCGCCCCTTCCTGCTTCTGGGGGGAGGCGCGGCCGCCCCGGCCATCGCCCGGCAGGCCCTGGCCCTGGTCGAGAGTCGGCGTATTCCGGCGGCCATGTCCCTGCGCGGGCTGGGAATCATTCCGGACGGGCACGAGCTTTCCCTCGGCCTGCTCGGCATGCACGGCACCCGGCACGCCAACCTGCTGTTGGAAGAAAGCGACCTGCTCATCGTGGTCGGGGCCCGCCTGGGCGACCGGACCACCGGCCGCCTGGAAAAGTTCTGCCCCAACGCGGAATTCGTCCATATCGACCTGGATGCCGGCGAGGTGGGCAAACTGCGCACCCCACATACGGCGGTCATCGCCGACGCGGGCCTGGCCCTGCGCGCCCTTGAGCCGCTTCTGGCCACCCACGACCGCTCCCCCTGGCCGGCCCGGACGGCCGCGCTGAAAGCCCAGACCCCGGCCTTTCCCGGTCTGGACGACCCGCTCACGCCCTACGGCATCATCCACTGTGCCGCGTCCTTCCTCGACGACGACGCCGTGATCGTCACGGACGTGGGCCAGCACCAGATGCGCACGGCCCAGGCTTATCCTTTCCGCAAGCCGGGCCGCTGGCTGACCTCCGCCGGGCTCGGGACCATGGGCTTCGGCCTGCCGGCGGCCATCGGCGCGGCCTTGGAGTGCCCGGAATCCACGGTGGCCTGCTTCACCGGTGACGGCAGCCTGCTCATGAACATTCAGGAGCTGGCCACGGCCGCCGAAGAAAACGTCAACATCAAGATCATCCTCTGCAACAACAACGCTCTGGGCCTTGTGCAGCAACAGCAGGCCCTGTTCTTCGACGGGCGGGTGTTCGCCTCGCGCTACGCTTCCAACCCGGATTTCATCCGCATCGCCGAAGGCTTCGGCATTCAGGGCGTGAACCTGAGCACCTGCGACGACCCGATGCGCGATCTGGAAAAAGCCCTGCGCGAACACGGACCGCGCCTGATCGAAGTGAACGTGCGTGCCAAGGACATGGTCTTCCCCATGGTGCCGCCCGGAGCGGCCAACAGTGAAATGCTCGGAGGCGACCTCAATGACTGATTCCGCCCAAAACCCCGCCGCCCTTTCGGCCTTGCATCTGACCGTCAACAACCACCCCGGCGTCATGTCGCACGTCTGCGGCCTGTTCGCCCGCCGGGCCTTCAACCTGGAAGGCATCCTGGTCGCGCCCATCGGCGACGGCTCCATCTGCTCCATGTGGCTGATGGTCCACGACGACGGACGCATGGAACAGGTCATCCACCAGGTCCGCAAACTCCACGACGTCCTGGAGGTGAACGCCGCCGCCGTCGACTCCGGCGTCTTCACCCGCCTGTCCCAATGCATGAACCCGGCGTAGGGCTTGGATATCTGGGGGAAATGATTTCCCCCAGACCCCCTCATTGTGTCGGTAAGCCCGCGCAAGGCGCGGGCTTGCCGACACATGGGAGTCCGGAAATTTTTCGAGGGCAGCCCAAACTCGAAGCGCAAGGGAAACTGCCCCAGGTTAAAAATTAGTTGCGCCGACCCCGCAGGGGAGCGGGAACGGTTTGGTGTCAGACAAGGAAGGCGACGATTTGGGCGATGGGGCTGGACTCTTCGGTCCTTGCGGCCCGCGCTGTTGTGGACCAGACACTTGATCCTCCGGGCGCACCGGCGACCGGCCGAGCTTCGCAATCCTGT
Source organism: Desulfovibrio sp. (assembly GCA_031551885.1). Taxonomy (GTDB): domain Bacteria; phylum Desulfobacterota; class Desulfovibrionia; order Desulfovibrionales; family Desulfovibrionaceae; genus Frigididesulfovibrio. The sequence goes on from JAVBMX010000017.1 coordinate 21,992, forward strand.
TTTCGGAGCACAAAACGAGCCTGACGCAGTATCACGCCAAACCGGCCCGCTCCCCAACCTTGACTTTGCAAAAGGCTTGGCCCAAAATTGGGGATTCGGCCACGGTCTATTGCCGGTAAAAGGAACCCCCTCATGAGCGACTATAAGAAGACGTTGAACCTGCCCCAAACCGCCTTCCCCATGAAGGCCGGGCTGACCCAGAGCGAGCCCAAAACCCTCAAGAAATGGGAAGACGACAAGGCCTACGCGGCCATGACCGCTTCCGGCGGCGAAAAAGGCGTGTTCGTGCTGCACGACGGCCCGCCGTACGCCAACGGGCACATTCACCTGGGCACGGCTCTGAACAAAATTTTGAAGGACGTCATCGTCAAGTCGCGCAACATGCAGGGGTACAAGGCCGAATACGTGCCCGGCTGGGACTGCCACGGCCTGCCCATTGAACTGAAGGTCGAGCAGGAACTCAAAGAAAAGAAAAAAGAACTGCCCGCCCATGTGGTCCGCAAACTTTGCCGCGAATACGCCGGCAAGTGGATCGACGTGCAGCGCAAGGAATTTAAGCGCCTGGGCGTGTTCGGGGTCTGGGACGAGCCGTATTTGTCCATGCACCCGGAATACGAGGCCGCCACGGCCCGCGAACTGGGCAACTTCATGGCCGCCGGCTCGGTGGTGCGCAGCAAAAAACCCATCCACTGGTGCTGTTCCTGTAAAACCGCTCTGGCCGAAGCCGAGGTGGAATACTACGACCACACCTCGCCCTCCATCTACGTGCGTTTCCCGGTCACGGACGAACGTCTGGCCAAATTCCTGCCCAAAGCCGTGCCCGGCCATACCTGGCTGGTGATCTGGACCACCACGCCCTGGACCATTCCGGACAACATGGCCGTGTCGCTGCACCCCGAAGCCGACTACGCCCTGGTGGACGTGGAGGGCGAATGCTACATCCTGGCCGAGGCCCTGCTTGACGAATGCCGCAAGCACTTCGGCTGGGTGAACACCTCGATTCTGAGCATCGTCAAAGGCGAGGCCCTCAGGGGCCTTGTGGCCAAACATCCCATTTACGACCGGTCCTCGCCGGTGGTTCTGGGCCGGCACGTCACCCTCGACGCGGGCACGGGCTGCGTGCACACCGCCCCGGGCCACGGCCGCGAAGACTACGAGATGGGCCTGGAAAACAACCTGGAAATCCTCTCTCCCCTGGATGACGAGGGGCGCTTCCTGTCGTCTGTCGAGCACTTCGCCGGCCTGACCGTGTTCGAAGCCAACGAGCCGGTCATCGCCAAGCTGAACGCAAACGGCAACCTGCTGACCAAGGGGAACATCAAGCACTCCTACCCGCATTGCTGGCGCTGCAAAAAACCGGTCATCTTCCGGGCCACCACCCAGTGGTTCATCTCCATGGAAAAGAACAACCTGCGCAGCCGCACCCTGGAGGCCATCCGCCGGGACGTGCGCTGGATTCCCGCCTGGGGTGAGGAGCGCATCCACCAGATGATCGAAAACCGGCCCGACTGGTGCATCTCGCGCCAGCGCACCTGGGGCGTGCCCATTGTGGCCCTGCTCTGCAAAGGCTGCGGCGAAGCCTGGCACAGCCCGGCCTGGAGCAAGGACATGGCCGAACGCTTCGCCAAGCACCCCACGGGCTGCGACTACTGGTTCGAAACGCCGCTGGAGGACATCGCTCCGGCCGGTCTGGTCTGCCCGTCCTGCGGGTCCAAGGAATGGGAAAAGGAAACCGACATCCTGGACGTCTGGTTCGACTCGGGCACCAGCTTCGCGGCCGTGGTCGAGCGGCGCAAGGAATGCCGCTTCCCGGCCGACATGTACCTGGAAGGCTCGGACCAGCATCGCGGCTGGTTCCACAGCTCGCTCCTGGCGAGCATGGGTACGCGCGGCGTGCCGCCGTACAAGGCCGTGCTCACCCACGGCTACGTGGTCGACGGCGAGGGCAAGAAGATGTCCAAATCCGTGGGCAACGTGGTCGCCCCGGAGGAAATCATCGCCAAGTACGGCGCGGAAATACTGCGCTTGTGGGTCGCTTCGGTGGATTACCGCGAAGATGTGCGTATTTCCGACGAGATCCTCAACCGTCAGGTGGACGCTTACCGGCGCATCCGCAACACCTGCCGGTATCTGCTCGGCAACCTCTCCGACTTCACCCCGGCCGACGCCGTGGCCGACGAAGCCCTCGATCCCCTGGACCGCTACGCCTTGGATGTGGTTTCCCGGATGCACGAGGAAATCCAGAAGGCTTACACGGACTATGAGTTCCACAAGGTCTTCCACGGCCTGCACAATGTCTGCGTGACCGACCTTTCGGCCTTTTACCTGGACGTGCTCAAAGACCGCCTGTACTCCTCCGCCCCCGGCGAAGCCGGCCGGCGCTCGGCCCAGACCGCCCTGTGGCGCATTCTGTTGCTGATCACCGCCGACATGGCCCCGGTGCTCTCGTTCACGGCCGAGGAAGTGTTCTCGCACATTCCGGAAGCCCTGCGCCCCAAGAAATCCACGGTCTTCGCCCTGCCCTCGGCCGAGGCTCCGGTCCTACGCCTGAGCGCCGAAGAGCGGGCCTGCTGGGATACGGTCCTGGCGCTCCGCGCGGAAATCACCAAAGCCATCGAGCCCCTGCGCAAAGCCGGCGACATCGGCCACGGTCTGGATACGGCCGTCACCGTCTACGCCCCGGCCGAATTGCGCGCTTCGCTCGAAAACCTGGGCACGGATCTGCGGGCTCTGTTCATCGTTTCGCAGTTCGCCCTGGAAGACGCCGCCAAGGCCCCGGCCTCGGCCGTCGCCGCCCAGGATCTGGAAGGCGTGCGCATCCAGGTGGCCAAAGCCGCCGGGGAAAAGTGCTCCCGCTGCTGGATTTACAGCACCGAACTCGGCACAGACCCGGCCCACCCGGAAACCTGCCCGCGCTGCACCGCGGTGTTGAAGAAGATTGGGTAAGAAATAAAATTCGTTTTCTACGTCAGGGGCTCCGCCCCTGAACCCCGGCAGGGGATTGAATCCCCTGCACCCCCAGTAGTCCTACAAGCCCGTGCAAAGCACGAAATTGTCGACAAGTGAGGGGGTCTGGGGGGAATCATTCCCCCCAGGCGGGCTTGGGGCGGCAGCCCCAAAGGATATCATTTTGCCTAAAAAAAATGCATTCCCCGGTGGAAAATACTTGTGGCTCCTCGTTCCGGCTGTTTTGATCACGGCCCTGGACCTTTGGACCAAGCACTTGGCCATGGCCGAGCTGCCGCTGAACAAGGGTATTTTCATCACGGATTTCTTCAATTTGGTGCATGTGCGCAACATGGGCGCGGCCTTCGGCTTTTTGAACGACCCGTCCACGCCTTGGGCCGCCCGTTTGTTCTTGGGAGCCACGGCCATAGCCGCCGTCGTCATTGTGTGGATCGCCCGCTCGGCCCGTTCGCGCGCTTTTGTTCTCGCCTTGGGCTTGATTTTGGGCGGGGCCGTGGGGAATGCCGTGGACCGGGCCCGCTTTGGGGCGGTGGTGGATTTTTTGGATTTCCACTATAACGGCATGCACTGGCCGGCTTTCAACGTGGCCGACATTGGAATCTGCGTGGGCGCGGGCCTTGCCGCCCTGTGCATTCTGTTCGGAGCGGACGGAAAAACTCCGGAGAAGCGATGAACCCAATACTTTTCTATGCCGTGGTGGGGCTTTTCGCCCTGCCCAACCTCTGGGCCATCTACCACGCCTTCCATCATACTTTTCCCACACCGCAGGAACGGGTCATCTGGGTTTGCGTGGGTATGTTCCTGCCGGTGATCGGCGGTTTGGCGTATCTTTGTTTCGGCCTGCGCCGAACCACCGGAAAATTCTTTACGAAACCCGGTTCATAAGCATGTACGACATACTCTCATCATATCATCCACAGCTCACGCGGGGAAAATGCCCCGCCTCCACAGCGCGTATTCGGCGCACCAACGCGTCAACCAAAGGAGCAACCTCCATGAAACGACTGTGCTTTGTTCTTTTTCTTGGCCTCGCCGCGTCGATGGTCGCGTGCGTCCCTCAAGGCGGAAGCACCTCTTCGGGGGAAAGCCTGAGCAGCCAGGTGGCTCGGCACGAGCAGCAAATCCAAGGCCTGATGGGCCAAGTCGGCCAGGTCGAACAGGTTCTGCCCGGTCAGGCGGAAATGTGGGCCCAGATGCAGACCATGCGTCAAGACCTCAATACCGTGCAGGGCAGACTCGACGACGCCGGCCTGCAGCCGGGCGAAGTGGCCACGATGCGCGAAAAAATCCGCCGCATGGAAGACCTGCTGCGCCGCATGGCTTCGCAAATGGCCATCAGCACCGAATCTCTGGACGCGCCCATTACCACCGGCACACCCGGCTACGCGCCCCAGTCCGCGGCCCCTTACGGCGCTCCGGCCGCGCAGCCGTATCCCACGGCTCAGCCCGCCTACCCCGCGGACACGCCCGAGCCGACGCCCGCCGCGACCCCGACCGCTTCCGCGACTCCGGCCGGGTCTTCGGATACGGCCGACAATCTGTACAACGCGGGCATCAAGTCCTTCGACCAGCACAACTACCAGGACGCCGTGGTTTCCTTCAAAGACTTCACAGCCGCCTACCCCAAGCATAAGCTGGCGGGCAACGCCTATTTCTGGCAGGGCGAATCGTACTTCCAGATGAAGGACTACGCCCGCGCGGCTCTGGCCTACCAGGAAGTCATCGCCAAGTACCCCGGCAGCGCCAAAATCCAGTCCGCCATGCTCAAACAGGGCATCGCCCTGCACAACGCGGGGAAAAAAGACGCCGCCAAGGAACGCCTCAACGAACTGGTCAAGCGCTACCCCTCCAGTCCGGAAGCCACCCGCGCCAAGCAGTTCCTGGCCACCGGAAAATAATTGTTCCGCCTCGGCGCGGGCCCCGTCCCGTCGCTCGGCGCGCAAACGCTTGCTGAGGGAACCATGACGCAGCAGTACGTGTCCGTTCCGGTCATGGTCAAAGCCATGTACCGGCCGGTCGCCCCGGGCGAGCCGCAGTTGTGCGCCGACCGGGCCGCCTCGGAGGGCCTCGGGCTCCGCGAGGAAATCGCGGCCAAGTCCGGCCGGCAGGACCCGGTGCTTCGTCTGCTGACCGAAATGGACCGCAAGCTCGACGCGATTCTTGGGCATCTGCAGCGCGACGATCTGCGCAACGATTTTCCCCTTGATGCCGTGGTCGTCCGCCTGGGCGGCGACGCCCTGCACCTGGAATGCCGGGAACCCCTGCTCCCGGGCGATCTCCTGGAACTGGTCCTGCTGCTGGAGGAATTCCCGCTGAACATGGCCTCCTGTATCGCCGAGGTTGAGCGTAAACTCCCGAACCCGCCCGTCTCGGGCAACGACAAGACGCCTTTTGCCCTCTCGTATGTCGGCCTGCGCGAAGGCGACAAGGAAAACATCATCCGCCATGTGTTCCAAGAGGAACGCAAACGCATCAGGCGGCTCAAAAGCGAAGAGGACGGGGAGTGAACAGTCCCCACAAAGCCATCGGCGCATGATTTCGTCACATTCTCCACGCCCCTATCCTTGGGGAAAGCACGCGCTGTGCCTGCTCCCCTGCCTGCTCATGCTCGCCTGGGTCGGTCTGTTCCGGGGCACCGGCGCGGAAGTGGCTCGGTATTATGCCGAACAGCAAGTCCTGCACCCGAACCTCACCCTGGCGCTGACCATCCTCACGTATACGCTGAACCCGCTCTTTTACCTGCTGTATGCGGCCGTGTTTTTCCGAGCTTGGCGGAGTAAAGATAAAGCGTTGCTGCGTTTTGTCCTGATTTACGCGGCGGTCCAAATCGTCGTTTCCTTTCTCCTGGTGCGGACGCTGAAAATTATGGTGGGCAAGCCCCGCCCCGATGCGATGCTGGCCGGAACGGTTTACGAACCGTTCACCTTCAAGCACGGCAACCACGCCTTTCCCTCGGGGCACACCACGGAAGTCGTCACCTCAACCGTGCCCCTGGCCGTGCGCCTGCGCGGCATATGGCCAAGCCTGCTGCTCGGCCTGATTACGGCCCTGACGGCCTACACCCGAATTTTCCTCGGCATGCACCACATCTGGGACATCTGTGCCGGTTTGGCCTTGGGAAGCTTCGCCGCCTTCATCATCCACCTTCTTTGCCGGGAGCGAAGAACATGAACGACAGCGACAACGCCAAACGGCCGCTTGCGGATACCGCGCAAACCCAGGAATCCCTTCCCGGCGTTCCGACGCCGACCGTTTCCGCCGCGCCGCCGGCCGATCCCCAGACCGTGCCCCCGGCACCGGAAGACGACGGTTCCGCGCCCTTTGTACCGGGGCAGTTGCCCCTGCCCTTGGAAAGGGAAATAAACGCCTCCGAATGCCTCCGGCCCGAAAGCTCCTTGGCCGAAGGTTCGGAAGCCGCACCGACCGACGCGTGCACCGATGGCTCCACGCCCCTGCCCCACGCCGACGAGAAGAGCGCAGCGGCCCATTCGCCCACCAATATCTCCGCCAAGGCTCCCGGCAAAACCACCCCCGAAATCCAGGCCGCCTCGACCCAAGAGACCGAATCCGAAGCCGCATCGGCCCCCCAAAACGCTCCGACGCCCGAGGTCGCACCCCTTTCGGCCGCGTCTTCATCGTCCATTTCTTTCTCTCCGACCGAAGCGGCGACGCCCACGGCCCCCACCGCTTCGCCGACCCCGGAACGTGGCTTTTTCCCGCTTCACCCCATCGTGCCTACGCCTTCCGGCATGGACCCAAGCCTGGGATCGCGCATTTTTGATCTTATCGCCCGCGCCCCCTGGCTGGTGCTGATCCTGATGCTCGCGGCCCAGACCATCTTCAGCCTGGATGCCCGCGCCCTGTGGTTTTCGGATGAAGTTCGCCACGCCGACGCCTTCCGCAACCTGCTCGAACACGGCCGGGGCGTCGTTCTGCAACTGAACGGTGAGGACTACTGGGACAAACCGCCTCTCTACTTCTGGTTTCTCCGGGGCATCTATGAAGTCATCCGGGTCGAGGGCCCGGTGCTGTATTTTACGGGCGCCGCCGTCTCCGCCCTGCTCTATCTGCTCTCGTTCCTGCTTTTGGGCCGATTCGTGGAACGCGCCGACGGCCGCACCCTGCTGGCCTCGGGCATCATCCTGTTCTGCGGCGGCTTCGTATACGGATTGCTGCACTACGCCCGCATGGATTTTCTCTTCTCGGCCTGCATCATCTGCGCGTATGCGGCCCTGTACCATGCCCTGATCCGACCGAGGAGTTTTCTGTTCAGCCTCTTGGCCTTTGCCCTAGCCGGCGTGGCCTGCTTGATCAAAGGACCGCTGGGCCTGGCCCTGCCGCTCGCGGCCGGAATCTTTTTCGTGTTCTGGCGGGGAAAGCCGCACCGCCTGTTGCGCCTTGATATGGCCCTGGGCCTGTTGACGGCCTGCGCCGTGGTCGCGGTCTGGGTCGTCTTGGTCCACCTGGAGCAAGGCTCGCTGGACGATCTGATCCGCGAGGTCTGGCACAAGCAAATTCTGGCCAGAGCCGGGCACTCCTTTGCCCACAAAGAACCCTTCTGGTACTATGTGCGTCTGCCGTTGCTCCTCATGCCCTTCTCGCTGGTCCTCTTCTGCCTGCCGTGGCATCGTCTGTTCAGTTCGGGCGTACGCGAGCGTTTTCGCTTTCTGCGTCGCCCCGAAGGCGAAGGTCGAGCCTTCCTCTGGTGCATCGCCCTCTCCGCCCTGGTCCTGCTTTCCTGCCTCAGCGGCAAAATCTTGATCTACTACCTGCCCGCCTTGCCGGCCGTGGCCCTGCTCGCGAGCCGAGCGATTTTGGAGCTTTCCGGCTTCCGGGCCGCGCTGTTCCGCCGACTCATAGCCTTGGTCTTGGTTCTGGCCGGCCTGGGGCTTTTCGGGGCGACCCTGGTCTTCTTCGGGGCTCTTCCCGCGCCGGCCGGCCTGGGTTTGCCCGCCTGGCGGATTACCGGTTCCTCGGCTTTTTATCTGGCCGCTTTCGGCTTGATCGCGGCCGGGTTGTTCCTCTTCATGGTTCTGAAAAGCTCCCGGCCGGAAGGCGTGCTCCTGAGCTGCGCCCTGGCTTTTACCCTTCTCTCGTATCCCCTGGCCCGCGATGTGGCCCCGGCCTTTGACGCGGTGCTCAGCCCCAAGGGCCAGTCGCTGGTTATGAAAAGCTGGATGGAGAAGGGCTATCTGCCGTTTTCCTACAAAAACTACCCCGGCATCTACGCCTATTATGCCGGTTCCCCGGTCAAGGACATCGAATCCCTGGCCGAGCTGCCCCCCATGCCCGGAGAGCACGGCGTGGTTTTGGCCATCCGGCGCAAGGATCTGAAGGAATGGTCCGGCAGGCCCGCATGCTTCAAAGAGGTGGACGCCCGCTACATCGAGCACCCGGAACGCGTGCTCCTGGTCTGCCCGCCCAAAGAAGCTGTTCCCGTTCCCGGCCCCGAAACGCCCGTGGACTCCTCTGCCTCTTCAGACTCCGCCCCCGCGCCGGAGCAAGGAGCCGACCCGGATCATGCCGTCCCGGCGAACTCCCCGCCCACGACGGACACAACAGGAACGCCGGATGCGGCTACCGCAGTCCCGGCAAAAAACGGCACCTTCATCCCTTGGAAAGGTTGCCGGCTCCCCTTGTACAAGGCGGACGAAGCGCCGTCTCCCGCGTCTTTGCCGTAAGAGCTTCCGCTGGCCGAAGGACCGGGGCTTTCCTGAAGGCCGACGGCTACGGACGCGCGCCAAGCCCTCCGCCTTAGAGGTCCGCAGAGCGGGCGCGTACGGAGAAACCTGCCCGCACAAGGCTGCTTCCGGTGCTCCCCGACAACACTCTCCCGCCGCCTTCCGTTTTTTGCCGTTCCCCCGCGTCCCACTGGACAATCCATCGCACAAGAGATATTCCCCATAAACGGCGGGACGGCAAAAGTCTCTGGGCGCGGAACCGCCGCTCACTCCACGATGTCAGGCACCTCTGAGGTATCCATGAAAGTGATTATTTTTTGCGGGGGCAAAGGCACCCGTCTGCGCGAAGAAACCGAATTCAAACCCAAGCCCATGGTGGAAATCGGCGGCAGGCCGATCATGTGGCATATCATGAACCGCTATGCCCGCTACGGCCATAACGAGTTCATTCTGCCCCTGGGCTACCGGGGCGAAGTGATCAAGCGCTACTTCCACGACTATAAAATCCATAATTCCGATTTCACCGTCGATCTCGCCTCCGGCGACCTGTGCGTGCATTCCTCGGCCGCCTGTGTGGACTGGAAGGTCACCCTCTGCGACACCGGCGAAGACACCGAAAAAGGCGCCCGCATCAAACGTACGGCCAAGCACATCGGCAACGAGCGCTTCATGGTCACTTACGGTGACGGCGTGTCCGACATCGACCTCGACGCCCTGCTGGCCTTCCATAAAAAGCACGGCAAGCTCGGCACCTTCACCGGGGTGCGCATGCCCTCGCGCTTCGGCACCGTGGACACGGACGAAAACGGCATGGTCACCGGCTGGAAGGAAAAACCCACGCTCAACCAGTTCACCAACTGCGGCTTTTTTGTGTTCGAGCCGGAATTCCTGGAATACCTGACCGAAGACGAAGGCTGCGACCTGGAAAAAGCCCCCCTGGAACGCTTGGCTTCCGAAGGGCAGCTCGCCATGTTCCGGCATGAAGGATTCTGGCAGTGCATGGACACCCTGCGCGACCATCAACTTCTCAACTCCATCTGGGACAAGGGCAACGCCCCCTGGACCAAATAGCGAAAACATCATGTTCAACAACGCCTATAAGGGACGCCGGGTCTTTGTCACCGGGCATACGGGATTCAAGGGAAGCCGGCAGACCGCCCGGCTTCTGGAACTTGGCGCGGAAGTCGCGGGCTGTGCCGCGATGTGTTGCGGCTCATATAAGTAAGAGGTTTACCTGTGTTCAACAACGCCTACAAGGGACGCCGGGTCTTTGTCACCGGGCATACGGGATTCAAGGGAAGCTGGTTGACCGCCTGGCTTCTGGAACTTGGCGCGGAAGTCGCGGGCTACGCCCTGGAAGCGCCGTCCACGCCTTCGGCCTTTGAGGTTCTGGAGTTGGAACGGCGTATCCGCCACACCCACGGCGACGTGCGCGACGCCGCCCGCCTGGCCGAGGCCGTCCGGGAATTCCGGCCCGAGGTGGTCTTTCACCTGGCGGCCCAGGCCCTGGTGCGCCCCTCCTATGAAGACGCGCCCGGTACCTTCGCGATCAACGCCATGGGCACCCTGAACCTGCTGGAAGCGGTGCGGACCTGCCCGAGCGTCAAAACCGTGGTCTGCATCACCAGCGACAAGTGCTACCGCAACGACGAGTGGGTCTGGGGTTACCGCGAGACCGACCACTTGGGCGGGCACGATCCCTACAGCGCCTCCAAGGCCTGTGCGGAAATCATCGCCCACTCCTATTTCAAGAGCTTCTTCGCCGGCGGCCCCAACGCGGCCACGGTGCGGGCGGGCAACGTCATCGGCGGCGGCGACTGGGCTCTGGACCGCATCGTGCCCGACTGCGCCAAGGCCTGGATGGAGCGCAAGCCGGTGATGATCCGCAGCCCGCACGCCACCCGCCCCTGGCAGCACGTCTTGGAGCCCCTCTCCGGCTATCTGCAACTCGGAGCCATGCTCCTGGCCGGCAAAGAGAGCGCCAAGGGTCTGCCCCTGAACGCCGAGGCCTTCAACTTCGGCCCGCCTTCGGCCGTCAACGCCGAGGTGCTGGAAGTGGCCGAAACCCTGGCCAAGCTGTGGCCGGGCTTTCGTTATGAGTGCGACCCCGCCGCCGTTGCCGGAAAAAAAGAGTGCACCCTGCTCAAGCTTTGTTGCGACAAGGCCCTGGCCCACCTCGACTGGCGGGCCACCCTGGACTTTGCCGAAACCATGCGCTTTACGGCCGAGTGGTATCAGGCTTATGCCGACGACCACGCCATGTACGCCCGCACCATCGGCCAAATCGCCGAATACGTGCGCAAGGCGGAAGCCGGAGGGCTGGCATGGACAAAATAGCCGCCCCGAAAGAAACGGAAATCTATGGGGTCACGGAATTCGACCTCAAGGAAATCGAAACCGACGGCGGCCCGGTGCTGCATATGATGCGGGCCGACGGCCCGATGTTCGAGCGGTTCGGGGAAATCTATTTTTCCGTGGTTCTGCCCGGCGCGGTCAAAGCCTGGAAGCGCCACCGCATGCAGACCCAGCATCTGGCCGTGCCGGTCGGATTGGTCGACATCGTCGTCTACGATTCCCGGCCGAATTCGCCCACCCACGGCAAGCTCGCCCGGTTCCATTTGGGCCGGCCCGGGAACTACCGCCTGCTGCGCATTCCGCCGGGGCTGTGGTACGGGTTCACGGGCAAAAGCGCCGAGCCTTCGGTTTTGGCGAACTGCGTGGACATTCCCCACGCCCCGGAAGAATCGGAACGTCTACCCAAGGATACGGACCGGATTCCGTTCCGGTGGGAATAAGCGCGACGCGCTCCCGTGCGTTTTGCGCGTCCGTCGAAGCGAAAAACTTTTTCAAAACTTATTTGCTCCAACTCCAGCATTTGTGAGGCCGGACTATGCGCTGCCTGATCACCGGAGGGTACGGCTATGTTGGCGCCCACGTGGCGGCGCGCGCCGCCGCCGCCGGGCATGAGGTCGTCGTGCTTTCGCGCGGCGCGGCCCGGCATGCGCCCTTTGCCCACAAGCATGTCGCCGCCGATCTGGCCGCGCTTTCGCCGTCGGAGCTCTCCGCGCTGCTTCCCGAAGGCATCGATGCCTGCATCCACCTGGCAGGCCGCAACCACTCCGACGACCCGGATCACCCCCGTAAATCTTTGCAAGCCAATGCTCTCGGCACGCGCAACCTGCTGGAAGCCCTGCTCCTGCGCCCCAACAGACCGCATATCGTTTACAGCAGCACCTTTCACGTTTACGGGCGCACCGGCGGCGAGATCGACGAAACCACGCCGGCCGCTCCCAGGAACGATTACGCCCTGACCCACTTTTTTGCCGAGGAATACGGGCGCATGTTCGCCCGCACCAAAGGTCTTCTCTTTTCCGTGCTGCGCCTGACCAACGGCTACGGCGCGCCGCTCCTGCCCAAAAGCGACAAGTGGCACCTGATCTGCAACGACCTGTGTCGGCAGGCCGTGCGGGAAGGCAGCATCACCCTCAAGGCCCACCCGGACGCCCAACGCGACTTCGTGCCCCTGCGCGATGTGGCCGGGGCCTTCACGGCCCTTCTCAACCGCCCGGATTTGGCCGGCCGGACCTACAATATCGCCTCCGGTCGGGGCACGACCTTGGGCGAGGTGGCCCGCATTGCCCAGCATACGGCCGAAACGCTGCTCGGCCGCGAAGTGCCCCTGATGTTCAACAACACGGGCGAAGCCCCGGCCGGAGAACCCCTGCGGGTAAGCAACGCGGCCGCGCGCAGGGATTTGGATTTTGCCTGTTCCCCGGATATGGAAGCCGAAATGCGTAAGATTCTTGCGGCCGTGGAGGCCGAAGCGTGAACTCGCCGCTGACCGTCCTGCTCACCGTTTACAACGGCCTGCCCTACATTCGGGAGACCGTGGAAAGCGTCTTCGCCCAAAATACCGGCGACGACCTGCCCGGCTTTGTCTTTCTCATCCTGAACAACGGTTCGGAAGACGGCACCGGCGACTTTCTCGACACCCTCAGGGCCCCGGCGCACATCGACCTGCGCCTGGAGCACCTGCCCCGGAACATCGGGCGCACGGCCGTGCTCAATCGCGGCCTGGAAGCCGTAACCACCCCGCTCACGGCCATCATCGACGCCGACGACATCGCCCTGCCCGACCGCCTGCGCCGGCAGGCCGCCTTCATGGCGGCCCACCCGAACATCGATGTTCTGGGCAGCGACGTCCTCTACATCAACCCGGCCGGCGGAGAGATCGGCGCCATGCGCGTTCCCCAGGGCCACAGCGCGTTGCGGGACCATCTCCCCCTGTTCAACCCCTTCGCCCACGCGGCGGTCTGCTTTCGCACCGAAGCGGCCCGCAAAGCCGGCGGATACCCGGAAAACACTCCCTACGCCCAGGATCTTGCCCTGTGGATCGCCATGCTCAGGAACGGCTCGCAGATCGCCTCCCTGAACGAACCGTTAGCCAAAATCCGCATGCATCCGGGGCAGGCCACGCGCTCGTTGATTTTTCAGCAGGCCCGGTTTGAAGACGCGCTCAGAACCGCCGAAGACATGCTGCATATCCCCGGTCTGTCTCATGCGGCCCGGCAGGCCGCCCATCTGCGCGTGGCGGGGTGCCTCTGGCGGCTCAACCGTAAAAAGGCGGCTCTGAAGGCGGCCTGGGAAGCCGTGAAGGTGTTTCCTCCGCCGCCGTTTTGCAACCCCTTGCTCCTGCGCCGCGCTCTGCTTATGATCAAGAAGCGTCTCAGCCCCCCCTTGTAAGCGCCGGCGGAATTTTTCCCTTTCGCGGGTTCCCGAGCGGATCGAGATGCGCCGAAACTCTCGCAAAAGGCGCCACCGTAATCGTATGCCCATTCCTTTCCCGTCCCTCCTCCCTCTGTACATCCGCTATGCCGTCAAAGTCGGAATCGCCTGTCTGGCGGCGTACTGCCTGTCGTTTCTCATCGGCTCGCACTACGCGGTCTGGGCGGTGGTTTCCACAATCATCGCCATGCAGGTCAACGTGGCCGAATCGCTTCAGGTGGGCATCAACCGCATTATCGGCACCGTCGTCGGCGCGGCTTCGGGGGTGCTTCTGCTCCTGGTTTTGCCCAAAGACCCTTGCAGCGTCGGCGCGGGGGTGCTGGGCATCACCTGCGTGTACGCCTATCTTGCCCGCTACGGAACGCGCTGGTCGTCGGCCTCCATCGCGGCGGTCATCGTGCTGCTCTCCGGAGCCGCCCTGGCGGGCGAGGGGTACGAGGAAGCCGTGACCTTCGGCCTGCTGCGGGTGGCGGAAATCCTCATCGGCGTGGGCTGCGCCTTTGCCGTCGGCCTGTTGATCTGGCCGGTGCGCCTGCTCGACACCCTGCGCGCCGACATCGGCTTGCAGTACCACGAATGCGCCCGGCTCACCGACGCGCTGGTTTCCTCTTTTTTGACCGAGCGGCACGGCATTCCCACGGAACTTCTGGAAAACGTCGAATCCAAAGCCTGGAGCAACCACGAACGTCTGAACAAAACCCGCAAGCACGAATCGCTCATGTTCCGCCGTACCCACGGCATCGTCGAAGTGCAAACCGCGACCCTGGACAGGGTTGTGGAGCATCTGCGCACCCTGACCGAAGCCCTGAACGACTATGCGGGCGAGCCCGGGGCCATGCCCCCGACCCCGGAAATCCGCTCCATGGCCGACGCCGTCATGGACACGCTGCGCCACATCGGCGGCGACAACCCGACGGTCCACGCGCCCGAACTGGTGCGCGGCCTGACTTTGAGCGTGGGCATGGCGGAAGCCCGACTGAACGAAATGCGCGCCCACGGTGGAACCCGCTCGTATCCCCTGCACAGCGTTCTGCAGTTTTTCACCTTTTACCAGACCCTGCGCCAACTGGTGGAAAATCTGCTTTTGACCCTAGACCGCCTGGAATCTCTTAACCGGAGCAAAACCGTTTATGGCGCCAAAAACTGACCCCCTCAGCGCGGGCGGACCGCTTCTGGAATGGTTCGGCCAGGCAAGTCGAGATCTTCCCTGGCGTAGCGACTACGAGCCTTATGCCGTGCTGGTTTCGGAAGTCATGCTCCAGCAGACACAGATGGAACGGGTTTGCGAATACTTTACCCGCTGGATGCGCCTGTTCCCCACGCCGCAAGCCCTGGCCGAAGCCTCCGAGGAGGCCGTCCTCAAGGCTTGGGAAGGGCTTGGGTACTACAGTCGCGCCAAAAACCTACGCCGGGCGGCGGAAATCATCACGCGCGAGCACGCGGGCCGGGTGCCGGAAGACCCCGACATCCTGCGCGGGCTGCCCGGCATCGGCCCGTATACGGCCGGAGCCGTGGCCTCCATTGCCTACAATCATTCCCTGCCCGCCGTGGACGCCAATGTCGAGCGCGTGCTTTCGCGTCTTTGCGACGTGGATCTTCCGGTCAAAAGCCCGGCCGCCAAAGCCCGCTTTCGGGCGCTCGTCATGGAGATCATGCCCGAAGGCCGCGCCCGCGACTTCAACCAAGCCTTAATGGAGTTGGGGGCTTTGGTCTGCACGAAAAATCCCCGCTGCGAAATCTGCCCCGTAAGCGAATTGTGTCTGGCCCGACGGTTTGGCGTCACGGCCGAACGTCCTCTGCCCGGCGCGAAAACGGCCTACGAAGGCCTGGAAATCGTCACCGGGGTGCTGGCGCACAAAGGACGGATCTTCATCCAAAAACGGATGGATACCGGAGCCTGGGCGGGGCTGTGGGAATTCCCCGGCGGCAGACTGGAGCCGGGGGAAACCCCGGAACAGGGCATTGTCCGGGAGTATCTGGAAGAAACGGAATTCGCTCTCTCGGTGAAGGAAAAACTGGGCATTGTCCGCCACGCCTATACGCGCTATAGGATCACCATGCACTGCTTTTTGTGCGCCCTGGATGCGGGCGAAGCCCCCGAACCGGTGCTGCACGCGGCCTCGGCTTTTGCCTGGATGAGCCCGTGCCGGCTGGACACCCCGGCCATGCCCGCCGGACACAGAAAATTGCTGCACGCCTTTGGCGAGCGAATCTTCGCCGCCATGGAGGATCTATGAGTCGGCCCCCCCGTTCCCGTTTGCGCCGCATCATTCGCGGCTTTCTGACGTTGTTCTGCGTCATGGCGTTCGCGGGTGGAATCCTGTACGTGGTCAACCCCCGCCAATTTGCCAAGTATATAACCCCGGTCGCCGCCATGGCCATAGACGAACTGCCCGTAACTGAAGCCTACCCGCAAGGCCCCCTTCCGGATACACTGCGTTTCGAACGACTGCGCCTGGAAAAATCCCTGCGCAAACTCACCGCCTATGCCGGGAGCAAGCCGGTACGGGTTTATTTGGTGGCTCTCGGGACAAATCCCCTCGGTCACAAAGAAGTCCAAGGCGACCGCAAGACGCCCGAAGGGACCTATAAGATAGACGGCAAAAATCCGAACAGCTCGTACTATAAAAATTTGGGCGTGTCGTACCCCAATGCCGCCGACCGGACTTACGCGAAAAAACTCGGACGGAGTCCGGGCGGGGATATCAAAATTCACGGTCTGGCCCCTTCGTTTGCCGCCGTCGGGGCCGCCCACCGACTCTCGGACTGGACCCACGGCTGTATCGCCGTGACCAACGAAGAGATGGAAGAACTTTACACCCGCACCGCCGTGGGCGTTCCCATCGAAATTGTTCCGTAGAGAGGGCGCGGCGTCGCGGCACACGAAAGCGGCCCACCGCCGGACAGGGGCTGATTGCAGCTTTAGAGGTATCGGCTTCTTTTGCCGGCAGACAAGGAAGGCGAGTTTTTCTGATGGGGGCTGGACTTCTTTGGTCCCGCCCCCGGAAGAAAAGTGATGCCTGACGCAGTATCACGGCAAAAGAAGCCGATACCGAAGCCTCTTGGTTTTTGTTTGGACTTGGTGTACAAGAAGGAATCGCTGCAAATGTCCGCAAGGAGTTTGCAGTTGTTTTTTCATCCAACCCGCCGAATTCCGGCACATCTCCCCCCAGCTCCACCAGTGGAAGGAAGGCATGACCGAAGCACAACGCCAGACCCTCAAGGCCAAAATCATCGACGAAATCGCCAAAGCCCGGCAGGATGTAGCCGGCCTGGAAGAAATCACCCGCCCGGTGGACACCGAAGACATGGACGAAATCAGCCGTATGGATTCCATCGTCACCAAGAGCGTGAACGACGCCGCTTTGTCCACGGCCCGCAGCCGGCTGGCCGGGCTGGAGTATGCCCTGAAGCGCATCGACGACCCGGAATTCGGTTTCTGCATCGACTGTGGTGAGGAAATCCCCCTGCCCCGCCTCATGGCCATGCCCCAAGCCACCCACTGCGTGGGGTGCGCCGGCTGAGCCGGCCGGAGTGCCCGCCGTGAACGCCCCCAACTACGCCGCCCGTCGAGAAGCCCTGCGCCCCCTTATGCGCAAGGCCGGCCTTGCCGCCCTGCTGGTTTCTCTGGATGCCGACCGTTTCTATCTGAGCGGCTTTGAATCTTCCGATCCGCAGCCGGATGAAAGCTCCGGCAGACTGCTGATTCAGGAAAACGGGCGTGACGTGTTGTGCACCGATTCACGTTTTTTTGACGCCGCGCGCAGACTGTGGGCCGAAGAAGACATTTTCATTTATCAGGGCAACGCCGCCGAACGGATCAACGCCCTGATCAAAGACTCCACCCCAGGTATCGTCGGCTTTGACGGCAGGCATGTGTCCCTGCGTTTTTACGAGGATTTTTCCCCCGGCCTTTCCTTGTTGCGGGCCGACGGCATGGTTGAATCTTTGCGCATCATCAAAGACGCCGTGGAAATCGATCGCCTGGAAAAGGCCTGCGCCCTGAACCACAAACTCATGGAATGGCTGCCCGGCGTTCTTGTGCCCGGCCGGACCGAAGCCCAGGCCGCTTGGGACGTCGAGCAGTTCTTCCGCAACAACGGGGCCGAAGGGCTGTCGTTTGCAAGCATTGTGGCGGTCGGGCCCAACGCGGCCCTGCCCCATGCGGTCCCCGGCGGAGATCTGATTTCCGAAAACTGCGCCGTGCTCGTCGACGTCGGCTGCCGGCTCAACGACTACTGCTCGGATCAAACCCGCACCTTCTGGGTCGGCGACAAGCCCTCGCCCCGCTTTGTCGAAGACCTGGAGCTTGTGCGGGAAGCCCAGCGGCTGGGCATCGCGGCCATCCGTCCGGGAGCTCCCGTCTGCGACGTGTACGCGGCGGCCCGGAACTTCCTGGATTCCAAAGGGGTCGGCTCCCTCTTCACCCACGGCCTGGGGCACGGCATCGGCCTGCAGACCCACGAGCCGCCAAGCCTCAATCCCTCGGGCAAGACCCTCCTCAAACCCGGCATGGTCGTTACCGTCGAGCCGGGCCTTTACCGTTCCGGGGAATTGGGTGTACGCTGGGAATACATGGTCCTGGTCACCGAGGACGGAGCCCGGGTGCTGTAGCCCACGGCAGAGGCTTTCCCCGCTCGAAGCGCCCCCTCCCCCCACCGGGTCCTCCTCTCTTTCTTATGGAGGCGACAGTCATGGCGGTATCGTTTGTCACCACCGAAAGCCCTCTCGGCCGGTTGCTCCTGGCTTCCACGGATAAAAACCTGATCGGCTGCTGGTTCATGGGAGCCAAGCATTTTCCGCCCGTTCCGGAAGAACGCCTCCGGCAGGCTCCGTTTCTGAGCATGCCCGGCGTTGCCGCCGAATCCTGCGATTGCGGCTGCAAAGGTCCGCGCCATGCCGAAGATCTGCAAAAAATCCGGCAAAGGAAGTTTCCCCCCACCCCACCGGCCGTCCTGCTCGGCGCGGTCATGGAGTTGGGCGCGTATTTTCAAGGCACGCGGACGACGTTCAGCCTGCCCATGGACCCCATCGGCACCCCGTTCCAGAAAAACGTCTGGGAGTACCTGCGCGGTATCCCGCTCGGAGAAAGCCGCACCTATGCCGAAGCGGCCCGCGCCCTTGGCCGGGAAAAGGCCGTGCGGGCCGTCGGCGCGGCCGTGGGACGCAATCCCTTGAGCATCTTCATCCCCTGCCATCGGATACTGGGCTCCAGCGGCTCCCTCACCGGTTACGCCGGCGGACTCGACCGCAAGAAAGCCCTGCTGGAACTGGAAGGGATCCTCTTCACGCCATAGCGTGACGACACCTGCAATTACCTCCGGCAGGCCCATGGCCAAGGCCGCGAAGCAAGTCCGTAAACCGGCTGCCGCGCAAACGGCCGCCGGACATGTTACTTTGTTCCATCGGTGGAATGCGCCAACCCGCTTCGCTGATACGCGGCGCGCAGTTTCTCGTCATACTTGTTTTGGGCGTAGGCCGGGCCGTTGTATCTGCGGGCGAACTCGGTCCAGTCTTTCTCCCGCAGAAACCCCACAAGACGCTGCGAACGCAGAAACGCGCAAAAAGCCGCCAGTTGCTCGGCCGCGCCGGAGGCCTGAGCTTCCACAAAGGCCTCCACCTCCGCGAAACCGCAGGCCGCATGGTTGAACCCCATGATCTGGAAGGCCCCCCACGAGGCCGAGCGCAAGGCCGCCGCGCGATGAATGCCCTCGGCCTCGCGCAGGCGGTTGTATTCTTTTCGGCCGCCACGATACCGGGTTCTGTCCCACTTCGGGTGCACGATGGAGGGGTGCGCGGCCGCGTGGGCTTCCGGATCGATTCCGGCTTTTTTCAATTCTTTCCAGAAGATGTGTCCCTCGAACAGAATCTTTGGCACTCCCGGCTCCAGAAAACCGGAACCGGCGGATTCCACCCGCACCACGGCATCCAGTGTCCGGGGTTCGACCTCCAACTCGGCCGCCGCCGCGCGAAAATCTTCTTCCGTCAATTCCCAAGCGCTCATCCGACACCTCCTTTTTCCGATCATCTGAGCAAAGGAACTTTTTCACCGTTCTTTATGAACTAACAAAAAAAAAGAACCGACGGCAATCGCGCTTTGCGGAACAGGCATGAGAAAAGTCACTCGAGAAATTTGTCTGAAAAAAATCAAGAAAAAGTCTAAAAACACTCTTTTTTTAGTGGAGGAAATTCTTGCTTTGGGGTATCGGAAGTGACATTCGGCGCAGCCGTAACGAAAGACGACGACACATTTGAAGGGAGCTTACCCGCTTATGCAAGAAGGCTTTTTGCAAATTATTCTTCAGGCCACCTTGCTCGCCCAACTGGTTCTTGGGCTTCTGCTGCTCATGTCGGTGACGAGCTGGACCCTGATCATCACCAAGTTTTTTTCCCTGAGCGCGGCGCATAAAAAGGCGGCCTCCGGCCTTACCCGCTTCACCGACGCGCGCGATCTGCGTGAAGCCGTGCAATCGCTGGGCGGCGACCATACCTCGCCCCTGTACCATGTGGCCCAGCAGGGCGTAGCCGAGTTCAACCGCCTGAAAGAAGCCGGCAACACCGGCGACGTGGTGGCCGACAACGTGCGTCGTTCGTTGCGCCAGGGCGTCAGTGAAGTCACGGCCAAGCTTACCACTTCGCTCTCGTTCCTGGCCACCGCCGCCAACACCGCGCCGTTCATCGGCCTGTTCGGCACCGTCTGGGGGATTATGCACTCTTTCCACCAGATCGGCCTGGAAAAATCCGCCAACCTGGCCACGGTGGCCCCGGGCATTTCCGAAGCCCTCATCGCCACGGCCGTGGGCCTGTTCGTCGCCATTCCGGCCACGGTGGGCTACAATATGTTCCTGGGTAAGGTCACGAACATCGAGGCCGAACTGGTGAACTTCGCCGGGGTCTTCCTGAACCGGGTGCAGCGCGAGTTGAACACCAGAACCACGGCGAACTCGGCCAGGGGCGCGTAATATGGGCGTTTCGATCAAGGGCGGCAAAGGGTATGTGGCGGAAATCAACGTCACCCCCTTTGTGGACGTCATGCTGGTGCTGTTGATCATCTTCATGGTCACGGCCCCCATGATGACCGAAGGGCTCGACCTGCAGTTGCCCCAAACCACGGCGGTGGAAAGCCTGCCCACGGATTCGGAAAACGTCGTGTTGACCGTTTCCCAAAACGGCACCATCTACCTGAACGAAATCAAAACCACCAAAGAAAACCTGATCCTCCAATTGAACGCCACGGTCAAAAGCCGCAATAAACAATTGTTCCTCCAGGCCGACAAAAACGTGCCGTACGGTGAGGTCGTCTATATTATGGGTCAAATACGCGAAGCGGGCATAGAGCACCTCAGCATTGTGGCCGAGCGGCCGGATGAAGAGTCCCCCACAGACGGGGGCCGCGCCGGAGGTCGTAAGTAACGTGTCCGAGGCTCGCCTGCCGGGCTTTTTGCTCTCTCTTCTGTTTCACCTGGCGTTGCTCGCTTTGGTGATCTATCTGCCTACCCTGGTTCCGCCGCCGCCCCCGCCGCAACCCGGTCTGCCGATGATCCTCGGCCCCGTGACCATCGGCCGGGAAGGCAAACCCGCCACCTCGAAAAAACCGCGCACCGAGCCTTCCCAGGCTTCCCAGCAAAAGCCGAAACCTGTGGAACAACGGCAGGAGCCCGAGCAGCCCAAGCCCAAGCCTGTGGAACAACGGCAGGAAACGCCCGAACAGCCCAAGCCCAAGCAAACCGCCTCGACCAAGCCGGCCGTGGATCCCAACGCCGTGCCGCTGCCCACCAAAGATCCGGTGAAAAAGCAGCCGCAGGCCAACGCCACGACCAAAGCGCCGCCTACAAAGAACGCCACGGCCAAGGCCGACCCCAAAAAAGACGAGACGCCGAAAACCCAGCCCGCGAAAAACGCGACCGCCAAGAAAGCGGAACCGACCAAGAACGCCACGGCGAAAAAGGCGGACCCCACCAAGAACGCCACCGCCAAGGCCCAGCCGAGCAAAAATGCCACGGCCAAGGCCACGCCCAAGGGCGGCACGGCGGAGGGCAAAAAGGACTCGCTGAAAGACGCCTTGAAGGACTTGGCCAAAAGCGATAAGCCCGGGTCCGGCAGCGGTTCCGGCGGGGGTTCGAGCAAGGGCGGCGCCACCAGCAGCGCCTTGGCGGATCTCCAGGCCGGCCTGGATGACGGCGGCGGCGGCACCGATGATCGGGGCGACGGCCCCGGCGGTCGCGGCGGCGACGGGGTGGGCGTTCTCGGTTCCTACGGCGAAAGCGTGGTTTCGCGCGTTCGCCCCAACTGGACTCTGCCCGGCCAGGCCAAGAACTATACGGCCATCGTCAACGTGCGGATCAATCCGGACGGCTCGGTACAGCGGGCGGCCATCGTGCGCAGCTCCGGCAGTTCCTACATCGATTCTTCCGTCGTCCAGGCGGTCATGGCCTCAAAGCTGGAACCGCCGCCCGACGGCATTTCGGAGATGGACATCACCTTCAATACCGATCAGCTGTCTCATTAATTTGCCTCCCAAGCCAAAAACGTCGCGGCGGTTCCCTCTGTGGATGCCGCCGCGGCGTTTCATTTGAGAGGAACCATGAACAACCGTTTTTTGTTGTGTGCTCTCTTGCTGTCGCTGTCACTTGTGAGCGCCCCGGCCTGTGCCGGGCAGGCAAGCCCGGAAGGCAACATGGGGGCGGGGGTAAGCGACCTCTATCGCCAAAGTATAGTTTCCCGGATACGGCCCAACTGGACTCTACCCGGCGAGGCCAAGAACTATACGGGGATCGTCAACGTAAAAATCAATCCAAACGGCTCGGTGCGAGAGGCCACCATCGTGCGCAGCTCCGGAAGCTCGTATATTGATTCATCTATCATTCAAGCGGTTATGGCCTCAACGCTGGAGCCGCCGCCACCGGGCATTGCGGAGATGGACATCACTTTCAGCACCAATCTGTTGTCTCACTGAAGAAATTTCATTTTGAAATTTTCTGTGAAACCGTCTCGCAATACCGACGAGATTACTCTGTAAAACCACCCCGATACCTGGGGATGCTTTTTTCCGATTCCGATGGTATAGGAGCGGCCACGTGCTCACTCCCCAATAAAATTTTTGAGGTTTGCCATGAACAAACGTCTTTCGATGCTCACACTTTCTCTCCTCGCCTTGGCGCTGTTCGCGGCTCCGGCGTTCGCCGCCCAGGTCAGCGTGGTCGTTGACCGGCCGGGCCAGAACCTCACCCGCGTGGTCCTCGCCCCGCCCATGGGCAGCAGCGGCTCCGTTCAGGCTTTGAACGACGCCGTCACCACCAACATGCGTATTCTGCCTTTCGTGGAAATGCTCGATTCACGCAGCATTCCCGGCGGCGGCACGGTTTCCACCCCCACGGCCCAGGGCATCGACTTCAAGCCCTTCCTCATGGCCGGCGCCAACCTGCTGATCACCACCAACTGGGTGTCTTCCAACCAGGTGGAACTGCGGGCCTTTGAAGTTTCCGAAGGCAAGTTCATCTTCGGCAACCGCTACGACGTGGGCGGCGGCTCTGAAGGCGCGGCCGACGTGGCCGACAAGTTCTGCGCCGACTTTTTGGAAAACATCATCGGCAAAGGCGACTTCTTCCGCTCCACCATGGCTTTCTCCAAATCCGGCGGAGCCGGAAAAAAAGACATCTGGAGCGTCAAGCCCAACGGCCGGCACCTGCGCCAGCTCACCAACATCAAGGGAGAAGCCATTTCCCCCACCTGGTCGCCCGACGGCCGCTTCGTGCTCTTCACCAGCATCGACCCGCGCTCCCACGCCCTGGGCATTTACGACAACGCCACCAAGAGCACCCAGCGCACCAAGTTCCCCGGCAACACGGTCATCGGGCCCTGCTTCATGCCCGACAGCCGCGTGGCCGTGGGCCTGACCGACGGCAGAAACCCGAGCATCTTCCTGCTCAGCCGCAACTTCCAGAAAGAAAGCAAACTGGAAGGCAGCAACGGCATCGACGTGTCGCCCTCCGTGGACGCCTCCGGCCGTTTGATGGCCTTCACCTCCAGCCGCGCCGGCGGTCCGCAGATTTATGTGAAAGACCTGTCTTCCGGCTCGGTGCGGCGGGTTTCCATGACCGGCGATTACAACACCGACCCCTCGATCAGCCCGGACGGCACCTTGGTGGCCTATGCCAAGCGGATGGGCGGCGGGCACCGTATTTTTGTGGCCGACCTGCGCACCGGGCAGGAAACCCAAATCACCAACGGCCCCGGCAGCGATGAAGAACCCGCCTTCGCCCCCGACGGCTACTTTGTGGCTTTCATGTCCACCAGCGGCGGCGGCAAGCGCATTTACTTCACCACCCGCTTCGGCGGCAGGCCCACCATGTTGCCCACCGGCGCGGGCGACGCGGCCTTCCCCGCCTGGGGCACGACCATGCGCTCCGCCAACTAGAGGCATCGTGCGGGTCGTTCGCGCACAATCCGCAGGTTTCTGCATGGGCGTCGCCCTGGCCCTTCGGGCTTTGGACGCCGCCCTTGCGGAGCCCCGCGCGGGTCGCCTGATCACTCACGGCCCGATTATTCACAACCCCCTGGTCATCCAGGAGTATGCCGAAAAAGGCGTGCTCATTTCCGAAGACCCCGCCCTGGCCGGCCCCGGCGACACGGTGGTCATCCGCGCCCACGGCATCACCGAAGAGGTGGAAGCCCGCCTCAACGCTTCCGGCGGCACGGTGCGCGACGCCACCTGCCCCAAAGTCAAAAAAGCCCAGCTGGCCATTGCCGGGCAAAGTTCCCTGGGAAAAATTCTTCTGCTCTTCGGCGAGGCCGATCACCCGGAAGTCCAAGGGCTCATCGGGTATGCCGGCGGCCGGGCGCACGTGTTCGGCTCCCTCCAGGAGCTGGAGGAACTTCCCCTGGACCCCGGCAAGGACTGGTTCCTGGCCGCCCAGACCACCCAGGATCGCGGCGCTTTTGAAGAGGCCGCCCGGCTGGTGCGCCGCCGCCTGGGACGCGGCGTCCCCGTGCTTTCCACCATCTGCAACGCCACCCGCACCCGCCAGGAAGAGGCCGAAGCCCTGGCCTCTCAGGTGGACATCATGGTCGTGGTGGGCGGCCGCAATAGCGGCAACACCCGCCGTCTGGCGGAAGTCGCCGCCGCGCGCGGAACCCCCGTCGTGCTTGTCGAACAGGCCTCCGACCTTGATCCCGCGCAATTCGCCGGGCGCGCCGCGGTCGGCCTGACCGCCGGAGCCTCCACCCCGGAACGGCACATCGCAGACGTCGAAGCCCGCCTGCGCGCCTTCAATACCTCCCCCGCGTGACGCCCCCCACGCTCACACAGCGCAGCGCCACACCCCATAAATAGACGGCCTCATCCCGCCCGGAGTATCCGCATCCCGGAGGGGAAATACGCTCCGCCGAGCCCTCGGCCCATCATCCGCAGACCGCCGACGTCGGGCGCCAAAGACTTCCCGACGCGCCGGCGCGGTTCCCCGCTCTTCTCCCTGCGCGGACTCAATAAATTTTGCTCCCCCGTATTGACGAAACCGCCATTTTGGAAGAATCTTGTCCATAACCCTTATGTTTTGTCTGGAACGGACGAAAAGACGGCATCACGTATAGACGTCCGAATGAACACACGTATGGTGGACCGAGCAAGAAACGCCAAGGCCGACAGACGTCGAAACGAATACGCAAGCGGGCGCCCGTCGCGCGACCGCCGAGCATTTTCAGGGTGAAAATGCTTGAGAACGAGGGGAGCCGTAGACTTATGACCCAATCAAACATTCTGCTGGAAGCGGGCACAAACGAACTTGAAATTGTGGAATTCCACCTGGACGAGCTCGAGCCCGACGGCCAAACCCAGTATAAAGGCTATTACGGCGTCAACGTCGCCAAGGTGCTGGAGATCATCCGTCTGCCCAAGGTGACCGAGCTGCCGGAAGTTCGCCACAAATCCGTTCTCGGCGCGTTCAACCTGCGTTCGCAAATCATCCCGCTGGTGGATCTTTCCGCTTGGCTCGGGAAAAAACGCATCGACACCGAGGCCCCCAAAGTCATCGTCACGGAGTTCAACAACGTGACTACGGCCTTCCAGGTCTCGGGCGTCAACCGCATCCACCGTATCAGCTGGGAAGAGGTCGAACCGCCGAATACCTACGTCTCCAACCTGACCCGCAACACCATCACCGGCGTGGTCAAACTGGAAGGACGGATCATTTTCCTTCTCGATCTGGAGCGCATCGTCGGCGACTTGAACCCGCAGCTCGCCCTGCGCCTGGACGAAGCTGTGGACTGGGATGCCGGCGGCCGTTATCGCGCCTTGATCGCCGACGACTCCACGGTCATTCGCGAGATGCTCAAAGATCTGCTCACCCGAGCGGGCTTTGAAGTGGAAACCGTGACCAACGGCCGTGAAGCCTGGGAACGGCTTGAAGATATCAAGCGTAAAGCCGAAGCCGAAGGGAAGTCGGTGGACAGTTATGTGCAGTGCGTTGTTTCCGACATCGAAATGCCCCAGATGGACGGCCACAACCTGTGCAAGCGAATCAAAGACGACCCGATGCTCAAACACCTGCCCGTGCTGCTGTTCTCTTCGTTGATCACGGATAAGTTGCGCCACAAAGGGGAAGCCGTGGGCGCGGACGAACAGATCTCCAAGCCGGAGGTCACCGCTCTGGCTCAAAAGGCCATGGCCCTGATCAAGCAGAACCAGGCAAGAGCTGCCGGGAAATAGAATACTTCGAAAGAAGTGACCCAGCGGAGTCTCTTCCACCAAACGCCCTTCGCCCCGCGCGAAGGGCGTTTTCGGTGGCGGCGCGATTTGGCGTGATACCGCGTCAGGCTCGCTTTGTGCTCCGGGGCAGGACCAGAAGAGGCCGGCCCCATCGCCCAAAAGCTTCGTCTTCCTTGTCTGACGTCAAACCGCGCCGCCACCGTGTCACCAAGTCGATTCAGCACCTCTTTTCTTCTTCAAGCAATCGTTCGTTTGCACAACCAAGTCCCAATTTTGCGTGGAGCAAAACCGCTTTGCCGAATTCTTTATGCTGGGGCTTCGTTCTTGCGGCAACGGTTCGGGGTTGACAATTCCGCGGGTTCGCGCATATATCTTCGCTCTTACAAATGCCGGTACCCATCCGGCCAAGGAGACATCATGGCCCGTATCACCGTTGAGGACTGCCAAGAACGCGTCAACAACCGTTTTCTGCTGGTGCAGATGGCCATCAAGCGCGTGCACCAGTTCCGCGAGGGGTACCCCGCCCTGGTGGAATCGCGCAACAAGGAAGTGGTCACGGCCCTGCGAGAAATCGCGTCGGCCAAGGTCATGCCTGAAGATCTTTCCTACTTCAATCCGCCCACCGAAGACTTTGTCGAAGACCCCGACTGATCCCTCACATGCCTAGAGACTACTACGAGGTACTTGGAGTTTCCAAGACCGCCGGCGAAGAGGAAATCAAAAAAGCCTACCGCAAATTGGCCATGGAGCATCACCCGGACCGAAACCCCGAGAATGCCGAGGCCGAGAGCAAATTCAAAGAAGCCGCGGAAGCGTACGACGTTTTGCGCGACCCCGACAAGCGCGCCCGCTATGATCGCTTCGGCCATACCGGCGCGAACGGCGGCGGTGGCGGCGGATTTTCTTCAGCGGAAGACATTTTCTCGCACTTCGGCGACATCTTCGGCGACCTGTTTGGGTTCGGCATGGGCGCGCGCACGGGCTCACGCAACCGCCCCCGGCGCGGCTCGGATCTGCGCTACAACCTGAGCATTTCCTTCCGGCAAGCCGCCAAGGGCGCCAACGTTCCCATCCGGGTTCCCCGCAACGAGCCCTGCAACCAATGCCTGGGCTCCGGCGCCGCTCCCGGCACCATTCCGGAAACCTGCCGGCGGTGCGGCGGACTGGGGCAAGTGCGCCACAACCAGGGATTTTTCCAGATCAGCGTGCCCTGCCCCGACTGCCGGGGCGCGGGCAGCGTGATCAAAACCCCCTGCCCACTTTGCCTTGGCAGGGGGATACTGCAGAAAACCCGCGATCTCACCGTGCGCGTTCCGGCCGGCGTGGACACAGGCAACCGCCTGCGTCTGCGCGATGAAGGCGAACCCGGGGAAAACGGCGGCCCTTCCGGCGATCTCTTCGTGGTTCTTCAGGTTGAGGACGACGATGAATTCGAACGCGACGGCCAGAACCTGCTCACGTCCAAAGAAATCACCTTTGTGCAGGCCGCCCTGGGCGACAAAGTTTCCGTGCCGACCCTGGACGACGACCTGACCATGGACGTTCCCAAAGGAACCCAAAGCGGCGAAGTCTTCCGCATTGCCGGCAAAGGCCTGCCCCACCCCGGACGCAACGCCTCCGGCGACCTGCTGGTGGAAATCCGGGTGGTCACGCCCAAGCACTTGAACGCAAAGCAGGAGGAGCTTCTGCGGGAGTTCGCCGGCCTGGAAGCGGATAAACCTTTGAACAAGGCCAAGGATATCTTCAAAAAAGTCGGCAAAGCCATGGGCATCGATTGATGAGCGGTTTTTCCCACCTCACGGACGACGGCACCGCGACCATGGTGGACGTGGGCGGCAAAGCCGAAACCCGGCGCACGGCCGTGGCCCGCGTTGAGGTTCGCCTCTCCCCCGCGACCATGGACCTGTTGATCAAAAAAGCCCTGCCCAAAGGCGACGTTCTTTCCGTGGCCCGCGTGGCGGGCATCCTGGCGGCCAAGAAAACCGCCGACCTCATTCCCCTCTGCCATCCCCTGCCCCTGGACTTCGTCGACGTGCGCTTTGAAGTGGATGCGCAAACAAACGTTCTGCGCATCGAAACCGAAGCCCGCACCTCGTCCCGCACCGGAGTGGAGATGGAAGCCCTGACCGCCGCCCAGATCGCAGCCCTGACGGTCTACGACATGTGCAAGGCCGTGCAGAAGGATATCGCCATCACCCACTGCCGGCTGATCACAAAAACCGGCGGCAAAAGCGGCGACTACCACGCGGCGGAATAACCTTTTCCGAAACCGGGGTCAGGCTTCAAGAATTCTTTCTGGGGGAATGATTCCCCCCAGCCCCCCCTCATCTATCGGCAAGTCGGCGCTTCACGCCGGCTTGCCGACAATAGGGGTGCAGGTGCCGCCGGCGTTGCCGTGAGGCAATCTTTTCGCATCAAGGAAGTGCCGCCGGCCGATTAACCTACACGGCCCTATTGGAGTCCCCCTATTGATTGCGCCAGAATCTGGAAAAAAACGTGAGGCGGAACCTTTTCTCGAAGGTTCCGCCTCACGCTTCCTTTTCATCACGGCGAAGATCCCGCCGCACGCCTGTCCCGCCGCCGGCTACGGGTAATGAATCATAAACTCCACCAGCCCGGCCAAAACCCCCAACACGCCGACGCCGAATAAAATCGGATCGCGTAGGGCTTTGGCGATCCAGATCACCACCGCCGCCGCGACTGCAAGCAGCACGGCCCAAATGTGGGCGCCAAGGCCGAACATATCCAGCAGACTCGGGTGTTGCGAGGACAACATCCAAAAGCCGGCCAGAATATACATGCAGCTTATGGCCGTATGCACCGGCTCCATGTCCTCCCACAGGCGTCGCCACTGCGAGGTGAAAGGCATGGCGAAGATCAGCGCGGCAAGGCCGAAAAACCAGAGCGGGTCCTGGGGCAAGGCAAAGGTGATCCCGGCGGAAAACGGCAGCATCACCCAAATTTTCTGGCCGAAGAACCCCAGGCCCGGGGTGGCCAAGCCGGCCGTCCAGAGCACCGGCGAACGCAGCCGCGCGCCGAAAAATACCAGCAGAGCGGAAAGCAGCAGAGGGAAAAAGGCGGCCGGATCGGCCGGCCCCGATTCCTGCGTGCCGTAGACGAACAGCAGCATGGAGACGGCGTAGACCAGCGCCTGAACGGCGAGAAAGAAATAGGCCTTGTCGACGAAGGACTCCGGCCTGCGCCGACGCATGACGCCCCCGGCGATGAGGCAGACCAGGGCGAAAACAGCCAGAAAAGCGGGTACGACCAGACTGAGGGCGGGAGAAGGCGACAGCGCCGGATCCACAGGCATCCTCCTTGGGCAAGCGCCCGTGCCGGGGAATCCGCACGGGAATGATGTCGGTATCTTCCCTCTTTTACATCGGGAAATCAAGCTGTTGCACGTAAAGCCCAAAGACGTCGCCGGATGAAGGGTATCGCCGGGGAGTCCCGCGGACTCCGCTCGTCCTTCTCCCATGCCTATTTCGGCAACATGGCTTCAATCCGCTCCACGAACGCGGCCAGACCGGAGACAAGACCCGCCGGGGGCGCCGGCGGAGCCGGGGCGGGCGCGGCCAAAGCCTCTCGGATGCCGACGGCGAGACACTCCGGGTCGCCGGGGTCGGCAAGAATCCGCTCCGTAGGCAGAAAACGCGACGAGCCGTTGAACGGTGTGCTCAAAACCCGCACTCCCGTGGCCGCCGCTTCCAGCACGGCGTTGGAACAGGCATCGTAAAAGGTGGGCAGAACGAACACGTCCAGGGCTTTGTAGAAGGCGGGCATATCCTCGACCTTGCCGAGAAAATGGACGCGTTCCTTCACGCCCAGGCTTGCCGCGACATCCAGATACTCGACGTTCCCGCGCCCCCCGGCCACGAACAGGTGATGGTCGTCGGGCAGCAGCGCCAAGGCCCGAATCAGCGGGCCCACCCCTTTGAGCACGAAGTTGGTCGAGGCCGTGCCGATCCACACGCCCCGCGTCGCGTCGGCGCAGCCGGACTTGGCCCCAAGGGCGTCACGGGCGGCCGTCCGCTCTTCCGGCGAAGGCGGAGAAAATCGCGAGAAATCCGGCAGGTTGTAGATCACTTCCAGACGTTCCCGGTCCATGCCGGGATGTTCGCCCATGATCCACTCGGCCACCAGATCCGAAACCGCCAGCACCGTGGCCGAGCCGGAGTACTGCCGGCGCTCCACGGCCAGGGTCAGCCAGTCCGAAGGCGAAAGCAGCCGGCGCAACCGTTTGGATGTTCGGGGAAACCCCTCGGGCAGCGCCTGCTCGGAAAGATTGCGGTAGTTGCGTAAAGGACCGCCGCCCACGCGCAGCACGTCCTGGTTCCAGGTTTTGCCCAGACCGATGGCAAGGTCGTAGCCGCCCTTCTTCCGGACCTGTTCGGCCCGGAACAAAAACCAGAGCATCTTGCCCACGCGCGGCCCCGGCGGCCGGCCCACGGCGATGACCCGCACTCCGGCGGGCGGCTCGGCTTCCTGCCGGGCGCAGATGAAGTCAACGGCATGCCCGCGCGCGCCCAGGGCTTCGGCCAGACGGAAGCCGAACTGCTCCACCCCGCCGTAGCGGGAAAAGCGCGGCAACATGATGCAGATACGGGCGGGGTTCCTCATGCCGGAAGTCCATATATGGAGCGGGGACGAAGCAGACCTGCCGTCCCGGAAGCGGACAGACAGACGAACAGCAACCCCGGAAGCAGGTCATAGGCGCCGGTCATTTCGGCAATCATAAACGCGGCCATGATCGGGGCATGGGTGGTTGCCGCAAGCACGCCGGCCATGCCGCACAGGGTAAACAGGGCCGTGGAGCCGTCGGAAAACAGCGGGACGGCGGCAAAGCCGTGCCCCAGCAGCAGGCCGAAGGCCGCGCCGACAAAAAGCGTGGGCGTGAGCACCCCACCGGGAGCGCCGCCGCCCGTGCTTGCCAGCATGGCGCAGAGCTTGGCCGTGAGAATACCGGCCACCACCGCCGCCGCAGGGGGCATGTGGATAAGGGCGTTCACCGTGCTCGCCCCGTTGCCCCACACTTCCGGATACCACAGCGAAAGCAGGCCCACAAGCAAACCGCCCGCTCCAAGCCGGACCGCCGGCGGCAAACGCAGCCGCTTGGCCGTGCGGACGAACACTTCCCGCGCCCCGTCAAGCCCGGCCAAAAAGGCCACGCCGCACAGTCCGCAAAGCGCCGCGAACACAAGCAGCGCGCCGTAAAGCCCGGCCGGGGGCGGCGATAGGAACGGGGCTGCATACAGGGGAGCGTCTCCCCCCAGAGCCCCTGTGAGCAGGAAAGAGCAAAACGAGGCCAGGGCCACGGGACCAAGCACGCGCAAGGATAATCTCCCGCCGGCCAGCACTTCGGCGGTAAAAAACACACCGGCCACCGGGGCGTGATAGGCGGCGGCCATGCCGGCCGCGGCCCCGCAGGCCACCAGAATGCGCCGTTTTTCTGCCGGCCGGTCGCACCCGGCCGTCTCCGCTCCACCGCATTCTTTCGGCAGCGCAGCGGCGGCCAGAGAACCAAGCAACGCGGCCAGCAGGATCATCGCCCCTTCCCGGCCCACGGCCAGACCGCAGGAAACCACAAACAACGAAGCCAGGCACTTGACCAAAGAGCCGGCGACATGCAGCCGGCCATGTCCGATGGTGAAGGCCTCGATGTAGTCGGTCGGCGGTTTGGGCCCCTCGCTCGGGCGTATGACGGGGAAAAATTGCAGAATCAGACCGGCGGCCAGAGCGCCCAGAAAAGGCGTCAGCACTCGACGCCAGGGGGCCAGCGAACGGGCGGCCGCGACCAGCCCCGAATCGGACCCCAGGAACAGCGTCTCCAAGGTCGAAAAGCCGTGTCGAAAGGCCCAGACGGCCACGGCTCCCCCCAGGCCGGTCAGAACGACGACCGCCGGAAAGGCGGCCCAATCGGCAAGAAGTCGTCGGCAACGGCCGCTGCGCATGAATCGGGAATCCTCCGGTTAAGGCTCGGCCGGTCGGTAGGTGCTCCACCTCGGCATAGCACGAAAAAACGCCCCTTGACCGCGCCGACCTCATCGTGAAAAGCCGAGGCCAAGTGCCGGGCAGGCCCACGAAGCGCTTCGCCCACGCCGGCACCTCACCACAGCCTCAGGCAGGCGAGGCATGACGTCGCCGGCCAGCTCGGATTCCCGACAGGCACGCCGACGGCCCGATCACCCGCCGACCGGACTATTCCCCGTTTTCTTCCAGGGCTTCCGCCTGACGCAGGAGCTCTTCCAGTTGAATGTCCGCGCCGATGACCCCGGTGATCTCGTCGTGTTCGTCCGTCACCGGAGCGGAGACCGTGATGATCAGCTTGTCGGTGAAGTGCGACTGATAGATGTCGGTCACGTGCAGCTTGCCGGTTTTCATGGGCTCGCGGAACCATTCACGGCCCGAGAAGTCAAAGCCGATGGGCAGACTGTCGTAACGCGGCTTGTATACCGGGTCGATGATCGCGTTGCCGAGCATCTTGCCGTGGGTGTCCGTAAGGTTGATATACTGGATGAAGGGGTACTGCTTAAGGAAGCCGTCCATCCAAGGGTAGTGCTCGTTGCCCGCGCCTTTGACCGTGCATCCCTTGCAAAGCTTGACGATGATCCCGGCGGCCAGCTTGCGGGCGATGCCGCGCAGGCGCTCCATTTCCGAGGGAAAGAGCTCCGGCATGTAGCGCTTGGCCAGGGCGGTCATTTCCTTGTTCGAGAACGAGGTGTTCCGTCCGGCTTCGTAAGCCTGCAAAATGCGGTTGTAGATCATCCCCACGGCCGGATTGCTCTTGCCGACCTGCCGTTCACCCTCAAGGCCAAGGTTGTGGTTGAGCCAGTAAGCCACGCCCGCCCGGCCGGACTTGTCGGTGATGATGATCGGCACGTCACGGCCGAGAATCTTTTTGGTGTCGAAGATGTTGTAAATCTCTTCGTTCTTGGCCAACCCGTCCACGTGAATGCCCGCACTGGTGGCGTTGAAGTCGCGCCCCACAAAGGGGTAATTGTCGGGAATGCGGTATTCCAGTTCGCTCTCAAAGTACCGACCGATCTTGCCGATTACCTGGGTGCGGGCCGCATCGTCTTCGCCGGTCAGCGAGATGTATTCGATGACCAAGGCCTCCAGCGGGGTGTTGCCGGTGCGCTCGCCAAAACCCAGCAGAGTGCCGTTGACCCCGGCGCAGCCATACAGCCAGGCTGTGGTGCCGTTGACGAGCACCTTGTGGAAGTCGTTGTGGCCGTGCCATTCCAACCACTCGCCGGGCACTCCGGCCGCGTCGGTGAAGGCTCGAACAAGGCGCGGCACCGAACGGGGCAAGGCCGCGCCGGGGTAAGGCACGCCGTAGCCCATGGTGTCGCACAGGCGAATTTTTACCGGCAGCCCGGCATCCTTGGAAAGCTCCATGAGTTTGGCCGCCAGGGGCAGGCAGAAGCCGCGCACGTCGGCCCGGGTGATGTCTTCAAAGTGGCAGCGCGGCACAATGCCCCATTCCAGGGCCTGGGTCGCCATCTTCACATAGTTGTCGAAGGCTTTCTTGCGGTCCCAGCCGAGTTTCAGAAAGATGTGATAGTCCGACACGCTGGTCAGCATGCCCACTTCCTTGAACTCCATCTCTTTGGCCAGGCGCAGGTCGTCGATATGGGCGCGGATCCAGGCC
This sequence comes from Desulfovibrio sp., assembly GCA_031551885.1. Lineage (GTDB taxonomy): Bacteria > Desulfobacterota > Desulfovibrionia > Desulfovibrionales > Desulfovibrionaceae > Frigididesulfovibrio. The sequence continues at coordinate 55,779 of JAVBMX010000017.1, forward strand.
GTGATCGCCGGGAACTTAAAGCCCCTGGCCCGGCAGGCTTCCACCGCCCGCTTGTCTTTATCGGAATAGATGAAGAACTCGCTGCCGCGAATCAGGCCGCTGCGGCCGCCGAGTTCGTGGAGCAGATCGAAAATTTCGACGATCTGTTCCACCGTGTAGGGCGGACGGGCCTGCTGGCCGTCGCGGAACGTGGTGTCGGTGATGAACATGGGGTCCGCCGGACGCGGGTCCACGAACACGCCGTCAAAAATCACCCGGCTTACGGCCGAGTAAGGAAACATATCCCGGTACAGTTCGGGGGCGGAAACTTCCCGCAAGGTGTGAAAGGCGGGGTTTTTCGTGGAATGCAGCAGACTCATGTGGTTCCTCGTATGGCGGTGTCGTGGGGCATTTGGCCCTTGCTCGAAATATGCGGCGGACGGTTACGGCGTCGGGCGGTCGTCGGCGGCATCCATCAGGCGGACCAAGGCCAGAGCCGCCGCGCTGCGTGGATTGACGGCCAAGGCCTGGGCCACGGCGGCCCGCGCTTCTTCCGGGCGGGCGCTTTCCCAAAGCGAATGGCCGGCCTCGCTATGCAGGCGTTCGGGTTCATCGCCGTAAACCGCCGCGATGAACGCCTCGTAGTCCTCTCCAAAAACGGATCGGACCAGCGCCTGCCTGTCGTGCAGAAGCCGGGCCAAGGGCCGATGGTCGGCTAGGCCCTGAAAATACAGACAAAAGAATCTGCGGGTCAAGCCGAAGAGCCGGGAAAGCCGACTCGCTTCCCGCCGCATGCTCTCGCCGGTCTGGGCCTGGATGTCGGTCAAATCGGCCAACAACCCGGCGGCCGCCTCCGGCATGGCCTGGCCCTGGAAGTCGCCGAGCATGGGGCCGTAATACTGCCGCTGGTGCGCGTCTTCCATGAGCTTGAACGTCTCATGAAAGATATAGCCGAGGGTCCAGTCAAGCAAGAGCCCGGCCGGATTATGCCCGGCCTCTTCGCCGCGAAACAGGTGGTGGGCCTTGTCTTTCAACCGCCAAAGCAGCCCCTTGTTCATGGGCTCGCCCACCAGGGCCTTCAGCACGGCGAAAGAAAGACGGCCTTCGGCCTCGAGGCGGACGAACTGCTCCGCAAGCTGTTCCGCCCCGAGGCAAAAATCCTGGAGCACATCCCGCTCAAACGCCCGGCGATTGGTGGTTATCCAACCCGACACGGCAGACTCCTTGGGTTTCGATCCGGGGGGCTCAAACAGTGCCGCGCAACTCGGCCGGCCGGCAAAACTTTCACGCCATGAAAAGGTCGACTCGCAGCAACGCGAGCGGCACCCCAATCCCCTGCACCCCCATTGTCCGGGGGCGGCGCGCGGACCCCCCTCCCCCGCCCCCCCCTGGGTCGGGCGGCGCCTCGTTTGGCGCGCCGCGACCGGACAAACGAGGGGGTCTGGGGGGAATCATTCCCCCCAGAAAAAATGTCCCGCCAACTACATCGCGCAGGTTTCGCCGCAGCAGGTTTTCACAAACCCGGTATAGGCGTGCAGGATGCGGCTTTCTTTGGCCCGGGCTTCGGCGACCGGGCGGGAAACCGGGTGTTCCTGGGCGAAGCGGCGCAGGGCAGGCGTATCGGGGAGCGAATCCAGGCCTTGGGCCAGAATCGTTTCGTCCCGCGCCGCCAAAAGCTCGGCCGTGTGCATGTCCGTCACCATGACCAACGGGGCGGGTTCCGGCTCGGCCAGTCTGGCCATGGCCACGGCCTCCCGCGCATAGGTGTGGGGTTGGCCGGGACAAAAAAGGATCAGCAACAGCACCGAACCGTCGTCGTCCAGCAGGGCCAGATCCGCCTCGCGCTCAAGGGTTTCCCCTTCCACTTCGTAGCGGATGGGAAACCTGGGGCGCAACGATTCACGCGGCCTGCCCTTTTCCTCAACCAAAAAGCGGGCCAGGGCCTGGCGTAAGTCTTCGTATGTGGTGCATTCCCGCGCTTCCCCGGTCAGGTAATCGGCCAGGGTGCCGCCAAGACTCACCTCATGCATATGGATCAGCCTCCGCGTTGGGCGTCCTTCAACAGAGCCCGCGCCACGTTGGCGTCGTATAAAGCCAGCGGGTCGGAACCGTCGTTGCGGTCTTTATAGATGGCGGCGGCCGCCTCGATGACCGCGAACGGCAGCCAGTCGTGGCGTTCCCAAAATTCCGAACGCTCGGCGTGCCAGAGGCGAAACTCCGGGCCCGCTTCGCCTTGACGCACGTAAACACGGGTACGCGTATCGGTGGGGTCCGGGTAATAATACAATCCTCGATCGTCTTTCATACCGTCAAAATCCTTCCATTCGGGGAGCGGTTCACTTTTGCTTCGGAAAGCGGCACGCGGGACAAAGCGCATCTCCGCATGCGGGAACGGCACGGCGGCGCGACGCCAAAAGCGCCGATTCCTTTCACAACGCAGGGCACCCGCATTTATTAGTGGCGGGAAAACCTCCCGGCGTCAAGCATCGCGAGGGATCGGCCGCCGCATCGGCCCGGCTTCCACGGGCAAAAACGCACACGCAAGATGCCCCTTCGTGAAAAAAATACCGGCCGGATTCCGCCAGCCAAAACAAGTCGGCATGGGTCGCACCCTAAGCCCAAAGGCGTTGCGGGAAAAGGCTTGACAAAGCCAGGCTTACCTTTTAGTGGAATGTGGAGAACGTGAGAAAATTTTCCCAAAGTCTGGGGCATTTCACGAAAATGCAAAGGCGGCATCCCCGCCCGGAGTCGCCGGGTGGGAAGCAACGTTAAACCTTAGTGGAGGTATGGCAATGGCGAAACATGCAACTCCCTTGCTGGACCAGCTTGAGTCCGGGCCGTGGCCCAGCTTTGTGTCCGACATCAAGCAGGAAGCCGATAACCGGGCGAAAAACCCGAAGGGAATCGACTTTCAAATTCCAGCTGAATGCCCCGAAGACCTTCTGGGCGTTCTGGAGCTCTCTTTCCGCGACATGGAAACCCACTGGAAGCACGGCGGCATCGTCGGCGTGTTCGGGTACGGCGGCGGCGTCATCGGGCGTTACTGCGACCAACCGGAGAAATTCCCCGGCGTTGCCCACTTCCACACCGTGCGCGTGAACCAGCCCGCGGCCAAGTACTACACCAGCAAATTCCTGCGCGACATCTGCGATATCTGGGAACTGCGCGGCTCCGGCATCACCAACATGCACGGCTCCACGGGCGACATCGTGCTTCTCGGCACGCAGACCCCGCAGCTTGAAGAAATCTTCTACGAGCTGACCCACAACATGAACACCGACCTCGGTGGTTCCGGCTCCAACCTGCGTACCCCCGAAGCCTGCCTCGGCACCTCGCGTTGCGAATACGCCTGCTACGACTCCCAGGACATTTGCTACCAGCTCACCATGGACTACCAGGACGAGTTGCACCGCCCCGCCTTCCCCTACAAGTTCAAGTTCAAGTTTGACGCCTGCCCCAACGGTTGCGTGGCGGCCATCGCCCGCTCCGACTTCGCCCTTATCGGCACCTGGAAAGACGACATCAAAATCGACGACTCCGCCGTGAAAGCTTACGTGGGCGGCGAGTTGAAGCCCAACGCCGGCGCCCACTCGGGCCGCGACTGGGGCAAGTTCGACATCCAGGCCGAAATCGTGGATCGCTGCCCCACCAAGTGCATGAAATGGGACGGCTCCAAGCTTTCCATCGACAACAGAGAATGCACGCGCTGCATGCACTGTATCAACGCCATGCCCCGCGCCCTGCACATCGGCAACGAGCGCGGCGCCTCCATCCTGGTTGGCGCCAAGGCTCCAGTGCTCGACGGCGCTCAGATGGGTTCCCTGCTCGTTCCCTTCGTGGAAGTGAAAGCTCCTTACGACGATGTGAAAGCGGTCATTGAGAGCATCTGGGATTGGTGGATGGAAGACGGCAAAAACCGCGAGCGCCTGGGCGAGACGATTCGTCGTCTCTCCTTCCAGCGCCTGCTCGAGGTCACCGGCATCGAAGCCCAGGCCGTGCACGTCAAGGAACCCCGCCACAACCCGTACATCTTCTTCAAAGAGGAAGAAGTGCCCGGCGGCTGGAACCGTGACCTTGACCAATTCCGTCAAAGACACCAGAGATAAGCAAAGGGGTAGAAAGCGATGGCATTCATATCTTCTGGGTACAATCCCGCCAAGCCGATGGAGAACCGTATCACCGATATCGGTCCTCGCAAATACGACGAGTTCTATCCGCCCTTCATCGCCAAAAACAAGGGCAAATGGCTGTACCACGAAATCCTTGAGCCCGGCGTGCTTGTGCACGTGGCCGAGAGCGGCGATAAGGTCTACACCGTGCGTTGCGGCACCGCGCGCCTGATGTCGATCACCCACATCCGCGAGATGTGCGACATCGCCGACAAACACTGCGGCGGGTACCTGCGCTTCACCACCCGCAGCAACGTCGAATTCATGACCGACAGCGAAGAAACCATGAAGGCCCTGAAGGCCGACCTGAACAGCCGCAAGTTCGCGGGTGGTTCCTTCAAGTTCCCCGTCGGCGGCACCGGCGCGGGCGTCACCAACATGATCCACACCCAAGGTTGGGTGCACTGCCACACCCCGGCCACGGACGCTTCCGGCCCGGTCAAGGCGGTCATGGACGAACTGTTCGCCGACTTCCAGCAGCATCGCCTGCCGGCCCCGGTGCGCGTTTCTCTGGCCTGCTGCATCAACATGTGCGGCGCCGTGCACTGCTCCGACATCGGCTTGGTGGGCATTCACAGAAAGCCCCCGATGATCGACCACGAATGGACCGACCAGCTCTGCGAAATTCCCTTGGCCGTGGCCGCCTGTCCCACTGCGGCGGTGCGTCCCTCCAAGGTGGAAATCAATGGCGAAAAGCTCAACTCCATCGCGATCAAGGAAGACCGCTGCATGTACTGCGGCAACTGCTACACCATGTGTCCGGCACTGCCCATCTCCGACCAGCAAGGGGACGGCGTGGCCATCATGGTGGGCGGCAAGGTCTCCAACCGGATCAGCATGCCCAAGTTCTCGAAAGTGGTCGTTGCGTATATCCCCAACGAGCCGCCCCGCTGGACCACGCTGACCAAAACGGTGAAGCACATTGTCGAAGTCTACTCCGCCAACGCCAAGAAGTATGAGCGTCTGGGCGAGTGGGCCGAGCGCATCGGCTGGGAGCGCTTCTTCAGCCTGACCGGCCTGAAGTTCACCCCGCACCTCATCGACGACTTCCGCGAGCCCGCCTACTACACTTGGCGTCAAAGCACCCAGTTCAAGTTCTAGGCTTCGCTCGATGCACCGCCGACAGGCGCGAAAGCGCCTGTCGGCAAAACGCCCCAAGGGGAATACCGATGAACGAAGACCAACAAAAAGTTGTCGACTTTCTGAACGGAAAGAAAGGCAAAACCAAGTTCTACTTCAACGACTTTCTGGAAGTGTTCCCCGAAAGAGGCCCTCGGGACGTCAAAAAAGTGCTCACCTCTATGGTGAACGCCGAAATTCTCGAGTTCTGGTCTTCGGGCAGCACCACCATGTACGGCCTGAAAGGCGTCGGTAAGCAAAGCCACGCGGAAGGCGAAGATTAAGCCTTCTTGCGGTGTGTTTCACAAAACGCACGGACCGCAGGGGTCGCTTCGGCGGTCCGGAATGCGCTCCGTGCGTTTGCTTTTTACCGGCAACAAACGCGATGGCTTGTGAGAAAAACTATGCGCCGAACCGATAAAGAAATTTCTTCCCGCGTCGAGCAAGACGCCCTTTTGGCCAAAGGAAGCATCCTCCACCTGGCCCTGATGGACGGCGGAGCGCCCTACATCGTGCCCCTGGACTACGGCTGGGACGGCACGCACATCTATATGCACTGCGCGACCAAAGGCAAAAAACTGGACTGCCTCGACGCCGACAACCGGGTCGCGGCCAATGTGCTGCCCTTCCACGCCATGACCGACAAAAACGAGGCCGACAAAGCCTGCGACCTAGGCACCTGGTTCCAGAGCATTACGGTCTTCGGGCGCGCCCACCGCGTCACCGACCCGGCCGAGCGCGCCCACGGCTTTCAGGTCATCCTTCGCCAACACGGGGCCGATCACCTCCCGTTTGAAGACAGCCCGGCCGTGGTGGTGCTGCGCATCGATGTCGACCACATCACCGCCAAGGGGAAAACCCCGCCCGCTTCAGACGCTCGAGCCGGCTGAGATGAACGCGCCCCGCATCATCATTTCCGGAATTTCCGGCGGCGCGGGCAAAACCATGGTCGCCCTCGGCCTGGCCCGCGCCTTCAAACGCCGGGGCCTGTCAGTCAAGACGTTCAAGAAAGGGCCGGACTACATCGACGCCGCGTGGCTCGCTCTCGCCGCCGGGTCCCCCAAAGGCAATCTGGATCCCTTTTTTTGCAGGCCGGACCTGCTCCGCGCTCTTTGCGCCGAAGGTTCGCGAGGCCACGACCTGACCATCATCGAAGGCAACCGGGGCCTGTTCGACGGCCTGGATCTTTCCGGCTCTTGCTCCACGGCGGAGCTGGCCCGCATTGTGGGAGCTCCCGTGCTGCTGGTCATGGACTGCACCAAAATGACCCGCACCGCCGCCGCCCTGGCCGCCGGTTGCCGGGCTTTTGAACCAAATCTCCCCTTGGTGGGCGCGGTGCTGAACCGCACCGGATCCGAACGCCACGCCCGCCTCGTGCGCGAGGCTGTGGAAGGCCAGGCCGGGCTGCCGGTGTTCGGGGTGCTGCCCCGCCGGAGCGAACCGCTGATCACCGAACGCCATATGGGCCTGGCCGGTGTCGACGAACATGGCCGGGCCGAAAGCCTGCTCGACGATCTGGCCGCCTTCCTGGAAGAGCACCTGGACCTCGACGCGATCCTCGCGGCCGCGCGTTCCGCGCCGGATCTCCCGGCCGTTCCTCTGCCCGAGGCCGCCGGCACCGTCTCTCCGGCCGCCCCTCCCGCTTCCTTTCCCGCCGCCTCCCCGATCGCCGACGGGATCTCCGACCGGATCGTCCGCCTGGGTGTGGTCATGGATGCGGCCCTGTGGTTCTACTATGAGGAAAACCTCGCGGCCCTGCGCGCCGCCGGGGCGGAAATTATTCCGCTTTCCCTGCTCGACCCCGCCCCGTGGCCGCGCATTGACGGCCTGTACCTCGGCGGCGGTCTGCCGGAACTCCACGTTCAGGCCCTGAGTTCCAATGAAAAACGCCGCGCCGAGGTCCGGGCCCTGGCCGCTTCCGGCCTGCCCATCTATGCCGAATGCGGCGGATTCATGTACCTGGCCGAGAGTATGCGCGTGAACGGCGTCGACCACCCCATGGCCGGAGTGCTGCCCATAGCCGTCGAGATGTGCGCCCGGCCGCAAGGTTTGGGCTATGTGGAAGCCCGCGTGACGGCCGAAAATCCCTATCACCCTCTGGGATCGGCCCTGCGCGGCCATGAATTTCATTTTTCCCGGGCGGTCGAAACCGGCGCGCCGCGTTTCGCCCTCGCCCTCGCGCGCGGGAAAGGAATCTCCGCCGGATCTGACGGAATTGTTGCCGGCAACCTCTTCGCTGGTTATATACACATATATGCCCCAGCCGCTCCACATTGGGCTCCGGCATTCACAGCCCTCTGCCGCAAAGCATCCGGCTGAACTATACTATTTAAAAACGCCTCGTCGGCGCGCCTGCGTGGCCGCGTCCGCGTGGATTGGTATGTGTTTTATGCGCAGCGCACTGGTTTTACCGGCCGTCGTCGCCTGCCTTTGGGCGTCCGGCGTCGCGGTCGCGGCGGAACATCAAGCCCCCGACCGGCCGGAGTCTTCCCTCCCGGCCCAAGAAGCGCTTGCGACCCAATCTTCCCCTGGCTCTTCGGAAGGCCTGCGGCTCGGTTCACCCCCATCGGAGCGAGACGTGTTCCTCCGGAAAGCGGCGGCAGAACCCGAGTCCACGGTTTCCGCGCCCCCGAACGAAACACAGTTGAAGAACCTCGACCCGACCTGGGAACCGCTCATCCAGCGGCTGGCCGACGACGGCTTCAACAAAACGAGCATGCGGCTTCTGTTCAGCCGTATGGGTCCGAATTCGTTCACCTCGGCCTATATGGCCGCCAAGGTTCTGGAACTTTACGGCGTGGGGGGGGGCGGCATCAAACGCGACGGGCAACTCGCCCCCGTGTTGCCGGAAAACCGTCCTTCCCCGCCGGAACGCCTGAACGTCGGGGCCTGCAAGGCGTTGATCTCGGCCTACGCGGATGTCTTTGCCGACATTGAAAAGAAACACGGCGTGCCGGCCCAGGACATCGTGGCCATCCTGCTGGTGGAAACCGGCCTGGGCGGCGACCTGGGCGACAATACCGCCCTGCGCGTCCTGGCTTCCATGGCCGCTGTGGATTCACCGGAAAAGCTCGCCCTGGGCGGCAACTCCCGACAGCCCGCCCGTCTGAACAGAACCCGACTCCAGGTCACGCTGACGGAAAAATCAAACTGGGCTTACAATGAGCTGAAGAGCCTGATCCTCTATTCCGACAAACTTGATATCGACGCGGCCACCCTTCCGGCTTCCATGTACGGGGCTGTGGGCGTCTGCCAGTTCATGCCGTCCAAAATCGACGAATTCGGCTGCGACGGCAACAACGACGGCGTGATCGACCTCTTCACCCTGCCCGATGCCTTTTACAGCGTGGCCCGGTATCTGGAAGCCGCCGGCAGGCGCACCGCGACCACCCGGCAGGCCCGACAGGCTGTCTTCTACGCCTACAACCACGACAACGGCTACGCCTCCGGCGTCTTGGAGGCGTCCGAGCGCATTGAGCGCGGCCTTGCGGGCAAGCTTGGCGACTCGGCCGATCCTCTGGCCGGTTTTTACCTTTCCGGCCCGCGCGTCTTGGACCCAAGTCTGCGCGGCCGCTCCCGTTACATTCCCCCCAAAGCGCGGCTCACCCTGGAAAGCTACGACGGCGCGGCGGAGTGACGGTTGTCCGCCGTTCATCCAGAGGCGAATACAAGATAATACTTGTCTTTTAACCGCACCTCTCCTAGGCTGGAATAAGTGGCGGTCTCTCAGCGCGTTGCGACTCTGAAACACGCGGCGTTCGCCGGCGGATGACCGCATGTGGACTTGTTTTGCATGCTTTCCACATACGGTTTTGCAACAATTTCATCGAAATTGTCTCGAGCGAATTACCTTTGAAAAATTGATTCGCTCCGATGGCCGCACAAGCGTGCCGCCCGGCCGACCGGGCCGTAACGTGTCTCTCGTCGAAAGCGTGACGACAAACAACTTCTGGGTCCCTGTTTCCCGCTTGCTGGTTCGTTTGCAAGTTCATCGACACTATGATTTCACAAGCATTTTCACAGTGAAAATACTCTAAGGAGGCCTTATGAAACGCATTCCCCTTCTTCTGACGCTCGCGGCGGCTTTGGTTTTTGCGGCCGGCATCCCCGCTTTCGCGGCCCAGAAAACCGCCGAGGTTTATTTGGCATCGGACACGGGTTCGGGCATTCCCTTGGGGAAGGTGACCTTCACCGACACCGACAAGGGCCTGGAAATCAAAACCGATCTGCGCGGCCTGCCCCCCGGCGAGCACGGCTTCCACGTGCATGAAAAAGCGGATTGCAGCGCCGCCATGAAAGACGGTAAACCCGCCCCGGCCATGGCCGCCGGCGGCCACTATGATCCGAACAAAACCGGCAAGCACCTCGGCCCCGAGGGCGGCGGCCACCTCGGCGATCTGCCCGTCCTGAAGGTGGGAGCCGACGGCACCGCCAAGGAAACCATGTACATCAAGGGTGTGAAGGCTGAAGACTTCGCGAACCGTTCCGTTATGATTCACGCGGGCGGCGACAACTACTCCGACGAACCCGCTCCTCTGGGAGGCGGCGGCGCGCGCATCGGCTGCGGCATCATCTCCAAGTAAGCATCACGGCTGAGAAGCCGATATATCTCGGGCGGTCGGGCACCCCGGCCGCCCGATGGATTTTTCACGGTCTCCGAGAAATGCCTGCCGACCGGCGGGCGCGCGGCCGAAGCAGGCGGTGACGCCCGAAGGCGTATCACGCAAAACGGAATCGTTACACTCGCACGCTTTTCTTTGCCTTTGCCTTTCCCTTTCGCTACCATGTCTTTGGTCGGGGTATGCCCGGCTTTTCTTTTCCACCCGAGGTTTTCATGCCGCCGCCGCAAACAGCCAGAATGCCGCAACTTGCCGCAGCCCCGCAGCCCATTCGGGTGTCTTCGGGGGAAATCTGGCGTCTCACCTGGCCCCAGACCATCACCATGCTCACCCAATTTATGGTGGGGTTTGTGGACGTGCAGGTGGCCGGGTACATCCATTCCGACGTGCAGGCCGCCCTCGGCATCATCACCCAGTGTCTGTTCTTCCTGCTGGTCGTGGGCATGGCGGCCTCGGGCGGGGCCGTCGCGGCCATGACCCAGGCCATGGGGGCCAATCTTCCCAAACGGGCCGACCGCTACGCCGGGCTGATTGTTCGCCTGGGCGGGCTGCTTTGTCTGGCTATTTTCATCCCGGCTTACTGTTTCAGCTCCGGGCTGCTGCAACTTCTGCGCGTGCCGCCGTCCATTTTCGACTTGACTCGGGATTTGTGGGATCTCTACCTGCTCATGCTCCCGGCGAACTACCTGACCATTGTCGGCATCGCGATCTTTCGGGCCTACAAGAATGTGATGATCCCCCTGTTCTCCGGCATCCTGGTCTGCATCGTAAACACCTTTTTCGATTACGGCCTGGGCCTCGGCATGTTCGGCCTGCCCAACCTTGGGGCCAAGGGGCTGATCTGGGCCTCGATTCTTTCCGTGGCCGCAGGTGGGGTCTTCAACCTTGTCGTCCTGGTCAGACAAGGACTTTTGTCGCGCACCAGCTTCGCCCCCCGCCGCTGGGAAAAGAAAGCCCTGCCGTACATCATCAAGGTGGCGTTGCCGGCCGGAGGCATGTCCGTCTTGTGGCAGACCGGCTACCTGATGCTCTATTCCATCACCGCCACCCTGCCGATTGGCCAGGTGGCCGCCGTGGCCGGCCTGACCGCCGGCATGCGCATCGAAGCCGCCCTGTTCATGCCGGCCCTGGCCTTCAACCTCACCGGTTCGGTGCTGGTGGGCAACTGCCTGGGCGCGGGGAACAAGGCCGAGGCCAAACGCGTGGCCTTACGGGTCATCGGGGCGGGAGCCCTCTCCATGAGCGTGATCGGCGTACTCATCTTCCCTTTCATCGATGAAATCGTCTCGCTGATCGCCAAAGACCCGGCCGTGCACGCCGTGGCCGTCAGCTACATGCACTGGAACATCCCGGCCATCCCTTTCACCGTGACCAGCATGGTCATGGGCGGAATCATGACCGGGGCCGGCTCGACCATTTACACCCTGGTCATTTACAGCGCGGCCACCTGGTTGGTGCGTCTGCCCCTGGCCTGGTACATGGGCCACCAAATTTGGAAGAGCGCTGCGGGAGTCTTCGCGGCCATGCTGATTTCCCAGGCGGTGCAGGCGGCTTCGGCCATGTACGTGCTGCTGCGCCTCGACTGGTATCGCTTCGCCTCAACAGCCAAACGTCTCAAACGGAAAACGTCATGACCTACACACCCATTTCTTTCAACGACCGCGACCGCTACCTGGCTCTGCTCGAACGCTGCCCCGCGAAAACATCCGACTACAGTTTCGCCAACATCTGGGGCTGGGCCCCCCACTATGAGCTGGAGTGGCGCTTTGACGACGATTTTTGCTGGATTCGCCAAAAGAGGCCTTCGCCCCACTACTGGGCCCCGGTCGGAGACTGGAGCGCGGTCGCCGATTGGCGCAAGTACCCGGAATTCACCTCCGGCTCGGAGTTCATCCGCGTGCCTGAAATGCTCTGCGGCATTTGGAACGACATCGGTTCCGGCGTGGTTCACCTGGAAGAAGGCCGGGGGCAATGGGATTACCTCTACCTCGCCTCGGAGCTGATCGAGCTTTCCGGCAACCGCTTCCACAAAAAAAAGAACCTGCTCCACCAGTTCGAAAAGACCTACGACTTTGAGTATCGCTCTTTGGGCGTCGGCTGCGTGGAAACCGTTCTGCAGATGCAGGACGAATGGTGCCGCTGGCGCGACTGCGAAGGCGACGGGGCCTTGCTGGCCGAAAACGACGCCGTGGCCCGTGTTTTGGCCCGCTGGAACGATATTCCCGGACTGTGCGGGGGAATCATCCGGGTGGACGGCACTCCCGTGGCCTATACCCTGGCCGAGCCCCTTGGCGCGGATACCCTGGTCATCCACTTTGAGAAAGGCGCGCCCGGCATCAAAGGAGTCTATCAGGCCATCAACAACCACTTCTGCAAGGATGTGGGGAAAAACTACACCTACATCAACCGGGAACAGGACCTGGACGACGAGGGGCTGCGCAAGGCGAAGTTGAGTTACAACCCCGTGGATTTCGCCAAGAAATGCGATGTGACGGTGTTGTAGGGCGCCTACTTGAAGGTACTTGAGATTTTAAAGGCAAAAAGCGGCCTCGGTTCTGCAACCGAAGCCGCTTTTCTTTCAATTTCACCTTGTCCGCTCCGCTTGGGCAGGGGGGTGTCTCATGCCCCCCCCTGCACCCCAGCATGCCAGGGCCTGCGGCCCTGGACCCGCTTAACCTTTCCCGGCCGAGCAGGGCCTTATTCCCTTCGGAGTTCTTCCCTCCCTATAGTCGGGAAGAGCTCCTCCGGGGCTGCGGGAGCCGCCCTCCTTCGCTTCGCCCAGCGCCCTGCAACGGGCTGCAATGCTCTCGATTCAGAACACCGCTTTTGAGGTTCCGATAAATCGAAGGAGCCGCTCGACTTCCATCAAGCAAGAAAGAATGCGCGCGGCAACACCGCAAAAAGCCGCTATCCCGGCTGCCGCTCCCATAAACGGCACACACCCATTCCCCGCTCTTGCGACATTTTGAAGCATTCTGGAGGAATGCGACGGTGGGCGAGATGTTTCCTTGCATCGCTGCGCGACAAGAAGGCCCTCGAAAATCTTTTTCTCGGGAGCCTGATACAGCGCTACGTTACACGTTACTATGCGTATAGTCGGAAAATCAGGGGGGTCCGGGGTGCCGCCCACACAGCAATAAAACAACCAAGTCGAATCGGAGCGTTGCAGGCCGGCTGACCTCAGCGGCCCTGGCGCATCCCCCCGGCGGGGTTCAGTGCCGCTCGCTTTATCCTGAGGTAAGCTCTTTATGCCGCGGAAGTATCATCGGTAGTTCGATCTGTGCAGCTCTGTTTGAGCCCCGAAAAGATTACGTTGCCACTACTTCCCAATGCAGAAATCCATAAAAATCCTGTCCAACAGTTCCTCGGTGCCGCTTTTGCCGGTAATTTCCTCCAGGAGGTCGGCAATGGCATCCAGGTGTACCGTGAGGATATCCGGGGGCATTCCGACCGTGAGGGCTGCCGCAAGGGCGTCAAGCTCGCGCTGGACGCGGCGCAGCAAATCGGCTTGGCGCAGGTTGGGTGCAAGATCACCGGGGGCGGGAGGCGCGGCACGCAGAAGGGCCGCGCGTACGGCCTGGGCCAGATCGGAGAGACCTTCGCCCGTGCGGGCGCTGACCGCAATGGAAGCACAGGGAGGCGTTGCCGGAAGAGAACCCGAAGCCGCGTCGATCTTGTTCCAGACAAGAAGAATCCGGCCTTCCGCCGAAAGATGCGGACGACGGGCGAGGAAAGCGGTGTCTTCCGCTCCCAGGCCTTTTTGGGCATCCACAACGAGGAGGATGCACTGGGCCGAGTCGGCCAGCTCTTCGGTCAGACGCATGCCTTCGGCTTCAATGACATCACCGGTTTCGCGCAATCCGGCGGTATCGATGAGGCGAACGGGCAAGCCGGCCAGATTGACCGTCTCCTCAATATAGTCGCGGGTGGTACCGGGTCGAGCGGAAACAATGGCCCGGTTCCGCCCCAGCAAGGCGTTGAGCAGGCTGGATTTACCGGCGTTGACCGCCCCGGCCAACAGGCAGACCGCGCCTTCCCGCCAGAGCGAGGCCCGCTCGTAGGAGGCCAGAAGCTCGTCGACGGAGCGATGCGCTTCGGCAATGCCGGCCGAGAAGGCCGGAGCATTGAGCAACTCGGCGTCTTCATCGGGAAAATCGACGGCCAAAATAGCTTGGGCGCGCAGGGAATCGAGAAGGGATCGCAGGGAATCGATACGCCGGCCAAGGGTGCCGTCGAGCTTGGCGCGGGCCAGACGGACGCCCTCCAGGGTGGGGGCTTCGATGATCTCGGCCACGGCTTCGGCGGCGGTCAAGTCCATGCGGCCGTTGAGGAAAGCCCGACGGGTGAACTCTCCCGGCCCGGCCGGACGAGCCCCGGCGGCGAACATGGCGTCCAGAAGCGCGGTGATCACGCCGGGACCGCCGTGGCAATGGATTTCGCCCACATCCTCACCCGTGGCCGAGGCCGGGCCGGGCATGAACACGGCGAGCACTTCGTCGATGGGCAGACCGTCGCGCCCGAGGGCCTGGCCGAAGTGGAGGACGCGGGGCCGAAAATGGAAGCCCGAGGCGGCGGCGCCGGCTTCGGAGCGTCCCGGCGCGAACACGGCCGCAAGCACCGGCAGAGCCCGGGGGCCGCTGATGCGCAGAATCGCGATGCCGCCCCGGCCGGGAGCTCCGGCCGAGGCGGCAATGGTGTCCGTTCGTTGCGGGGTCATGGCTTAAATGTCGCCGTCATCCGGGCCGGATTCGGCGGGAGCGGCATGTTCGGGCGCGACGCCGGCCGACCGGTCGGGCCGCGCGCGGCGCGGCTGCACCACCACGCGGCGTTGCAGGCCGTCGCCCTTGCTGCAGGTCGCCACATCGGGATGATTTTCCAGGGCCAGATGAATAATCCGACGTTGATAGGCGCTCAAAGGGCGTGAGGATTGAGAGCGGCCGGTTTTGCGGGCTTTATCGGCAAGCTCAAGCGCCAGTTCGCGCAGCTTGTCTTCTTGACGTTCGCGGTAGTTGCCGGCGTCGATGACCAGCCGGAAATTGCCGCCGAGGGCCTTGGCGGTCATACGCGCGGCAAGGTACTGGACGGCCGCCAGGGTCTGCCCGTCTCTGCCGACCAAAAGACCGGAGGCGTCACCGCAGTCGAGAGCCACCGCAACCCGCCCTTCGGCCACGGAAACGTTCAAGGGCACATCACCCGCGATGGGCCGCACCAGTTGCCCGACAACGTCGGCAACCACGGCGGAAACTTTGGCCTGATCCAGGGTGTTGAGATCAAGATCCGGCAAATCGTCGCGTGGCTCGGAAGCGGAAGGAGCATCCTCGGGCCGCCGGCGGGGCGCGGGGGCCGTCTTGGGTCGAGGAGCGCGCGGCTCGTGCCGCGATTCCACGCGGGCATCACTTCGGGTGTCCGTCCGCATTTCGGCGCGGGCGTCGTTACGAGCCTCACCCCGGGATTCCGCGCGGGCATCGCCTCGGGATTCCCCCCGAACCTCCGCTCGGGATTCGGAACGTCCCTCGGGCTTGGGGGCGGAACGTCGCGAAGACGTCGATTCCTGCTCGGCATCCGGCGCGACCTCACCGGGTTCGCGACCCGTTTTGGGGCGCGCTTCCTGCCGGGGTTTCCGAGAATTGGCCCTTTTCTCTTCCGCCGACTTGGAAGAGGGAGTCTCTTCTTTGGCGTGCAAAAGGTCCAAACCGGAAAAATCCACTTTTGAGGCGCGAATCTTGGCCTTTTTCGCCCCCATGAGGCCGAAAATGCCGCCTTGGGCGTCGTTCAGAATCTCGACTTCCAATTTTTCGCGTTCCACCCCAAAAAACGCCAGGGCGGAGGCGATGGCCTCATCAAGGGTCTTGCCCTCGAATTCTTTTTCCGTGCTCATGAAGCAACCTCGCGACCGGCGGCGGTTGCGCCCAAGCTCCCGCGCACCATCAGGCCATGGCCTTTTTGGTGCGGCGCATCAAGAACCATTGCTGCGCGATGGATATCACGTTGTTGACCAACCAGTAGACCACGAGTCCCGCCGGAAAGTTGATGAACAGCACCGTGAAGATCAGGGGCATCATCATCATGATTTTCGCTTGGGTGGGGTCGCCGGGGGCGGGGGTCATTTTTTGCTGCAGCAGCATGGTCGCCCCCATGACAAGGGGCGTGATGCAATAGGGATCTTGGGCGGAAAGGTCCGCCAGCCAAAGTTTATCGGTGAAAGGAAGATGCGTGATGAACGGCGCGTGGCGCAACTCGATGGAGTTCAGCAGAGCCTGATACAGACCGATGAAGACCGGAATCTGCACCAGAATGGGCAGACAACCTCCGGCCGGGTTGACCTTGTAGGTCTTGTACAATTGCATGACTTCGCGGTTGAGCGCTTCGCGGTCGTCGGCGTGCTTTTCGCGGATTTTCTGCATCAGCGGCTGCAACTTGCGCATCTGTTCCATGGACTTGTAGCTTTTTTGCGACAGCGGCCAAAAGAGCATTTTGATCAGGATGGTCATCAGGATGATGGCCACGCCGTAGTTGCCCACATAGCTGTGCAGGAACTGCAGCAACACGACCAGGGGCTTGGCGATGATCGTGAACCACCCGTAGTCGAGGGACTTCTCAATGTGGTTGGGCGCTTGGGCCAGGGCTTTGGCTTCCTTGGGACCGATGAAGTACGAGCACTCGAGCCGGGCCGGGGAACCGGGAGCCGCCGCGACGCCGGACTTGCCGAGCACGACCTGAAACACGCCGTTCACGGTGCGGGCGGTCGCCGACGACCCGTCGCCCGGCATGCTCACCGCGCCGAGGAAGTAGTTGCTCATCACCCCCATCCAGGAAACCTTCTCGGGGACGACAACCCCGGCCGCCAAGTCGGAAGCCGAGGAATCTTCCTTAAAACCGCCGTCCACGAACCAGGCCGCCCGGGTGTGGTTGTGCTGGCTTTCCGCCGGTTTGGGCTCTTCACCGCCGGCCACGAGGTGCCACACGCGGGAAACGATCGAGGGCGGCACGACCCCGGCCAGAGAGGTCGAAGCGAAGGAGAAAACCACCCGGAGTTTTTTGGCGGAGTCCGCATCCAGGATCAGGTTTTCCGCGATCACATAGCCGGCCCCGGAAAAAGTCAGCTCGCGGGTGATCCGCACGCCGTTCTGCTCACCGATGAAACGCAGCACCCCGGTATCTCCGGCTCCCAGAGAAAGATTGTCGCCTTCCAACTGCCACTTCGTATCCGAAGCCCACGTCTGCTTCCCGTCCAGAACCAACCCCAGCGGGGCCAGTTCGGCCGCCGAGGCGGAAACCATATTGACCTGGGGAGAATCGGCGTCCAAGTGCTCCTTGTAGTGCTTCAAACGAAATTCCCGCAGCACCCCGCCCTGGCTGTGCAGCACCGCCGTGTACAGGGGCGTGTCCACCGTCACCAGCCGGCCTTCCGTCGGAGCGAAGGCGGGCCGCTGCTCCGCGGGGGCGGCGGCGATGTCGCCTCCGCCGGCGGGCGTGGCCGAAGCGGCGACCGGCGCGGTCGCGTTTACCGGCGGCGCGGGCGGGGGCGTCCAGCCCATTTCACGAGAAAGAAAGATCCAAGCGGGAAAAATCAACCCGCAAAGGACAATGGCCATGATAAGGCGCTTGGTTTCCATGCAATGCTCAGTGTGGCTTCGGTTGAGGTGAGACCGGGGGAACGGGATCCCAGCCGCCCTTGCAGAGAGGGTGGCAGCGGGCCAGCCTGCGCAGAGTCAGCAGGCTTCCCTTGAAAACGCCGTGGCGAACGACGGCTTCATACGCATAGACCGAGCAACTGGGCACAAAGCGGCAGTGCGACGGCATCAGCGGCGAGATGCAATATTGATACACCCTGATCAGGAACAGGGCGACCGGCCGCAGAGGGTTCACGGTCTCCCCCTTTCCGTCCGCCCGGAGGCGACTGCCGGGAAAAGAGCGGTCAGTTCGCCCGCCACCTGGGTGTAGGTCAAAGCACGTGGATCAATGCCGCGCTTCGGCACAACCACCACATCAAATCCCTGGGGCACAAGGTCGGCATGCAGCCGGAACGCCTCGCGCACCAAACGTTTGATTCGGTTGCGCCAGACGGCGTTCCCGACTTTTTTGGTGACGGCCATACCCATACGCCACATGGGGGATGCGTCTTTTCGCTCGAGGGCGAAAAGCACAAAGGTACGGGAAAACAGTTTGCGGCCCGCCCCATAACAACGCGTGAAGTCGGACCGCTCCCTGAGCCTGCCGGGTCGCAAGCTGTTACACCGAAAGCTGCTTGCGACCTTTGGCGCGGCGACGGCGCAGAATTTCGCGACCCGCAGGGGTGCTCATGCGGGCACGGAAGCCGTGGCATCTTTGACGCTTCACGCGGCTCGGCTGATATGTTCTTTTCATCGAAGTGCTCCTTGCTGAGATATGAACGGAACCTCATACCCGTTTCAGCCCCCCCGGTCAAGCGCCCTCCGGCCGGGGTACGCCGTCCCGCGCTTCATTTTTTTCCGACGCGATTCGGGCTCTCACTGCAAAAACACATGCGAGGGGAAAAGCCGCTTTCCGCCGCTCTCATCCTCCGTGCGGTACCGGCCGAGAAGTCGACCGGTATCAAATACTTGCAACTTTGCCGGGGACACGGCATTATGGGAGAATGATATCGGTAAAGGGATACACCTTCTCCCGCACTTCCTCCGCCGACCTCCGCCCCACCCCGCGAACTCCGGGTTTTCCGGCGCGCGACTGGGGGCTCGGTCTTTTATTTCTCGGCCTGCTGATTTATGCGGCGGTCTCCGGGGCGGCGTCCTCCGGCTACAACTGGCAATGGGACCGGGCCTTGCCCTATTTCCTGGAATGCACGGACTCCGGCTGCCGGCCGGGAATTTTGCTTCGCCAGGGCCTGACGGGAACCCTGCGGATCAGCGCCCTGGCCCTGTGCCTGGCGTTGTCCGTCGGCTTTTTCACCGCCGCCGCCCGGCTGACCGGCGGGCCGACCTCCCGCGCCGTGGGATTCGGCTACGTGCAGCTGTTCCGCAACACCCCGCTCATGGTTCAGCTGGTGGCGGCGCATGCCCTTATTCCCGTTTCGTGGGGATTTTCCGCGACCGGAACGGCCGTGACCATGTTGGGACTTTTCGAAGGCGCCTACATGGCGGAAATCTTCCGGACCGGCATTATCGATGTGCCGAAAGGCCAGTGGGAGGCCGCCCGCAGCCTGGGCCTGCCCACCCACGCCGCCTGGCTGCGGGTCATCCTACCCCAGGCCCTGCGCCGCAGTTTGCCGCCCTTGGTCAGCCAATGCGTTTCCCTGATCAAAGACAGCTCCCTGGTCGGCCTTATCGCGGTGACGGAACTGACCCAGTTGAGCGGGCTTGCCACCTCCGACACCTTCCTGAGCTTTGAAATCTGGCTGCCCACGGCCGTGTTGTATCTGCTTCCGGCTTTGGGGCTGTCGGCCCTGGCCGCGTTGCTGCAGGCCAGGCTGAATAAAGGTCTGGCCGTTCCCCACGCTTGAGCCTCATCCACAAACAAAGGAGACTCCACGATGTCACGTATTTTTTCTTTTCTGCTCATGGTTCTGTTGCTTGCCGCCGGCCCCGCCGGGGCGGCGGAAAAAACCAAAGACTCCGGCCCGCTCATGGTCGGCGTGTCGACGTTCGTGCCCTGGGCCATGCAGGACAAAGACGGCAACTACATCGGCTTTGAGGTGGACGTGGCCACGGCACTGGCCAAAGACCTGGGGCGCAAAGTGGAATTCGTGCCCACCAAGTGGAGCGGGATCATTCCGGGCCTGCTTACCGGTCAGTTCGACATCATCATCTCGGGCATGAGCATCACCCCGGAACGCGCGGAAAAAGTCGCCTTCTCCATCCCCTACGACTATTCCGGCATGGACATCGTGGCCAACAAGGAACGCGCCGCCGGCTTTTCAAGCCTGACGGACTTCAACAAACCCGAGGTGATCTTGTCCGCCCGCACCGGCGGTTCCGCCAAGGCCGCCATTGAGAAATACCTGCCCAAGGCGCAAATCCGCTGGTTTGACGAAGAGTCGCAGGCCCTGCAGGAGGCCGTCTCCGGCCGAGCCCACGCCTTTGTCTCCAGCGCGCCCCTGCCCGCCCTGGAAGCCGCCCGCCGGCCCACGGTGCTCTTCCACCCCATCAACGACACCTTTACCAAAGAACCCATCGGCATGGCCCTGCGCAAGGGCGACACCGAACTCATGGCCCAGGTCAACGCCTGGATCGAAAAAAAGGAAGCCGACGGCACCCTGAAAAAAATGCGTGAGTACTGGTTCCGGAACAACGAATGGGAAAGCCGGCTGAAGTAAACAGGGAGGAAGTATTTCTCCGGGGGGCATGAACCGGGGCCGCCAAGGTCGGCCGACCGGCAACGCTCCCACGATTCGACGTGGTTGTCTTATCGCTGTGCGGGCGGCGCCCCCCCGGACCCCCTCGTTTTTTTGCAAACCCATGCTGCACACGGGTCCGTGAAATCAGGAAACCCGAGAACTCTTCCTCGTCCGTTTTTTGCGGCGACAACCTTTCCCACACCGTGAGACCGCTTGATGCCGGCAACCCCGCCAGACCCCTCAATCGCATTGCGCTGCAAAATCCGGCCGCCGGACCCGTATGCCTATATGCGCCCTTCGCCTACGGGACGCGCCGCCGTCGACGCGGTTGTTCTGCTGCTGCTTGCCGTGCCCGTGGCGGCCATGCTCTTGCGGCCGTGGGGCGTGTCCACCCCCTGGGAACCGGAAGCCCTGCTGCGGGCCTTTTTTCGCTGGGAGGGCGGCGCGCTCAAGCCGGGCCCTTTGGGTATCGGACTGATCAACACCCTGCGGCTGAGCTTTTGGGCGCTTATTCCTGCCGGCTGCGTCGGATTGGCCCTGGGTTTTTTGCGTTCCTCGCCGCTTCCGGCCCGGCGTTTCATCGGCGGCCGGCTGGTGGAGCTTTTCCGCAACCTGCCGCCTTTGGTGCTGGTGTTCATCATCCATTACTTTCTCACCGGCGCTCTGGCCGCCCGCGTGGACTGGAGCGGCACGGCCGACATCCTCTTCTTGTCCTATCTGCTGCCGGAACCCGCGCGCATGCCCTCGTTCGTATCCGCCATGGTGACGCTGGGTCTGTATGAAGGCGCATATGTCGGCGAAATCGTGCGGGCCGGGATATCCTGCGTACCGGCGGGCCAATGGGAGGCTGCCGGCAGCCTGGGCTTTTCGCGGTTCGCGGCCCTGCGCCTGATCATCCTGCCCCAGGCCGTGCGCTTTATGGTGCCGCCCCTGACCGGGCAGGCCGCCTCGCTGATCAAGGATTCCGCGATCATGTCGGTCATTTCCGTGCGCGAGCTGACCTTCCAGAGCATGGAGTATTCCGCCTCGACCGGCCTGACCGGAGAGGTCTGGATCAGCGTAACCCTCTGCTACCTGCTGCTCTGCCTGGGCGTGTCTTTCGTGGGGGGACGGCTGGAACGGCGCCTGAACCGGCATTGACGGCATCATGACCTTGTGCGGGGGAGAGCCGCTCCCCCGCCGCGAGGAGATATTCCTTCACCCTCCATTTCCCCCGGGAGCTTGCCCTCACGGCGGGCGGATTTCCCTCGTCTTTTGCCGGGCACCCCTTCCAAAAACTCTTGGACCCATCGACGCGTGAAAACCGACTGAATGACGTCGCCCGTCTCGACTTATAATTCCAATTCTTCCCAGAATATCTTTATACGTATCGATAAAGTGTTTTTTCACTCCACCCGCCGAAACCGGCGGACTTCCGCAAGCTCCGACCCGGCGGCCATGATGTGCCGCCGACCGCACTGAGAGGACTCTATGGACGCACAACTTCACGGCACCCTTTTGGGAGCCTTCGCGGCCGACTCCCTGGCCCTCGGCGCACACTGGGAATACGACCAAAACCGCATCAGCGAGAGCCTCGGCGAGGTGCGCGAGCTCCTCGCGCCCACGTTGAATGAGTACCACCCCGGCAAACGGGCCGGAGATCTGTCGCACTATGGGGATCAGGCCCTCTGGCTGCTGCGCTTCGTTGCGGAACACGGCCGATTCGACGCGCCCGGCTTCGCCGCCCGCTGGCGGGACAATATGCGCGCTTACGCGGGGTATATGGACCACGCCTCAAAAGATACCCTGCACAACATGGAGCAAGGCAAAGAGCCCTCCGGCGCGGAGACCTCGGACTTCGCGGGCCCGGCCCGCCTGGTCGCCCTGCTCCCGGTGCATCCGCTGCGCGGCGCTTCGCCGGAGCGACTGGCCGCCTTCCTGGCCGACGCCGCGGCCCAAACCCGAATTACCCACAACACCCCTCTTCTGGCCGACGTCGCCGCATTCCTGGGCTATTCCCTCCACGCGCTGTGCAACGGGGCCACGAGCATGGCCGAAGCTTTCGCCGCCGCCGCCGAAGTGAACTATGCGCAGCTTCCGGCAAAAAAATGGCTGGCGGCGGCCGAATCGCGGCTGGACCAAAAACCCAACCCGACCGTCCAAGCCATGGGCCAAGCCTGCGGCGTACCCGGAGCCATGCTCGCCACCCTGTATTTGGCGGAAAAATATGAGAATGACCCGGTTGAAGGCTTGATCCGGAACGTCATGGCAGGGGGCGATTCCTGCGCGCGCGGCTTCATGCTTGGCGCGTTGTACGGCGCCTGCAACGGCGGGGAATGGATTCCCCAGTCCTGGCGTAAAGCCCTGACCGTGACCGACGAGATCGGAAGAGTCCGCTCCGTCCGGGCCTCGATATAGGCTCTGCTCTCCTCATCTCCAGAAGGGCCTGCCCTTCCTGATGACATACGTGAGGACGCCTCCGGTCTTTGCTCCGCGCCTCATCACGACAGAACGGCTTCAAGGTTTTCCTTGAAGCCGTTCTGTATTTGCTCCGGCTTTCACCGGGAAGATCCAAAACCTTCCGCCGAGCTCGGGCCGTTCGCCGGAACCGCCGCCCGCTTGGCGGCGGACGCGCTTAGACCGTTGAGCGCAATCGGGCCACCAGCGTCTGCAGTTCTTGCGCCTGCCGAGAAAGCCCGACAACGGCGGCGGCCGACTCCCGCGTGATGGCGGCCACGCTTTCGGCGTTGCTCATCACGTCGGTCAGCGAGTTGCCGATTTCCTTGCTGGAAACGGACTGTTCTTCCGCCGCCGCCGCGATGTCGGCGATTTGCTCCGACATCCGGACGGTTTCCTGGACGATGGCGGACAGGGATGTTCCGGAGTTGTTCACGAACCCCGTGGCGTTTTCCAGGTTGGCAGTGGTCACGGTCAGGGCCTGGATGCTTTTTTGCGTCCGTTCCTGGATGCCCCTGATGGCCGCGCCCACTTCGCCCGTCGCGGACATGGTTTTTTCCGCCAGTTTGCGCACTTCGTCGGCCACAACCGCGAAACCGCGCCCGGCTTCGCCGGCCCTGGCCGCCTCAATGGCCGCGTTCAAAGCCAGAAGGTTGGTCTGATCGGCGATGTCGCTGATCACGTTCATGATGGCCCCGATGGCGTCGGCCTGCTTGCCGAGTTCGTCCATTTCCCTGCGCAGATCGCCTGTGTTCATCTGTACGGTATCGATGGCCGCGATGGAATCTTTGACGATGAGGGCCCCGCCCTGGGCTTCGTTTTTCGCCACATCCGCCCCTTTGGCCGCATCTCCGGCATTTTGGGCGACGCCGTACACCGTGCGGCTCATTTCGTCCATGGAACTTACAGAAACGGAGATCCGTTCCCGCTGCCGCTCGGTGCTGCCGCTCAGTTGCTCCACCTGATTCGAAAGCTGCGCGGCGGCTTCGCCGAGCTTGGAACTGACGGCTTCAATATTCTCGGCTGCGTGCAGAATGGCCTTTTGGCCGGCCAGGGCTTTTTCCTTGGCGCTTTCCGCCTCCTGCATCGCCGCCTGGGCCTGCTTCAGGCCGTCTTCCGCCGCGCGCTTGCTCTGGTTGGCCTCGTTCATGGTCGAAACGAGGGAGGCGATCATGTTTTCCAGCGACCGGTGCAGCGCCACAAGCTCTTTGCTGAAACCGTCGGTGTTCAGGGTGCTGTCGTAGCGGCCCCCGGCCACCAGAGAGGCGTGCTCGGCCATGCTCTTCATGGGGGCGGCGATCTTTCCGGCCACAACAACCACGGCCCCCACGGCCAGAATAATTCCGGCAAGGCAAATAAGCAGGGTTCTGTACAATTGGGCATCGGCTTCTTGCAAAATGACCGCCTTGGGCAAAGCGACCGCGAAATACCAGGCCTCCTGGCCGGGAATAAGATCAAAAGGCAAAAAAGAAGTCACGACTTCCGACCCGTCCTGAGCGGATATGCCGCTCTGCGTGAAGAACTTCCCTTCCCGCAGGCCCTGCATGACGGTCTGCCGATCGACGGAGGGCAGCTCGGTCACGGATTTGGCCACATAGTTCGCATCCGGGTGGGCCACGACCATACCCTTATTGGTGACCACATAGGCATAGCCGGCACCCATGGGCTTGATGGTCTTGATCAGGGTGGACAGCGCATCCAGACCAAGGTCCACGGTGGTCACGCCGATCACGGTGCCTTTTTCCACAATCGGGCTGGCGACCGTGATCATCAGCACGGGCACCCCGCTCGTATCGTCGATGTACGGCTCGGTAAGCACGGTTTGCCGCGCCTTTTCGGGAGAAGTGTAGTATTCTTGCGTCTCGAAGTCCTGAAGTTGATCATATTTCAGGCCGGAGCCGCCGCGCGACCAATACGCCCCGAGCCGGCCTTTGGCGTTGCCGTTTTCGGTGTTCACGAATTCCGCGTTCTTCCCGTCAAAGTCGAGCCAGCAGGCGGAAACGCCCGCGAAAGACGACTGGGAATCAAGGGCGGCATGCATGAGGCTTTTGATGCTTTCACGGTCGGCGGCGCCGCCGGCGCGCAAGGCAAGAGCCGCGGCGGCGGTCGTTTCGCTGTTGCCGCGCGCCAGAACCATCTGCTGTTGGATGGCGGCGGACTCTTCAGCGGCGATCCCCCGGGCCACGGCCGAGGCCTGGCTCAGAGAAAGCTGTCGGGAAGTATACTGCGTGTACCCGGTGAGCAGCAGAAGCAAAATAATGATCACCGGCGCGAGCATAACGACAAGGCGCGTTTTTATGGGCATATGTTTACCGCCTTACGGTTTCTATGGTTGGACGAATGACTTGCCGTCCTATCGGCCGCAACCGTATTTTCTATAGGCGATGACTTCCGAAATGCGTTCCGCCGTTTTTTGCGAAAAACGGACCGCCTCTCGAGGGGGCGGTCCGTTTTCCACGGGTACAAATTATTTTCTGCCGGTGTATCGGAAGGGTGCGCTCTACGGCCGCCCCACCCGAAGCCGGCCTCAGCGGGACGGCAATTCCGCGCGAACGGCGGCGGCATCCACAACCCGGGCGAAAATTCTGTTCAGAGCGGCCATATAGGCGGTGTGCGCATCCCTCGCCGATACCGTCCGGCCTCCAAAAGACAGCGCCCGGCCGGCGCAGGCGTCGTGCGCCAGGGTACAGGCGAATCCAAGATCGCAGGCCGCTCGGACGGTTGTATCCACGCACATATGGGTCATCATGCCCGCGATCACAAGCTCGGTAATGTTCCGCTCACGGAGCTGCCCCAGCAGGGAGGTTTCGCGAAAGGAATTCGGAAAATGCTTGATGACGATCGGCTCACCCTCAAGCGGCTCAACGCTGCGGTGGGTAAGCGAGCCCTCGGTCTCGGGCAGGAAAAATCCGGCGTCGGGCCGGCTGGAAATGTGCCGCACGTGGAATACGGGCAGACCACGCTCCCTGAAGGCGGCGAGCAACGTGCCGGCGACCTGCCCGGCTTCTTCGCTTCCTTCCAACTCCATCCTGCCGCCGGGGAAATAGTCGTTTTGAATGTCGATCAACAGCAGAGCCTTCATGGTGCGCCTCGCAATCGGTTTGAATGCGGAAGACTATATAGGGGAGATCTGCCGGCGACAAGAGGGAATCTCGGGATGCATGGTTCCTGCGCATCACGCGCCCGGCCCCTAAACAGCAGAAGGGCCGACAACGGACCACCCGTCATCAGCCCCATTGGCTGCTTGCAAAAGGAAGGAAGGTACTTCTTTTATTGCAGCTATCGTGCCAAGAGCCATTGAACATCTCAAAAATGATCAATATTCAATAAATACATGGCATTATAAATAAACGTCAACAATTCTGTCCCTCGAAATATGTAAAACAATTTTTACCTCTCTCCACTCCCTCTCCGACGCATGATCGTCAGGGCCGACAAGGAAAGACAAAATGTCATTTATCCTTGCATTTCAAGGTAATACAGCAAAGCCTGCGAAATGGAAAGGCTCCGTCGCCCGAAGTGACTTTCCCGGTTTGACAAAAATTTTGTACTTCCCCTCCTAAAATCCAAGAACCTCAAGACTCCGAAGTTCACGGTCGACTCTCGCACTTCTTTCCAAAAGTGTTCCCAATCATAGAAATGCGATTTTTTGAGCCGATTTGGATACGGCCGTCGACGGTCAAAATTTTTTGCGCGTCGCCCCAAAAAGCGCTTGACCGTAACTGATGCATCCATCGCCGGGGGGCAAACTTCGGTGCGTCAGAGGGGTAACGCCGCGTTCCCGCAGATCGGCGGCCAGTGAGGCGGCCAGAAATGCGTTGTTCAGGCAACCGCCCGAAAGGCCCACGGCCGTCACCCCCATATCGCGGGCCAAATCGGCCGCCGCCGCCGCGAACATCCGGGACAGGCCCTCATGGAAACGCCGGGCGATCACGCCGACCTCCACCCCACGCCGCAGATCTTCGGCTGCCGCCGCGAACAGCATATGTCCCGGCAAAACGCGCGGGCCGCCGCCGGAACAATCCGGAGACGGCGGGACTTGGTACCCTTCGGCCGGACCTGGCGCAACGGCGGCTTCCAGGCGGATCGCCGCCTGCCCCTCATACGTGGTGACGGCGCACAAACCGAGCAGAGCGGACACGGCGTCGAACAACCTGCCGCACCCGGAACTCGGCGGGCAATTCAGGTTACGCTCAAGCATGGCCGGAAGCAGCCGGGCCGTTTCTTCCCTTCCTTGCGGCACAGCGAAAGGAACGCGGGACAAAAGGTTGTACCGCCACAGCAGGGCGTAGGCGATGCGCCAGGGTTCGCGCACGGCCGCCTCGCCCCCGGGCAGGGGGATGGGCTCCAGACCGGCCAGGCGCTTATAAGCGCCCCGCTCCGGGTGCACCCAAAAGATTTCCCCCCCCTGCAGCGAGCCGTCTTCTCCCAAGCCGGTGCCGTCCAGGGTCAGGGCCAAGGCCGGACCGGCGTGCCCGTTTTCTCCCAGCACCGCGAACGCATGGGCCGCATGGTGCGGCAGGCCGATGCAGGGAACTCCCGCCTCCGCGGCCCAAGCTTCGGCCAGCTCGCTTGAGCGGTAGTCGGGGTGCAGATCGCGAACAATCAGCTTCGGCCGCACCTGAAGCAGCGATTCCAGATGCAGGCGGATTTCCTCCGCGAAGTCGGCCGTATCCACGTTTTCCAGATCGCCGATATGCTGTGAAACGAAGGCGTCCGAACCTTTGGTCAGGCACAGGGTATGCTTCAACTCCGCGCCCGCGCCGAGCACGCAGCCCTCGGCCGCAAAGGGCAACGGCGTGGGCAGGGGCACATATCCCCGCGCCCGGCGTAAAAAGATTTGCCCGCCGCCCACGGGGCGAAGCACCGAGTCGTCCACCCGAATCAAGATATCCCGGTTGTTGAACAAAAAGGCCTCGGCGATGCCGGCCAGACGCGCCACGGCCTCGCGATTGCCAAGGCAAATGGGTTCGCCCCCCCGGTTGCCCGAGGTCATCACCAGGGCCGCCGGCCGGTCCGCCCGCAACGGCGCGTGAAGGTGGAACAACGCCTCGTGCAACGGCGTGTAGGGCAGCATGACTCCCAAAAGGTCCGTATCCGGCGCGAGGGTTTCCGGTAGTCCGGATTGTTTCTTCCGGCACAGGACAATGGGGTGGGCCGGGGAACACAGAAGCTCTTTCTCCTCCCGCCCCACCTCAACCAAAAGGCGGGCCGCTTCCAGGTCGGGGACCATCAGGGCCAGCGGTTTGTGCGGTCGGTTCTTTTTTTGCCGCAGACGCTCGACGGCTTCGGCATTCCAGGCGTCGCAGGCCAAGTGAAATCCACCCAAGCCTTTGATCGCGGCGATGCCGCCCGCGTACAAAAATTTCGCCAAGGCGCGCAGACCCTCTTCCCCGCGCACGGAGCCGGGGGCTTCCAGGCCGGTGCGTTCAATTTCGTTTTCCCCGGTGAACCAGACTGTGGGGCCGCAAACCGGGCAGGCGTTGGGTTGGGCGTGAAAGCGCCGGTCGCGCGGGTTCTCGTATTCCTTTTTGCAGGCCGGGCAGAGGGGGAAGCAGGCCATGCTGGTCGTGGCCCGATCATAAGGAATGGACCGGGTGATGGTATAGCGCGGCCCGCAGTTGGTACAGTTGGTGAAGGGGTACTCTTCGCGCCGGCCCGCCCGCATGTCTTCACGGCAGTCGGCGCACAGGGCCGTGTCCGGGCTGACCAGAACCGCATGCCCGGCTCCGGCCGAGCTGGCGGCGATGACAAAGGTCGTTTCGTCGGCCAGATGCGGCAGCTCCGCGCTTTCCAACTTGGTGAGCGCGGCCAGGGGCGGCAGGCGGCTTTCCAGGGCCCGGGCAAAGGCTTCCAAGTCCTTCCCCTGCCCCTGAACTTCAATCCGCACGCCTTCCGGAGCGTTCCGCACCGAGCCGGTCAGTTCGAATTCCTCGGCCAGAGAAAAGACAAAGGGCCGGAAGCCCACCCCCTGCACCCGGCCTTGGGCGATGAAAAGCCGACGGGTCGGGGATTTCGGGGTTCCCCCCCGAACTCCGCCGGGGGAGTGGTTTCGCTCCTCGTTTCGTTCACTCATATTTATGTTATAGCCCAGGCCGGGGCCGTTGCAAAGCCGCTCGGATGCCGGCAGAGTACAATAGAGCATTTTCACTTTGAAAATGTTTGTGAAACCATATTATCAAGGGTTTCCGAACGAGCCCGCAAGCGAGCATCCGCTCTCGCGGCTGCCGGAGCAAATCAACTTTTCAAAGTTCATTTGCTCGAGAGGAACGACAAATGGCGGATTCCCCCAGACATTTTCTCGGCCTTTGCGCCATCGCCAAAGATGAGGACACCATCCTGCGAGAGTGGGTGGCCTGGCATCTGCTCATCGGATTTGAA
Organism: Desulfovibrio sp.; assembly: GCA_031551885.1. GTDB lineage: Bacteria > Desulfobacterota > Desulfovibrionia > Desulfovibrionales > Desulfovibrionaceae > Frigididesulfovibrio. Next base: position 84,794 of record JAVBMX010000017.1, read on the forward strand.
AAAATCCTGATCTACGACAACGACAGCACAACCCCGGTCTGCGACATCCTGGAAGATTTCCTCAACGCCGGCCTGGTGGAAACCCACACGATCAAAGGCCCCCAGCGCCAGCTCACGGCCTACATGCATTGCCTGAGGGAATACGGCAACAACTTCCGGCACCTGGCCTTTTTCGATCTCGACGAATTCCTGTTTTTGCCGCACGAAGCCGACGCCCGCCCCCTGGTCGCCGATTTCGCGGAACACGGCGCCCTGTGCCTGAACATGGCCTACTTCTCATCCGACGGGCATCTCTCCCGACCACGAGACCTCGTCACCTCGTCCTTTTGCGAAATCCTGCACATCATCCCCAGCACCAAATGGATTCTCCGCCCGGAGCTGATCGATCTGTCTCTCAGCCCGCACCACTTCACGTTCCGCAGCTCGGCCTCGGCCGTGAACACACGCGGCGAGCCCGCCGTGGGCGGCTTCACGCCGCCGGCGGACGAACGCGCCCGGCTCAACCATTACTGCTGGCGCTCACAGCAGGATTATGAGGAACGCCTGTTGCGCGGCGACGCCGTCTACGCCGAAAACCCGCGTTCGCTGGCAAGTTTCTATAATCAGGCCAAAGCAAGCGGCCCTCGCGATGAGGCCATGCGCCGGCATGCCGAACGCATCCGGGCCACAATGGCCGACCCGACGGCCCCGGCGTATGCGCCGGTGCGTTATGAAGAGATTTCCGTCCTGCCCGCGCCGCGTCTGCTCAAACTCATGCGCGCCTGCATTGAGAAGAATGAAGCGGAAACCGCCCTGGTCCTGTTTTCCCTGCGGCAACAGGAATTATGGAACGATCCCGAAGCGGTCGCTGCGGCCCTGGATGCCGCCGCAGCCGCGAAAAATCCCTTCAAGGCTCCGGCCCTGGCCCGCCGTTTGCTGGAACTCGCCCCCACCGTGGCTTCTTACCGGCGCTGCGCCGAGGTTCAGGCGGCCCTTGGGATGCCGGGCGAAGCCAAACGCCTGACCGACTACGCCGATTGGATGGACAGGGCCTTTCCGACCGGTTTTGAGGAGCGCTAACACACTCAGCGCGACAAAAAGGCTTGAGGTTGCCAATCTGAAGCCATATGATGTCGAGAGAGTTGTCGCTTCCCTAATTTATGAGTCAGATAAGCATCTGCGCTGAGGTGAGTGCTGTCTCAAAAAAGTACCCTTGCCTCCCAAAGAGGACTTCCTAATGATTTCTCGGATCGAAGCTCTCAACTTCCGTTCGTTGCGTTATGTTGCCCAAGATATGGGTCCTTTTCATGCGCTTGTTGGTCCAAACGCCAGTGGGAAAACAACTTTTTTGGATGTAATCGGCTTTCTGCAAGACCTGATGTCAAATGATGTTATGCAGGCCATGGAAAGACGCGGGGTCTCCAGAATTGACGAGCTCTACTGGAACGGCCAGGGAGATTCGTTTGAACTAGCCGTCGAGTCGGATATCCCCGAACACTTGCGACGATCGCATGATACAATCCGATATGAAGTTAGAATAGGTATGGCCGAAGATGAGCCAGGCGTTCAAGAGGAGCGCCTATATCTGAAAAATAAAAGTCAGAGTTTACCTGAGTATCCCTCTTTTTTCCCCTTGCTGAAAAACTTCATGCCCACAACAGTAATGCCTGGAAAAGGACGCCCGGCCGGAGCCTTGACTGTTCTCACCAAGTCCAGCGGTAAGGACAACTTTTATTCTGAAGATAAGACCTCTTGGCGACACCAGATCCAACTCGGCACCAAACGTACGGCACTATCTAATTTGTACGCAGATGAATCGAAGGTACCTATTTCGCTTTGGTTTAAACGTCTTCTCGCAGAGGGCGTCCAGACTTTCATCTTAAACAGCCAGGAACTACGCAAGCCAAGTTCCCCCTATCTGCGCAAAGGATTTAGGACGGATGGCTCAAATTTGCCATGGGTTATTGCGTCTCTGGGCAAGAAAGATCCAGCTTCGTTTCAGCGGTGGCTTGGGCATCTCCGTACGGCACTTCCGGACATTGAAACTATTTCAACCGTGGAGCGAGAGGAGGACAAACACTGCTACTTGAAAATTCACTATAAGGGAGGAGGAGTGGTCCCTTCTTGGTTGGTGTCGGACGGCACTCTCCGCCTGCTCGCTCTCACTCTTCCGGCATACCTCGAAGATATAGAAGGAATTTACCTCATAGAAGAGCCCGAAAATGGCGTACACCCCGCAGCTGTCAAGACCATCACCGACTCTCTCCAATCCGTTTACAGTGCGCAAGTTCTACTTGCTACCCACTCTCCTATTATTTTAGGCGAACTCTCTTTAGACAAAGTCCTATGCTTTGCTAAAACTAGAGAGCAGGGAACGGATATAGTAAGTGGTTCTAAGCATCCGAAACTTCAAGAGTGGAGAGGGGCTCCCGGCCTTGATACCCTTTTTGCTGCTGGAGTTTTAGGATGATGCGCGATCTTGTCGTTCTAGTTGCTGACAAAGATGCCCGCTATGGCCTTCAAGGCTTTTTAGCACGACATCACCTTCCGTCTATACGCCCTGTCAACCTGGAACCTTCCGACATCATTGTGTACAACCAGCATGACTCCGGTGTCATTCGCGATGCCACGACTCTCTTACGGCCATTCCTCTCTAGCCATCGATATGCATTGGTCTGTTTTGACTTGGAGGGCTGTGGCAAATGCGGCGAGGCAGCCAATCTAGAGCGACAAGTGGAAGAAGACCTGTCTCGCAATGGCTGGCAACAACGTAGTATTTCCGTCATTTTTGAACCTGAGTTGGAACGGTGGCTGTGGAATGGCTCCGCAGCCTTTGCCAAGTACCTCAAGCTGGATACATATGCTTTGCTGCAAAAAAGCCTGGAACAAAATTTTGTTTTTGATCATGCCGGTAAACCGATACGCCCCAAAGAAGCGTTCCGTGCGGCTCTCCGTAATGCCAAAATGCCTCTTTCAAGCTCTTTATATGAAGAATTGGGGCGAAGCCTGTCCGCCTCTCGCTGCCAGGAGCGGAGCTTCCTCAAGCTCATTGCCACACTACAGGTATGGTTTCCCATTTAACGGCACGTACCTCCCTCCAAATCCCCCTCCGGCATAACGAAAAAAAACGATTTCCCCTCACCGTGTCCCGCACTGCCCAGTGCTTTGCCGGGGCCGCTCTTCCCGCGATTTCTCCTTGCAGGCTTTTCCGGCCGAGTATATAAACCCGCTTGGGCACGGCGTGCCTGCCGGCGTCGGCATAGGACGCCCGCTTCGGCGGAAATCGGTGCACGGCCCCTGCCGTGCTTTTTTCTTTTCGCGCGTGCAACGGCCGACACGCGCGGGGCCGTACGGCGCCAAGCGCCGGCCCTTCATCCCACCGGCCAAAAGGTCTTGGTTATGCCCAAAAGAACGGATTTAAAGCGGATCATGGTCATCGGCTCCGGCCCCATCGTCATCGGGCAGGCCTGCGAATTCGACTATTCAGGCACCCAGGCGGTCAAGGCCCTCAAAGAGGAAGGCTACGAAGTCATCCTGGTCAACTCCAACCCGGCCACGATCATGACCGACCCGGAACTGGCCGATCGTACCTACATCGAGCCCATCGAGCCGGAAACCGTGGCCGCCGTCATCCGACGCGAGCGCCCCGACGCCATTCTGCCCACCCTGGGCGGCCAAACCGCCCTGAACACGGCCCTGACCCTGGAAGAAAACGGGGTGCTGGCCGAATGCAACGTGGAACTGCTCGGCGCGGACGCCAAGGCCATCGCCAAGGCCGAAAGCCGCGAACTGTTCCGCGAGGCCATGAGCAACATCGGCCTGAAAATGCCCGCCTCGATCATCGCGCGGACCATGGATGAAGTCCGGTCCGCGGCCGCCGAAATATCCTTCCCGATCATCCTGCGCCCGGCCTTCACCCTGGGCGGAGCGGGGGGCGGCGTGGCCTACAATATGGAAGATCTCGAAACCATCGGCGCGGCCGGCCTCGCGGCCAGCATGAAGCACGAGGTGCTTGTCGAGCAAAGCGTGCTCGGCTGGAAGGAAATCGAAATCGAGATCGTCCGCGACAACAACGACCACTGCATCATCATCTGCACCATCGAAAACTTCGACCCCATGGGCGTGCACACCGGCGACTCGATCACCGTGGCCCCGGCCATGACCCTGTCGCAGCCCGAGTTGGAGCGCATCTTTGAAGCTTCCAAGGCGATCATCCGCGAAGTCGGGATGAAGGCCGGCGGGGCGAATATTCAATATGCCGTGCACCCGGAAACCGGAGAACTCGTGGTCATCGAGATGAACCCCCGGGTTTCGCGCTCCTCGGCCCTGGCCTCCAAGGCCACGGGCTTCCCCATCGCCCGGGTGGCCGCCAAGCTGGCCGTGGGCTGGAACCTGAACGAAATCGCCGACGGCGATTCGGGCAAAACCCTGGCCGACTATACGCCGGAAATCGACTACGTGGTGCTCAAGGCCCCGCGCTTCGCCTTTGAGAAATTCCCCGGGGCCAAAGACGAGCTGACCACCTCGATGAAAAGCGTGGGCGAAGCCCTGAGCATGGGCGCCACCTTTCGCGAGGCCCTGCAGAAAAGCCTGCGCTCCCTGGAGCTGGGCGTGTTCGGCCTGGGCTCGGGCTTTTTAAAAAAGCCGCGCGAGCGTGAAGAACTCATCCCCCTCTTGCGCACCCCCAACTCCCGGCGGATCTTCGCCGTGCGCGAAGCCATGCTCGCGGGCATGCCCCTGGCCGAAATCAACGAAGCCACGGCCATCGACCCCTGGTTCCTCAATGAAATGAAGCTGCTCGTCGATCTGGAAGCGGAACTCAAGGGCTTTGCCCTGGCCAACTCCATGACCGCCGACAACCCGGAACTGGCCGACCTGCTGCGCCGGGCCAAAGAAGCCGGGTTCTCCGACGCTCAACTGGCCGAAATGTGGAAGCGCCCCGCCTCGGACGCGCGCGAACTCCGCCGGCAGACGGGCATCGACCCTTCCTACGGCCTGGTGCGCACCTACGCCGGCCGGCCGGGAGCCTCGGATTCCTACTACTACTCGACCTACGGCCAGAAAACGCCCTTCACCCCGGCCAAGACCGGCAAAAAGGTGATGATTCTGGGCGGCGGACCCAACCGTATCGGCCAGGGCATCGAGTTCGACTACTGCTGCTGCCACGCCTCCTTCGCCCTGCGCGAGATGGGCGTGACATCGATCATGGTCAACTCGAACCCGGAGACGGTCTCCACCGACTTCGACACCTCCGACCGCCTCTACTTCGAGCCCCTGACCTTTGAAGACGTCATGCGCATCGTGGAAATCGAGCAGCCCGACGGGGTCATCGTCCAGTTCGGCGGCCAGACGCCCCTGAACCTGGCCGTGCCCCTGATGCGCGCCGGCGTGCCCATTCTGGGCACCTCGCCCGACGCCATCGACCGGGCCGAAGACCGCGAACGCTTCCAGGCCCTGCTGCAAAAGCTCCGCCTGCGCCAACCGGCCAACGGCACGGCCATGAACCTCTCCCAGGCCAAAGCCGCGGCCGCGACCATCGGGTACCCGGTTGTCGCGCGCCCCTCCTACGTGCTGGGCGGCCGGGCCATGCTCGTGGTCTACGACGAAGAGCAACTTACCGAATATTTCGCCGATGTTGTGGGCGAAAACAAATTGGAACATCCCATACTTATCGATAAGTTTTTGGAGCATGCCGTTGAAGTGGATGTCGATGCCTTGTCGGACGGTGCCGATACCTACGTCGCGGGGATCATGGAGCACATCGAGGAAGCCGGCATCCATTCCGGCGACTCGGCCTGCGTGCTGCCGCCCCACACCCTGCCCCCGGCAATCATCGAGGAAATCGAGCGCCAGACCATCGCCCTGTCCAAAGAGCTCAGGGTCGTGGGTTTGATGAACATCCAGTTCGCGGTCAAAGACGGTCTCGTCTACATCCTGGAGGTCAACCCCCGGGCTTCGCGGACTTCGCCCTTTGTCTCCAAGGCCACCGGCGTGCCTCTGCCCGCCCTGGCCACCCGCCTGATGCTGGGCGCCAAGCTCAAGGATCTCAAACCCGAATCCGGGCGCAAAGGCGGCTACATCTCGGTCAAAGAAGCGGTCTTCCCCTTCAACCGTTTTCCCGGCGTGGACATTCTGCTCGGACCGGAAATGCGCTCCACCGGCGAAGTCATGGGCATCGCCACGACCTTTGCCGAAGCGTTCCTCAAGGGCCAGTTGGCCGGCGGCCAGCGTCTGCCGTCCTCGGGCAAGGTCTTCCTCTCGGTCAACGACCGCGACAAGCCCCTGGTGGCCGACACCGCCCGCCTGTTCCACAACCTGGGTTTCGAAATCCTGGCCACCTCCGGCACGGCCAAGCTGCTTCAAGACGCCGGGGTGCCGGCCCAGAAGGTTCTCAAAGTCTACGAAGGCCGGCCCAACATCGTCGACCTGATCAAAAACGGGGACATCGCCCTGGTGGTCAACACCGCTTCGGGTAAACTGACCGTGCAGGACTCCAAGTCCATCCGCCAAAGCACCCTCCTGTACGGCATCCCCTACAGCACCACCCTCGACGGCGCCAAAGCCATGGCCCTGGCCATCGCCGCCAAAACCAAAGGCGAACCCGCCGTAAAAAGTTTGCAAGAGTATTATATGTGATTTTTTGGGGAGGCTCTGCCTCCCCAAACCCCTCCGCCAAGGGGGTAACCCCCCTGGCAGGGGGTCTGGGGGACGGAGTCCCCCGGAAAACAACCAGAAAGGATCATTATGCGCGAACACTGTGGATTGTTTGGGATATCGGGCCATGCGGACGCGGCGCGTCTGGCGTATTTCGGGTTGTATGCGCAGCAGCATCGAGGGCAGGAGAGCGCGGGCATCGCCGTTTGGAACGGGACGAAAATTCGTGATGTCCGGGCTATGGGCCTGGTGCACGACACGTTCACCGAGCGACATTTGTCGAAGGACTTGAGCGGGAACACGGCCATCGGGCATGTCCGCTATGCTTCCGGCGGACCGGCGACCTTACGCGACGCCGAGCCCTTTTTGGTGCACCGGGGCGGGCTGGAACTGGCGATTGCCCACAACGGCGCCCTGGTCAACGGCAAGAGCCTGCGGGCCGAGCTGGAACAAGACGGGGCGATTTTTCATACCCGGACGGACAGCGAACTCATCGCCCACCTGATCGTGCGCAAGCTGAACGGCAACAGCCTGGAAGACGCGATTATCGCGGCCTGCCGGCGAATCCGGGGCGCGTATTCCCTGGTCATTCTGGCCAACGACAAACTTATCGGCCTGCGCGACCCCCACGGGGTCCGGCCGTTGTCCATCGGCAAACTGGGCGGGGCTTCGGTGCTGGCTTCGGAAACCTGCGCCTTTGACCTGCTTGAAGCCGACTACATCCGCACGGTGAAACCCGGCGAAATGGTCGTGTTCGGCGCGGACGCCTCAATGAAAAGCTTCCAGATCCTGCCGGAAGGCCAAGCGGCGGAACAACTTCGCTGTATCTTCGAGCTGGTCTACTTTGCCCGGCCGGATTCATATGTGTTCAATCAGAACGTCTACACGGCCAGAAAACGCATGGGCATGCAACTGGCCCAGGAAGCGCCGCTTGAGGCCGATCTGGTCATGCCTTTCCCGGATTCCGGGGTTTACGCGGCCGTGGGCTTTGCCCTGCAGTCGGGCATTCCGTATGAGCACGCCCTGATCCGCAACCACTACGTGGGCCGCACCTTCATCCAGCCGACCCAGGACATGCGCGATTTTTCGGTGCGGGTGAAGCTGAACCCCGTGCGCGAAGCCATCAAGGGCAAACGGATCGTCATTGTGGACGACTCCATCGTGCGCGGCACGACCATGCGGGTGCGGGTCAAAAAACTGCGCGAGCTGGGCGCGGCCGAGGTTCACTGCCGCATCGCCTGTCCGCCGGTGGTCAACCCCTGTTACTACGGGGTGGACTTCCCCTCGCGCAGCGAACTCATCGCGGCCGAGCACAATGTGGAAGACATCCGCCGCTTCCTGGGCCTGGATTCCTTGGCCTACCTGTCCTTGGACGGCATGTTGTCATCGGTGGACCGCATAGGGTACTGTAAAGCCTGTTTCGATGGAGAATACGGCATGGATGTGTCTGAAGTCCAAAGAAGCTAAGGTCAGGCTTATTAATTCGTTGGGGCTGCAAACAGGGCCGCGTAGGCAATACCTCTGCAACCCTTGCGATGTGACAAGTTTCGTACCCTATCGGGCCAAACGGCACCAAACCCCGCCTGGGGGATTGGGGGACAGAGTCCCCCAATTTAACAGGGAGAACCCTATGCCCGCGCGATTCCTCCGCCCTCTCTGCCTCGCCGTCTGCTGCGCCCTGCTCCTCATCGCTTGCTCCCGCAAACACGAGGCCGAATCGCCTTCGGCCGTGCTCGCCGCTCCCTCGGCCCGGGAACAAGTGATGGAGCGGAAACGTGCCGAGCCGCCCAAACCCGCGGCGGCGCCGGGCCAGGCAGCCTACCAAGTCCCCGAAGAAACCGCCAAGTACGATGAGTACAAGGACAATGCCTTTCAAGAGGTCGTCACGGCCCAGCTGTCCACCTTCGGGCTGGATATGGACACCGCGAGCTACGCCAACGTGCGGCGCTTCCTGAACCAGGGACGGATGCCCAACCAAGATGCCGTGCGCGTCGAGGAAATGCTCAACTACTTCCCGGCCGGGCGCGACATGCTTTCCCGCCTGGGCGACAGTCCGTTTTCGGCCTCTTACGAGCTGGCACCCTGCCCCTGGAACCCGAAAAACCTTCTGTTGTACCTGACCCTCAAGGCCGACGACGTGCGCGCCGATCAGCGCCCGCGTTCCAACCTCGTCTTTCTGGTGGACGTCTCCGGCTCGATGAACCCGCCCGAGCGTCTGCCCCTGGTCAAATCGTTACTGAAGGTTCTGACCGGGAACCTGGGCAGCGGCGACACCGTTTCCCTGGTCACGTATTCGGGCGGCACCCGTGTGGTGCTCGGGCCGACCTCGGGCGCGGATAAGGCCGCCATTCTCGCGGCCGTGGATCGCCTGGAAGCGGGCGGCGGCACGGCCGGGGCCTCCGGTCTGGCCCTGGCGTATGAACAGGCCCAAAAGGGTTTCATCAAGGGCGGGGTCAACCGGGTGCTGCTCTGTACCGACGGCGACTTCAACCTGGGCGTGACCGATCCCAAACAGATTCAGGCCATGGTCGAAAAAGGCCGCGATGCGGGCATCACCCTTTCGGCCTTGGGCTTCGGCAGCGACAACTACAATGAGTCGTTGATGGTGCGCATTGCCGACAACGGCAACGGCAACTACTCGTACATCGACACCTTGTCCGAAGGCCAAAAGGTCCTGGGCGAGGAAATGACCGCCACCCTGACCACCGTGGCCAAAGACGCCAAGGCCCAGATCGAGTTCAACCCGGCCCGGGTTCAGGCCTATCGCCAGATCGGCTATGAAAAGCGGCAACTCAAGGCCGAAGACTTCAACAACGACGCCGTGGACGCCGGAGACATCGGCGCGGGCAAGCGCGTGACCATCCTGTATGAACTGGTCCCGGCCGGAACGGCAGCCCCCAAGGTCGACCCCTCGCGCTACGGAACCCCTCCGGCCGTGAATCGAGATTTCTCCGACGAGTTCGCTTTTGTGAAGATTCGTTGGAAGGCCCCCCACGGCGACAAGAGCAAGCTGGTTTCGCTGCCCATCACCAAAACCCCGGCGCAAAACTTCGCCCAGGCCGGCGACCCCCTGCGTTTCGCCGCCGCCGTGGCCGCCTATGGGCAAAAACTGCGCGGCAACCCCGAGCTTGGGAATACCTCCTGGGGCGACATCGCTGCTTGGGGCCGGGGCGCGTCCTCGGACGATCCCGGCGGCTGGAAGTCGGAGTTCGTCCGCTTGGTCGGGCTGGCCGAATCTTTGGCTCCCAAGACTTCTCGATAACGTCTGTCCCCTTGAAGGCGGGACGAACCGGGCACGACCCGAGGCGAACATGACGCATGATTGGACACACCGGGGCCGCGAGGTCCTGGACATTGAGATGGAAGGCCTGCACCAGGTGCGGGCCAACCTCGGCCCCGACTTCTCGCGGGCTGTGGAACTGCTGTTGGAGTGCTCCGGCCGGGTCGCGGTCACGGGTATCGGGAAATCCGGCCTGGTGGGAAGAAAAATCGCGGCCACCCTGTCTTCCACGGGTACGCCGGCCTTTTTCCTCCATCCCGTCGAAGGGGCGCACGGCGACCTTGGCGTGGTGCGCGAAGGCGATGTGGTCATCGCCATTTCCTATTCCGGCAAAACCGACGAATTGAACGCGCTCTTGCCCGCCCTGCGCTCGCTCGGCGCGCGAATCATCGCCATTACCGGCAACACCGCCTCGGCCCTGGCCGCGCTGGCCGAAATCACCCTGGACGCTTCGGTGCCGCGCGAGGCCTGTGCCTTGAACCTGGCTCCCACCTCCAGCACCACCGCCACCCTGGCCCTGGGCGACGCTCTGGCCGTGTGCGTGATGGAAGGCAAAGAGTTCACCCCTTCGGACTTCAAACGCTTCCACCCCGGCGGCGCGTTGGGGCAGCGCCTGAGCCTGAAGGTCGCGGATCTCATGCACCGCGACAACCTGCCCGCCGTGCCGGAAGACGCCCCCCTGGAAGAGGCCTTGGAGCGCCTGGAGTCCGGCCGCCTGGGCGCGGTTTGCCTGCTGGATGCCGCCGGGCGGCTCACGGGTATCCTCACCGACGGCGACGTGCGCCGGATGGTGGTGCGCGGCATGCCGGCCATGAAGGCCCCGGCCACGACGGTCATGAGCAGAAAACCGCTGCACGCCCGCGCGGACCAAAGCGCGGCCGAACTTATCGATCTGATGGAGGAAAAGGCCGTCACCGTGCTGCCCGTGCTCGCGAACGACGCCGTCCTGGTGGGCATGGTGCATTTGCATGATCTGCTCGGCAAAGGCCGAATCAAATTTTCGGGATAACCATGACGACCAAAAAAATGAGCGAAAGCCGGGTCTCCGTCATCCGCCGGCCCCTGCCCATGGAAAGCAACTGGGCCGGGAACCTTTACGGCGGCAATCTGATGCGCCACATGGACGAAGTCGGGGCCATCTGTGCCCTGCGCCACGCCAGGGGTCCCCTGGTCACGGCCGCCGTGGAACGCATGGAATTCGCCGCGCCCGTGCATGCCGGCGACATCCTGATCTGCCACGCCCAAGTCAATTTGGTGGCCACCACCTCCATGGAGGTGGGCATCCGCATTGAAGCCGAGGATTGGCGCAGCGGCGAAACCCGCCACGCCGGAACCTGCTACCTGACCTTTGTGGGCGTGGACGAAAACGGCAAACCCCGCCCCCTCCCCCAGGTGGAACCCGAAACCGACGAGGACCGCCGGCGCATGGCCGACGCGGCCCGGCGCATGGCGCTTTCCCGCCTGGCCCGCAGGCAGTCGGGCGGGCGTTCCCTGTACCTGCGTCTCTATCTTTTGGCCCAACGCTTCGCCGTCTGCCGGCTGCCCAAAGACGCCGTCTTGCCCGAGCTGCCGGCCGATGCCCTGCGCAGCCTGACCAGGGCCGACGACGGGGTCACCCTGATCCTGGCCCAGGAAGCCGCGTCCCTGGTGGCCAAGATCCCCGGCGCGGAGGTGCGCGAGAATTACACCTGCTTCCATGTGGCCGGGTCCACCGGCATGCGCATGGTCGGGCGCTTCGCTTCCCTGACCACCATCCTGGCCGCGGCGGGCGTGCCCATTTTTGCCCTGTCCACCTTCGGCACCGATTACTTTCTGGTCGAGCCGGATCTGGTGGAAAAAACCGTATCCGTGCTCTCGGCCGCCGGACACTCGGTCAAAGACGCGAGAAGGAAATAAGGCATTCCCGCGTGACGGTTGCCGCGCTTTTTTTCCTTGCCTTTGCCGCATGGGGGCTTATATCGTTTGAAATGAACGAACGGCGGGTCGCGGCCGCCGCGCGTCGGAGCCCCCGCCACGAGAACCCAACCCCGCTTTCGAGTTCGCCCCCGACGCGCACCGCGCCCGGCGGGCTCATACACCCGACCGGCCGACCGACCGTCGCCGGCACAGCCTTCACACCTTGGAACACCACCACATGAAATCGTCTTCTCCGCCGAAAGTTGCCCTGCTGGGCCGGCCCAACGTGGGCAAATCCACCCTGTTCAACCGGCTGATCCGCAGCAACAGGGCCATCACCCACGACCGTCCCGGCGTGACCCGCGACCGCATGGAAGGCCGCGTCATCAGGGGAGAGGACATCTTTATCCTCATTGATACCGGCGGTGTGACCCTTGACGGCAAAAACGCCCCCACCGAGGGCCCCGAGGAGTCACGTGGCTTCGAGGCCGCCATTCTCGAGCAGGCCGAACTGGCCGTGAACGAGGCGACCCTGCTCCTGCTGGTGGTCGACGGCCGGGAAGGTCTCACGCCTTTCGACGCCCGCCTGGCCGACCACTTGCGCAAGCGCAACAAGCCGATGCTCCTGGTGGTCAACAAAGTCGACGGCCCGGAAAAAGAAGCCCTGCTGACAGCCGACTTCCACGCTCTGGGCCTGGAACTGTTGACCTGCTCGGCCGCCCACGGTCGGGGAATCCGCGAGTTGGAAGGCGAAATTTTGGAACGTATCGTCTACCGGGAAGAGGAAGAGGCCCAAGCCCCCATCCCGGAGATTCTCCTGGATGGCGCCGGTAAACGCCTGAAAAAACGCCTGACCGCCTTGTACCGGGCCAAGGCCGAATCGGAACACGCCGCCCCGGAAGGAGAAAACGTTGTTGCGTCTGAGCCGGAAGCCGCCGCTCCCGCGCCTGAATCCCCGCCCGCCGAACCCGAAGCCCCCGCTCCCGAGGCGAAGGAACCCCGCGAACCTGAAGCGGATCTCGACGAGGCCGCCGTGGACTGGGACGTGATGGAAGCCGAAGGCTGCTGCGAAGACCCTCCCTATGATGCGGAAGATGCCGCCGACTTTCCGCCGCTTGACCTGGAGGACGGGACCGCCGACCCCACGGCGGATGTCGTGCCGGAGCCCGACGACTCTCCCCTGCGCCTGGCCCTGCTCGGCCGGCCCAACGCGGGCAAGTCCTCGCTGGTCAACGCCCTGATCGGGGACAAACGGATGATGGTCAGCGACATCGCCGGCACCACCCGAGACAGCGTGGACGTCACAACCGACATCGACGGGCGCTCCGTCACTTTTGTGGACACGGCCGGGGTGCGCCGGCGCTCAAAAATCACCGACACGGTGGAACGTTACAGCGTCAACTCCTCGATCAAAAGCACCACCAAGGCCGATGTCACCCTGCTGGTGCTCGACGGCGAAGAAGGTCTGACCACCCAGGACAAGCGCCTGATCGAGCTGCTCGACGAACGCAAGACCTCGTTCATGGTCCTGGTCAACAAGTGCGACCTGATCGACCCCAAACGCCGCAAGGAAGCGGAAAAGGCCTACCGCCAAGCCCTGAACTTCTGCCCGCACGTGCCCCTGATCATGGTCTCGGCCCTGAAGGGGCGTAACCTGCGCGACATCGTGCCCACGGCGGCCGAGATTCGCCGCGAATGCGGGGTGCGCATCGGCACCGGCAAACTCAACCGGGCCCTGGAAAGTATTCTGACCCGGCACCAGCCGCCCCTGGTCAAAGGCGCGCGGCCCAAGTTCTTTTACATGACCCAAGCCGAGAGCGAACCGCCCACCTTCGTGTTTTTCGTATCCGACGCCGACCGTGTCTCGCGCAGTTACGCCCGATTCATGGAACGTTCCCTGCGCAAACTCTTCGGCATCGTCCGCGCCCCCATGCGGGTGCATTTTCGCTCCAGCCACAAAAAAAGGCGTGATTGATGCCTTCCACCACTCCCCGGCAAGCGGTGATCCGCAAGAAAACCGACGAGCAGCAGCGCGCCGACGAGCTTGCCGCTTCCGTCACCCGGTCTTCGCCCGCCGAGTTGTTGCGCCTGTTGCGCATTCTGCATCTGGTGCCTTTTTACGTGATGCTGCTCGGCAAAGATCACCGCATCCGTTTTTACAACCGCGCCTTTGAACAGTATTTCGGCAACCCGGGCGACATGCCCTGCTATAAAATCCTGCGCGGCCTGGATGAACCCTGCCGGTTCTGCCCGCCCCTGGATGTTCCCGACAGCGGGTCGTCCTGCGTCATGGAATGGGTCGCCCCGGCCTCCAAGCACGCCTTCCGGGTGTATTCCTATCCGTTCCATGATGAAAGCGGCGAAACCCTGGTCATGAAGGTGGGCTTCAACATCACCTCCAACGTGCGGGTGCAGCAGGCCCTGGACCTCAGTGAGCAGAGCTACCGCACCATCACCGACAACCTGTCCATCGGCATCGCCGCCCTGGGACCGGATCTCGCCGTCAAGACAAGCAACCGCAGAATGAAGGAATGGTTCGGCCCCGGCATCGAACAGGCCGGCCCGGTCTGCGACGTCTTACGCTGCGTCAACCGCGAAACCAAACCCCAGGGGGGATTCTGCCAGGACTGCACCTTCCGCCAGGCCGTGGCCGAAGGCAAGGCCCAGGAGCGGGAGTTTTCCGTCACCCTGAACGGGGAAGAACGCATGGTCCGGCTGGTGGCCTGCCCGGTCACGCCGCACCGGGGCAAAGCCCGGGCCCTGATCATGATGCTTGAGGACATTACCGACCGTCTGCGCATGAGCCGGCAACTGCAACGCGCCCGCAAGCTGGAGGCCATGGGCACGCTGGCCGGGGGCATCGCCCATGAGATCAACCAGCCTCTTTCCGCCCTGCATTTGTACGCCGGCGGCCTGCAAATGCTTTTGGAGAAACAGGGCGAGGTCTCCCTCGATGTGACCCAAGAGCGTTTGGGCCTGATCATGAACGAGGCCGAAAAAATCCGCAGCATCATCACCCATATGCGCGGCCTGGTCATGAAGGAAGGCAGGCCGGTCATCGAAGCCGTGGATGTGGCCGAAACCCTGCGCGGGGTCGTGCGCCTGATGCGCGGCCAATTCTCGGATCGCGGCGTCAACGTGCGCGTGGAATTGCCCGCCGGTCTGCCGAAAATCGCGGCCGGCAAGGTGCAGCTCGAGCAGGTCTGCGTCAACCTGATCTCCAACGCCATGCATGCTCTGGACGCCGTTCCGACGGAAGGCCCGACCCGCCGGCTGATCCGCATCCGGGCAGGCAAAGAGAAAGACGACTCCGCCGTCTGGCTGGAAGTGGCCGACACCGGGCCGGGCCTGCCCGAGGCGGGCGAGCGGATCTTCGACCCCTTCTTCACCACCAAAGACCCCCACCAGGGTATGGGCTTGGGCCTTTCCATCGTCAACGGGCTGGTGCGCCAATGGGGCGGCGAAATCCGCGCCAGAGCGCGGCACCCGGAGCTTGGCGGCGCGGCCTTCTATGTGTTCCTGCCGATCATGAACGAAGAAGCGCCCTCAGAGCAAAAAGAACCCGCGCCCGAGCCGGCTCCCGAAGAGGCCGACGAAGAATAAGCCGGCCCAACCGGTTTGCACGTTTGCGCAAGCACAAGCACCCACCCGCATAGCGGGTGGGTGCTTGTTTCGGGCGCTGCGCGCCGCCTCGACCGATGACTCCCGTAAAACAAAACCGCCCCGAAAGGGGCGGTTTTCCGCATCCGCACTCCCGGAGCATGCTCCGGGCGCGTGGGTGCCTATTCCTTCATGTTTTCCAGCTGCTTCTTGGCTTCCGGAAGTCCGGCGTCCGCCGCTTTTTTCACCAGGGCACGGGCCTGCTTGGGGTCTTTCTTGAGACCGCCGAGACCTTCTGCATAAGCCCGGGCCAGCGCCATCATGGCCGGGGGGAATCCCTTGTCGGCGGAAGCGCGGAACATTTTTACGGCTCCGGCCTCGTCTTTGGCCCCGCCGCCTTCGCCGTTCATCATCAGCAGTCCCATGCCGAATTGGGCATCGGGCATACCGGCTTTGGCGGCCTTGGACCAGAGATCCCGAGCCTTTTTCAGGTCGCGATTGCCCAGGGCGTTCGAGTAGTACAGAAAGCCGAGGCTGAATTGGGCTTCGGGCAAACCGGCGTCGGCAGCCACTTTCCAATACTTTTCAGCGGCTTTGAAGTCTTGGCCCCCGCCGTCCGGGCGCACGGCCACCAGACCCATCAGAAAACAGGCCGGCGGAACTTTTTTATCGGCCAAAGGCTTGACCAGCGTCTTCACCTTGGCAAAGTCTTTGGCTTTATAGGCTTCGGCCGCCTGCTGCAGCGTGGCGCGATCAGACTCGCTCAAAGCGGGCGCTTCGGCGGCGAAAGCCGTGGACGCGCTCAGAAGCAGTCCGAGCACAAGAAGAAAAATCAACGATTTACGAGTGTTCAACATGGAAGGCTCCTTCCGAAAAGTTTCACGGACACCGCCTGCGACATCCCGGTCCCGACGGCTGATTGTTCTTACAGGCGAGTGATTTTTTTCGCAACTGTTTTCCTGGCGCGAGCGTGGTTTTCACGTAACCGGGCGTCCGGCCGGCACTTTTCACGGACACGGCATTTTCGGGCTCTTTTCCCACGCGGCGCGCGCGGGCCCGAATCTTTCCCCACTATGCCTACAACCATCTGCCGACAATGATTTTTCTCCACCAAAAGGAAACGTTGCGGGAGGCCGGTGCGGAGCCGCTTCGGCATTCGTCCGCCGTTGTCGTTCATCCCGGCGGTTTGTCCCCTTCCCTTGTAAGCCGGAAGGGTTGCCCGACATGTCGCGCCGCTGCGCCCCCCATGCTGCATAAGCCCACCACCACTTGCTCCAGGCACCGGTTGCGGCTTTGGCCGATACAGCGTAAAATCAATCGGTTCAGATGCGAACAATCCCCGCGATTCCCGCGTCGGATGCGCCCGGCCATACCATAACGCAGAACCACCCACAGGAAGCGCCATGGATCTCTTTTCTCCCGCGGAAGCCGCCAGTCGCGACGCCCTGGCTTCCATGCAGACCGTGCGTCTGAAGAACACCGTCGAGCAGGCGGCCAAGTCGCCCTTCTATGGCAAGGTTTTCGCCCAAGCCTGCGTAAGTACCGGAGATCTGCGCAACGCCGACGACATCGCCAAGCTGCCCTTCACCGACAAAGACGACCTGCGCTCGGCCTATCCGCACGGACTGGTGGCCGTGGACAAATCCGAGCTGGTGCGCCTGCACGCGTCGTCCGGCACCACCGGCGCGCCGGTGGTGGTCTGCCACACCCAGGACGACATCGACACCTGGGCCGATCTCATGGCCCGCTGCATGCACATGGTCGGCATCCGCAAAACCGACGTGTTCCAGAATATCGCCGGCTACGGCCTGTTCACCGGCGGACTGGGCATCCACTACGGGGCCGAGCGCCTGGGCTGCCTGACCATTCCGGCCGGCACGGGCAACACCCGCCGGCAGCTCAAGCTTATCCGCGACATGAGCGTCTCGGCCATTCACATCATTCCGTCGTACGCCCTGTACCTCGGCAACGCCCTGATGGACGAGGGCGTGGACCCGCGCTCTTTGCCGGTGCGCATCGCCCTGATCGGCGCGGAGCCGCATACCGAGGAAGTGCGCCAACGCATTGAGTATCTTTTGGCGGTCAAGGCATACAACTCGTACGGCCTCTCGGAAATGAACGGCCCCGGCGTGGCCTTTGAATGTCTGGCCCAAAACGGCATGCATGTGTGGGAAGACGCCTACATCGCGGAAATCATCGACCCGGCCACCGGCAAACCCGTGGCCGACGGCGAGGTCGGGGAACTGGTCATGACCACCTTAACCCGGCGCGGCATGCCGGTCATCCGTTACCGCACCCGTGACCTGACCCGCGTCCTGCCCGGCGAATGCCCCTGCGGCCGCAAACACCGCCGCATCGACCGCATTCTCGGCCGGGTGGACGACATGTTCATCATCAAGGGCTGCAACATCTATCCCATGCAAATCGAACAGATCCTCATGGCCTTCCCCGAAGTGGGCGAAAACTACCTGATCATTCTGGAGCGGGTCGAAAGCATGGATCAAATCCGGGTTCAGGTGGAAATTCGCAACGAACATTTCGTGGAAGACATGCGCGCCCTGCTGTCCCTGCAAAAGCGCATTTCCCAGCGTTTGCGCGATGAAATCCTGGTCACGCCCAAAATCGATCTGGTGCAGGCCAATTCCCTGCCGGTTTCCGAAGGCAAAGCCAAGCGGGTGGATGATCGCCGGCCGCTGGTACCGTGATTCGCTGGGGTTCCACCCCAGACCCCGCCGGGGGGAATGATTCCCCCCCGGACCCCTTCATATGTCTGCAAGCCCGCGCAAGGCGCGGACTTGCAGACAATGGGGGTGCAGGTGCCGCCCGCATTGCAGCGAGACGAGCATTGATACCACAATGCGATGAGGGCCGGTAGACCTTGGCAGCCTTGGCTCAATCCCCTGCCGGGGGTTTGGGTGCCGTCCACATTGTTGTAAGGCAACATTCTTTGCATCACAAAAGCGTGACCTGTCGGCAGACCTTGGCAGTTCTGTTTGGGCGCCCCCAAAGTTCAATCCTTCAAGCAACTCGGTGACATGATCTCTCTGACAGACCTAACCCGTGACGAACTGGCCCGCTTTGTGGCCGAAGAGCTGGGTGAGCCCGCCTTCCGGGCCCGCCAGTTGTGGCAGTGGATTTGGAAAAAAGGCGCGACATCTTTCGACGAGATGACCGATCTTTCCAAAGCCTGCCGGACCAAACTCGCCGACATCGCGCGCATCGATCGCCCCCGCGTCGTGGCCGAGCAAACCAGCTCCGACGGCACCATCAAGCTGTTGCTCGAGCTTGCCGACGGCCAGTGCGTGGAAACCGTGCTCATCCCCTCGCATTCCCGCGAAGGCAAATTGCGCTTTTCCCAATGTCTCTCCACCCAGGTGGGCTGTCCCATGGGGTGCACCTTCTGCAGCACCGGCAGCATGGGGTTCATCCGCAACATGAGCATGGGCGAGATCCTCGGTCAGGTGCTCGTGGGCCGGGCCCGCCTGCGGGACAACCCGGACGCTCCTTTGCTGCGCAACCTCGTGTTCATGGGTATGGGGGAACCCCTGCTCAACTTCCGCGAACTCATGCGTTCCCTGGAAACGCTGAACAGCGAGCCGGGTCTGTCGTTCTCGCCCCGGCGGATCACCGTGTCCACCTGCGGCATCGAGAAGGGTATCCTCGAGTTGGGCGAAAGCGGTCAGGCCTATCTGGCCGTTTCGCTCCACGCGCCCACCCAAGAGCTCCGGGAAAAAATCATGCCCGGCGCGGCCCGTTTCCCGCTCGAGCGCCTTCTGGCTCTGCTCAAGCGGTATCCCTTGAAGGCCCGCGAACGCCTGACCTTTGAGTACCTGCTTCTCGGCGGGGTCAACGACGGCCCGGACCAAGCTCGCGAGCTGGCCCGGATCATGGCCCACATCAAAGGAAAGCTGAACATCATCCTCTACAACGCGGCTGAAGGCGCGCCTTACAAAGCCCCCGATCCTGAAGCCGTGGACACCTTCCTGAACATTCTGCGTAAAAAGCATATCACCGCCACCCTGCGGCAAAGCAAAGGCGCGGATATCAAAGCGGCATGCGGCCAGTTGCGGGCCGAGAAAGAGAAGGAGAAAGCGTAGAGGGGGGGGGGGGGGGGGGGGGGGGGGGGGGGGGGGGGGGGGGGGGGGGGGGGGGGGGGGGGGGGGGGGGGGGGGGGGGGGGGGGGGGGGGGGGGGGGGGGGGGGGGGGGGGGGGGGGGGGGGGGGGGGGGGGGGG
>JAVBMX010000105.1:0-11484 GCA_031551885.1 Desulfovibrio sp.
CCCCCCCCCCCCCCCCCCCCCCCCCCCCCCCCCCCCCCCCCCCCCCCCCCCCCCCCCCCCCCCCCCCCCCCCCCCCCCCCCCCCCCCCCCCCCCCCCCCCCCCCCCCCCCCCCCCCCCCCCCCCCCCCCCCCCCCCGCACATGCTTCCTCTTCTTTTTCTCTTCCCCTCTCCCCTACTTCATGGCTTCGGGAAACAACTCGGCGGCGGCTTCGCGAAGCTTGTACTTCTGGATTTTACCGCTGGCGGTCAGGGGAAACTCCTCAACGATGGCCACATGGCGCGGCACTTTGTGCCAGGCGATTTTTCCCCGGCAAAAGTCGCGCACGTCTTCGGGCCCGATACCCGCTCCCGGCTTGGGAATGATGAAGACTCCGACCTCTTCGCCATACTTGCGGCTGGGCACGCCGACAACCTGAACGTCGAGGACGCCTTCCATGCCGCTGAGGAATTCTTCAATTTCGCGAGGATAGATGTTTTCACCGCCTCGGATGATCATGTCTTTGATTCGGCCGGTGATCACCACGTAGCCGTCTTCATCCATGATGCCGAGGTCGCCGGAATGCAGCCACCCGTCGGGTGTGACCGTGGCCGCCGTGGCCTCGTCCATGTCGTAGTAACCCTTCATGACGTTGTAGCCTTTGCAGACCACTTCACCGGGAGTGCCGCGCGGCATTTCCTCCATGGTTTCCGGATCCACGATCTTGACCTCGATACCGGGCATGGACCGGCCCACGGTGGAGACGCGGCGTTGGAATTCCTCGTCGGCGTGAGTCTGGGTCATCACCGGCGAACCTTCGGTCAAACCGTAGCAGATGGTGATTTCGCGCATGTTCATTTTTTCGATCACCCGGCGCATGAGGGGTTCGGGGCAGACCGAACCGGCCATAATGCCCGTGCGCAGGGTGGTAAGATCGAACTTGGGAAAGACGCGATGCTCAAGTACTGCCAGGAACATGGTGGGCACGCCGTACAGCGCGGTGCAACGCTCTGTTTCCAGCGAAGTGAGCACCTGAACGGGGTTGAAGGACTCCAGAATAATCATGGCCGCACCGTGGTTGACGCAGGCCATGACTCCAAGCACGCAGCCGAAGCAGTGGAACAACGGCACCGGCAGGCAGACCCGGTCGGCGGGCCCGAAATTCTGGTGTCGGCCGATCCAGTAGCCGTTGTTCACGATGTTCACATGCGTGAGCATGACGCCTTTGGGGAACCCGGTGGTGCCCGAGGTGTACTGCATGTTCACCACGTCGTGGGGGTCGACCAGGGCTTTGCGGGCGGCGTATTCCTCATCGGAGATCATGGCCGCGAGGCCCATAATTTCCGGCAGGGAATACATGCCCCGGTGCTTTTCCATGCCCAGGAACATGATCCGCTTCAAATGCGGGAACTGCTCGCTCGCCAAATTGGACCGCGACCGCAGACGCAACTCGGGCATGACTGCGTAAAGGGTCTGGATGAAGTCATGGTCGCGATAGCCGTCGGTGATGAAAAAGTTCTCGCACTTGGAGTGTTTGAGCAGGTAACCCAGCTCGTTTTCGCGGTAGCTGGTGTTCACGGTCAGAAGAACCGCGCCGATGCGGGCCGTGGCGAACATCAGGCCGACCCAGTAGGGCACGTTGGTGGCCCAGATGGCGACCTTCTCGCCCGGCTGCACGCCGAGGGCCATCAGGCCTTTGGCCAGACGGTCGACGTTGGCGCCGAACTCGGTCCAGGTCTGGCGAAAATCGCGATCGACATAGACCAGGGCGTCGCCGTGCGGATTTTTGGCGATGGTTTCGTCGAGCAGTTGCCCCAGGGTCTTTTCCCGGAGAACAAAGGGTTCGAGTTGCATAGTCCGTCCTGCGCGGCAAAAGGTGTATCAACGGGCCGACCTCGGTGGCCGAACTCGGGGGGAAACCCGGCACCGCCTAAGGGTAGTACATGATCGCGTAGATGCTGCAGGGCCCCTCATGGGCGCCGACATAATGCGGCACAATGGAGTTGTAATACACCGTGTCTCCGGGGCCGAGGATCTGCTCCTCTTTGCCGTAGACGACCTTCAGCCTGCCGGAAACCACAATGATGAATTCCTCGCCCTGGTGGGAGGACAAGGAGTGGTCTTCATCGGGCATAATCTCAATGAAGAACGGCTCCATATTACGGTCGGCTTTGCCTTTGCCCAAGGAATGGTAGCAATAGCAGGCTTTGGTGTTGCGGGTTTTCTGCATGGCCAGATCAACGTCGCGGTCTTCGGCCCGAGCGATGATCGGGTCGGCGGAATGCACGTCGTCCATGAAGGTTCCGAGTCGCGCGCCCAAGGCGCGGGCCACCTTTTGCAGGGGGCCGATGGAGGCGTAGACGTTGTCCTCCTCCAGGGCGGTGATGGCGGAGAGCGCCAAGCCGGTGGAATCGGCCAACTGCTCACGGGTCATATCCTGGTTTTCGCGAAAGCGCCGAATGCGCGCACCAAGTTTTTCCACTCCCATACCGTTTTTTTCCTCCGTGGCGGGTATACCGCGGGTGGTCTGAGGACGGCCCGCAAGAAGCGGAAAGCCTATCTCAAGGCCGTTCCGCCGGCAAGCCTCTTCCCCCCCTCGAGATGGGGAAAGCCGAACGGCAAAAAATATCCGGGCACATCGCCCGCGCGACAGGTTTATTTTTCTCTAGAGAAATACTAACGAATCGACAAATTTACGGCCCCAAGGGTAGAACCCCTCGCTCCTCTTGACAATTTTAGCGGGAGGTATAGGATTCGTGAACTTGGTATGCCGCAGGTATGCCCACCTAAACTTATGGAAGAACCTTCTACCGGTCTCCCGCCTTGGAGGATAGCATGCAAACGATTCTACGGCGCAGCCTTGTCCTGGTGCTGGCCCTCTCTATTGCCCTGCTTGCCGGTTGCGGCAAGAAAACCACCGACGACGGTTCTACCCCCGAGGACAGCGATGCGCCCCTGACCGCCGAAGAGCAGCAGGCCGCAGCGCAAATCAGCAACGGCACCATTTACTTCGAATACGACCGTTTCGATCTGCGGTCCGATTCGCAAAACGTTCTGCGCCAAAAGGCCCAGGTGTTGAAACAATTCCCGCAACTGCGCGTGGTTATCGAAGGCCACTGCGACGAACGCGGCACCGAAGAATACAACCTGGCCTTGGGCGAACGCCGCGCCCGCGCGGCTTACGACTTCCTGCTGAACTTGGGTATTCCCGCCTCGCAGATGGAAATGGTCAGCTTCGGCAAGCTGCACCCGGCCGTGATGGGCAGCGGAGAATCCGTGTGGTCCCAGAACCGCCGCGACGAATTCAAGGCGTATAAGCCTCGCTAAGTTCTCGCGCATCTGAGTTTGGGCGACCACTAAAAACTCCCCGTCCGACGACTGTCAGGATGGGGAGTTTACGTTTTCACGAACGAAGGTTCTTGCCTTTTGCCGGCCAATTCACTATGCAACGAAAATGCTTCCCGAGTTTCTACGCCGTATCGCGGCCGGCCGCGCCGTTTTCGCCTGCCTCGCTCTTCTGCTCGCCTGCGCGGGCGGGTGCACCTTGTCGTCCAAAGAGATTCCCGACGACCTCGGCCCCGGAGCGAACGATCCCCTGGTGCGCACCGCCCTGTCGCAACTGGGCAAGCCCTACCGTTCGGGCGGCGACAGCCCCGGCGAAGGCTTCGACTGCTCCGGCCTGGTCATGTGGAGCTACTCCAAGCATGGCATTAAAGTGCCGCGCACCACGGGTGAACAAATGCGCTCCGGGCGGGCCATAGGCAAAGAGAACCTGCGGCCGGGCGACATCGTCTGCTTTCAAATAGGCAAAGGACGGCATACCGGCCTCTATATCGACCGTAACTACTTTGTGCACAGCCCCAGCCCCGGCAAGCGGGTCTCCGTGGACTCTCTGAGCATGAAGTACTGGAACAAATATTATATCGGCGCCAGACGCCCGACCGGCAGGTAAAGAAGCCGGAAAGACGCACGGGGCGCGCCTTCCCCGCCCCTCTCCAATCGACACGCCGGAGCGCCCGCCCTAAACATCATGATGCCGGAAGAGCCACAGACTCTTCCGGCATCGGACATTCAGAAACCCGCTTTCAACGTTGCGGGACGGTAAGCGTCTCCCCCGGAGGGGGAACACGGCTCAATAGCTCGGCCGTTGTGCTCCCAACTTATCCAGCGAAGGTACGAAGCGCGACCGGCGCTCCTATGCGCCCTCTTCCAGGTTGAATTGCATGGCGTAGAGCTTGGCGTACAGCGGGCAGGAATCGAGCAACTCGGCGTGGCTGCCCAGGCCTACAATGCGGCCTTTGTCCAGCACCAGAATTCTGTCGGCCCCCAGCACCGTGGACAGCCGGTGGGCGATGATGATGCTGGTGCGGTTTTCCATCAGGTTGTCCAGGGCTTTCTGGACAAAACGCTCGGACTCGGAATCCAGAGCACTGGTGGCTTCGTCCAGAATAAGCAACGGAGCGTCTTTGGCGATGGCCCGGGCAATGGTCAGGCGTTGTTTCTGACCTCCGGAAAGCTTGACCCCGCGTTCGCCGATGATCGTCTCATAGCCGTCGGGCATCTCCACAATAAAGTCGTGGGCATAGGCCGCCTTGGCCGCGTGCAGCAGTTCGGCTTCGCCCGCTCCCGGCAGATTGTACAGAATGTTTTCGCGAACCGAGACGTTGAACAGGAAGTTGTCCTGAGAAACAATCGAGATGTTCCGGCGCAGCGAAGGCAGCGAATAATCCGTCAGGGGCGCGCCGTTGAGGGTGATTGCGCCCTCCTGCGGGTCATAAAAACGCGGCAACAGGTTGACGAACGAGGTCTTGCCCGCGCCGGACGGGCCCACCAGGGCCACGCTTTCGCCCGGCTGCAGGTCGATGCTGATGTCGTCCAGGGCTTTCGCCCCCTCTTTGTAGGAAAAGCCGACGTGCCGGAAACGCATCCCCGTGAAGGGTCCGGCCAGCTCCACGTCGCCGCCTTTTTCCTCTTTCATGTCCGGGTTGTCGAGAATGGCGAACACCCGGTCCGCCCCGGCCAAGGCGGCCTGGATGGTCAAGTTGGCCCCGGCCAGCTTTTTGACCGGGTCATAGAGCATCACCAAGGCGGCCACGAACGAAAAGAACGTGCCGGGCGTGGAGTGCCCGTCAATGACCTGCATGCCACCGTACCAGAGGACCATGGCCACACCCGCGGCCCCGACCAGCTCCATGGTCGAGGAGGAAAATTCCCCGGCCAGGCTTTGCTTCAAGCCCAGGCGCAGAATGCGCTTGTTCGCATTGTCGAAGCGCTCGCCTTCCATGGGTTCGGAGGCAAAGGCCTTGACCACCCGGATGCCGCTGAAGGTTTCCTGCAGCAAGCTGTTGACGTCGGCCGACTGGGCGTAAGACTCCCGACTCAGGCGGCGCATGCGCCTGCCGAAGTAGACAAAGGGGAAGAACGCCGCCGGCAGGACCACCACAGCGTAAAAGGCCAGCTCGGCGTTCTGCCAGAAGACCACACCAATCAGGCTGATCATGGTGATCACCTGGCGAACCAGCATAATCACGGCGGGCAAGCTGCTGCGCACCGCGCCCACATCGTTGGTCACGTGCGACATGAGCACCCCGACCTGAGCGCCTTCATAGTAGCGCAGGGGCAGCATGACGATTTTACGGTACAACTGGTCGCGCAGCACCTCCAGAACCTTCAGGCCGCAATACTGCATGATGTAGTTTTGCAGGAGCTTGCCCCCGGCGTTGACCAAGGTGAGCCCTACAAAGGCCAGGGGAATGAGCATGAGCATTTCCCTGTCTTTGTTCATAAAAATATCGTCCATGGCCGGCTTGACGAGCCAGGCCGTGGCCGCGTCCGTCAGACCGGCGGAGATCATGATGACCGTGGCCAGAATGATCCTGCCCGTATAAGGACGAAAATACCCGACGCTGCGCCTGAGCAACTCCATGTTGCTCAGAACGCTCATCGGGCTCATGTTTTTTTTACTTGCCATTTGATGCCTTGGGGGAAAAGGGTTCGCCCAATCGGGCGACGCACTATAGCCCAAGGAAGATGGAGGGGCAAGAAGGCGATTCTGGAGCCGGATCGTGGCGCGGCCCGTGGATAAAGGCCCTTTTCCCCTCCGGAGGAGGGCAGGCCCGAAACCCGACGGCGCTATTCCGCCACGACAAAATTGCCGGGGTATTGCCCGGTCAGGGAATCCGAACCCTTTTCCGCGTGGTTCAGACTTTCGTAGGGGCCGATCTGCACACGCCACAGGCCTTTGTTTTCGGCAAAGACGGCGCGCGCCCCTCGGCCTTCAGCCTGAATTTTGCGGACCAGGTTGCGGGCGTTGGCTTCCACACCGAATGCCCCCACCTGCACGTAAAAGCGGCCGGCGAGATCGCCTTCTTTCAGGCCGGGCACGGTACCGACGGTTTCCAGGGTCACCGGGGCGGTTCCGGCGGCCAGCATGTCCAATTCTTTGGCCCCGGAGCGCGTCAGGTCGATGACCCGGTCGGCCACAAAGGGACCACGGTCGTTGATCCGCACCACAATGGATTTGCCGTTGCGGGTGTTGGTCACCTTCACGTGGGTGTTGAAGGGCAAAAGTTTGTGCGCGGCGGTCATGCCGTGCATGTCGTAGCGCTCGCCGTTGGCGGTTTTTTTGCCGTGGAAGTCCGGTCCATACCAAGAGGCGATGCCCTCTTCCCGAAACCCGTGGGCCGAGAGCAACGGATGATAGGTGCGACCCCGGATGGTGTAGGGCTTGGTGCCGGGCGCGCCTTTCTTCACCGGGCCGCTTTGAATGGGCTCGGTGGATTTGCCGCCCAAGGAACAGCCGGAGGCGACCGACAAAAGAATCGCCGCGCACAGCAGGAGCGGCACCCCCCGGAGTCGGAACAACAACGGAATCATGCGGGTACCCTATCCAAAGAACGTGGCGGACGCAACCGAGGCCGCGTTCAGGCGCCGGGTCGGTCCGCGCCCGATGCGGAGCCCGATGCCCGGAGAGTTTGCCCGGCCGCCGGCATGCCGGACGGGCCTCTCCGCCGCGGGGCGACCGCTACCGGCCCGACGACCTGTTCTGCCACGCGGCAATGGCTTGTTTCTTTTCCTCGGACAAATCTCCGGCCACGTTGTCCTGAAGCCAGCGGAGCGACTTCCCGCACAGGTGCTCGCGCATTCTATCCTCGGCTTCCGACATGACGACCTTGATCAGGCAGGGGCACGCGGAGGAATCGGCCATATGCCCGCCTCCGGGCAAAATGTTTTTCTGCCGGAGCTCGGCACACTGAAATAGATGGGCGGGGCCTTCGACGGCCTCCACGATGTCCCAAAACGAGATGTCTTCCGGAGCGCGCGCCAGCTCATACCCGCCGTTGACGCCGGGTCTGGAGCGCACAATGCCCCCCTTGCGCAGCCGCGTGAACACCTTTGACAAATAGGTCTCGGACACCCCGTGCAGCGCCGCCAAGTCCTTGATGCCGATTACCTTTCCCGGGGGAAGCCCCAGCAGATAGAACAGAGAGTGAAAGGCGTACTCGACGCCGATGCTGAATTGCACCTCTCAAACCTCGCTATTGCGGATAAATAATATATATAATGGGGCAGAGATTCCCCCAAGTCAATGAGAGCCCGCCCATTCCGTTGCAATCGCTACGGCGAAGTACGGAAGCCGCTCCTCTTCCCCTTCGAAAAATCACCCCTTGACGAAAAATGGGAAGAAGCTTACCCGTATCGTAGATAATATTTATCCGCAATATACATGACACACCAAGGAGCCCCTCATGCTGAACGAAAAATTCCTCGACGTCATTTCCCAAGAAGGTCTCGTCGCCATTGTCTCCTGGGGCAACGGCGAGCCCCACGTCGTCAACACCTGGAACAGCTACCTGATCATCCAGGGCAACGACAAAATTCTCATTCCCGCCGCCGGAATGCGGAAAACGGAAGCCAACACCGAGATAAACGACAAGGTCAAGCTGACCATAGGCAGCAGGGAGGAAGGCGGCAAGAAAATGGGCCGAGGGTTCCTGCTTGAGGGAACCGCGAAATTCCTGAAATCCGGCCCGGAGTACGACCTGATGAAGGCGAAGTGCTCATTCACCAACCGGGTTCTCGTCGTGACCGTCACCTCCGCCGAGAAAACGCTGTAGACAATGCCGCCATGACAACGGGCCCGCCCTGCGCACAACAGGACAGGCCCACAAAAAGCGAAACGCCTTTCGGCAAAGGGAAAAACCTCCCACGTTCCTCAACCGATGCGAAAAGCCGTTTGGCGTGATCGTTGCCCGAACACCCGGTATCGAGAACGGTCTGGGGGCAGGCCTCATCAATTCTTCCTGGGGGGGCCGGTGCCGCTCGTGCAGGTACGAGAAAGCCTTTTGGCATCGTAAGGCTTTGCTGAGGAATGCCCTCGGCAGCCCTGGCTCAATCCCCAGCCAAGGGGATTGGGGTGCCGCCCGTGTTGCTGTCAGGCAGCCTTTCGTATCGCCGCAGTGCGGCCCACCGGCAGACTGCAGCAGCCCTGTTTACGTCCCCCTGTTTCATAGGGACTGCGCCTAAATGGCCGGCAGGGCCGAGCGGGCGTTTTGCTCAAACTGCACGGCCGTGCCGTAGCAGGTAAAAAATTTACTGCCGTCGGGGTGAAACGCCACGTTTTCCTGATAACCGATGATCGCCTGCGCGCCTTTGTTCACGGCGCGGGCCGCCATGCCGAAAAAAGCCTCCTCGGAGTCGTATCCCCGACAGACCACCAGACCCAGAACCTTGCCCACCTTACGGGTTTCATCCAGATCCGTGGTGGTGACCACCGGGAACCGCCCGGCCTGAAACAGTTCCTTGACCCGGTCCAGGTTTTCCACCCGGCGCTCTTGGACCTTCTTTTTCTTGTCTCCGCTCAACAAAAACAGCATGGGGCACTCCTCGCATGGTTTCCGGCCCATCCGGCCGATACCTGAAACTATGCAAAAGCCTTGCCGGCAGATCCAGCCTCAGGCACACGCTTTGTCGGCCAAAGAATCCCTCGTTTCCCTCTCTCATTTCCCCGACGGATGACGGTCGCCGGCGACTGTTTTTTGACTCCCGGCCGGCAAAAAAGACCGGGTGGGCGCTATGACGCTTTTTTACAAGAACCCCACGCGGCAACGACCTATGATACCTTCACAGCAAGGGCGGAAGCCGTTTGACCTCAGGCGGGAAGGACGAACTTTTTCGCAACGGGCGTGCCCTCACCCGCATTCGCCCGAAGCGCAAAACAGCGCCGGCGGCGGATCATGCCGAACGGAGCCGCCCACAACCACACAGCCCCATGGGAGGAACCATGAACGTCGACACCTTTGAACGCTTCAGCCAAGGACGCCTGCACACGGGCGCAAGCACCGCGAACCTCGACGCCGTCCCCTGGAAGGAACACAAGGACTTCCCCGGCGTGTTCCTGAAGGCCGTGCTTGCCGAGGAACACACGGGCTCTCCCCTCTCCTGCGTTCTGGTTCGTATCGAGCCGGGGCGCCGCATCGGCCTGCACCGGCATCCGACAAGCGTGGAACTGCATGAAGTGATCGCGGGCGACGGAGTCTGCGTCCTGGAAGGCGTGGAAATGCCCTATGCGCCGGGAAGCATGGCCGTTATGCCCCGCAACGCCGCCCATGAAGTTCTGGCCGGGACGGACGGCCTGTGCCTGTTCGCCAAATTCGTGGCCACAGCTACCGAATGAGCCGGCCTGCCCGAACGAATCGGCGTGGCGTCAGGCCGTGGTGGTCTTTGAGGATCTTGTGCATGTGGCTTTGATCGGTGAACCCGGCCGAAGCAGCGGCTTCGGCGGCGGGGACGCCGCTCCGAAGCATTCGGCGGGCTTTGCGCAGACGGCAGGCGATCTGAAAGGCATGCGGAGTCATTCCGACCTCGGACCGGAAACGGCGCAAAAACTGCCGGGGGCCGCACCCCGCGAGGCCGGCCATCTCGACAACGGAAAGCGACCGTTCCGGCTGTTCCACCAGCAAGCGCACCACCGCCCCCAGGGAATCGGCGAGGCGCCCGCCCAAGCCGTCCCCTCTTGCGACCGGCCGGGCGAGGCGCTCCACGGGGGCTCCCGGGCAATCTTCGTCGGGTGTGCCGACCGCCGTCGCGTGCGCGACCACGTTTTCGGTCGCAAGCACGCCGAGCCTGCCGAGAAAGTCGGCTCCCGCCTTGTCCGCGCGAACGCACAGCACGACCAGTGAGCTTCCCGCCGAAACGCACAGACCGTGGCTCTCGCCGGGAGGCACCGCGAAGGAATCCCCGGCTTCAAGCCGGCGCGTCGCTTCCCGTGTTTCCAATACCGCCGTTCCGGCAAGAACCAAACCGGCCACCCAGTGCGTAACATGGATGTGCCGGGGCCAACGCCGTTCCGCCCCATCGCTCAGAACCAGCTCCAGGCCGTAGGCTTCGTTGTAATGGTATTCAATGCCGGGCATACGGCACGATAGGCGCTTTCCCGACCGAAAAGCAATACCGGCGACAAGGCCGCGCACGCAACGCAACTCCGGAAACCGCGCGGCGACGTGTTGCCCACGTTTCACCTGTTCGCGTCCGCAGCGCGGCCGCCATGGAGAGTGGTGTTGGACCGGGCTTGCCCGACGCCGTATCCATGCCCTTGTAAAAAACAGCGTGGTGGTATACACAATGAAGCAGAACACGTTTCATCAACCACGTGTTTTTTATGGAAATGCCGTCACACGGCCTTCATTTTTCGAAGCCGTCGGCGGAAGCGCCCCGCCGAATGACCGGCGGCGGCAAAGACGCAAGAACACTCTTTACCAGTATCGGAGGGGGGACCATGAGCATTTTCAATTTCATCAAGGACGCCGGGAAGGCCTGTAACGACAGCGCCGGCGCGGTCAGCGCGGAAGCCCTGAAAAAAGAGCTTGATTCGCACGGCCTCGGCACGGACGGCGTGCAGGTTTCCGTGCAGGACGACAAAGTCGTGCTGGAAGGGGCGGTGAAGGATCAAAGCATCTTTGAAAAAGCCCTGCTCGCGGTGGGCAACGTCACCGGCGTATCGGAAGTGCGGGCCGACGGTCTGACGGTCGCGGGCGCTTCGGCCGGCCAAGCCGCGTTCTACACGGTGAAGTCCGGCGATACCCTGTGGAAAATCGCCGAAGCGAGCTACGGCAAGGGCAAAGGCGACAAGCACACCGTCATCTTTGAGGCCAACAAACCGATGCTGAGCCACCCGGATAAAATCTACCCCGGGCAGGTCCTGCGCATTCCGGCCCTAGCCTAAATTCCGCTCCGAGCGGGCTTCTCGGCTCGACGAATACGCGCAGCCGCGTGGTATGTCCACCCGGCTGCGCGCTCGAAATAAAAAACGGGTTACGCTCCACAGCGTGACCCGTTGATTTTTTTGGCGGAGGGAGAGGGATTTGATTTAATATTATAACATTATGTTTTTATAAGTTAAATATATTTAATACGTCTACTATTGCCCCCATAATTGCCCCCGAAATTATCCGCGCTATCCTTGGCAATAAGCCCATACTATCGGTAGAATAAAGATTGAAACTCC
>JAVBMX010000077.1:0-7715 GCA_031551885.1 Desulfovibrio sp.
TTGAGATCATGTTCGGCAGGCTCAAAGACTGGCGCAGAATAGCCATGCGCTATGACCGATGCGCACACACTTTCTTCTCCGCCATATGCCTCGCTGCTTCCGTCATCTTTTATCTTAATTAATGAGTCCTGAGCCTAGGTGTAATGTTTCAATAGGTTGTTCACCCGCCCCGAATCGGTAAGGCTGGAGTTACCAAGCAACAGCAAACCGAAACGGGGGAAGGATGAACAGTCATAAGAATGCCAAACTTACAGCCAGGGGTCGAGAGGAAATGGTGAGGCGGATGCGGCATGAGCCGGCCGCCATGGTGGCGGCCGGCTTCGGTGTGAGTCTGCGCACCGCACGGAAGTGGGCGAGCCGATACAGTACCGGCGGCACGGCGTCACTGGCGGACAGAAGTTCACACCCCAGGCTGTGCCGCAACAAATTGAGTGAAGAGGACATCACCGGAATTGTCGCGTTGCGTAAAGAACGCTTTACGGGCGACGAGATTGCTTTTCGACTCGGCTTTTGTCGCAGCAGCGTATTCCGGGCACTACGTAAGCTTGGGTTATCCCGGCTGCGCTCTCTGGAAGAAAAAGAGCCGGGGCAGCGTTACCAGTGGGAGAAGCCGGGGCAAATGCTGCATCTGGACATCAAGAAGCGCGGCAAAATCGATGGTGTCGGGCATCGCAAGATCGGCCGGGATAAGGCCAAGCGCAAACAGCCCGGCTGGGAGTATTTGCACGTTTGCGTGGACGACGCGTCCAGGGCGGCTTACACGGCCATCCTTCCGGATGAAACAGCCGAGTCGGCGGTGGAGTTTTTGTGGGTTGCAGTGGCGTGGTATGCGGCACACGGCATCAAGATAGAGCGGGTGTTGACGGATAATGGGCCTTGCTACCTGTCTGTCAAATTTCGTGACGCTTGCCGTGAACTTGGAATAAAGCACAAGCGTACCAAGCCTTACCGACCGCAGACCAACGGTAAGGCTGAGCGGTTCATCAGGACGGAATGAATGAGTGGGCATACGCGCGAACGTACACCCACTCACGTGAAAGGACAGCCGGCCTGCCCGTGTGGACGCAACGCTACAATTTCCAGCGTCCCCACAGCGCTCTTGGCAGAAAACCCCCGGCTTCACGGCTGCTCGGAGGGTGAACAACCTATTGACACTCTACAACTAGCGGCGATAGCCGTCCTTCCCCCTTCACAACAACGAAAGCCCGGCAATTCACCGGGCTTTCGTTGTTGGCTGCTCCAAAATCGTTATTCCACATTCGTTTCAGGCGTTTTTTCAGCTTCCCGCATTGGTTCATCGTCACGCGGCGGCGCGGCCGGCCCTTCCTCTTCCTTGCGGCGAGGCCGGCATAAGGCCGAAAGACCGGCAAAGGAAAGGCCGGTCAGACAAAGACCCGCATTGTACATCGGGCCGGGCTCATGCTTGGCGTCGCCGCTGAAGCGGGCCGGGGCATAGACGGTCAGGTGCAGGCCGTCGACAACGGGAAGCGGGGCGCTGTAAGCCAGAATGGCCCCCCGCGCGGCGTCCGGGGTGAACATGGTGAACCCGCCGCCGTTTTTGGCGTTTTGGGCCATATCACGGGCGAACAGCTTGCCGTCGACGTCTTTGTCGCCGGTGAAGTTTCTGCCGGTCAAATCCGGAAAGCCCGGGGAGTGAATCACCGAAGTGTCTTTCCAGAGCATGTAGGAGATATCGGAAGTGTTCCCCGTCATGCCGGGGGCGAGTTCGTTCAGCCTGGCGGCCAAAACGCGGATGCGCTCGTCCGGGTCGGCGACGCTTTGCCCGGCCGTGCACAGGGTCATGGCGGTTTCTTCCATGTTCAGGCGCAGATCGAGACACAGGTCGGCGTCCGGCTCACGCTCGAACACGGCGTCGCCTATGGCTTCACGCAGGGAAAGCAACGGCGTCAGCCCCAAATACAGGCAGACCCCGGAAGCGAGCGCCAGGACCACGCACACATACTTGCGCAGGTTGCCGAAGGAAACCGACATGAACTCCCCTTGCCGACATGAAAAACCAACAAACCCGCAGTTCCGCCCTTCCGCTCAGCCAAGCGGCGGCGCCTTGCGCACGCGAACCGACCGGGCACGTCCACCCCCGCCGGCCGCTCCAAGAATTACGACTTCTTCTTCCCCTCGCGACATTCGGCGCACTCGCCGTACAGGTACATGCGGTGGGAGGTCAGGGTGAAGCCATGGCGCGCGGCCAGTTCCACCTGCAGCCGTTCGATGTTTTCGTCCATCACCTCAATATTCTTGCCGCAAAGCCGACAAATGAGGTGATCGTGGTGGGTGCTGTCCGCCGGTTCGTAGCGGGCGATCCCGTCGCCAAAATGCATTTCGGTGGCCAGCCCGGCTTCGCACAGAAGCTTCAGGGTCCGGTACACCGTGGCCTGCCCCACGCTCGGGTCCTGCCTGCGAACCATATCGTACAGCTCTTCCGACCCAACGTGTTTGCCGGCCTTCAAAAAAACTCCCGCGATGAGCCGCCGCTGGGGCGTATTCTTCAAACCGCTTCGGGCGATGTAGTCCGCAAAAACCTGTTGGGCATGCTTCATTGAGGGGCACCTTCTTTAACCGGAATAAAAAGCATACAGCATCCATTTTGACAAAGAGTAATACACCTCACCCCTTCTGGCAAGAAAAACAAGCACCTACCACCGCCGCTCCAGGCGCGGCTTGCGCCTTTGGTCGGCTTCTGGTAGATTCACCGGGCACCGCCAACCCCAAACCGAGACCGAGGTACGCCATGACCGGACGTTCCCTTTTCTTTGCCGTCCTTGCCCTTGCGATTTGCATCGCCGCCCCGGCCAGGGCCGACGGCGTGGCCGGAAAAACTTTCGTCAACGGCATCGACGCCAACTACCCGCCCTTCGCTTTTATCGACAAAACGGGCAAGCCCTCCGGCTTTGACGTCGATTCCATGAACTGGATCGCCAACAAAATGGGCTTCAAAGTCGAGCACCGCCCCATGGACTGGAACGGGATCATCCCGAGCCTTCTGGCGAAAAAAATCGACATGGTCTGCTCCGGCATGAGCATTTCGCCCGAACGCAAGGCCCGGGTCAATTTTTCGGATCCGTACTGGAGCATCCGCAAGTATCTGCTGGTCAAGAACGACAGCGCGCTGACCAAGGAAGACCTGCTGACGGGCAAAAAGACCCTGGGCGTGCAGGCCGGCACCAACGAAGCCGAAGTGCTCAAGCAGGGCATTGAAAAGAACGGCTGGAACTTCACCCTCAAGTTCTACGACTCGCCGCCCCTGGCCATTGAAGACCTGCTCAACGGGCGCATCGACGGCGCGGCCATCGACTCGGCCCCGGCCGACGAAGCCATGAAAAAGGGCCACAAGCCGATCAAAGTCGTGGGCGAGTTCGCCGACCCCGACGATTTCGGCGTGGCCGTGCGCAAAGAAGACGCCGCTCTGCTTGAGGCCATCAACAAAGGCTATGAGCTCCTGAAAAAGGACCCCTACTGGGAAGAGCTCCAGACCAAGTACATCCACGCGAAATAACCGCTTTTCGCCCCTTGCGGGCCAAATCCTTTCTTTTCCGTCGCCCCGGTCCGACAGCCGGGGCGACGGCCTTGGGACCACATGTTCAACGGCATGACGGCAGTCTGGGAAGCCCTTCCCTACATCGTGGAAGGCGGGGGAATCACCGTGGGCACGGTGCTCTGCGCCATGCTGTTCGGGCTTGTGTTCGGCGTGCCCCTGGCCGTGGCCCAGGTTTACGGCGGCCCCGTCGCCCGCCGACTGGTGGCGCTGTATGTCTGGTTCTTTCGCGGCGTGCCGATTTTGGTGCTCCTGTATCTGTTCTATTTCGGCCTGGCCTACCAGCTCGGCCTGGACGTTTCGCCCTTTGGGGCCTCCTGCCTGGTTCTGGGCCTGACCAGCACGGCCTACCAATCGCAAATTTTTCGGGGCGGCATCGCTTCACTGCCCGTCGGGCAGATGAAGGCGGCCATGGCCCTGGGCATGTCGCGCACGAGCGCCATCATCAACGTCATTCTGCCCCAGGCCCTGCGCCTGTCCATTCCCGGTTGGTCCAACGAATATTCCATTCTGCTCAAGGATTCGGCCCTGGTTTCGGTGGTCGGCACCCTCGAGCTCATGGCCCGGACCAAGGCCATCGCCACCTCCACTCAGCAATTCGCCGCTTTCTACCTGGCCGCGGCCCTGCTCTATTTTCTGATCACCTTTGTGGGGATTCGGGCCCTGCGCTTTTTGGAAAAGCGCACCCGCATTCCCGGCTGGGCCGCCCCCCTGTAACCCGCTGACGCCATGAATCACGACTCCACCCCTTTGTTGGAAGCCCGCTCGTTTTCCAAAAGCCTCGGCGGCAGGCGCATCCTGGACGATGTCTCCCTTTCCGTGGCCAAGGGCGAGCTGAAGGTGCTCATCGGCCCTTCGGGCGCGGGCAAGAGCACATTTTTGCAATGTCTCAACCACCTGATCGCCCCGGATGCGGGTGAGCTTTTTCTGGAAGGCAAACGCATCGACGCCGGCAACTCGAAAGAGCTGAACGACCTGCGCCGCCGGGTGGGGATGATCTTCCAGGATTTCAACCTGTTCGACCACCTGACGGCGGAAAAAAACATCAGCCTGGCCCTGCGCAAAGTCAAAGGCATGTCCGACTCCGAAGCCAAGCTCCGGGCCACGGCCGAACTTGAGCGCGTGGGCCTGGCCCGGCGCGCCGGGCTGTACCCGGCCGAGCTTTCCGGCGGCCAGAAGCAGCGCGTGGCCATTGCCCGCGCCTTGGCCATGGACCCCCAGGTCATCCTGCTGGACGAGCCGACCTCGGCCCTGGACCCCGAACTTGTCGGCGAGGTGCTGGCCGTCATCCGCGAACTGGCCAAAGGGGGCATGACCATGATCATGGCCACCCACCAAATGGACTTCGCCCGCGCCCTGGCCACGGAAATCCTGTTCATGGAAAAAGGCCGGATCATCGAACGCGGCAGCCCGGCCGCCCTTCTGGCCCCGGACACGGAATCGCGCACCAAAGACTTCTGCAACCGGCTCCTTATGGAGGACGGGGCGTGCTAGAGACCCAGAATTTCTGGATGGACATCATCCCGGCCCTGAACAAAGGGTTGCTGATGACCGTGGGGCTGATCGTTCCTTCCGGGGTGATCGGATTTCTGCTCGGCGTGGTCATCGGGGTGGTCCGCGTCTATGCGCCCAAGCCCTTCGCCCGCCCGGCCGACGCCCTGGTATCCGTGGTTCGGGGCGTGCCGCTGCTCTTGCAGCTCTATTTCGTTTATTACGTTTTGCCCAAAATCGGGATCAGCCTGCCGGACTACTGGGCCGCCTGCATCAGCTTCATACTTTGCACAGCCTCATATCAGTCGGAATATATCCGGGGCGCGCTGCTTTCCATTCGCCAAGGGCAGATCCGCGCGGCCCAGGCCCTGGGCCTGACCGCTTTTCAGACCATCACGAGCGTGGTCGTGCCCCAGGCTCTGCGCCGCGCCTTGCCCGGCTGCGGCAACGAGATTATCTACCTGATCAAGTATACCTCCCTGGCCCACGTGGTTTCGTGCATGGAGCTGACCGGCGAGGCCCGCTCCCTCGCCGACACGTCTTTCAACTATTTCGAGGTCTACCTCACGGCCGGGTTCTACTACCTGGTCCTGACCACCCTGGCCACGCGCCTGCTGGTCTTTCTGGAAAAAAAACTGGCCCTGCCCGGATTCGGCAGGCTGCCTTAGGCGCAGCTTTATTGATTTATATTGGGGCTCAAACAGGGCTGCAAAGGGCATCTCCTTTCAGAGCTCTCGATGTGATAAGCCCGGTGCCCTTTCATACCAAGCGGCACCAGGCCCCGGCAGGGGAAATGATTTCCCCTGCACCCCTTGATGGTTTGGGAACCTACCCGCTGTGCGGGTAGGTTCCCAAACCAAACGGGGTCAAGGGGCTCATCCGGCGGGAAGTCGGATGGACGCCGGAGGTCTTCCGACGGTGCCCGAAGGGCGAGGCGCAGGACGCGCCGAGTCAATCAACCCCCTTGCGGGGAGGCTTGGAGGTGCCGCCCGCGTTGTTATAAGGCAACATTGCCTGCAGCGCGAAAGTGCTGTCGGCCGGTTTACTTATGCAGCCCTGTTTGCGCCCCTCCAATGAAGTAATTCCTCCAACCCAACATAACCTTCCCTTTTCGAGGATTCCATGAGCACTCCCGTCGTCACCCGCTTCGCGCCCAGCCCCACCGGTCACCTGCACATCGGCGGCGCGCGCACGGCCATTTTCAGTTGGCTCTTTGCCAAGCATTTCAACGGCCGCTTTGTTCTGCGCATTGAAGACACCGACATCGAGCGCTCCAAGCAGGAGTACACCGACTCCATCCTGGCCTCCATGTCGCGCCTGGGCCTGACCTGGGACGGCGACGAGGTATACCAGACCCAACGCTTCGACCTGTACAACCAGTATATCGACCGTCTTCTGGATACCGGCCACGCCTACCGGTGCGAGTGTTCCCCGGAGGAAGTCGAAGCCATGCGCGAAAAAGCCCGGGCCGAAGGCGCCAAGCCCCGCTACGACGGCCGCTGTCGCTGCCGGGCACTCGGCCCCGGTCCCGGCCGGGTGGTGCGCTTGATGGCACCCACCGAAGGCCGGATCGTCTTCAACGACCTGTTCAAAGGCCATATCGCCGTGGACGCCTCGGAGCTGGACGACATGATCCTGCGCCGGGCGGACGGCGCGCCCACCTATAATCTGGCCGTGGTGGTGGACGACATTGAAATGGGCATCAGCCACGTGATTCGGGGCGACGACCACGTCAACAACACCCCCAAGCAAATTCTCATCTATCAGGCCCTGGGCGCGCCCCTGCCGATCTTCGGCCATGTGCCGATGATCCTCGGCCCGGACAAGCAGAAGCTTTCCAAGCGCCACGGGGCCAAAGCCGTCATCGAGTACGACAAAGACGGTCTTTTGCCCGAGGCCCTGGTCAACTACCTGGCCCGCCTGGGCTGGAGCCACGGCGACCAGGAAATCTTCAGCATGGACGAGTTGATCCAATTCTTCGACGGCGCGGGCCTTTCCGCTTCCCCGGCCTGTTTCGACCCGGAGAAGCTCCTCTGGGTCAACGCCCAGCATCTGCGGGCCAAGTCGCCCGAAGAGATCTTGCCCCTGTTGCCGCCCTTTCTGGAAGCCGAAGGTCTGCCTGCGGCCGACACGACCCTGATTCTTCGGCTCATCCCGCTGCTCCAGCCCCGGGCCCAGACCCTGGTGGACATGGCGGCCGGTATGCGGCCCCTGCTCACCCCGGCCGCCGATCTTGCCTACGATCCGGCCGCCGTGGCCAAGGCCTTGACCCCGGAAGTTCGCGCCCACATCGCGGCCATCGCCGCCGCCTTCGCCGCCCTGCCCGCCTTTGACCGCGATGCCGTGCACGATGCCGTCCAGGCCTATGTGGAAAGTAACGGTCTGAAGTTCAAAGCCGTGGCCCCCGGTCTGCGCGTGGCCCTGCTGGGGTCCACCGGCGGCCCGGACCTCATGGACGCCATGGCCGCCCTCGGCAAGGCCGAAGTTGTGGCGAGGCTGGAACGGGCACAGGGAATGTAAGAGGAATTGAAGAGAATGGGGGGGGGGGGGGGGGGGGGGGGGGGGGGGGGGGGGGGGGGGGGGGGGGGGGGGGGGGGGGGGGGGGGGGGGGGGGGGGGGGGGGGGGGGGGGGGGGGGGGGGGGGGGGGGGGGGGGGGGGGGGGGGGGGGGG
>JAVBMX010000005.1:0-31839 GCA_031551885.1 Desulfovibrio sp.
CCCCCCCCCCCCCCCCCCCCCCCCCCCCCCCCCCCCCCCCCCCCCCCCCCCCCCCCCCCCCCCCCCCCCCCCCCCCCCCCCCCCCCCCCCCCCCCCCCCCCCCCCCCCCCCCCCCCCCCACATTCATCTTAATCCGCCGGAAAACGAAAATGTCCGGTGATGCCCTGATTGTACCAGGTCATAAAATCGTCCGCTTCGGAAGCCACGGGGCCGTCGTTGTGCAGCAGGTACGGCAGCCCCTGGGCGTTGCGCTTGTCCGAAAGCACGGCGATGTGGTCCGGGTTGGTGAAGGTCACGAGATCGCCGGGCTGGAAGCGTTCGGCATTGGTTTTAGGCTCTTTGTCCACTTCCGTGGGCAGACTTTTGCCGTGTCGGCGCAAGAAAACCAGCAAATTCGGCACCCGACGGTAGTCGATGTTGGGGTCGCGCGGTTTGGCTCTGGGGTAGGCGGTCGGATTTTTGCGGATATCGTCGTCCAGGAGCTTTTGCAGGTCATAGCCGGCATGCCGGTAGGCCAGACGGATGATGTCCGTGCACACGCCCTCGCCCGCCGGCGGGTCGCCGCCCTTATAGTAGGCCGAACGGTACACCGGGCGTTCACGCACGGCCAAGCGGGCTCCCTCGATAATGTCGACGGTGTCGTTGATGCCGTTCTTGTTGGTATCGCGCTTGGAATAGACGCGCGGCACGGCGGCGAAGTCCGAAGACGCGCCCAGGCCTTCCATGAGCGACAGCACGTCGCCGCCAAAAGCGGGAACGGCCGCCGCAAGCAAGACAATGCAGCAGAAGGCGGCGAGACGTCGTTTGGCAACCGTGTTCACAGCGTTTTGAGAACCTCCACGATGTTCTCCGGCAGGCGCGGGGCGAGTCCGGCCAGGGTCTCGGCCCGAAACAGGGGCACAAGCTCTGTGGCCGCGCGCGGCGTCGGCTCCGGCAGGCATCCGGCCAAAAATCCCACATACCCGACGACCGCCCGCGAGGCAATGCCCGCCTCGCGCAGCTCCCGCACTTCCAAAGCCCGGTGGCGCTTGGCCAGACGTTCGCCCAGATGATCGCACACCAAGGGAACATGCAGGAATTCCGGAGTCTTCGCCCCCATAAGCCGCAAGAGCAACGTCTGCCGGGGAGTGGACGGAAGCAGGTCTTCACCCCGGACAACCTGAGTGATGCCCATGTCGGCGTCGTCCACGGAAACGGCGAGCTGATAGGCGAACACCCCGTCGGAGCGCATCAAGGCGAAGTCGCCGCCGCAGGTCGAGGGATCGGCCGGGAGCCGGCCACGCAACATATCGGTGAAAGTGAGGTCGCGGCCCGCTTCATCAAGAGAACCCAGCGCGGCGGCCACGTCCAGACGCCACGAGGCCCGCATCCCGGACGCGAGACGCGTTTCTCGTTCGGCCGGACTCAGGCCCCGGCAGGTGCCGGGGTACGGCATGCCCTCGTCGCCGATATGCGGCGCCGAGGCCAGGGTGCGCAAATCTTTGCGGGTGCAGAAGCAGGGGTAGACCAAGCCCTGCTCGCGAAAGCCCGCGAGTACGTCGGCATACCGGTCCAGGCGCAGGCTTTGGGTATACGGCGCGAACGGACCGCCGCGATCCGGGCCTTCGTCCCAGTCGATGCCCAGCCAAGCCAAATCTTCAAGGATGCCCTCGGCGAACTCGGGCTTTGAACGGGCCGGGTCAATGTCTTCCATGCGCAAAACAAGGGAGCCGCCGGACGCGCGGGCATACATCCAAGCGATGAGAAAGGCAAAGGCGTTGCCCAGGTGGATGCGGCTGGTCGGGCTGGGCGCGAGGCGGCCACGTTGTGGGGTTTGTGACATATTGTTTTCTGGGGGGAATGATTCCCCCCAGACCCCCTCACCGCCGGACGAACTCCGCTACGCGGAGTTCGTCCGGCATGGGGATACAGGGGTATCATGTGCCCGTGTGGAATTGGAATGTTCGCCGTACCGTTGCCCGGCTCACCGCACGCAACCGATAAACCGGTGTCCCATTACGGAGTGCCATAGCCGCCGTGAAAAAACTCCAGCGCAATGGCTCAGGACGCTTTGGGTTCGGACTTTTTCGCTTTGGCCGGAGCAGCTTTTTTAGCTGCCGGCTTCTTGGCGGCGGGCTTTTTCACCGCGGGTTTCTTCTCAGCCGTCTTTGGGGTCGAATCTTTCGCGGGCGCGGCAGCGCCGCCGGCGATTTTTTTCGGAGCGGCTTTGCCCGAAGCGGGCTTTTTCGCCGCAGGCTTCTTTGCCGCTTTGGTCGGAGTGGCGTCTCCGGCAGGCAGCGCCTTAGGCGGGGTATCCTTGCCGGATTTCTTGTCCGTGGTTTTTTTGACCTTGTTGATGGCCCGGCGGGCCACGGCCTCCGCGCTCAGCAGGGCGGTTTCGGCCACATGCAGCACGGCTTCGGCGGCGGTTCCGGCAGCCTTTTTGGCCGCCTTGGCCTTATCTTTCACCACGGCCTTGGCGGCCGAGGCCGACTCTTTCAAGGCTTTTTCCGATTCCTTCAAAGCCTTTTTCGCGGCTTTGGCGGCTTCCTTCATGGCTTCATCGGCCTTATGCTTTTTCTCTTTGCTCCCGAGCTTGCCGTTCTTGTCGGCGGCACCGGCGACATCCGGGTTTTCCTCCCGGTTGGGACGCCACGAGACTTCAATTTCAAACTCGGCCCGATCCGGAGTCACTTCCGCCTCAATCTCCAGGTCGATAACCCGGGGGACTTCCAGCTCCAGCGTCTCGCCGCTTTTCTGGATCTTGAGCCGGCCTTCCTTGAGCCCCTCAATCAGGGCTTCGATAACCCCGGCCGCGTCCTCGCGGGTGAGGCGGGTGGTGAACTCCAATGCGCGCTTCTTTTTGCCCATGACAACCCCTCCTGCTGCTCTCGGCCGCAATGCGGCGCTACCGGTGATGCCCACGCAGCGCGGGCGAAATTCAGATCGGGGCGAAAGGATTGTCGGGGTTCCACCCCGAACCCCTCCTGGGGGGGAATGAAAACAGAGCTACTTAAGGCGGCCGCCCAACGGCCGCTCTCGCGATGTGATTATGTTGCCTTACGCCGTCGCGGGCGGCACCCCAGACCCCCTCACAGGTCGATAATCCGCGCTTTGCGCGGGGTTACCGACAATAGGGGTGCAGGGGATTCCATCCCCTGCCAGGAGGATTGGGGGACGGAGTCCCCCCAAAGTTGCGGCTTTTAATGCCCGGTGATGCCGTATTTGCGCAGTTTATACTGCAAGAGGCTCTTTGAGACGCCAAGCAACTCTGCCGCTTTCACCTGCACGAACTCGGCCCGAGCCAAGGCGCGACGAATCAAAGCCGCCTCCAGGCGATCGAGGGTATCGGCCAAATTCAGCTCCACCGGCAGCATATCCAGAGCATTCTTCAACTGGGTGTCTTCATCGCGGATTTCCGGGGGCAAATCCGTGGCTTCGATGGTCTCGCCGGCGGCCATGACCATGCAGCGCTCCACCACGTTTTCCAACTGGCGGATGTTGCCCGGCCACTCGTAGCCGGAGAGGTAGTCCAGGGCTTCCGGAGAAATATTTTTGCGCCGGCCGTTGTTGTCTTCGGCATATTTTTCCGCGAAGTGGGCCGTCAACAGGGGGATGTCCTCACGCCGTTCGCGCAGAGGAGGAAGCTGAATATGCACGACGTTCAGGCGATAATAAAGGTCTTCCCGGAAGTTGCCCTTTTCCACCTCGACGGGCAGCTCCTTGTTGGTGGCCGTGACCACCCGGATATCCACCTCAATCTCCGCGCTGCCGCCTACACGCTCGAATTTACGTTCCTGAAGCACGCGCAACAGTTTGACCTGCATGTCGTGGGAAAGTTCGCCGATTTCGTCCAAAAACAACGTGCCGCCATCGGCCAGCTCAAACCGGCCCCGACGCATGGCCACGGCCCCGGTGAACGAGCCTTTTTCATGGCCGAAGAGCTCGCTTTCCAGCAAAGACGGGTTCAAGGCCATGCAGTTCACGCTGATGAACGGACCGTCTTTGCGGGGCGAAGCGAAATGGATGGCCCGGGCGACCAGTTCTTTGCCGGTGCCGGATTCGCCGGAAATGAGCACATTGCTTTTGGTCGGCGCGGCCCTGTCCACCAAGTCGAGAACGTTGCGGATACCTTTGCTGCGGCCGATGATCCGGTGTACGCTGTAGCGTTCTTCCAGGCTTTCGTGCAGCAGCCGGTAGCTTCTGTGCACCTTGGCAAGTTCGGCCGCGTTCTGCACCGAAAGCAGCAGCTCGTCGTTGGAAAACGGCTTGGTGATGTAGTCGAAGGCGCCCATTTTCATGACGTCCACGGCGCTTTCAATGGAGCCGAAGGCGGTCATAATCAGAATCGGAATATGCGGGTAGTCGCGCTTGACCTGGGCCAGCACTTCCTTACCGGTGATCTTCGGCATCTTCATGTCGGTGATCACCACATCCACTTCGGACTCGTCCAAGAACGCCAAAGCGCTTTCCGGGTCGCTCAGGGCCGTGACCTTGTAGCCCGCATCCAGAAGCAACGCTTCCAGAACCAGGAGGTAGTTCTTCTCATCGTCGATCAGAAGAATATGGGTGTGCAGGCTGCTCATAACATAAGTCCGTTGTGTACCGAAGAATTTCCTTTACGATAATCGCAATGCGCCCCGCCGGCAAGTGGCTGAGGCTTTGCTCACAGCTTCTGGGGGCTCCGCCCCCACGCCCCCGCCGGGGGACTGAGTCCCCCCCGGACCCCCGCATCCGTCGACAAACCCGCGCTGTGCGCGGGCTTGTCGACAATGGGGGTACAGGGGGTTCAACCCCCTGTCGGAGGGGTTTGGGGAGGTGGAACCACACCAAAAATTCTCACTCAACGGGAAGTTCGATACGGATGAGGGCACCGCCGCTTTCGGCATTGGCGAGGTTCAGAACGCCTCCGTGCCCGGCCACGATGTTGGCCACGATGGGCAGACCGAGGCCGGTGCCGTCGTCTTTGGTGGTCACGA
Source organism: Desulfovibrio sp. (assembly GCA_031551885.1). GTDB lineage: Bacteria > Desulfobacterota > Desulfovibrionia > Desulfovibrionales > Desulfovibrionaceae > Frigididesulfovibrio. Next base: position 4,959 of record JAVBMX010000005.1, read on the forward strand.
AGGGATCCAGAATTTTGTCGAGCATGTCCGGGGGAATGCCGGGTCCGGTGTCGCGCACCGTGACGACCACCCGAGCGGGCCGCCGCCCCTCTTTGCTCAGGCCGACGGTGATGGTCCCGGCGCGGCCGACGGCCTGCACCGCGTTGCCCACGATGTTGTAGAAGGCGCGATAAATCAAATCCTTATCACCGCGCACTGTCAGCGGCACATCCGGCTTGCCGGAATGCACCACCTCGATTTCACGCTCGGTCAACTCCGGCCCAAAAAAGGCCAGCACTTCGGTCATGACGGCGCGCACATCCACCGGGTCTTTCTTGGCTTCACGCGGGCGGGCGTAATCCAAAAAGTCGCCCACGGTGCGGGAAAGCCGGCAGGCTTCATCGTAGATGGCCCGCAGGATGCGCACGGTCAGTTCGTCTTTGCCTTCCCCCCGCTTGAGCAGCAGCTCGGAGCTGGACCGGATGATCCCGAGGGGGTTGCGGATTTCATGGGCGATGCCCGCCACCACCCGCCCCATGCCGGCCAGCTTTTCGCTTTGGTGCAGTTCGTTGATCAGACGTTGCTCCTCGGCCATGCGGGCGGCCACGGCGCGCTCGGCCCGGCGGATGAACAGAAACAGCAAGGCCACCAGGAGGGAGGACGACAGCAGAGTGACGATGAAAATAACTTGCTGGAAGCGAATGGAGCGCTTGATGTCCTGGGTGATGTCCTGAGTGAACTCCAGCACGCCGAGGGCCGGACCTTCCAGCCCGGAGGTGCTCGAACGGTTCTGCATGCCGAACGGGTAGAAGGTGCGCAGACGGAAGGAGTCTTCCGGCAGGTCCAGCGAGAAATAGGCCTTCCAGTAGGGGATGTCTTCGTCCACCACGAAGATCGGTTCGACCGAGGCCGAGGCCGGCTCCACCTGCTCGGGAATCATGTCGCGCCGGCCGGCTTCTTCCTTGTCGGTGGAATAGGTGATGGTCCGGTCATGGCCGTAGATGCGGATATTCTGCACATCCAGGCCGAGAAAGGTGCTTTTGACCACCCGATCAAGCACGTCGTACTGGAAGGAGTTGGGCAGATCGATGGGGCCGAAGCCGACCAGCGTGGGCAGCGTGAAGCGCCGGTAAATCTGGTGGTCGAGGTTTTCGGCCAAAAACGAAGCGAACTCCTGCTGTTTGCTCAACAGGGTTCGCTTCGCCTGAATGCCGATGTAGGTGGAAAGCCCGACGGCCAGCACCGGGACCAGCACAAGAGCCACCCAGGCCAAGGTGCGGGTGAACCCCAGCCCGGCGCCGGAGTCGGCCGTTCCGGGAACGCGCCCCCTCCCCGCCGGGGCGGCAACCCCCGCTTCGCTCTCGGCGGTCGCCACGGGTTATCCTTTGCAGCAGGTGCAGACGGTTTTCACGGTTTTGAGCACGTTGTCGACGGTGAAACCGAAGTACTCGTAAACCGCCGCGCCCGGGGCGGATTCACCGAAGGTCGTCATGCCGACCACCGCGCCGTCCAGGCCCACATAGCGCCGCCACCAGTCGGAGGCGGAAGCCTCGACCGCGACCCGGACCCGCACGGCGTTGGGCAGCACGTGCTCACGCCATTCGCGGTCCTGGGCTTCAAACACTTCGGCGCAGGGCATGGAAACGACCCGGACCTTCACGCCTTTCTTCTCCAAAGCGTCGGCCGCTCCCATGACCACCGAAACCTCGGAGCCGGAAGCGAGCAAAATGACTTCAGGCTGCCCCTTGGAGTCGCGCAGAATATAGCCGCCCTTGGCGATATCGGCCAGACGCGCGGCGTCGCGCGGCTGCACCGGAATGTTCTGGCGGGTCAGGGCCAAACAGCTCGGGCCGTCTTTACGGGCCACCGCGGCCCGCCAAGCCACGGCGGTTTCCACCGCGTCGCACGGCCGCCAGACATGCACGCCGGGCGTCAGGCGCAGCATGCCCAGCTGTTCCACGGGCTGGTGGGTGGGCCCGTCTTCGCCGACCATAATCGAGTCGTGGGTCAACACCCACACGACCCGCAGCTTCATCAGCGCGGCCAGGCGGATGGCGTTTTTGGCGTAGTCCGAAAAAATCAGGAAGGTGCCGCCGTAAGGAATATACCCGCCGTGCCCGGCCAAGCCGTTCATGATCGCGCCCATGGCGAACTCGCGTACGCCATAGTGCAGGTAACGGCCGGTGAAGTCGTCGTGAGCGATGGAGCGCACTCCGTTCCAGAGCGTGCCGACGGAGCCGGTCAGGTCGGCCGAGCCGCCGAACAGCTCCGGTACGGCCGGGGCCAGTTCGTCCAAGGTTTCTTTCGAGGAAATGCGGCTGGCCTGAGCGGCCCCGGCTTTTTGCAGAACGGCGGCGCGCTCGGTCGGGACCTTGTCCCAACCGGCCGGAAGCTCGCCGGCCATGCGCCGGGTGAACTCGGCGGCAAGGCCCGGATGCTCGGCGGCATAAGCGGCGAAGCGCTGGTCCCACTTCTTTTGCGCGGTCGCGCCTTTTTTGCGGGCATCCCAGGCGGCGCGCACGTCGGCGGACACTTCAAAGGGCTCGGCCTTGACGCCCAGCAATTTTTTGGCGGCGCGCACCTCTTCCTCGCCCAAGGGCGAGCCGTGGCACTTGGCGCTGCCCGCTTTGCCGGGCGCACCCTTGCCGATGGTCGTGCGGCAACAGATCAGGCTGGGCTTGTCCAAGGTTTTGCGGGCCTTCTGCAGGGCTTTTTTGATCGCCGCCGGGTCGTGCCCGTCCACACCGGTGATGACCTGCCAGCCGTAAGCCTTGTACCGGGCGGGCACGTCTTCGGCGAACCAACCGGCCGTGGGGCCGTCAATGGAAATGCCGTTGTCGTCCCAGAGGGCGATCAGCTTGCCCAGGCCCAGGGTTCCGGCCAGGGAGCAGGCCTCATGCGAGACGCCTTCCATCAAACAGCCGTCACCCAGAAAGACATAAGTGAAGTGGTCCACAATGCTGTGGCCTTCGCGGTTGAACTCGGCGGCCAGCATGCGCTCGGCCAGGGCCATGCCCACGGCGGCGGCGATGCCCTGCCCCAGCGGGCCGGTGGTGGTCTCCACCCCCGGGGTCAGCCCGCATTCCGGGTGTCCCGGCGTTTTGGAATGCATCTGCCGGAAGGATTTAATGTCGTTCAACGAGAGGGCGTAACCGGAAAGGTGCAGCACCGCGTAGAGAAGCATGGAGGCGTGCCCGTTGGAAAGCACGAACCGGTCGCGGTCCACCCAGGCGGGGTCGGCGGGGTTGTGCTTCAAAAAGTCGTTCCACAAGACCTCGGCCATGTCGGCCATGCCGAGCGGGGCCCCGGGGTGCCCTGATTTGGCTTTTTCCACCGCATCCATAGCCAGAATACGTATGGCCGCGGCGAGATCTTTCCGAGTGGGCATGGAGTCACTCCTCATGAGTTGGGTTATCGACGTTTGAGCGCCCAAGCGGGGGGGCTCCGACGGGGCGATGCGGCCTGCGCGGCGAAAACGGCGGCGCGGTCCGCATAGGGAGGATGGGAAAAGAAGGCCGAGCCGGAAACAAGTACATCCGCGCCGGCCTCGGTCAGGGCTTTGGTGTTGCCGGGGTCCACGCCGCCGTCCACTTCGATCAGGGCGGGGCTTTCGGCTTCCAGAAACATGGCGGCGAGGCCGCGAACCTTGTTCAGGCTCTGAGGGATGAAACTCTGACCGCCAAAACCCGGGTTGACGCTCATGACCAGCACCAGATCCAGCAGGTCCACCACGTTCTCCAGCACGCACAGCGGGGTGGCCGGGTTGAGGGAAACCCCGGCGGCCATGCCTTTGGCGCGAATCTCGCGCAGGGTGCGGTCCAGATGGCGCACGGCCTCGGCATGCACCACCAGCAGGTCGGCCCCGGCGGCGGCGAAGGCGTCGAGATGCCGCTCGGGGGCTTCCATCATCAGGTGGACGTCGAAAAACAGCGGGCTTTTCTTGCGCAGGGCCGCGATGACCGGCGGCCCAAAGGTTATGTTGGGCACGAACGAGCCGTCCATGACGTCCCAATGCACCCAGGAAAGGCCGGCCGAATCCAGAGCGGCCAGCTCGGTCTCCAGGTTGCCGAAGTCCGAGGAAAGCAGCGAGGGGGAAAGAATCATGCGGAGTGGTCTCCCTGCGGGGCGGAACCGGCCAGAAGGGCTTTGACCTTTTCCAGCTCGGCCCGGAGTTCACACAGAAAATCCTTGTAGGAGGCCGAAAGGCCGTCCTCGTCGCCGAGGTGCAGCATATCGTCCAGGGTATTGCGCGACACAGACTTCCGTGGGGCCGACGGCGTCGGGTCGGGCTCCTGTGGAGCCGGGGCCGGCCGGGTCCGGGCCACCATGGTCGGCGCCGGCGGCGCCTGTTTCACCGGAGTTCGCACCGGCGCGGCCGGTTGTACCGGGGTCGCGGCCGGTTTCGCCGGAGCCGGTTGCACCGGGGTCGGAGTCGGCGGGACCGGCGGAGCCGGTTGCACCGGGGTCGTGGGCGCGACCATGACTTCCTCGCCGCCGGGTTTTTCGCCGAGCTGTTCCGGCGTGGAGGGCGGGGAATAGCGCACACCTTGGGCGGCTTCTTCGCTCAAAACGCGACGCGCGCCTTCGATGGTCAGGCCGTGTTCGTAAAGGAGAAAACGGATACGTTCCAGCAGGGCGAGGTCTTCTTCGGTGTAGACCCGCCGGCCGGTTTCCGTGCGTGAAGGAACGATCTGGGGAAATTCCGTTTCCCAGAAGCGCAAGACGTACGTCTTTAAATTAAGTAAGGCGGCGGCTTCGCCGATCTTATATGGGCCGGGCATACTCCGCTCCGAAAAGCGCCGCCGGGCGCACCATTGCGGCCTGGCGTTCGGGTTTTGTAGCACACTCGGACCGCGAACAAAAGCGAAAGATCCGGCTTGCCGCCCGCGAGCGCGTTATCTTTGTTGCCCTATGATAATGTGCAAGAATATCATACTTATCCACTAGACTAAAAAAATAATATCCCTACACTTTTGTCAGGAATAAAAGAACAGAGGTTGCGGACAATAATGTCATGCAAGGCTTTGTTCGTAATCCGTTGCGTCGAGAACGACCCCGCGGCGTCCCCCCCCACGCCGCGCTGAACCCCTCACGCAAATCGCGCCGCGAAGGGATTTGTTTTGGAGTCCGGCACCATCTCCCCAGGCTCCGAAGGCACCCGTCTCCAAAACAAATCCCCTGCGGCGCGACATTTTTGCGGCAAGAAACGCCGTTGCCTCCCTTGGTCGCCCACTCCCGCGAAATCCTTCGATTCATCGTCCACATTCCGTCGTCGGCGTCATGCGCACGCCGGATGGTTTCCTGCGACAACCGCCGCGCCCTCCCCCAAAGCGGAAAGAGAAAACGGCCCTTGGAAAAGGGCCGTTCGGCACAGGAGCCGGGCGCAAGATTTGTTTGGCTACAGTTCCTAAGCGTGCCGCCAGGCCTGGGCGGTCCAGCCCGCCACGTAGACTATTTCCTGCAGGACCGGAAATCGATCGAGCCAACTCGGCCGCGGGGGCGCCGGGGGCCGGATTTCATGGAGCAAGCGCATGCGCAGGGCCTTGGCCGTGTCGACTTGACCAAGGGCCTCAAAGGCGTCGCACAGGATTTCCATGCGCCTGCGGGGGGCGTCGGAAAAAGCGCAGGCCCGGGCAATGAGGGCGTGCAACGGTTCGCCCGTTCGCCCCGCCGCCTCTTGAAAACTGCGGCAGGCCTGACGGTACAGCCCCTGCGACATGAAGGCCGAAGCCTCTTGGCAAAAGATGTTCAGACGGCTTTGCGGCAAGTGCGGCAGGAGAGCGGAAAAACCCTTTTCGTCATTGCGGCGCATATATCCGGCCGCAGCCCGGATGACCCATGGGTGGGCCTGTTCCGGGTTGCCTCGGGCGCGCTCGATCCCGGCCATGCCGATGCAGGCTTCCGGCGAATCCGCGCTGCGCTGCAGGGCGGCGGAAAAAAGCTTGGCCGCCTCGTCGAGCCTGCCCGCCTGGAGGTGGCTGCTCCCGGCCCGCAGCAGATCCGAAGTGGTCACGGTCTTCGCGGCCGTGCCCGCCTTACGGGGGACGACCGGCTTGGCCTGAGCCACAGGGGCCGAGATGGGCCGACGCAGGGGCGACATGACTTTTTGCAGCGCCTCGCCCAAGTGCTCGATGGAATATGGTCGGTGCAGGACAAACGCTCCGGTTTGCTCCAGATCGGCGGCATTGTCGCCGGAAAGGAACAGCACCGGGAAACCGGCCCACTTCGGGTCGCCGGCGAGCACGCCGGCAAGACGCGCGGCAGTACCGTCCTTGGCGCGGTGCGGACAAACGACGCACTCAAAAGGACGGTGGGCCGGAGCTTCGCCAAGCACCTTGGGGACCCGTTCCGGGTCGGCACACATGGCGAACGAAGTCACGCCGAGCCTGCGCAGGGCGGCGACATCCGAAGCCGGCATGGAGCCGGCGGAGGCGATCACCAAGACCCGCGAAGGCAATACGGCGGAAGTTTGAAGAGCATACATAGGTCACCCGCTTTTTCATAACGGTCCGAGAACACGCCGCCCCCAAGCCGAAACGGCGCGCAAACGCGTCCGTTCGGCCGTTGGGGCGACGGTTTCGGACATCTGATTCGACATGTGCCGCAGCAACCTGCGATTGCCCCGGCGCGGACGGCAAACCCGCTGCGGACGGTCGATTCAGCGTTGAAACGGAATGACTTTGGCTTTTCGCTCTTCGAAAGCCGGCGATGCGTAGACATCCACGTCGATCCGCCCGCCGACCACGGCGGAGGCGGAGATGGGCATGGGAACGGGCCGGTCGTCGCCCCGGAATTCTTCCAGGCATTGGGAGCAGCGTCGCGCTCCCGGCTCGCCGGCAAGACGCACAAGCATCCCGTCGCGGTTCCAACACGTGGGGCAGAACGGCCCCTGGCGGATGGACCCGGTGACCAGCCAATACAGTTCACCGTCGAAGAGCAGATTGCGGGCCAGGTAGAGGATATCCTCATACTCCTGGACCTGCATTTTGAGGGCGAGGTTCTCATCGCACAGCGACACGTAGCGGCGCTGCAATGCGGCGAGTTCCTCCTTGGCTTCATCCTCGCGACCCTTAAGAAAAAGATCGAGAACAGCCTTGAATCGATAGTATTCAAGCATGACAACTCTCTCCCTGAGTATCCGACGGCCTTCCCTGGCCGCTCGCTGTCAGTCTTTTCGGCAAAAGAGCCAAAGGCTTTAGCCCACGCGGGCGCTGTTTTCGCAACATGGCCAAGTCTCGGTAGGGGAAGATTTGGCTCCCCAACAAACAATTTCTCACGCCGTTGTCCGGCTCCCACTCCGGCGGGCGCAAAACTCCGCCCCTCCACGACGATTTCACGCGCGGCCCGGAACATATAAAAAAGGGCCGGACAAACCGACCCTTTCGCCCGCCGCCCGGTATTCCGAGAGGGGGATGTGCTTCCTGCGCGCAACGCGAAAACAGGTGTTCCGCGTTTGCCGACGCGCGGCGCGTCAACTTTTGAGCTTCTGCAGCACAAAGGCCATGTTGTCACCCAGGTTGTCCATGGTGCGCAGGCCTTCGGCGTCGTTTTCCACTTCGCCGGGGTTCAGGCCGAAGCCCATGTTCCAGTAGCTCGAACAGGGAACAACCATCTGTGAGATGCCGAAAAAGGCATCATGGCGTTGTAGACCTGAATGGCCCCGCCACGCCGCACCGCGACCACGGGAGCGCCCACCTTGCGGCGCATCAGGTGCATGGCGGAGAAACCGCCCCGGTCGATAAGGGCCTTCATCTCGGTGCTCACGTTGGCAAAATAGGTCGGCGAGCCCAGAATGACGCCGTCGGCCGCTTTCATGGCCTCGATCCATCCGTTCATGGGGTCGTCGTCGAACACACAGTGCCCCAGATTCTTTTTGTGGCACATGCCGCAGGCGATACAGCCGCGCACCTTGTTGCCGCCGATTTGGATTTCCCTGGTCTGGATGCCGGCCGCTTCCAGCCGCGCAAAAACCCGGCGGATCATCCGGGCGGTATTGCCGTCTTTTCTGGGGCTTCCGTTAAAGCCCACGACCGTGATCTGCGACATATGCGTTTCTCCTTGCTCAGGTGGGTTGATACGCTGCGGGCGCGACGCACCCGGCTTCCCTATAGCATGTCGCCCGCCGGCTGCATACCGACTATCAATTGTACGATATCATGAAAGAGGGGAAGCCCCCTCCTGTCGCCGGCCCGCCCGGCACTTCGCCAAACACCTCGACGCACAACGCCGGACCATCGGCCGGGAGCATGGTTCTCCGACTCCTCTCATGCGTCGACACCCCTACGTGGAACGCAGGGGTGTCAATAAAGGGGGAAGGAAGAATCCTCCCTACGAACTCCGAAACTCTGCGGAAGTTACATGGTGAAGCCGAAGACGCTCCACACGGCCACAAGGAAGAAGGTGGTCACAAAGGGCAGCAGCACGGTGATCATGCCGATGTCCGGATATGATTCCCTGTGGCTCATGCCGGTGATGGCCAGAAGGGTGATGATCGCGCCGTTGTGCGGCAGAGAGTCGAAACCGCCGGAAGCCATGGCCGCCACCCGGTGCAGGAGCTCGGGGCCGATGCCGACCTGGGCGCCCCACTCCAGGTAGCGCTGGCCCATCGCCTCCAGGGCGATGCTCATGCCGCCGGAAGCCGAGCCGGTGATGCCCGCCAGAACGTTGATGGTCAAGGCTTCGGAAACCAGCGGCGTGCCTGGGTCGATGTTGAGCAAAAAGTCACGGACCACGGTAAAGCCGGGCAGCGAGCTGACCACGTTGCCGTAGCCCACTTCCGAGGCGGTGTTCATGATCGCCAGAAGGGAGCCGATGGTGCCCATATTCACGGCCGTAAACAGGTTTTTGCGGGCCTGAAACTGCTTGCGGCTGATCACCACGGCCAGCATAATACCGATGACCAACGAGATGATCAGCGCCCAGTTGGCCACGGGCACCTTGGACGAAGCCAGGGGCAGGGCCTTGGTGCCTTCCATGATTTCCGGGCTCCATTCGCGCAGCACAAAGGTCAACACCACGTTCAGACCCAGCACGGCGAGCAGCGGCAGCACGGCCAGGAAAGGATTCATGTCCATGCCGTCGTCCAGGTTGGTGCCGGAGCGATCGTCAAGACGGCCGAAGCCTTCGCCGGCCCGCATCAGCTTTTTTTCCCGGTACTTGAGCCAAGCCAAGCCGCCGAAGCACATGATGGCCGCGCCGGTCAAACCGAAGATCGGGGCGGCGTACAGGGTGGTGCCGAAATAGTTGGCCGGAATCATGTTCTGAATCTGCGGCGAGCCGGGCATGGCCGTCATCGAGAAACAGAACGAACCAAGCGCGATGGAGGCCGGAATGAGCCGGCGGGGAATGCCCGCGTCGCGGAACAGGACATAGGCGAAGGGGTACACGGCGAACGGCACCACGAACATGCTCACCCCGCCGTAGGTCAACAGCGCTGTGGACATGCCCACGGCCACCACGGCGTGGCGGGAGCCGAGCTTTTCGGCGAAATACTTGGCGATGGCTTTGGCGCAGCCGCTCTCTTCCATGATCTTGCCGAACACCGCGCCCAGCATGAAGACCGGGAAGAAGTTCTTCACGTAGGTCACGGCCTTGACCATGAACAGCTCGGTGTAGGTGGGCATGATCGGCAGGCCGGCCGTGATCGCGGCCAACAGAGCGCAGACGGGGGCGAACAGAATGACCGACAGCCCCCTGTAGGCGATAAAGGTGAGGAGAATGAGTGAAAGAATGATCCCGATAACCATTGCTGCCTCCGGTTGCTTCTCCGCAAAAGGTAGAGAGCGGCTGTAGGTTGTCAGACTGAAATGCTCCGAATAACACACCTTTTTTCCCGACCCGAGGCGGGCCCGGGTCGGGCTGAAGGGACCGGCGAGACCGAAGGGGGGAGCCTCCGGCCCGCCGGGGTCAGGCTCGGTGAACGCTCCGGGATTGTTCTCCCCCGTCACGCCGCGCGGTTCGATACCGGGGAGGGGAGGCCCACGGTTCAGGCGCGCGCGGCGCGAACGGATGGAGAAAAGCCGGGGAGTTCATCCAAGCCCTACAGTTCGCGGTTGATGGTGCCTTCCCAGGTGCTCACCCGGGCTTCCTGCGATTCGGCCGGAGACACCCACTTGGTGGTCACGGTTTTGATCTGGGTGTAGAAACGCAGCCCGTCGCGGCCGAGGCAGTGCAGGTCGCCGTAAAAGGAGCGCTTGTGGCCGGAGAAGGGGAAGAAGCCCAGCGGCACGGGAATGCCCACGTTGACCCCGACCATGCCGCCGTCGGTGCGGCGGGCGAATTCGCGGGCATAGTGGCCGCTGCCCGTGAAAATCGAGGAGCCGTTGGCGAAGGGGTTGGCGTTCATAATCGCCAGGCCGTCTTCAAAGTCTTTGCAGCGCTTCACGCACATCACCGGGCCGAAAACTTCGTCGTCGCCTATGGCCATGCCGGGCTTGACCTTGTCGAAGATCGTCGGGCCGACAAAGAAGCCGCCCTCAAATCCTTTGGGCCGGGCGCCGCGTCCGTCCAGAATCAGCTCGGCGCCCTCTTCAACGCCTCGGGCGATCCATTTTTCCACCGAGGCCAGTTGGGCCGCGCTGACCAGCGGGCCAAGCTCGGTTTTCGGGTCGTAAGCCGGGCCGAGCGTCAGCTCTTTGGCCAGCTTGAGCATGACCCGAACGAAGTCGTCGGCCACGCTTTCCTGCACCACCACGGCGGGCAGGGCCATGCAGCGCTGGCCGGCGCAACCGAAGGCCGAGTTGATGATCCGCCGGGCCGTCCATTCCAGAGGGGCGTCTTCCAGCACCAGGGCGTGGTTCTTGGCCTCGGTCAGGGCCTGCACGCGCTTGCCGGCCGCCGCGGCCGCCGCGTAAATCTTCTTGCCCACGGATTCGGAGCCGACGAACGAAACCCCGTTGACCTCGGGGTGATCGATCAGGGCGGTGAGTTCCTCGCGGCTGCAGGTCACCAGGTTGATCACGCCTTTGGGCAGGCCCGCTTCAATCAGCAGCTCGAGCAGACGCATGCCGGTCTGGGGCACCATAGTGGCGGCCTTCAGAACCATGCAGTTGCCGGCGACGATGCAGGGCGGAATGAACCAGCCAAAGGGAATCATGGCCGGAAAGTTGTAGGGGGCGATGCCCAGGAACACGCCCACGGATTCCCGGTACAGGTTGATGTCGTGGGAACGGGTGGCCTCCATCAGGGCGTGGCCCTGCAGCTCCAAGGGAGCGCTCACGGAAAGCTCGCAGGATTCGATGACCTTGTGCACGTCGCCCTTGGCTTCGCCGAGGTGTTTGCCCATTTCCGTGGCCAGCAACGTGGAAAGCTCATCAAAGTGTTTGTTCACCAGGTCGCGGAACTTGAAGATCACCTGGGTGCGCACGGCCACGGGTTGGCCGGACCAACCGGGGTACGCGGCCCGGGCGGCCGTCACGGCGGCTTCCACCTCGGCCTTGGTGCAGATCGGGGCCTCGGCAGTCTGCTCGCCGGTGCTCGGGTTCATCACCGGCGAGTATTTGCCGGACGTCGATTCCTTCCACTCGTTGTTGACGCAGTACTTCAATCTTTTCACAGCCATCGGTACTTCTCCTTGGTGAGCTTGAGATACGGTGATTTTGCACATGGGGGCTCTGCCCCCATACCCCCGGCAGGGAATTGAATCCCCTGCACCCCCATTGCCGGCAAATCCGCGCAAAGCGCGGTTTGCCGGCATATGAGGGGGTCCGGGGGGAATCATTCCCCCCGGCGGGGTTTGGGGCGGCAGCCCCAATATTCACAACAAATCAAAATTACAGAGCCTTGTAGTACAGCTCGATGATCTCTTCTTTGGTGGCGATGCGGGGGTTGTTGCCGGGGCTGCCGGAGGCGATGGCGTCGTCGGCCATTTTGCCGACCACCGGATCGAGCTTGTCTTTGGGAACCCCGAGTTTTTCCAGGCTGGGAATCTGGAGGAACGCGATCAACTCGCGGACCTTTTTGGCTCCGGCTTCGGCGACTTCCTTGTCCGAGCCCTGAATGGTCACGCCAAGGGCGCGGGCCACGTCGGCATAGCGGGCGTAGTTGCCGGAAAGGGAGAAGTCCATGACCACGCCGAGCAGCGCGGCATTGGAAACCCCGTGAGGAACGTGGAACAGCGCGCCGACCGGCCGGGACATGCCGTGCACCAGGGCGACCGAGGCGTTGGCGAACGCGATGCCCGCGAGCAGCGCGCCGAGCAGGGTGTTGGCGCGGGCTTCTTTGTTGTCGGGCTGTTCCCAGGCGACGGGCAGGTTTTTGAAGATCAGCTTCACGGCTTCCAGGGCGGTCATGTCGCTCATGGGCTGGGCCTTGCGGGAGACGTAGGCCTCAATGGCGTGGGTCAGAGCGTCCACGCCCGTGGCCGCAGTGATGCCTTTGGGCATCTTCATGGTCAGGTCGGGGTCCACGATGGCCACGACCGGCACCAGCCAGGGGCTGATGATCAGCATCTTTACGTCGTTTTCGGTATCTGTGATGATCGTGGTCGGGGTGGCCTCGCTGCCCGTGCCGGCCGTGGTGGGCACGGCGATGATCGGCACGCCCCGGTTGGGAATCTTGTCGATGCCCATGTAGTCCTGGATTTTTCCGGGGTTGGCGGAAAGAGCCGAGACGGCCTTGGCCACGTCGATGGGGCTGCCGCCGCCGCAACCGATCACGGCTTCGCAGCCGGACCGCTTCAGCAGGGCGAGGCTTTCGTCCACATGAGCCAGGGTGGGCTCTTTGTCGACTCCGGCGTAGACCTCCACGCGCAGCCCGGCCTGCTTCAGGGATTCGAGCACCGGGGCGACGGTGCCGGAATCCAGCAAAAATTTGTCGGTAATGATCAAGGCGCTTTTGGCGCCCAGGCGTTTGACCTCCGCCCCGGTCAGAGCGGACGCCCCCGTGCCCACCTGAATGGTGGCGGGAACTCGGAAAGCGCGCAGCGGCATCATGACAACCTCCTGGGTTGGGTTTTGGCTTGCCGGGAATCATCGTCTACGGCCGCTATTTGGCATGGCAAAACAAAACTTGTCAACCAAACTTTTAAATATTTGGCTATTTATTTTTTCCAAAAAGACGGGTATGTTGTGGACACAGCTTCGTAACGATGCTATCTCTTTTTCACCATAATTCCACCGGCCCGCGCGTTGCCGCGGGCGGGGGCATCATCATGAAGCCGTTATTTACTCCTGAAAAAAAAGATAAAATCTCCAATCTGATCATCCGGCAGATCCGCTCGGCGATCATGCAGGGGAAATTGAAACCGGGCGAGGCCCTGCCCCCGGAAAAAGAGCTCATGGCCCAGTTCGGGGTGAGCAAGCACACGCTGCGCGAAGCCCTGCGCGCCCTAGAAGGCATGGGGCTGATCGTGATCAAACGCGGGGCCGGCGGCGGCCCGGTGGTTTCCTCGGTCGACTGGGAAACCGCGCGCGATTCCTTTGCCGATTTCCTGCACTTCCAGGATTTTTCCCTGACCCACCTGTCCGAAGTGCGGACGATCATCGAACCCTACATCGCCCGCCGGGCGGCCGAAACTTTCACGCCCGAGGCCGAAGCCGAGCTGCTCGCCCTGCACGCCGAATGCCGCAAACTCTATGACGAGGGGAAATCCCTTGTCGGGGCCGAGGCCGAGATCATGTTCCACGTCCTGCTCGGCAAGTACGCGGGCAACCCGGTGCTGTGGGTCATCCTCGACTTCGTCAACAACATTCTGGCCGACGCCAAACGCAAGATGAAGCCGGGCGGCGATTTCTGCCTGATGGTTCTGAACGGCCACCAGCGCATCGTCGACGCCATCCTCGGCAAAGATCCGGATGCGGCCGAGCACTGGATGCGCGTGCATATCCAGGAAGTGGAACGCGAGCTGGAACGCCTGCACCATCAGGCCCAGTCCTGAGCGCCCCCGAAAACGAGCACCGTTCGCCCCCCGGACGAAGCGATGCGCCCACAGGCGCGGCTTTGCCCGGGGGTTTCCCTTTGCGGCGTCACGCCGGCATGGAACAGCCCCAGGCTTGACGCGGATTATCCCCGTGCTTATTTTGAAGACTGAAGTCGGCGCACAGACTCCCTTGGCCGCAAACCGCCCCTCGACCGGGCGGCGCAACGGCCGCAAACGTCTTTTGATGCGGTGCGGGCATGTTTTTACGCCCATGCGCCACCGGCTCCTTACCGTTTTTCCGTGAGGGAGTTTTCGGAACGGCTTTTCTACTTCGCGTGGAGGAACGCAGCGACCATGCATAAAAAGAACAATCCTTACGAATCCTATATGCGACAGAGCGGGCAACAGGGTGATGCGCCCACGCCGGGCGCGAAGCAGACCCCGGAAGAGCCTCCTTTCGAGTCTTTTTTCGGCGCGGACGCCGCGGGCCTGTTCGCGGGCGACCCCGGAGTTCCCCCCGCCGAAGGGTCCGATGCCGGCCCGACCGGCCTTTCCGACGAGAATCTGTACGCCATGTGCGCGCAACGCATCTGCCCCGGCTGCCCGCAGAAGAAAGAGGCCGAAAGCGCCCGCCTGCGCGCTTTTGCCGAGCTGGACAACGCCCAGAAACGCCTGAAGCGCGAAAAAGAGGAATGTATCCGCTTTGCCGGGGAAAATGTCTTGTCCGACATCCTGCCCTCCCTCGACAACCTGGATCTTGCCCTCCAGCATGCCGCGCCGGATGAAGCCTGCAAAAATTTCGTGGTCGGTGTGGAAATGACCCGCCGGTTGCTCCTGGACGCGCTGAAAAAGCACGGCCTGGAAATGGTCGGCGCCGTGGGCGAAGTCTTCGACCCTGCCCGGCACGAAGCCGTAGGCATGGCCGACGTGCCGGAAATTGAGGACGGCGCGGTGTGCGCCCTGCTCTCCCCCGGCTATGTGCTGCGCGACCGGTTGCTGCGCCCGGCCAGAGTCACGGTCTGCCGCCGCTCATAAGCCTCTTGCTTTCACGGGACCGCCGTTCTCTTCGCCCGACACGCCTTTGCGTCGGATACGGACGACGCCTTCCTTTTTTGCGGGTTCCGCGCATCCGGTCGAGCCGGACGCGGAACCCGTTCGAATCTCATGGACAATTCGCCCCGTCGGCGTCTATACAAATAAATACGTAAAAAAGAAGAACATACGGACGGGCGCTTTCGCGCCCGCTTCCCTCAACGCCCGGCCATGATATTGTATGAAGCCGTTTTACGGTAAAACGTTCACAACAAGCCTATAAACGGGCCGCCAACGCGCCCGCCGGCGCCAAGAAGCCGCTTCACCGCGCCTTGGCTCGCAGGAGGCACCTATGTTCCGCTCCGCCTTCCTTCCCCTTTTCCGTTCAGCCCTGCCGGCCTTTCTTCTCCCGGCCCTGCTGCTGGTCCCGGCGCTTTCGGCCTGCGCGGCCAAAGAGCTTCCCGTACATACCCAACAAGGCGGCGCTCTGCCCTCCTCCGGGCGGGTCGTCATACGCAGCGGCCTGGCCTGGATGAACGAGCAGAACCCGCTCTTCGGCTCCGTAAAGGCCTCTCTTACGCCGTTGCTGCAACAGCGCGGCCTGACCGTGGTCGAGGCCGCGCCCTCGACCCTGCGGCCCATGCCGGGCCCGCGTGATCCCGGAGCGGCGGCCGACACCCCCGAGTTGGGCGCTCCGGCCCGCGCCCGCGCCGACGCGGGTGACCAAGCCGCCGCCGACACGGCCGCAAAACAGACGCCGGGCAAGCCTTTAACGCTGCCCCCCTATACGATTCCCGGCAGCGACGCCAAGCTGCCGCCCTCGGTTCTGGCTGTGGAGCCGGTCGACCCCATCGAGATTCTCTTTGCCCGCTCTCAAGCCGACGGCATGCCCCTGCTCCGCCGTGGCGGACGTATTCCCGGTCGGATTCCGCCGGAAATGCTCGCCACCGATCCCACCTTGGCCGACTACACCCTGATTGTTCGCGTGACCCTGGTCAGTCCGCAGGGGTCGCGGCTTTCCGGCTCCCTTGATACCCGGGGCATGGTCGCGGCATCGGCGGGCGGCATCGGCGGGGTTCCCGGCATGGGGTACGGAGCGCCCGCGCCCGCTTCGCCTCCGCCTTCCTCTTATGGCGGCACGCCCGGCGACTACGGGCGCGGCTATGAATACGGCAACCCCAACGACACCTGGCACAGAGAAAGCGACTTCCGGGCCCGCGACTACACGACCAAGCACGGGCAGCCCCCGCAGTACGCCTCGCCGCCGAGCGTTCCCGGCAGAGGGAACACCGGCTCGGCCGGCGCGCTTCCCGGCGTTGACCCCGGCCTTGATGCGGACTACGACCCGATCTTCCTCAACAACGTGCCCGGCGGCGTGACCGGGTTCGCCCTGGAAATGGAATGCTACGACCTGCGCAACCTCCCGGCCTCGGGCCCCCCCACGCCCATCTGGACCGCCACGGTGCAACGCCGAGCCGATCAGGCCGGGCTCCCGGCAGCCCTGCCGGGCATGTTGAAGAAAGCTTTGGAGAAGTGATTTATTGAGGGGGCTCCGCCCCCTCAAACTCCCCCGGCAGGGGATTGAGCCAGGGCTGCCAAGGTCAACCGGCCTTTGCCGCTTTCGCGATGTGAAAAGGTTGCCTTACAACAACGCGGGCGGCGCCTGCACCCCCAATTGTCGAAAACCCCATGTTACACAGGGTTTTCGACATTCAAGGAGTACAGAGGGAGTAGCTCCTGCCAAGGAATCTTCCAGGAACACCCTTATGCAACGCTCCATCATGTGGCGGCACGAAAGCCTCCCGGCTCGGCGAGTCCAAACCCTTCCACTTTCCTGCGAAAAGGAACGTGGACGCACAGCGGCCGCGTCCCAAAAGGGCGCGGCACAGGATATGCCGAGTCAAAAAGGGACCGTTTGACGCAGGAATTGCACCAAAGATTTACTTGGAAACGGCCTCCGGGGCTTTTCTCCTTTTCCCTGTTGCGGTACAAAACGGCACGAAGGAGTGAGAATGAAAAATTCCACCGTGCTGTTTTTCCTGCCCCCCAACTATGCCGCGTGGGAACCCGCGCTGCTCGCGGCAGGCCTGCGTTGGGGTTTCTTTCTGTGGGAAAGCTCACATGAGGTCAAAACGGTCGGCTTGACGAAAGAGCCCGTCCGGTCCCTCGGCGGGTTCACCACCCTGCCCGACTATGACATCGACGACGCCCCGGACGACTTCGCGGCCCTCATTCTTGTGGGCGGCACCCAGTGGCGCGGCGAAGAGGTCAAACGCGTGTTGCCGCTTGTACGCAAGACGGTCGAAAAGCAGCGCGTTCTCGGCGCGATCTGCGACGCCTCGCGTTTTCTGGCCGTGCACGGCTTTCTCAACCACGTCGACCATACAAGCAACGAGCTCGCCGCGATTCACGAAACACCCGACTCCCTCTACACGGGCGAGGCGCACTACAAAAACCGACAGTCGGTGCACGCCGGCAACATCATCACCGCCAACGGCAGCGCCTATGTCGAATTCGCCCGCGATGTGCTGACGGCCCTGCGGGTGGCCCCGCCGGAAAAGATCGCCGAATTTTACCGCCGGAGCAAAGCGGGTTTCTGCCCGGTTTGAGACGAGCATTCCGCCCAAACGGTGTTCTTCTGTGACGCCTGGAGTAAGCCGACGGCAACACCCCTTTCACGAGTTTCCCCTCGTCGCAAATCAACCTTGTCGGGAGCGATTCTCGCGTGCCGCCAATAGCCAAAAACCCTGCGCACGCAGGGTTTTTGGCTATTGAAGGGGTTCGGGGGGATCATCCCCCCGACGGGGTCCGGGGCGGAGCCCCAGTTGGCTACAACGCCGCTCCCAGCAGATCGCCGAACTCGCGGCAACCGACGACGCGGGCGCCATCCATCTGGCCGGCCAGATCCGGGGTCACGGTCTTGGCGGCCATGACCTTTTCCACGGCATTGTAAATCAGCCGGGCGGCCTCGGGCTTGCCCATTTCCTCCAGCATCATGGCTCCGCAAAGCACCACGCTGCACGGATTGGCCTTGTCTTTGCCCGCGATGTTCGGGGCTGTGCCGTGGGTGGCTTCGTAGAAAGCCAGGGTGTCGGACATATTCACGCCGGGGGCCATGCCCAGACCGCCGACCTGAGCGGCCACGGCATCGGAAATATAGTCGCCGTTCAGGTTGGGGGTGGCGATGACGCTGTATTCCTCAGGGTGCAGGAGCACTTCCTGGAACAGGGCATCGGCAATGCGGTCCTTGATCACCAGCTTATCGGAAGCCGAATCGGACTCCAACCGGCAGGCGTCCGCAAACTCGTCGCGAACCACCTCATACCCCCATTCCCGAAACCCGCCCTCGGTGAACTTCATGATGTTGCCTTTGTGCATGAGGGTCACGGAAGGTTTTTTCCGGGCCAGGGCGAACCGGATGGCCCGGCGGATCAGGCGCTTGGACCCGGCCGGGGTCATGGGCTTGAGGCCGACGGCGGCTTCGGCCGACAGGGTGACGCCCAAAGCGTCGCGCAGGTATTCGATCAGCTTTTTCGCTTCCGGCGATCCGCTTTGGTATTCGATGCCCAGGTAAAGGTCTTCGGTGTTTTCCCGAAAGATGACCATGTCCACCTTTTCGGGGTGCCGGACAGGCGAAACCACGCCGGGGAACCAACGGATCGGGCGGATGCAGGCATACAGATCCAAACTTTGGCGCAGGGTCACGTTCAGGCTGCGGAACCCTTTGCCCACGGGGGTGCCCAGAGGCCCTTTCAATGCGTAGGAAGCCGAGCGCAGGGCCTCGAGTGACGCCTGGGGCAGAAGCTCGCCGGTTTCCTTCAGGGCTTCTTCCCCGGCCGGAAGCTCGCGCCAGTCCAGACGGAAATCGGAACCACAGGCCTTGGCCACCGCCGCGTCAATAATCGGACGGGCGGCGTGGACCACCTCCGGCCCGATGCCGTCGCCTTCGATATAGTACACAGTCTGCTGCATGGTGTTTGTTCCAGGTTGAAGGTTGTTGAGGGGGCGCAAGCAGAGTTGCAAAGGCCTATCTGCCGGCAAAGCTTCAACGATGTGAAAAGGTAATTCTGCCGCGACACGGGCGGCACCCTCAAACTCCCCCGGCAGGGGATTGAGCCAGGGCTGCCAAAGTCAACCGGCCTTCGCCGCTTCCGCGACGTGAAAAGCTTGCCTTACAACAACGCGGGCGGCACCTGCACCCCCAATGGCGACGGTTCGCGCGAAGCGCGGGCCGTCGCCACTTGAGAGGGGCCGGGCATCATGCCCCCGGACGGAAGATTGAAAGTAGTTTCGACAAGTTCTTCATCACGTCTACCCACAACTGGCCGTATTTGAGCAATACCTGCGGCGCGCTGAATCCCCAATGGCGGTAAACCGTGCAGAGCACGGTTTACCGCCACATGAGGGGGTCCGGGGGAAATCATTTCCCCCGGCGGGGTTTGGGGCGGAGCCCCAATCAACAAACATAAAAATTAAGGCTTTCCTTTCTCCGGCTCTTGGACCGGCTCGATGGGGGTGCCGTCGCGCAGGCGGTCCAGACCGTCGGTAACCACGCGTTCGCCGGGGGTGAGACCCTTGGTGACCACCGCGGCGGTGTCGGTTCTGTGCCCCACCGTTATGGTACGCATCTGGGCTTTGTTTTCCGGCCCGACCACAAAAACGTAAAAGCCTTTTTCATCGCGCTGCACGGCCGCGTCCGGAATAAGCGGCACGTTTTGCAACGTGGCCACCCGCAGGCGAACGTTGACGAACCGGTTGGGGAACAGACGCCCGGCCTTGTTGGGGAACAAGGCCTTGGCCTTGACCGTGCCCGTGGCCGTATCGATGGCGTTGTCCAAAGTCAGCAGCTTGCCGGTTTCGAGCAGGGCGGCGTTGTCCTGGTCCCAGGCTTCGACCGCCAGCCCCTCGGGGTGCGCGACCATACCTTGCTGCACAACGGGAATACGACGCTCCACCAGCGTGAAGATCACGGTCATGGGGTCTTCCTGGGTGATGGAAACGATGCCGGTTGTGTCCGAGGACCGGATCATGTTGCCGAGGTCGACCTTCTTCAGGCCGACGCGGCCGGTGATGGGCGCGGTGATCCGGCTGTATTCAAGCTGCAGGGCGGCGTCGGCCACGGCGGCGCGATCGGCCGCGACCTCGCCTGCGTAGCGGCCCACCGTGCCCTCCTGGGATTGAAGCTGCTGTTCGGAAACAGACCCTTCACGCACAAGTTTGCGGAAGCGGACCAAATCCAACTGGGCGTCCTTCAGCAGAGCTTCGTCGCGGGCCAAGGTGCCCTGGGCTTGGGAGAGGGCATTTTCAAAAGGACGGGGGTCGATTTCGGCCAGAAGATCCCCGGCTTTGACCAACTGCCCTTCGGTAAAATGCAGGGCGACCAGCACGCCGTCGACCCGGCTGCGCACCAGAGCGGTGTTTTCCGGCACGGCGGTGCCCAAGGCCTGGACCACAATCGGCATATCGCCGGAAACGACCTCGGCCGTGCGCACCGAGCGGGCTCCCTCCCCTTGGGGGCCGGCAGGCCCGGAGGGGCGAAACTTCCACCACAGCCCGCCGGCGACGAGCAGAATCAGAACAATCCAAACAATCTTCTTTCGCATATGTCATCCCAAGAGCGGGCTCGGTCCGCGATTGGCGCTTAAACGGCGCACGCAAGGCGCTTGCAATGGACTTCCCAACGTCCGCCCCGCACCCGCCGGGCAATCCCACAGCGAATCCGCTCCAGGCTCGGGGCCTCTTCATTCGGGGATTGAATCCCCTGCACTCTCATTGTCGTTAAGCCCGTGCAAAACAGGGGCTTGACGACATCAGAGGGGGTCCTGGGCGCCGCCCGCGATGTGGCGAGACGACCTCATCACATTGCGGGAGTAAAAAATGACCGGCCTACTTCGGCAGAGCTGTTTTCATTCCCCCCAGAACAGGGTCCAACCTTAAACAGCCGTAACCACAGGGACCACAATGGGGTCTCGATCCAAAACCTTGCGGAAGAAGCGCCGCAGCGAACCGCGAATGCCCTCCTGCAGTTTGTCCAGATCGCCGGGCGTTTTGCCTTCCACGCAGTCCAGCACCAGACACTTGGCGTCTTCGAGCACGTGCGAGAACTGCTGCTCGAAAACAAATCCCTTGGAAAAAATCTCCGGCCCCTGAAGGATGGACCAGGTGGCCGCGTCCAAAACCATGACCACCACAACCACGCCTTCGCCGCCCAGAAGATGCCGCTCTTTGAGAACGGCCTGCCCCACGTCGCCCACGCCTTTCCCGTCCACCATGGTGCCTTGGGCGTCGATGGGGTCTTCGGGGAAAAAGCCCTCAGGCGTGATGCTGAAGGGCCTGCCGTCCTCGATGACCCGGGCGTTTTCCGGGTCCACGCCGCATTCCACGGCCAGGCGGGCGTGCTTGACCAGATGGCGGAATTCCCCGTGAACCGGAACAAAATACTTGGGGTGCGCGGCTTCAAGCATTTCGCGCAATTCGTCGCGCATGCCGTGGCCCGAGGCGTGCACCGGGTGTTCCTTGTCGTAATAAACCTCGGCCCCGCGCCGGTAAAGGTTGTTGACCATGGTGTTCACGGCCGTGGCGTTGCCGGGGATAAGCCGCGACGACATGATCACCACGTCGCCCGGATGGATGTTGAACTGCCGGTGCTCGCCGGAAACGATCCGCGACAACGCCGACAAAGGCTCGCCCTGCGATCCGGTGACCAGGAGCACCAATTTTTCGTCGGGAACATCCGGAATGGAGTTGTCCAGACTGAGGTTGCTCGGCGGGCGCAGCCGCCCCAGAGTCCGGGCCATCTCGATGTTGTTGATCAGGCTGCGGCCGCTCACGGCCACGGTGCGGCCGGTTTCTTCGGCGCAGTCGAAGACCTCTTGAATACGCTGGATGTGGCTGGAGAACAACGTGATGATGATTCGCCCGGAAGCTTCCCGGAAAAGCGTTTTCAGGTTGGCCAGCACTTGGCGCTCGCCCAGGGAGCGGCCGGGGCTTTCCACGTTGGTGGAGTCGGAAAGCAGCAGCACGGCCCCGTCCGGGCCGACGAACCGCCGGAACTCGTTCAGATCCGTGCCCGGGCCCTCCAGGGGATCGGGGTCGATTTTAAAGTCGCCGGTATGAATGACCCGTCCCACCGGGGTTTCTATGCCCAGGCCGTAGCCGTCGATAATCGAGTGGCAAACCGGAAAAAAGTGAAAAGTCAGGTCGCCGAGCGGCACGGGTTTCTCGGGTATGGCCTTGACCAGCTTGCAGCGGTCCAGCAGACCGCGCTCGCGCAGCTTGTGCTCCACCAAAGACAGGGCAAAGGGCGAGGCGTAAATGGACACGCCGACCGGCAGGTGCGGCAAAAGCCACGGCAGAGCGCCGATGTGGTCTTCATGCCCGTGGGTGATCACGATGCCGAGCACGCTGTCGCGGCGCTCTTTGATAAAGTCGAAACGTGGAATGATCACATCCACGCCGAGGTGGTAGTCGGAAGGGAACATCAACCCACAGTCCACGACAACCAACCCTTTGGGCGTGGCCATGATCATGCAGTTCATGCCGATTTCGCCGAGACCGCCCAAGGGGGTGATGGTCAGCCGGGCGTCCTGCCCGGCGCGTTTGGCCCGGGGAGAGAGCCCGAAAATGCCGCCGTTGTTCATGATTTTCCTTGCAGTGAGAGCGTTTTCGGCGTGAAACCGCTCACGAAGAGTATTTGTGATGAGGCTGAAAACAGGTGCGCAAACGGGCGTCCGCGTTGACGGACGCCGGGTGATTTCACGGTGAAGGCGATCTAAACCGCAGTGGGGGAAGCCACCGCCCAGAGATTGAATTCAAAGTCGCGTTCCACCGTCACGTGGGCGAACCCGGCTTCACGCAGGGCCTTTTCCAAGGTTTGGGCCGTCCAGCCGAAACGATGGGCCATAAAAGGATTCGCGGCCAAAAACGGTCGGAACCCGTACAGAATGTCGAGGGGAGTGATCGGCCCTTTGGTGGTCCGCAGCACTTCCTCCTCTTCTCGTCCTTCCGCGATATACTGCGCGGCCAGTTGCAAATCCGGCAGGGTGATCAGGGCGTAGCCCACAGGCTTGAGCACCCGCCAAAACTCGCGCAGGGCCGTGGGGGCCTCGTGCGGGAAGAGATGTTCCAGATTGTGCGAGGAGTACAACGCGTCGAACGATGCTGTGGGCACCACGCCCATATCGGTGATCGAAGCGACGATGTCCGGGTGCGCGGCCGGATTGATGTCCAGGCGCACCTCGTGCCAGTCCGGACCGCGAAAACTTTCGTGCAGCTTTTCGCCGGCCAGGGGACCGCACCCCACATGCAAAACCCGCTTCACGCGGCCTCCGCGCAGTTCAGCGCTTCCAGGCGCCACATGCCCCCGGATTGCGGCCCGCGGGTGAACGTCCAGCGTTCGCGCACCTCGGCCGGGGCGGCTCCGCCTTCACGCAGCAGGGCCTTAAACAGCACTTCGGCGCGCTCGGTCTCACCCTCTTGGTGGAATCCGGCAAAGGTGCCTTCCACCAGAACCACGGCAACGTCTTTGGGCGTGGGGTCGCGGCGGGCCTCTTCTTCAAAACGGGCGAAAAGCTCTTCGGCCACAAAGGGGCGCAGCTCTTCCAACCGGCGGGCCGCCCAGGTGGTCTGCAGCCGGCTGTACAAAACGCGCGCGCCGTCCAGAAAATCCGCCTGGTCGAAATTCCCCGAAGGCGCTTGCGGGCTGGCGGGGGCGTCGGCCGGCGTTTCTCCGGCGGTGGGGTCGTTGGCCAAATATTTCCAGGCGTCGGCGGCACGTTTTTTGGTGGTGTCGCCCGGGCCCCTGCTCTTATACCAGCGGAGGCGCGAAAACGCCCAAAAACCGACTACGACCAGACAAAGCAAACTTACCAGCCCACCGGCGCTCAGGCCGCCCGGAAAGCCTTCACCGGCGGCGAAGGCCGGCTCGGCTGCAACGGCGGGAACTACCAACGCAAGCGTCAGGAGCGATCCAATCCGACGGCGGTTCATGGTTTCTCTCCCAGACCTGAAAAAAATCGACACATCACGACACCATACCGAAGCATGCCCAAAATTGCAAAGGGCGTACCGCGACCGGATACTGCTTCTGTCCGGGGCTTCGGCATCGGGCCGACGACGTGGAAATTTCACTCGGCGTTCACGCGCGGCTCGACCTGATGCTCTTTCCGACCGGGCGGCACGTTCCCGAAGCAAGAAAAAAATAACACGACTCCGGCGTGAGGCCGGCTTCGCCGCGAGCATGACCACGCTTCGCCCATGCCCCTCGTCGGCCGACGTTTTTCAGCGGTTCCACCCGCTCGAAGATGCCGAAGAACATCGGCTTGACCGCCAAAGCATCCATCCCGTATAGACCGCTATTATGCGCCGGCAGATTATCCGCCCGGCCTCACCCTCAACCCGTGGAGCCTCCGACATGCTGAAGAAATTTCTCCTGATCGCCGTGTCTCTGACTCTCCTGGCCGGCTGCAACCTGGGCAAAGCCTTGGATGCCGGCGGCGACGCCTACAAAGCCGCCAACCTCTCCGAAGAAGAAGTCAAGCGCGACGGCAAGCTTGTGGCCGACGAACTTGACGCCAAGAACACGGTCGCCAAGGGCAACACCTACGCCAAGCGCCTGGAAAAAATCACCGCCAAGCTGAAGAATGAAGACGGCCTGACCCTGAACTACAAAGTCTACATGGTCAAAGACGTCAACGCCTTCGCCCTGCCCGACGGCTCCATCCGCGTGTTTGCCGGCCTCATGGACATGATGACCGACGACGAACTCTTCTTTGTCATCGGCCATGAAATCGGGCACGTGAAGCTCGGCCACTCCGCCGACGCCTTCCGCGTCGCCTACGGCGCCTCCGCCGGCCGCAAGGGCGCTCAAGCCGCCGGCGGCGTTGCCGGAGCGCTTTCCAGCACCGAACTCGGCGCGCTCGGCGAAGAGCTGATCAACGCCCAGTTCTCGCAGCAGCAGGAACTCTCTTCCGACGACTACGGCCTGGCCCTGCTCAAGAAGTACAACCGCAAGACCGCGGCGGCCGAATCCGCCCTGCGCAAGCTCGCCTCTCTGGGCGAGAGCGGCGGCATGCTCTCTTCCCACCCCGACTCGAACAAGCGCGCCGATCGCGTGAAGGCCGAACTCAACACGCCGAAGTAACTCGAGTCCGAGCGTTTCCAGCTCAAGCGCCCGTTCCGTCAGGAGCGGGCGCTTTTTTCTGTGCACAAAATCAAAACCCCCCGCATAGCGGATGGTTTTGATTGCCCTTTTGGCGCGCTTGCATGCCGCGCGGATGTTCAAGCTTCACCGAGAGTCCCTTTGCGGTCCTGTTTGCTTGCGAGCTTGTGAAAGTCCGCCGGCCCCCTGATCGCGGAGGCACTCTCAAAGCGACATGGCTCTAGACAGTGTCGTCACGAGGAGGATTTTTGTTCTCTACCAAGGAAGAAAGGCTTTTTATGAAAGGAGTGTACTCTTCGGTACTCGACTGGAACAAAAGGCCTTTCTGACGCCGGTAGAGGCCAAAAAGACCCTCGTGACGACACTGTCTAGTCGGGATGCGCGCCGTTTCTCTCTTCATAGCCTCTAATTTTCTTGCGACCAAAAAGAATCAGCGGAATTATTGTGATAAGCAGGCTGAAAATTCCCATGTATGCGTAGCCCTTGGACACGATCGTCACCAGGCCGAACTGGGAAACGCAGAACGCGTACAGCAACGTAAGAATGGCGATGATGCAGTGCTTGCCGCGCACGCCGGGCTTCTTTCCTTCGGGGAGACGATTCCAGATTTTGGCGTTTTCAAAACGACGCACGGAAGAGAACACAAAGGCGAAGGACGTGGCGATAAAAGCAAAGAACATGGCGATGGTGTAGCACACCCGCAACACGTTGTGGTCCAGAAGGCCCACGATGTGCAGAACGGGAATGGGGATATCCTTGCTGAGAATCTCCGGGTAGTAGCCAAGAAGCATGAAACACACGACCGCGAGACAAATGCCGGTGAGCAGCGTGCCGGTGAGCGCCGCCTTGGCGCAGTCCGCCCTGGTTCGCAGGCTTTCCGCCACCGACACGTAGGGCCCGATGGTGGTTTGGAAGGCGGCATACAGGGCGGCCATCCAGATGGCGTTGCCCCAGCTGAAGTCGTCGGGCGCGATACGCATGCCGACGTGTTGGATGATCACGTCCCACTTCACGTGAATCGCCACCCCCACGACCGCACCCAGAAGACACAGCAGCACGACCGTCTTGATGCCGGCGAGACGCCGGACCACCTCGGCTCCAAAAATCGCGCAAAAAAAGACGAGAACGGTCATGATGATGGTGCTCGGGAAATAGGGAATGCCGAGAGAATGCTCAAGGATGGCCGAGCCCCCGGCAATGCCCGCCGCGGGCGGCAGACAGAGGAACACGACGTCCTGGATGTTGGCAAAAATTTTGTCGAAGGGGTGATAGAAGCGGTCCACCCATGAGCGCAGGTCGTAGGATTTGCTGACCCGCGCGAAGTCCCACATGAGAAAAACGCAAATTCCCTGGAGGGCCATGGCGAAAAATGGAAGCACAACGGCCGTCCATCCATTGACGATATAGTAGCGGACTTCCTGCTGGCCGGAGGCAAAGCCGCCCCCGGAATGCAGCGCGAACCAGAATGTGGCACATAACAGCCAAGCGGGAATGACTTTTTTATTCATACGCCCTTCTTCTCATCTTCATACAGGTTAGCAAAACACCATACTCGGACAGACGAGGCGCGCCGTCTTTCGACGCGAATATCGTTTCATTGGAGGGGCGCAGACAGGACCGCATGAGTGAACCTGCCGCCGGGTACTCTCACGGTGTAAGTACCGTCATCTTGCAACAACGCGGGCGGCACCTCCAAGCCTCCCCGCAAGGGGATTGATTGACTCGGCGCGTCCTGCGCCTCGCCCTTCGGGCACCGTCGGAAGACCTCCGGCGCCCATCCGGCTTCCCACCGGATGAGCCCCTTGACCCCCCTTTGGGTCGGGAACCCGTCCGCTATGCGGACAGGTTCCCGA
>JAVBMX010000003.1:0-51841 GCA_031551885.1 Desulfovibrio sp.
ATGCCGTGTGAAAGTGGAAAGAAAGGCTTGATACGCTCAAGTTGCTCGACAGAAAGATAGAAAAGTTGGCTCATTGCGCCCTCCCTGAGCACAACTAACCAACTTTTCTACTTTTTGCAATTAATGAGTCCTGAGCCTAAACAGGCGGCAACCGACCGGCATATCTGGGTGCAGGGGCGATCATGCCCCTGCCGGAGGGGTTTGGGGAGGCGGAGCCTCCCCAAAAAGCAGCGACTATTCCCCGGCGGCGGCGCGGGCCACTTCGAGGACGTTCTCCTGTTTCCGCAGCTTGTCGATGGTGCGATAGAGCATGGCCACGTCTTTGACTTCGATGAGCAGCTCGATCTCGGACTTGCCGTCCACGGTGGACCGCAACTGTCCGGAGTCGATGTTCACGCCTTCGTTTTCCAGGGCCGTGGCCACCTTGGCCAGCAAACCCCGAACGTTGTTGCCCACCACTTTGATTCGGGCCGGGAAAGGCGCGCTCTGTTCCCCGCCTTCCCAATAGACCGAAATCAGGCGCTCGGCCTCGCTGCTCTGAATGGTCGGACAGTCGAGGGTATGCACGGTGACGCCCCGGCCCCGACTGATGTAGCCGACAATGGGGTCCCCGGGCAGCGGGTTGCAACACTTGGCGAAGCGAACCAGCAAATCGTCCACGCCGCTGATGCGCACGCTGTCGCTTTTTTTGGCCGCCGCCTGCTCGGCGGCCGGCTTGGCCCCGTGCCCGTGCTCCTGTCTGCCGTGCGCGGCCGCGGCTTCCTCGGCCTGCTCTTCGGTCTTGGGCCGCAGCAGGTTCAAGACCTTGCGCGGAGTGATCCGGGCATACCCCACGGCGGAAATAAGATCGTCCACCGAGGAAAAATTCAATTCTTTGCCGGCCCGGGCCAGCTCGCCGTCCTTGAGGGCTTTCTGGATGTTCACCCCGTAACGCCGACCCTGCTTTTCGAGCATTTCCTTGCCCAGCGAGATACTGCGGGCGCGTTCCTCGGTGCGGATAAACTGCTGAATACGGGTACGGGCCTTGGCCGTTTTGACGAACTTCAGCCAGTCCCGGCTGGGATGCCGGTTGGGGTCGGTGATGATCTCGACGGTATCGCCGCTTTTCAGGGGCGTGGAAAGCGGCACGAGCTTGCCGTTGACCTTGCCGCCCGCGCAGTGATCCCCCACCTGAGTGTGGATCTGGTAGGCGAAGTCCACGGCCGTGGCGTCTTCCGGGAGCTCTTTGACCATGCCTCGCGGCGTGAAGACGTAGATTTCGTCTTTGAACAGATCAAACCGCAGCGACTTCAGGAACTCTTTGGAGTCGCTTTCCATCTTCTGCCAATCGAGCATTTCCCGCAGCCAGGTGAACTCGCGCACGTCCTTGGATTTGACCCGCCCGCCTTCTTTGTACAGCCAATGTGAGGCCAAGCCGTGCTCGGCCAGACGGTCCATCTCGTCGGAGCGAATCTGCACCTCCATGCGCTCACCCCTCGGCCCGATGACCGTGGTGTGCAGGCTCTGGTACATGTTGGCCTTGGGCATGGAGATATAGTCTTTGAACCGGCCGGGCACGGGTTTCCAGGTGGAGTGAACCAAGCCCAGAGCCGCGTAACAGTCTTTCAAATCGTCGACGATGGCCCGGAAGGCGATGATGTCGTGCATTTCGTCCAAGGTGACGTGCAACGAGTTCATCTTCCGGTAGATGCTGTAGATGTGTTTGATCCGGCCCTTGACCACGGCCTTGACGTCGTTCTTGTCCAGGATGCTCTGCAGGGTCTCGATGACCGTGCCGATATACTGGTCGTCGTCGGCCCGGTGGCGCTCCAGCCAGTCGACAATCTGGTTGTATGCGTCCGGCGAGATGTAGCGGAAGCTCAAATCTTCCAGCTCAAGTTTGACCCGGTGCAGACCCAGACGGTTGGCCAGGGGCGCGTAAATGTCCATGGTCTCTTGGGCGATGCGCCGCTGCTTTTCCGGCTTCTGAAACTCCAGGGTGCTCATGTTGTGCAGGCGGTCGGCCAGCTTGACGAAGAGCACACGCATGTCTTCGTTCATGGCCAGGATCATCTTGCGGATGTTCTCGGCCTGCTGCTCTTCCTTGCTGTCGAAGCTGAGCATGCTGATCTTGGTCACCCCGTCGACGATGTCGGCCACTTCCTCACCGAACTGCTCGTCGATTTCCTCGATGGTGGCCTTGGTGTCTTCCACGGTGTCGTGCAGCAGCCCGGCGGCCACGGTGGGGCCGTCCATGCGCATGTCGGCCAGGGTGAAGGCCACGGCCAGGGGGTGCGAAAAGTACGGCTCGCCCGAAAGCCGGGTCTGCCCGGCATGGGCGGCGGCGGCGTAAATGTAGGCCTTGCGGACCAGCTCCACGTCGTCTTCGCCGTGGTAGGTCTGCACCTTGTCGAGAATGTCCTGGATGCGGATCATCGGTTTGCTCCGCCACGTCGGCGACGGACGCCACGCCTGCTGAGGGCTCGGATCATGGGGTCATCCTATACCGCTGGTCGGCACGGGGGACCCACCAGTCGTTGAAGTTGTAAAAAATGCCGGCCGGAGCGGGCTCGATGCCGCGAAAACGCCGTTGCACGGCGGTGATTTGCTCGGGAACATACAAAAAGCAATAGGGCTGACGCCGATGCAGGATCTCTTGAAAACGGGCGTAAAGCTTCTTGCGTTCATCCTGGTCAAAGGTGGAACGGGCGCGTTCAAGCAGGTCGTCGGCCTCCGAATCGGCAAAGTCGACAAAATTCAGCATGCCGCCGACCCCGGAGGAATGCCAGACGTCATAGCCGTCCGGGTCGGCCGGGATGGTCCAGCCCAAAATGACCGCGTCGAAACGGCGGTTTTGGACGATGCTCAGGAACGCGGCCCACTCCAGGGTGCGGATCTTCATTTCAATGCCCAACTTGGCCAGCTCGTACTGGATGATCACCGCGGTTTTGATTCGGGCTTCGTTGCCCTGGTTGACCAGAACCGTGAAAGAAAACGGTCTGCCGTCTTTTTCCAACTTTCCTTCGGCGTTGGGTTTCCAACCGGCTTCGGCCAAAAGCTCCAGGGCTTTTTTCGGATCGTGGGGATAGTCGACGATGTTGTCGTTGTAGGTCCAGGTGCCGGGTTTGTAAGGGCCGATGGTCGGTTCCCCCTGCCCGAGCAGGGCGCCCTTGATGATGTCCGCCTTGTTCAGGGCATAGGCGAAAGCCACGCGCACATGCTCGTCGGCAAAAAACGGGCTCTTGGAGTTGTAGCCCAGGTACACGTAGGAGGAAGCCAAAGAGGAATACAGGGCGTATTCCTTGGCAAAGGCCGGCTTTTGGGCCTGAAACACGTACTGCTGCGGCGTCAGCGCGGGCATGAGGTCCAGCTTGCCCGCCTTCAGTTCCATAAACATGGTCCCGGCATCGGGAATGACCCGATAGATCAGCTTGTTCAGGCGCGGTCGCCCCTCAAAGTAATTCGGGTTGGCCGCGAGGGTCAGCATCGAGCCGGGGCGGTTTTCCTCCAGAATGAAAGGCCCGCAACTCACCGGCTTGAAGGCCAGGGGGGTGCCGCGCAAATCTTGCCCCTCAAGCAGGTGTTTGGGCATGATGTCGGTCATCCAGGTGACCAGCGAGCGGGCGAACGGTTTGGCGTAGCGCACTTCAAAGCTGTAGCGGTCCAGCTTGGTGAACGACTGCACGGCCTTGAAATCCCCCCCATACGCCGTGGGAGTTTTGGGATCGATCATCAACTTGTAGGTGAACTCCACGTCGTCGACCGTCAGCTCCGTGCCGTCCTGCCAAAGGATGCCTTTGCGCAGGGTAAACCGCAGGCGCAGGCCGCCGTCGAGAACCTCGTAGGATTCCGCCGCCCAGGGCTCAATTTCGATATTTTTGTCGTAGCGCAAAAGGGAGACGTAGAATTGCGAGGCCACCTCGCGCGAGGCGGTGTCGGAAGACATGAAGGTAAGCAGGTTCCCCGGCGCGCCGATCATGCCGTAGACAAGGTCGTCGCCATAGACCGGATCGGACTCCGCCGCCGAAGCGGGAGCGGCACAGAACCCCAACCAAGTGAGCGTCCACAGAACAACCCCGACGAAAGCACATGCAAGGTGTCGACTTCGAAAAATTATAAAAAACATTTTATTTTATTTTCCAAAAAAATGCGGTTTCTGTTTTTTAGATTGCGCCGCACCGTTGCCCGGCGGGGAAAGGAACGCAAAAAACAAACCCAAACAACCTTAGCGGTATATTGTGGCGGATTGTTGTCGGAATGGCAAGAGAGGCAGCCATCCTCCTCAATTTTTTCCACATTTTCTTTTTGGGGATTGTCCCAAGATTTTCATGTCCCCGCTTGAGGACTTCGCCATTTTAGGCTACATACATCGATACCGCTCCGGATGAACCGGACCCACGCAGCGGAAGCGAAAAACCTTTTGTATGGTCAGCCGTCGAACATGAGCGAAAGTCTCGTTACGAGCATCCTTTCGGAGTTCCTCAGGGACTCCATCCCCGAGTACATCGTCGAAGCGGCGCGTGAAGTCGTCGCTTCCGGCGGCGTGCAAAAAATTTCTTTGAAAAAAGACCCCCATTATTGGGAAGTTGAATCCGCCGTTCAGGGGGAAGACTTCCAAATTTACAGCCC
This sequence comes from Desulfovibrio sp., assembly GCA_031551885.1. Classification (GTDB taxonomy): domain Bacteria; phylum Desulfobacterota; class Desulfovibrionia; order Desulfovibrionales; family Desulfovibrionaceae; genus Frigididesulfovibrio. The sequence continues at coordinate 4,609 of JAVBMX010000003.1, forward strand.
CAAGCTGACGATCGCCCTTCAAGAGGAAGCCGTCGGCCACGAGTGCAACTGCTCGGATTCTTTCTCCGGCCCCTGCCGACATGTGGCCGCCACCGGACTCAAGCTTCTGGCGTCCCTGGAGCCCCGCGAAAGCAAGGAAGAAACCGCGAAGCCGCGTACCGATTGGCGGCATACCTTCCGTTCCTTCTTCCAGGCCGAAATCGAGCCCGAGTCGGGCCGCCACTACCTGATTGTTCGCCTCTACCCGGAGCCGCAACGTCTGCAGGCGGCGTTCTTTCGCGCCCGCCAAAACAAATCCGGGCTTTCCAACGTGCATGCCGAGATCACGCTGGAGCAGATCATCCAAAACCCCGAGTGGTGCGACCTTTCGCCGGACTTCCCCTTTGTGGCCGCCCTGATTGGGCAGCATGAAGACTATCGCGGGCACCGCATATCCGTACCCGACGGCCTGCTGACCTGGTTCTTCTGGTCGTTACGTAAAGAGTACTACCTGTTCTGGCAGGATACCGAACTGGCCTGCCGCATCGAACAGCGCACCATGCAACTCAAGTTCCGCCCGGACTTCAACGAATCGGCCGGCCTGACCTTTGACGTGCTGCTGCACCTGGAAGGCAAGCCGCCGGTTTCCATCGCCGGCACGGACGCCACCTTCCACGGCAACATGCCCCTGTGGGTCTGCCGCAGGCAAAGTTTTTACCCGGTTTACTCCACCATGGACTCGCGCTTGGTGCAGGAGATGGTCCACACCCCCCTGCATATTCCGCAGGAGGATATTTCCGAGTTCCTCGACCGGGTCTGGAGCCGGATGCCCGCCTCGGCCCTTTACGGCCAGGAGAACTTCCTCCAGAGCATGGAGTCGTACTTCGTTCCGGCCAAGTATAACCCCAAGCTGTTCCTGGACGAGGAAGGCAGCCTGCTCACCCTGCAGGTGCAAAATATTTACGAGACCATTCACGGCGAGTTCATCATGTCCGGCCCCAACCCGGACTTTCAGACCGGCAGTTACTCCTACGAGGGCAAAACCTATCTGGTGCGCCGCAGCCAAGAGGAAGAGGCCGCCCTCACCAATATGCTTCTGGAAATCAAGTTCCAGCCGCGAAATGCCCGGATCTGGTTTCTGGAACCGGAAGAAGCGGTCAACTTTCTGCTCGACGTTTACCCCCGGCTGGTGGAAATGTATCGGGTATTCGGCGAATCCGCCCTCTCCCGCTATAAGGTGCGCCTCTCCAAGCCGGAGATCAGCGCCGCGGTCACCACGGACGAAAAAGAAAAGTGGTTCAACCTCGACATCGAGATTACCTACGACGGCCAAAGCGTTCCCCTGGACAAAATTTGGAAGGCCTGGACCCAGGGCAAGCGCTATGTGCAGTTGAAAGACGGCTCGTACACCAGCCTGCCGGAAACCTGGTTGGAACGCATCGCCCACAAGCTTCAGGCTCTGGGCCTTGATCCCTCCAAGCCGCCCAAGCAGCAGTTCGCCCAGTTCGAGGCCCCGGTGCTCGACAACCTGCTGGACGACCTGCCCGGCGCCCACACCGACTCGTTCTGGAACACCCTGCGCGAAAAAATCCACACCTTCCGTGAAGTGGCTCCGGTGGCGCCGCCCAAGGGGCTGAACGCCACCCTACGCGGCTACCAGCAGCAGGGTTTGTCCTACCTCAACTTCCTGCACGAGTATCATTTCGGCGGCATCCTGGCCGACGAAATGGGTCTGGGCAAGACCGTGCAAACCCTGTCGTTCATCCAGCATCTGGTGGAAAAAGGCCAGAAGCAGCCGAACCTGATCGTCGTGCCCACCTCGGTGCTGCCCAACTGGGAGCGCGAAGCGGAAAAATTCGTGCCCGGCCTGAAGCTCCTGACCATCTACGGCACCCGGCGCGAGGGCATGTTCAAGCAGATCGACAATTCGAACCTGGTGTTGACCACTTACGCCCTGTTGCGCCGCGACCTTGAGGAGCTGCAGAAGCACGAGTTCGGCACGATTATTCTGGACGAAGCCCAGAACATCAAAAACCCCAACACAATCACCGCCCGCAGCGTGCGCCGGATCAACGCCGACATGCGCTTGTGCCTTTCAGGCACGCCCATTGACAACAACCTTGTCGAGTTGTGGTCGCTGTTCGAGTTTCTTATGCCCGGCTTCCTCGGCGCCCAGCACGCCTTCAAACGCGGCGTGGTCAAACCGATCAAGGAAGGCGACGACGAAACCCTTTCGTTCCTGCGCACCCGGGTGCGGCCGTTCATCCTGCGTCGGACCAAGTCCGAAGTGGCCAAAGACCTGCCGCCGAAAATCGAAAACACCTACTTCTGCGGTCTGGCCGAAGAACAGGCCGAGCTGTACGCCATGCTGGCCAAAAAGCTCCGCGACCAAGTGCTTTCCAACGTCGAGCGCGAAGGTCTGGCCAAGAGCCAGATGTCCATTCTCGACGCCCTGCTCAAGCTGCGCCAGATCTGCTGCCACCCGCGTCTGCTCAAGCTCGACATGCCCGGCGTGTCCACCAACCTGCCTTCGGGCAAGTTCGACGCCTTCCGCGACATGGTCACGGACATCATCGATGAAGGGCACCGGGTGCTGGTGTTCTCGCAGTTCGTGCAGATGCTGCACATCATCCGCTCCTGGCTGCAGATCAACAACATTCCCTTCTGCTACCTGGACGGCGCAAGCAAAGACCGCTTCGACCAGGTGGACAAATTCAACAATTCATCGGACATTCCGATCTTCCTCATCTCCCTCAAGGCCGGCGGCACGGGTCTGAACCTGACCAGCGCCGACTACGTGATCCACTATGATCCCTGGTGGAACCCGGCCGTGGAAGATCAAGCCACGGACCGTACCCACCGCATCGGTCAGACGCGGCAGGTGTTCGCGTACAAGCTGATCTGCCGCAATACCGTGGAAGAGAAAATCGTCGGGCTGCAGTCGGCCAAAAAAGATGTGGCCGATGCGATCATCCCCGGAGCCGAAGCCTGGAAGTCCCTGTCCCGCGAGGACCTGGAAATGCTGTTTGAAGTGTAGACGTTGTCGTCGCCTCCGGCGGGCTGGGCTCCGCCCTGCACACGACAGGGGATTGAATCCCCTGTACCCCCCTTTTGCGATACGATGCGCGCGAAACTCCATAGCGATGTGCCGGAACGAAACGCCTCTATGAAGATCTTTGGGGGCCTTACTGACGCGAGGCGGGACGAGAAAGGCTGCTCCTCACCGGCGCATTCCTTCGGAGTGCTCACAAATGTCCCAAGACCGGCCGCTCTCCTCAAAAAACACGCGGCGAGTGAAAAATCCCTTGCAACCACATGCATTCCCCAGGGCGGCGGAGGGTGCGCTTGCGCAGCCTCCGCCGCCAAAGGGGAGTGCAGAGTGCCGCCCGCGATGTCCAAAGGTAAGCTTTTCACACCACTAAAGCGTTGCGGCGGGGACAACCTCGGCAGCCCTGGCTGCAGCCCCTCTGCCCGCCGGAGGCTCCCCATGTCGCGCTTATCCCTTCTCCTCCCCCTCTTCCTCATTCTTTGCCTCCCCGCCCAAGCGGCCGAACCGACTCTCGAGCGGTTCGCCGGCCCCGCGCCGGCCGCGATGTTGGCCGAGCGCACCGGCAACCCCGAGATGGAGACCGCCTTCACCGGCGGCTGGGGCTATACTCCCGACGACGCCTGCCGGATCATGGTGCCGCAGGGATCGGAAAAAAGACTGGTCGGCGCTCATGCCTCCAGCGCCGAGGAACTCATCGTTTTTCTGCGCCTCAGCCTGGAAAGCGAACGCGCCGGGCTTGTTCCCGCGCGGATCGTTCCCACGGGCCGCACCATTTTCCTCGGCCCACAGGGAGCGATTTACGAACGGCTGGAGATGGAATTCCTGGCCGTGCCCAAAGAACGTCAGGCGGAACTTGAGGCGATCAACACCGACAAGGCCGCTTCCGACGAAGAACACCTGCGCCGGATCAAACAAATCAGCACGAGCACGACGCATGAGTTCTGGTTCGACGTCACCGACATCCGCGACCACAACTCCGGGGTGCTGTATGGAGCCACCTATAAACCCCGGGCGATCTCCTCGCGCGGCGTTTCTTTCGAGAGGCTCAGCAAAGCTCCGGATCTTTTGCAGCGTTCCATTTATCTTGAGGTCACTCCCCACGATTACCTGAAGGGCGGTCCGGGGGCGAGCGTCGATCCGGCTCTGGTGGAGGGCGGTTGGGGCTATGACCAAGCCTCGGCCGTCGTGCAGCACCTGCCCAAAGGGCAAGAAGGTCCCTATCAGGACTTTGTCGCTCAACAGCTGGAACTGGTTTCCATCCGCAACCTGCTGGAGTTCACCCAGCCCCTGCCCGACGGGGAACGCCTCCAGCCGGTGGACCATGACAAACGCAGCCAGGCTCTCGTTGAAGCGAACGGTAAATTTTACGACCGTCTGCTGGTGGACGTGTACCTGGTGCCCTCGGCGGACTATGTCGGTGAGGCGTTGCCGCTCATGCAGCAAGGCACGCCCGAGGCCAATGCCGCTTTGCGGAAAATGGCCCGTAAAGTGGAGCGCGAGTTTTGGTTCGATGTCACCGAGCCGCTCCAGCATAACGGAAAAGTTTTTACTCAGGGAACTTCCAAAGATACCCCCAAACAATAAGCCGCGCTCATGACGATCGCCCCGCCCGACCAAACCGGAGAATGCCGGGAAGAGGCCGCTCCCCCGCCGCCCGCTCCGGCCGCGCCTTCCGGCATGCACGGCCCTTCCTTCTGGGCCGGGGTTCGAGCCGCCTGCCCGCTTATTCCGGGCATGATCCCTTTTGCCCTGATCACGGGCACGGTCACCGTGGGCATCGGCATCGAGCCGATCAAAGCCCTGCTCATGGGGGTGATCATCACCGCCGGTGCGGCCCAGCTCGCGGCCGTGGACCTGCTCGGCAAAGCCGCGCCTCTGCTGGTGGTGATCGCCACGGGTCTGATCGTCAACCTGCGCTTTCTTATGTACAGCGCGGCCATCAGCCCCTACCTCAAAGGAATTTCCCCCCTGCGCAAAGCCTTTTATTCCTTCCTGCTCATGGATCAGGTCTTTGCCTTGTGCGTTTTGGAGTTTTCGCGAAACAAAGAGCGCTATGACCGCTCCTCCTATTACGCGGGCACCTCGGCCCTGCTCTGGGCCTGCTGGATAGGCGGCAACGCACTGGGAGCGTTTTTGGGGGCAAAAATTCCCAAAGAGTGGGGGCTGGACTTCACCGTCCCCCTGACCTTCGCGGCCATCCTGGTGCCGCTGCTGAAAAACCGGCCTGCCGTGGGCGCCGCCCTGGCGGGCGGCCTGACCGCCGTCGCGGCCGCTCCCCTACCTTACAACCTGGGGCTGATCACCGGGGCCGTCTGCGGCGTGCTTGCGGGGTACTTCCTGGAAATGCGCCGGAGGGAACGCTGTGGTCATCAGTGATTCCGTCTTCTGGCTCGTCACCCTCAGCATCGGGCTGGGCACCTTCTTTTTGCGGGCGGTCTTCGTGTTCGCCCTGGAACGCATTCACCTGACGGAAAAAGCCAAGGTGATGCTCGGGTTCATCCCGCCCGCCGTGCTCTCGGCACTGGTGCTGCCGGCTTTTCTTTTGCCGGGTGGGCACCTTCCCTTTCCCGACGGCTGGGAACGCACCGTCGCGGGCCTTGCGGCCCTGCTCGCCTCCTGGCGGTTTCGCAACATCCTGGTCACCATCGGCGTCGGCCTGGGATTCTTTTGGGGTCTGCAATATCTGAAGGGATTTTTTTAGAATCAGACCTCATGAGCTCTTTGGGGGCTGCCGCCCCCAAAAATCCTCTGGGGGGAATGATTGACTCGGCGCGTCGTGCGCCTCGCCCTTCGGGCACTGTCGGAAGACCTCCGGTGTCCATCCGGCTCCTGCCGGATGAGCCCCCCAGACCCCCTCACCGAAATAATTCCTGAGGGCCGACTCAGAGTTCAGCCCTAAAAAAACGGCGCGACGTGCGAAAACCGGGTTTTCGCACGTCGCGCAACGTTACCAAAGGCGACGGATCTCGAAAAATCGTCACCGAGCGGCTTCACCCCGCGAAATTTTTGCGGGAATTCCCGCCCTATTCCTTGATCCAGGCGGTCAGGGCATCCATAATCTTCTGGGCCTGCTCTTTGCTGGAAATGTTGAACTTGGACTGGGCGCGGTATTCGCCGCCGGTCTTTTTATAGCGTCGGATGGTGTAGGCTTCCGGGCCGTAGGTCTCTTTTTGCCGATTCCAGTTCTGGTACCGAAAAATGATGGTTGTCCAGGCCCCTTTGCTCAGGATGACCTTATCCAGTTCTTTGACGATGAGCACATCGTCTTCTTCATAATTGATGGTGATGTCGTCGATGGTGGTGCCGCTCATGCCGCTTCCTTTCGGTTTGGGGAGAGTTATCTATTTATGGTGACGCGGAGATCCGACTCCGGCGTCAAAAAAACGGCTTCATATATCCCCGGTTCGTCGCTCAAGGTGACGACGACCAAAGATCCTTGCCCCTCGGGGCTCACGGCGGAAACGATCGCCGCCGCCTCGCGCTCTTCTCCCGTATCCGGGCGAACGAACCGAACGCGGGCCTCGGCGCCCATGCGCACGGAATCCGGCGCGAACGAACCGTATGCCGCCACCTGCGCGGGAACGACCGGGCTCGAAAGTCGGGCAACGACACGCCCCGCAGTTATCGGATCGCCGGGCTTGATGTCAATGCCGGACAAGACGCCGCCCCGCTCCAAGGTCACCTGCGCGTGCTCCAGGGCGAAGCGCAGGTTCGCCGCCGCGCCCACGGCCGCCTTATAGGCGGCAAAACGCCGGTACAGGGGCGTATCCTCGAGCGCCAGGGAACGTTCCATATCCAGCAGGGTGCGCAAAAGATCCTCTTGCTTGTGCCGTTCAAGGCTGGCCTGCTCAAAGGCCTTTTCGGCGCTCTGCAATTGGGCGCGGGCCTCGTCCCTGCGGGCCAACGCTTGCGTCATCTCCGTTTTCGTGCCTTCACCGCGAGAAAGCCTGGCCCGCAATTTTTCCACCTGCACACTGGCCTGAGCCAAGCGTTCCGAAACAGCTTCCAGGTTCAGCCGGGCGGTGGTTTCCTTGTTTTGGGCGGCGGCGAGGTTGCGCTCCTGCATGGCCGCGCTCACGGCTCCGGGAGTTCCCGCCAAGGTACGCGCCGCCGGGGGCAGGCTGCGGGCCAGGGAGTCGGCATGCGCCTCCACGGCTCCAAGCTCTTCCCGCATAGCCACAACGTCATAGGAAAACAGCGGCGCTCCGGCGGGCAGGTCGCCCATTCCCGGCCGCGCGAACACTTCCCCCACCGCTCCATCGTAGGGAGCGACGACGGCCGCCTCCACACGCACTTTGCGGGGGTTTTCCAGAACCGTGGTCCGGTCGGTCCGGAATACCAGGAAACAAATCCCCAAACCGACGAGAACGGCCACAAACAGGAGCTTCCGCGAACGGCGTCCGGAAGTGCGGGGCGGGGGCATGGATAACGACATGAAATACTCCGGCGGTCAAAAAAATGTCGACCTCCGGTATTTTGCAAAATCCAAGCCAAAAACACATCCCTCCGGCGCGTTCACGTGACGCGCTTTCCAACGGGTACACCGCCGCCGCGCCGGGAAAATTTTCAAAAAAAGGCGCTCCGTGCCGGCACGGAGCGCCTTTTGCGTCATGTGGACAGCATTACTGCGGCGTGGTGGCGTTGCCGCCGGCCGGGGTTTGGGTCGGTTCCGGAGCGTCGATGGAGACGGGCACTTCAATTTCTTCGGCCTTGTGCCGCCCGGTGGAGGTCACAATATTGTAGCTCAACGAGGTGACCAAAAAAATCACGGCCAAAAAAGCCGTCAGCTTGGCCAGCATGCCGCCCGCTCCGGTGCCGCCGAAGAGCGACGAGGAACCGCCGCCGAAAATGACGCCCATGCCTTCTTTGCCGGACTGCAACAGGACCAGCACCATAAGCAGGAGGCAGATCACGATGTGCAGTATAAGTATCAGATTTTCCAAAATATTCCTCCAAAAGCAGGCAAAGGGGGGGGCATCAGGCCGTCACGATACGGGCGAAACTCTCAACCAACAAAGAAGCACCGCCTATCAGGAGACCGTCGACATTGTCAAGGGATATTATTTGGGCGGCGTTTTCCGGCTTCACGCTGCCGCCATACAGGATGCGCATTTTCGCGCCGTTGTCGCCGCCGAATCGGCCGGTCAGCCTTTGCCGCACCAAGGCGTGCGCCGCGACGATTTCTTCCGGCCCGGCGGTCTTGCCCGTGCCGATGGCCCAAACAGGCTCATAGGCCACGCTCACGCGTTCGGGAGCCACATTGTCCGGCACATCGGCCAGCCCTTCCTCCAACTGCCGGGAGATCACCGCGTCCAGGGCGCCCAGCTCGCGTTGCTCCAAGGTTTCGCCCACGCAGAGGATCACGTCCAGGCCCGAGGCCAGGGCGAAAGCGGTTTTCGCGCCGACCAGGGCATTGCTTTCACCCAACACGGCCCGGCGCTCGGAGTGACCGGTCAAGACCAGGGAACAACCGCAATCGCGCAGCATGGCCGGGGAAATCTCGCCGGTAAAGGCCCCCTGCTCGGCCGTCCAACAATCCTGACCGCCCAGACGGATGCGCGCCCCGTCGCCCAAGGCGTCGGCGCACGCGCCGAGAGCCGTGAACGGCGCGAACACCGCGACTTCCCGCTCCCCGCGCATGGGGTCAAGGCGCTTGGTCAGGTCGCGCAGAAAGGCGGCGGCCTCGGCGCGGTTTTTGTACATTTTCCAGTTGGCGGCCATCAACAGTTTCATGGTCGTTCTCCGTGTTCTGCCGACGCGTCTCTGCACAAGACAAGGGCGTCTTCACCCGTATCGGCGTAGTAGGCCTTTCTTCGTCCACACTCGACAAACCCCAGGGTGCGATACAGCCCCAAGGCGGCGACATTGCTCACGCGAACTTCCAATATGGCCCGCGTGACACCATGCTCTTGGGCGGCGTCCAGCACCCGCCCCAAGAGTTTCTTTCCAAGGCCAGTCTGCCGCAAATCGGGATGGACGGCAATATTGTAAATTTCCAACTCTTCCGGGCCGACGACCAGGGAGACGAAGGCGGCGAGCCGGCCGCCGGCGTCGCGCAGACCAAAGGCGGAAAAATTGTTGAATCCGGCGTTGAGCGGACGGGCGGCGGCGAAGAGCTGCCGGTAGCGCTCGAGGCTCCAGGCCGTGGAAAAGCACAGGTCTTCCAGCCGAGCGACGGCCTCGGCATCTTCCCCGTCGAGGCGGATTACGCTACCATCGTCTTTCGTCACAACCGCCACCTCTGAGGAATCGTCATGGCTTCCCCCAAAACACGCGCCCGCGGATCCCGCCGCCCGGAAGCGAACCCGCCGGACCCGAGCCTGGCCGTGCCGGTCGAAATTCTTGACGAGCACGGCCTGCCGCTGGTCGTCATGCCCATGCTCCAGGCCGTCGGACAGGGTTTGTGCTTCCGCAAGGCGGTTACGGCCCTGTTTGCCGGGGACCGGCTGTTCCTGCGCAAAGTGATGCCCACGCCCTCCCGCCGCGAAAACCGGCGTGAGGTGTTTGACCTGTTCGTGACCCCGGTTCCCGTGGACCTGGCTCCGGAAGACGTCGCCGCGAGCGGGCCGGCGGAACTGCTGGGCTACGAGCCGGCCATCCGCCTTCTGGCCGAGATGCCGCCGCAGACCGGGTTCCCCGTGCGCCTCAGCCTGTTTGTTACGAACCTCGCGCCGGGAGGCTTGGCCCTCTTGGCGGGCAAGAACCTCTCATCCTTTGACGCGGACGAGCTCCACGGAATCACGGCCCAAAGCCCGGAACTGTTCTCGCAGGATCTGCTCCGAATTCTTGCGGCGGGCGTTCTGTTCCCCAAACAATGAGCGCGCGAGGCGTCGCTTTTTCTCCGGCAGACCGGCACGTCTCTCGCGCAAGGCCCGTCGGAGTCATTTTATGCGCAACCGCCCCAAAGAGACATTCGAGTTATAGAATTTTATTCCCCGCCAAGGCACGCGAGTTCCTGCTGGAGGGAGTATATGTATGGACATACATGACCTTCAGCCGGAACGAGCGTAACGCGGGCGGGGAATAAAACGGCATAACCCGAATGTGTCCTACTCGGCCGGAGTGAAATGCTCGGACCAATACATCAGCCGGCGGCAGTTGGGGCACGAAAGAATCTGCGCGCCTTTCTGCAGCTCGATGAAACCCTGGGGCGGAATGGAGATGTTGCAGCCCGTGCAGATGCCGCCGGAAACCGGCACGATGACCGGATGGCGCAGGCGTTCGCGGATGAACTCGTAGCGGGCGAACACCGGAGCGGGTACTTCCACGGCGGCCTTGGAGCGCTGGGCGTTGAGCGTTTCCAGCGCGGCCTCGGCTTCACGCACGCGGCTTTCCAGCCCGGCTTCACAGACTTTCAGTTCGGCTTCCACCGCCGCGAATTCCGTATCAATTTCTTCGCTGGCGGTCTTCTGGCGTTCGACTTCCTCGAGCAGAGCGGTCTTTTCTTCTTCCCGGTTGCGGTTGACCCGCTCCAGGGAATCCATTTCCCGCACCATGGCGTGGTATTCCTTGGAGTTGCCCACCTGCATGAGCTTGCTTTTGCTCTTTCTCAGGCGGACGGAATCATCCTCGATTTCCATGCCCAGGCGCTTTTCCTGCTCACGCAGGTGGGCCATTTTGTCCTCCTGGCGTAGACGGCGGGCTTCCACGTCGGCAAACCGGCCGCGCAGGGATTCCAGTTCTTTGGGGGCGTTTTCCAGCTCCACTTTGATGCCGTGTATTTCATCGTCCACTTTTTGCAACGAAATCAGTTGTTCGATTTGCTTCAGGTACAGGCTCAACGACGTATCCTCCTTAGAGCATTTTCACTTTGAAAATGTTTGTGAAACCCTATTTCCGACGGACTTCGGAACGAGCCCGCGATCGGACGCCCGCTTGCTCGTTCGTCAGAGCAAAACCACTTTTTCAAAGTTGCTTTGCTCTTTATTGCAACGACTCCTCGTTTTCGTCTCTTTCGGACGCCACATGGACGCGGGCGACCGCCCTACGCCCCGCACCGACCGGCCCGCTCAAGTGCAAGCGGATTCCGACCGGGCCAAAAAACCACCGGAACAGGTAAAACGTCCTGAAGTTGCGCGGCGAATCGACGCATCATCTCTTCTTCCAGGCAAAAATGCCCCACATCCAAAATGCGGATTCCGGCATCCAACGCGGCGTGGTACTTGACATCGCCGGTGATCAGGATGTCCGCCCCGGCCTCGACGGCTTCGCCCGCAAGGCTTGAACCGGAACCGGGACAACAGGCCACACGCCCCACCCGTTCGGGTTTTGGACCGCACGCCTGCCAGGAGTCCAACCCCAGGATTCCGGCCGACACCCGGCAAAACGCCTCGTATTCCAACGACTCGGGAAGTTCACCCACAAAGCCGAAACCCACGGGCAGGCCGTTTTCTTCTCCGGTGGGCTCAAGCACCCGCACGTCGGAAAGACGCAGCTCTTCAGCAAACCAGGCGGCCGTGCCGCGCGGCGAGGCGTCCAGCGAGGTATGAGCGCTGTAGAGGGGGATATCGCGGGAAAGCAGCAGTTGCAGCACGGCCAGATAATCGCCCGCTTGATCGGGAAAGACCGGCTGCATGGTCAACGGGTGGTGCGTCAGAATAAACTCCGCTCCACCGGCCACGGCGGCGCGCAGGCCCTCAAGGGTGGGGTCGAGCAACACCGCGACCCGCCCGGCGGATTCCCGGAAGGCGGCCACCTGCACCCCGGAATGATCCCAGGGGGCGGCCAGGCGCGGAGGTGCTATTTTTTCTATAGCATCAATTATTTCAATAACTTCAATCAAACACCCCTCCCAACGGTGAAGGTGCCGTTACGGTCTTTCACCATAACGGCACCTTCGGCTGCATGATATGTTCCGGAACATTTCCCCGGAGTGGGAGTTGCCTGCACATCGTTCTCGTTGTCGACGTTCCCGGCGTCTCAGCAAGAGTGAACCGCCGTGTAATTGAGTGTAAATACCTCAGCTTACGACTCTCGTCAAGCTCTTCGACAACAGTGGAACACAACGCCTTAGGAGTGGTGCCCGCCCTTGCAGCAGCCCTTCTTGCCCGTGGTCGGGTCGGTTTTCGCGACCTCTTCTTCCGGCGAGCATTTTTCCGAAAGCGGCCTGCCGCAGCAACGCTTCCCGGAGGGGTGCGCGTGGTCCAGAGGGGCTATTTTTTTTTGGTCCGTGTCGTTCATAAAAAACTCCCTTGTTTTTTGTTTGGATATAGTAAGCCCAAATTTTCCCCTGCGCAATGATGACCCGACAAGTCGGCATTTTCCTTTACGCCCCGCGTGAACGCCCGCGCCCCAACACCGGGAGCAGCCTTGTTTTTTCAGCGTTTCCGGCATACATAAAACATCGTCGCGGCCAAACCGCCCCACCCCAACCTTCGAGGCTCTCTTGCCGCTTTTCCCCACAGCCACTCTTCAGGAACTTCTCGATCTGGCCGCGCAAAAGTACACCGTGGAATTCGAGGATGTCGGCGTCGCCGGGCGTACCCTGCGCGTGTTGCAAATCGCCGACATGCGCGAACGTCTGGACGCGCTGATCGCCGCCGGAGCGTTGAACGACGCCCTGCAGAACCTGCCTCTGTGGGCCAAGATCTGGCCCGCCTCTTTGGCTCTGGCGCATGCGCTGAACGCCCGCGAGGACAAAGGGAGTCTGCTGGAAATCGGCGCGGGGTGCGGCGTGGTCGGCCTTGCGGCCGCCGCCTGCGGTTTTCGTAAAGTGGTTGTCTCCGACATCAACGAAGACGCCCTGCTCTTCGCCCGGATCAATGCCCTGCAAAACGGCCTGGCCGATCGCGTCGAGGTCGTCCGCCTGGATATTTGCGCCCCGGAGCCGCCCACCGGCTTCGATCTGGTGGCGGGCGCGGAAATCCTCTACCTGGAAGACCTGTACCGCCCCTTGGTCAAATTTCTGTGCCGCGCCAAGGCCCCGGAAAGCATTCTGGCTTCGGACCACCGGCGTTTCCCCAAGCGTTTCTTTAAACTCGCGGAAAAAGAGTTCTCCCTCGGCCACAAGCAACTTGGCTTGCGGGCCAAAGGCGGCGACGATGCCGAAAAACACCTCATAACCCTGCACCGCCTGACGCCCAAATCATGATTACGCTCTCCCCCTGCCCCAAAGCCTATGCCCTGGACCAAGACAAAGCCGTAACCCCCGAAGAAACCCTGCGCACCGTCAAGGCCCGTTTGGCCGGCCTCGATCTGGACATCGCGGCCGAGGTTCGGCGTATCGACGTGGGCCGGCTCGGCATTCCCGTGTTCATTTCCCGTTGCGGCCAAGACGCCAAGGCGGTCATGCCCACGCGCAAACAGATGGGTAAAGGCGCGACCCCGGCCCAGGCCGAAGCCTCCGCCCTTATGGAACTGATGGAACGCTACGGGTTCTTCACTTTCTGGCGGGACCGCCCCGACATGGTCCGGCTCTCGTGGGAAGAAGCCGAACGCCGCTACGGCGAGACGCTCCTCTCGGTTGAAGAAGTTGCCCGGGCCTGCGGCTCGCGCTTTTCCTCCGAGTTTTCCGCCGACACGGCCCGCGCCCTGCTCGGCTTGCGTCCCTGGCTGTTCTGCCCGAGCCTGCGCATTCATGATGAAAAAATCGTATACGTTCCCCTGGATTTGTTCCGACAATTGGGAGAGTTCAACGGGTCCTCGGCCGGAAACACCGAAGCCGAATCCATCCTGCAGGGAGCCTGCGAACTGGTGGAACGCCACGTCTGCGCTGTTGTCGACCGCGACCGGCCGGCCCTGCCGACCATCGACCCGACCTCGGCCCAGGATCCGGTCCTGCGGGAACTCATCGCCAAGTTCGAACGGGTCGGGGTGCGGGTTCTGCTCAAAGATTTCACCTTGGGCCTACCTGTGCCCACCGTGGCCGTGCTCGCCTACGACCCCGCGACGTTCCCGGAGCATTCCGAAATCGTCTTCACGGCCGGCACGGCCATTTCCCCGACCAAGGCCGCCGTACGTGCCCTAACCGAAATCGCCCAGCTCGGCGGCGACTTCTGCACCTCGGCCTGTTACGAAGCCTCGGGCCTGCCCAAGTTTGCCGAACCGCGCGAAGCCGACTTTCTGCGCGAAGGGCCGACGGTTGCCCTCGATACCCTGCCCGACCCGGAAGGCGACGACATCCTCGAGGAACTGCGCGGCTTGGCCAAGGCCCTGTACGCCCAGGGCTTCAACCTGTATTCCGTGTCCACGACCAACCCCGACACCCAAGTTCCCACCCACTACAACTTCGTGCCGGGTTTCGCCTTCCGCGAACGGGAGAAAAACGCCTCGCTCGGCTTGTTCATCGGCCGGATGATTGCCGAGGAAGCCGCCCCGGAGGAAGCCGAACGCGCCTATACCCGCATGGATGCTCTGGTTCCCAATGCGCATTGGCTGCCGTTCTTCCGAGGCCTGACGGCCATGCGTAGGGAAGACCATGCCGAAGCCCGGCGCTTTTTCGCTCTGGCCGAGCCCCTGCAGCCGGAAGAAGAATCCCGCGCGCTCACGGCCTTTTACGGGGCCTATACCCACACCCTGGACGGCGACTGGGAGGCGGCCCGGCCCGGCCTGACCCTGGCCGTGGAACTCTGCCCGGATATGAAGGAATACCACAACCTTCTGGGGGTCTGCCTGTTCAAGCTCAAGCGGTTTGAAGAAGCCGGGGAGCGTTTCGCCTACATTCTCGCCCACCTGGACAAAGGATCGGCCGTGGACGTGCAAAACCTCGGCCTGTGCCGCAAATTTATGGGCGACGCCGAAGCCGCCCGCCACTACCTTGCCGCCGCCCTGGAACTGGACCCCGGCCTGGAGGCGGCCCGGACGCATCTGGCGGAACTCGAGCGATAATGGATACGGCGGTCCTCGCCCTCGGCAAGCTGTGCCTTGCCCTGATCGCCATGATCATCGGCCTGCGTCTGCGGTTGGGGCTCTGGCTGTGCGTGCTGCTGGGGGCCGTTTGCGCCGTCGTCGTTTCCGGCCTGCCGCTGACCGAGTTTTTGGAAATCGTCCCGCAAACCGCGCTGAACACCGAACTCTACACGCTGCTCGCCATCGTCGTTCTGACCCTGTTGATCTCGGGCGTGCAGGAAGCCACCGGCCAAAGCACCCGTCTCGTGACCGCGCTGGAGCAACTTCTGCGCGGCCCGCGCCTGCGTCTGATATTCTTCCCGGCCTTAATCGGGCTGCTGCCCATGCCCGGAGGCGCGCTGTTCTCCTGCCCGATGATCGACGGCACGGCCCGCCACATGGACCTGAACGGAGAACGAAAAGCGGCCATCAACTACTGGTTCCGGCACATCTGGGAAGTGGCCTGGCCCCTGTACCCCGGCTATCTGCTGGCCTGCGCAGTGCTGGACATCCCCTTGTCGGTCCTCTGGCGCTATACCTTCCCGATGGTGCTCACCTCACTCCTCGCAGGGCGGCTTCTTCTGCTCCGCTCCCTTCCGCCGGAGCACTGCGAAGAGACTGCCGCGCCCCCGGTGAAGCGCGGCAAAGCCTTGGCGGCCGTGTTCATTGAATCCTTGCCGCTCACGGTGGCCCTGGCGGGCGCGTTTCCCGCTTCCGTGCTGGTGGATGCGTTTTTTCCGTTTTTCCCCAAGGGCTCGCCTTTTTTGCTCTCTCTTGGGGCGGCCGTCGTTACGGCCATGTGCCAAGGCAAGGGTGGTCCGGCGGCTGTTGTCGGCGTTCTGCTCCAACCTTCCACCGGCAAGCTTTTTCTGCTGCTTTTCACCATCTTCATTTTCAAGACCTCCCTGGCGCACAGCGGCCTGATCGCCGAAATCAGCGGATTCGGCACCGAACGGCTCGCGGTGTATTCCCTTTGCATCATTCTGCCTTTTCTTTGCGGCCTGTTGACCGGCATCATGATGGGCTACGTGGGCACCTCCTTCCCCATTCTTTTGGGCGTCATCTCCCAAGCGGGAATGCAGAGCGAAGCCGTGCCCCTGTACATTCTGGCCCTGGCCGCCGGTCAACTCGGCCAGCTGCTGTCGCCTTTACACGTTTGTTTGGTGGTCTCGTGCGAATATTTCAAAGTCGGGCTGTTCCGGCTGGTGCAACTGGTCGCCCCCACATGCCTGTTCCAATTCGGCGCGAATCTGATCTGGAGCCTGCTTTTGGCCGCGCTGCTGGCCGTGTTCGGCCCCTGGTGAGGCAAACCCGCGCCGCCCGTCGGAACCCGTTGCCCATACCCCCAGCACAGGATATGCTTGGCGGATGATCCCCCTTATCGACCTCTTCTCCGGCTGCGGCGGCATGACCTTGGGTTTTTGCGACGCCCGCTTCGGCGGCGCGTTTCGCAGCGTCTTCGCCCTGGACCACGACCCGGCGGCGGCCGCGAGTTACGCGCATAATTTTGGCCCCCACGGCCGGCAGGGAGATGTGGAATACTGGGCTTCGGGCAGGGAGCCGGTGCCGTCCGCCCGTGTGGTCATCGGCGGGCCGCCCTGCCAGGGCTTCAGCCTGCTGAACAGAGGCCGCCGGGGGGACGCCCGCCGCGCTCTGTGGGAGCCCTACATGGATATTGTGGAAGCCTGCGGGGCCGAAGCTTTTGTGATCGAAAACGTGCGCTGGCTGCTTAATTCGCCGGAGCACGCGGCCATCGTGCGCCGGGCCGAATCAATGGGGTTTGCCGTGTCTTCCGCCCTGCTCAATGCCGCCGACTACGGCGTGCCGCAAAATCGCCTGCGGGCTTTCCTCCTGGGAATCAGAGGCGATACGCCGCCGCCCTTCCCGCCCGAGCCAACCCATTTCCCGCCGGCCGAAGGGCGTGCCCCTGCCTGGCGCACCGTACGGGAAGCCATCGGCGATCTGCCCGCCCCACTCGGGGTCGACTGCAACGCCGCGCCCCCGCCCCTGGATCTGCATTTCGGCCGCCGCCCCACGCCCAAAAGTCTGCTGCGCTACAAAGCCGTTCCGCCGGGCGGCAACCGCTTCGACCTGCAAAGGACCGCCCCGCACCTGACCCCGGCCTGCTGGGTACGCAAGACATCCGGCGGCACAGACCTTTTCGGCCGGCTTTGGTGGGATCGCCCCTCGGTAACCATCCGCACCGAGTTCTTCAAGCCGGAAAAAGGGCGCTATCTGCACCCCGAGAAACACCGCCCCATCACCCACCGCGAGGCCGCCCGACTCATGGGTTTCCCCGACGACTTCCGCTTCCTGGGCAACAAATCCGACATCGCCCGGCTGATCGGCAACGCTGTGCCCCCGCCTCTGGCTGGAGCCGTGGCCCGGCATGTGGCCGGACTGTTGGGGTAGCTTTTTCTGGGGGAAATGATTTCCCCCAGACCCCCTCATTATCGAAAACCCCGCGTAACGCGGGGTTTTCGATAATTGGGAGTACTGGAAATTGGAAGTCCGCCTGCGTTATTGCACGGCAGCCTTGTTCACATCACGAAATACCGTCGACCGACCGAAGCAACCCTGTTTGAATCCCTGGTAGAAATTCGAACTTACATCTGCCGGCCGAGGGCCTCGGCCTTGGAGAGGGCGTCCATTTGGGCGATCGCGCCTTTGGGGCCGACGCCGGTCACCAACACCCTACCGCGATCGGTCCATTCCAGGTACGAAAGAATGCTCTCATAGGTGCCGATCGGACCGGTGAAAGCGGCTTCTTCCGTGTCTTCAGCGCACATCAGCAGGGCGGCTTCCTTCATTTTCAGCTTTTGCGGACAGTTCGGCCGCATGTAGGCATAGAACTTATCCACGGCGGATTTGAGTTGAGAGCTGAACGAATACCAGTACAGCGGGCTGCACAGAACCAAGGCATCCGCTTTTTCCAGCATGGGGGCAAGCCGGTCGAACCCGTCGTCGACAATACAGGCCTTGCCTCCGCTCCAGCAGCCGTCGCAAGCCGTGCACCCTTCCACGTGATCCGTGGCCGCGTCAAACCGCGCGACCTCGTGACCAACAGCAAGCGCCCCCCTCGTAAAAGCGTCGGCCAGCAGATCGCTGTTCCCCCCTTTCCGGGGGCTCCCGACAACGACCAAAATATGTTTCGCCATACTCGTCCTCCTTGCGCTCCGCCCGGAATACGAAAAAAAGCGCATCGCCGCCGGCTCCGGGCCGCCGACGCCCGCCTTTGCCTTCAAACGATTCTAAGCCAAAATAAGCGCGAACAGAAATGCCATATATAGCGGACTGTTGGGCGGCAGACGCGCCGGATGTACCCGCCCGGATGGAGGCGCAAGGTCCGCGTTCATCCACATCACCGTTACGGCCGATGTGGTCAACGCGTTGAGGCGGAGGTACGCCTTCCCCTCTTCACGTAGCCTTGCCATTCCTCTTGGGGGACCAAATTGCCGCCTGTGGCCCAGACGATGTGCACGGCGTTTTCCGAAGGTGTTGCCGGCACCAAGCCCTTTTCCACGGTGTGGAGAAGCCCCGGAACGCCGGCCAGAGCCGAGGGTTCCAGCTTCAACCCTTCGGTGTCGGCCGCCAGGGCCAAGTGGGTAAAGAGGTCTTCGTCTTCCACGGTATACAGGCCATCCAATAAGGGAGTCATCGCTTCGCAGACCAAAGCCGAGGGTCTGCCCACGGCCAAACCGTCGGCCGCCGTGTTCAGGGGAATGCCGAAATCCGTTGAGGACGCCCGCTCATGCAGGCCGGTATACAGGCCCAAAATAACGGCCGGAGCATTGACCGGCTCGGCGAAAAAGCAATGCGCCGCGTCGCCGAACGCGAGTTTGAGCCCAAAGGTCACGCCGCCGGGGCCGCCGCCCACGCCGCAAGGCAGGTGGATGCACAGGGGGTGCGCCGCATCCGGCCGAATGCCCAGCGCCTCCAACTGTGTTTTGAGGCGCAGGCCGGCCACGGAATACCCCAGGAACAGGTTGCGCGAAGCCTCGTCATCCACGAAGTGGCACAGCGGGTCGACTTCGGCCTCCTTACGCCCTTGGGCCACGGCGAAGCCGTAGTCGTCGGCGTATTCCTTCACAATGACGCCGTTGGCGCGCAGCAGATCCTTTTTCCAGGCCCGTGCGTCCGCCGACATATGCACGGTCACGACAAACCCCAGAGCCGCTCCCATGATGCCCACGGAAAGGCCCAGGTTCCCGGTGGAGCCCACGGCCAGCTTGAAGCCGGAGAAAAACTCCCGAAAACGCGGTTCGGCCAGAACGGCGTAGTCGTCTTCAAGCCGGAGCAACCCGTGCTCCACGGCCAGCTTTTCGGCCGTGGCCAGCACCTCGTAGATGCCGCCCCTGGCTTTGATCGAGCCGGAGATGGGCAAGGCCGCATCCATCTTCATCAGAAGGCGGCCGGGAATCTTCCGTTGCCGGCGCTCCTCAAGGGCGGCCTTGAAACGCGGCGTTTCCCGCAGAGGCGATTCGATGATTCCGCCGGCCGCGGCGGTTTCCGGGAACGCGGTGGCGATGAAAGGAGCGAAGCGTTCCAGGCGGGCCTGGGCGTCTTCGGCCTCGCGCCGAGAGACGGGCAGCGAACCCTCGACTTCGGCAAAGGGTCTGCGGGAGGGATTGAGCCAGAAAACCGGACGGCGGGCGACCATATCCTTCAGCAGAGGAAATTCCGCAATCCAGGACTCAAGACTGCGGCCGGCGATCATGGGCATGGGTTCCTCCTGGGATGGATAACGGATGCGTTGGGAAAAATTCGGCAGCCTCACGGCGGGATGGTTCCGGCAAAGCCGGACCGACCGCAACCCAGGGGGGCCAGGGGTTCCTGCGGCAAGAGGCGCATGGACGCCGGAGGTCTCCCGACGGCACCCGGAGGGCAAGACGCAGGATGCGCCGAGCCATGGTATTTCCCTCGACAAAATCCGGAAACAGAGCCCCGCGCCTCAGCGCGGCAGATCCTGAAGACGAACAATGCGTATGGCCGGGTTGCGCAACAGCTCCCATTCCTTCAACACGTCCAGGGTCTGCGGATGCGGATGCCCGATGGCCACGGCCCGACCGGTGAGCAGCGCGGTTGCCTCGGCCCGGCGCAAAGCGCTCAGAACGGCCTGGCGCGAAATGACGTGATCCAGAAACACATCACGGCAATAAGCGGGAACGCCGGCCGACAGGCCTTCGGCATAAAACACGCTGCGCGGGTGAGTGAGGCTGTCAAGCATGAACATGTTGCGCTTGCTCAGCTCTTCAAGAACCACCCGCACCCCCTCCCTGCTCCGGGTGAAACGCGACCCCATGTGGTTGTTCAGGCCCACGGCATAAGGCACACGAGCGATGCCCCGCGCGGTCAGTTCCCGAATCTGGTCCGATGGCGCGTCGCGCAACAGCACGCCCGGCCCCGGCTTGACGCTTGGATAGCCTTCCGGTTCCATCGGCAAATGCACGAGGATTTCCCGCCCGGCAAGGTGGGCCGCTTCCGCACCCTCGCGCGTATGGGCGGCGTGAGGCCAGAAAGCGAAGGTCACGGGGTAATCCAAAGCCAGAAGTCTTCTGACCGCGCCCATATTCGCACCCAGGTCGTCGATCACGATGGTCAACTTGGGCTCTTCGTCCGGGCGGCGCAGGCGATGCCGTCCGACCGGGCCGACGTCGGCCTCGGAAGGAAGCGGCGGCTTGGTCGGGCGCAACAGAAGCAAATGGGTACGCACCCCTTTGACGAGGATTTCCAGGGTGCCGGCATCGACACGACGGACGACGGCGCCTTCAACCCAGGAGCGCAGGCTTTGCTCAAGCTCCCGCTCGAACGTCTCCGCGCGATCGTTGCAAAAAACGTCCAGCCTACGGAAGGTGTAGACTTCTTTTTGGGGAGAGGTCAGCTCAACGGCGGCGATCGTCCGTAAGGACTCCGGCTGCAGGCTCAGGCGGCGCAGAACCTGCAGCAGGGCGTTGTCGATCTGCCCGATGGTCTCTTCGAGTTTATATTCATAGGCTTCTTCATAGGGCAAAAGCGGCAGCTCGCGCAACGCGCGGCGCACGGCGCCGTCGGCCGTGGAGGCGACGTCGGCCGAATCCGGAGAGGCGGGATAAAACGGCGGTTGGTCCGGAAGAACTGCCGGCCGATCCGAGGAAGAAGCGGACTGGACCGGTGACGCGGACGGACGGCTCGGAGGAGAAGAAGGTTTGGCCGGAGCGGCACCGTTTTTTGTCGAAGAAGCCGTGGGCTTTGCCGGGGCGCGGCGCGGCGGCGTGGGAGCATCTTTTGAGGAGGAGGCGACCGTCGGCGCTGAAGGCGCGCTCAGGACGACGTACAGGGTGTGGCCGCCCGCGCACAGCAGAACAAGCATGCACAGACCCATGACAAAGTCGCCCCAGGTCCACTTCCGGGCTTTCGACTTTTTCCTTCGGCCGGAAGAACGGGCCGGGGTTCCACGCGTTCCGGCGCGCGCAACCCTCTGTCCGGAGCTTTTGCGCACCTTCTTGTCGCCGGTGCTCTTCCGTGCTGGTCTTTTTCCGGTCTTCGCGGTCACAGGGGCCGATCACGTCGTGTCAAAGGTCAAGGCCGGCGGAGGGCACATGCTCCCTCCGCCGGCCGGAATACGTTGCCTTGCCTGCGGACGCTCGATTACCGAGCGTGAATCTCGCTGATCTTGGGCAAGCCGCGCACCAGTTGCAGACCCATACGCAGTTGGTTGTCCTGCGAGAGAATCTTGGCCGTGTCGTCTTCCACCAGCTTGGGTTTGTCTTTGGCGCCGTCGTCTTTGGCGCCGTCGCGCTTCACTTCCAGGTGGCGGGAAAGATCTTTTTCACGCGGGATGTTGAAGCGGGGGGTGCCCTCTTCTTCGCGGGGAGCCTCAAAAGGAATCACGATGTCCGGCACGATGCCCTCGGCCTGGATGGAACGGCCGCTGGGCGTGTAGTACAGGGCGATGGTCAGTTTGACCGCCGTGCCGTCCTCAAGCGGGATGATGTTCTGCACCGAACCCTTGCCGAAGGTGCGTTCACCCACCAGCACGGCGCGGTTGTGGTCCTGCAACGCGCCGGCCACAATTTCCGAGGCCGAGGCCGAGCCGGAGTTCACCAGCACCACCATGGGCACGTTCACGTCGGAGGAATCCGCCTTGGCGTCGAAGCTCTTGAGCACTTCATCGCCCCGGCCGCGCATGCTGACGATCACCCCACGGCGCAGGAACACGTCGGCGACTTCCACGCTCTGGTCCAGCAGGCCGCCGGGATTGTTGCGCAGGTCCAGCACAACGCCCTTGATGGGGGCTTTCTTTTTCATGGCTTCGAGGGCATCGCGCAGTTCTTCGGTGGTGCGCTCGCTGAAGCGGGTCAGACGAACCCACAGCACGCCGTCTTCATCGATGAAGCGCGCCTTGACGCTGATCAGCGGGATGGCGTCGCGGACAATTTTGACGGCCACCGGCGTCTTATCCGTTTTATGCAGAAGCAGAAGCTCCACTTCGCTGCCCTTTGGACCGCGAATTTTGGAGACGACCTCCTGCATGCTCATGTCCTGGGTCGGTTGGCTGTCGACGGCCAGAATGACGTCGCCCGCTTTGACGCCGGCCTTGTAGGCGGGGGTGTCTTCGATGGGCGAGACCACGATGATCTGGTTGTTTTCCGTCGAAATTTCAATGCCCACCCCGTAGAATTTCCCGGTGGTGGTTTCCTGCATTTCCTTGAACTCTTCCTTGTCCAGGAAGGTGGAGTGCGGATCGAGCCCCTGAAGCATCCCCTTGATGGCCGAGGTGATCAGCTCCTCAGGGTTGGCTTCGCGCACATAGGATGTCCGGATAAGATCCAGCACCTTGCCGAAGCGCTTTAAATGGTCGTATCTGCCGGCGTCGGGCGTGGCCGCGAAGGCCGGAAGACACAGAGCCGCGAGCAACGCGGGAACAACCACCATACGGCGGATACAAAACATCATGACTCCTCCCCAAAAACCGTGGTCAAGTTTGCGGCGCAACAAAACACCGGCCTCCGGCCGCATTTTTCGGACGGAATACCGGCCGGCGTCTGAGAGCCAAACCACGGCAAAGGATTAATGACTTTTTACTGAAAACGCAATGTAAAATACAAACCGGGCCTGAAATCCGCCGAGATCGGTCGACCGCGCCGGCAAGAAACGGCGTCCGGGAAGACTGGAGTTCCGCGCCCGGCCGCCCCCCGAATGCGGGTTGACTCCGCAATTGCCGCTGAACGCAGCGTATCGAAGAATACGCACGCCGGACCCGCAAGCGCGACGGGCGGGTGAACGAACGCCGAGTATTGCGGATTTCACGGCGACCGGCTTTAATTCCACAGATAGCCGCGCACAAGATCGTGTTCGACGATCTTGCCGTCGCTCTTGCGCCGAACCGAAACTTTCACACTTGTACTCTTGCGCCCAAGCAATTTGGCGCTTGCCGCCGTCGAGTTCAGGCCCTGCAGCGAATGCCCGCCCGCCGACAGAATCACGTCGCCCACCCTGATTCCCGCTTTATACGCCGGGGAGCCCTCGATGGAGCTGTCCACAACTATTTGCCCATTCCGGTCGACGATAACGACGCCGATTCCATACGGTCTGTCGTCGCCGACATCCTGCCGTATTTCCTCATCCCCTTCCAAAGCCTGAACGGGGTGAGTCGCAAAAACAGCCGGGCACAGGACAAAAAGCAACACCCCCAAGGTCGCCCATCGACTCAAAAAACGCATGAATATTCCTCTGGGCACGTTCCCGTTGAAGCCGAGCCGTCACAAAAAATTGAAAACGCGCCCTCGTTCCGGGCCGGCGTCCGAATCATATCCGGCCTCACGAGCCGAACCACGATGTGGGGTTGGTGGGCTTTTGCTTCACGCGCATCTCAAAATACATGCCGTAGCCGGAAATGGCCGGATACCACCCGACCGACCCGACCACCGCGCCGGCCGCGACCTGCCGCCCGACGGACAGGGGGCAGTCGCCCAGGAACGCATACAGCGTGTAGTAGTCCGAGCCGTGCTGCAGGATGAGCACCCTGCCGAAGCCGCGCAGCACGTCGTTGTGCACGACCTTTCCGGAAGCCACGGCCACGACCTTTTGCCCCTCTTTGGACGAAAAGCCGAGGCCACGGCGGGGAGGGTCGCCCGAGGGATCGTAGCCGAGCTTCACAGATCCCTGAACGGGACGGATGAGCCGCCCTTTCAGGCCTTCAATGTTGGCGGCCCCGGCGGCGGCGATGCTGCCGGCCGTGGCGGAGCCGGAACTTCCGGCACTCTCCGGGGACCCTTTGGACCCACCCGATTTTTTTGCGTCACCCGAGCTTTTCGCATCCCCCGAGCCTTTGGCGCCGCCGGGAGAAGTCGCGGGAGGAGTGGGAGGCGGAGCCTGCGCGGTCGCCTTCTCGATCTGGAAGTTCAGATCGCCGACCAGCTTCAGGATGTCCTGCAACTCCTCTTCCACGTCCTTTTTCTTGTCGCGCAGGTCTTCCAGCTTCCGGTTATATGCGAGGCGCTCCCGGAGCAGCGTTTCTTTCTCCGTGTTCACCACGGTCAGGCTCTGATTGATGGAGTCGGCGATTTTTTGCCGGCGCCCGAGCACGGCGGCGAGCTTGGTTTCCTGCTCGCTCAGGCGGGCCCGGTATTTCTCCAACTCCGAGAACAGTTCGCGCGACCAAATATGTTCACGCTCCGTCACGTCCCAGTCGGCCATTTCCCGGCCGCCCACGCTGATCCGCTTAACCGAAATTTCCCAAAGCAGGCTCAACAGCCCGTTCATGGTCTTTTCCGTCGCCACGACGTCCGCCGCCAGCTTGTCGTATTCCACCTTGGCCCCGGCGTCGCTCTGGGCCAGATCCGCCAGCTTGGCCTGTTGGTCTTCGATGCCGCGCTCCAACTGCAGAATGCGTTTTTCCGCAGCCGCCAGTCCGGTGTTCAGGCGTCGCTCTTCGGAGGTCAGGCGCTGCAGGCTGGCCCGACGCGCGGCGGCGTTGGCCTGTTCCTGCTGCAGCCGGGCTTTCAGGGTTTGCGCATCGGGAGCGGCCGCCGCCGAGGCGACCGGCGGGCAAAGGCAGACAAAAACCGTCAGAACCAAGGCGAACGATATGCGGCGTGCGCTCATCGTCCTTCCTCCATATATGCGCCCAAGGGACAATCGTCGCACAAGGGGTTGCGCTTTTTGCACCAAGTGTTGCCCGTACGCACGATCAGCGCGTGGTATTCATTGAACAGTTTCGTATCGACCGGCAGATGTTCCATAAAAAATTCACGCATAACCTCATACGAGGCGTCTTCGGGCACCAGGCCGTGTCGGCCGAAAATCCGCCGGGTGTAGGCGTCCGCCGTAAAACTGGGGCGGTTCAGGGCATACAGCAGAATGGAATCGGCCGTTTCTCGGCCCACCCCTTTGACCTCAAGCAAGGTCCGGCGCATGGCGTCGTCGTCGATGCCCGCCAAAAAACCAAGCGTGGGGTCGTCCGGCGGCTCGTCGCCGCCCGCCGTCCGCGCGAAACATTCCAACAGGGCGCGCAACCGCTCGGTCTTCAGCCGGAAAAAACCCGAAGGCCGAATACATTCACGCAACGTATCTTCCGGCAGACGCCAGACGGAACGCGGCGTGAGAGAGCAGGACGCCTTCAGGCGGGCCATGGCTTTTTCCACATTGCCCCAGGCGGTATTCTGCACCAGGATTGCCCCAACGGCAACTTCAAAGGGAGAATCCCCCGGCCACCAACGGCTTTCGCCGAGGCGTTCGAGCATGGCCCGATAATAACGCGTCAGGCGTTCGCGCACAACCGCACCTTCGGCAGAAAAGTCCGCTCGGTTTGAGCGGTTTCCGCGCGTGGTCCCCCCGGTTTCGCGTCGCCGCTCTTCTTCATATCTCCGAACCGGCTCCGAAAATCAAGGCGGTCCACTCCCCCCTACTGCGGCGGGCCGGAGCGGCCAGACCTTGGCGCATATACGCGGCGGCGACGGTGTCGGCCTGGATGGTCAGAATACCCGAAAGAATCAGGATGAACGGCTCGCCCCCACCCAGGCGGGCGATGGCGGGAGCCATGTCGCACAAAGGCCCTGCCAAGATGTTGGCCAACACCAGCCCATAAGAACCCCCGGCTGCTTCCACCCCGCCTTCCGCAACGGCAAAGGCGTTGGGGTCGATGGCGTTCAAATCCCGGTTGACTCGGGCGTTGTCCACGGCCACCACGTCGATGTCCAGGCCCTCGCCGCGCAGCCCCAGCTTGGCCGCCGCGATGCCGAGAATACCCGAGCCGGTGCCCAAGTCCAAAAAAGGACGCTCCAGCGACAACACCCCGGCGTCGGCCAGATCCGAAAGCGCCGTCAGACAGAGGGCCGTGCTTTCATGATGCCCGGTGCCAAAGGCGGAGCCCGGATCGATAAGCACGGGAATGCGGGTCGTTTCGGCGCGCTCTTTCTTCATCCACGGAGCCAAGACCACAAACCGCTCCCCACAGGGAACGGGGGTGAAAAATTCCTTCCAGCTCTCCAGCCAATCCGTCTCTTTCACGGCCTCCCGCTCGACGGCGACGGTCGGATGCAGGGCGCGGGCGGCGGCCTCCAACTCATCGCAAAACCCCTTGTGCTCCGAATGCACCAGACAGCGCATTCCCCCGTCGGGCAGGACGATTTCCTCCCACCCTTGGGGCACGCGCATGGCCAGAAAGGCGGAGAACAACTCTCCATCTTCCGGAGAAACGGTGAACGTCAGACGGGTCAACAGGCCCATGGCAACTCCTTGTGCGATCATCGGGGCCGGACACCCCTTTGAGCAATTTCCTTATGAAACTGTCTCTCCAATCATATTTTCGACGGACTTCTCAACGAGCCCACAAGCATCCTCAACGCGGCCATCGGAACAAATAAACTTTTTCAACGTTCATTTTTACGCCAAATTTCCATGGGGAACGAGCCTCCCCACAGCCGACAAAAAAATACGCGGCAGGTGCCGGGCTCCTACCGCTCGCCATGTTCCTTCAACTTCAGCGTTCAGGGCCGCAGCCCGAGCAGCCGGAACAGGCGCCGGCGTTCACGGAAAAACCTGTGTGGGACAAATCCACTGTCAATATTCCGACTTGGCTTAAAAGTTCCGGGTCGACGCAAAATTTGTAGCCGTCGGCTTCACATACCGCGTCGCCCGGATCGGGCTCACCGAGGGTCAGGGCCAGACGCCGGCCGGAGCAACCGCCCGGGGCGGCATAGATGCGTAAGGACGACTTCTCCCGCCCGACGAAGTACGCGTCAAGCTCGTCGCGGGCGGCGGGGGACAAGGTAAGCATGGCGGACTCGGACATGGCGCGTTTCGCTTTCGGGGGGCGCCCGGCGTTTGGCTCGGACACCCCCCGACGAATCAGGCTTGAGAGGAACAACCGCCGCCGCTCCCACACGAGGAGCAACCGCCGCCGGCGTTGACCGGCACGGCAGAATCCACAGAAAAGCCCATGTAATTGTAATCTATGGTAATGGTCGAAGTCTTTTCGATGAGCTCTTTATTCACGCAAAACGTGTATCCACCGGCTTCATAGGAAGCGTCATCCGGGCCGGGCTCATCCAGAGCCAGCATCAGTCTCGGACCGCTTCAACCGCCGGAGGCAAGGTACACCCGAATGGGGCCGGGCTTCTTGCCGTCAAAGTAGGCGTCCAGCTCTTTGCGGGCGCCGTCGGTTACTGTGACCATAGAATCTCCGATGTACGTTTGGGCGGAAAACCGCCGGGTTGCGCGTCCCTCAAACCGGGGCGCTGTGGGGCAACACGAATTTCTTTCCCTTTCGCCGGGAAAACCCGGCAAGCCCGCGTCGGCGCTGCCGCCTCACCGGCCTTGGAGTAAAGTAACTTTAAAAAGTTGATTCGCTCCTGCAGCCGCGCAAGCGGATGCTCGCCTGCAGGCTCGTTTGGAAACCCGTCGTCATGGCTTCACAAACATTTTTAAAGTGAAAATACTCTAATGAGAAGAGCAACCGCCGCCGCAGCCTCCCCCCCCGCTTCCGCAGGACGACGCGCCGCTTCCGCAGCCGCAGCCCCCGCCGGAGCTCACGGGAATGGCGGAGTCAACCGCAAATCCCATGTAGTTGTAGTCAATGGTGATGTCGGACGTTTTCTCAAGCAACTCTTTATTGACGCAGAACGTATACCCGCCCGCTTCATACGAGGCGTCGTCCGTGCCCGCTTCATCCAAAGCCAGCATCAGACGCGCGCCGCCGCACCCGGAGGCGAGATAAACCCGGATGGTTCCAGGATTTTTGCCCTCAAAGTATGCATTCAGCTCTTTGCCGGCCTGTTCGGTAACCGTAACCATGAGCCCTCCAAAATTGTTTTTTGATCAGGTAAAGTCCCGACACGGGTTTGTCAATCTCTCGCGGGGATATCCACTTCCAGCACGACAATCATCTTCTTGTTCCCGGGTCTGTCCGCGAAATCCCGATGCAGGGCGGCCATGCCCTTGGCCGTGGAAAGATCCCGGCGATTGGCTTTGCCGGCGTCGCTGCTGGTCTGGTAGAGGAACGTTTCCCCTTTGTCGCCCTTGACGATGATGCCCACATGATAGTGCAACATCGTGTAGCCGGGCTGCTTCGTCTCTTTGCTGAACGAGATCAGGTAAAGCCTGCCGGGTTTGAAGCGCGGCAGGAGCTCGTCCCACGTCGCGTCGCTGTTCAGTTCCCAGCCGCGATAGGTTCCGTCGTATCCCGCCGGATCGGCGGTTTTGCCGCCCGGCAGCAACAATGCGCGTTTGAACCCTTCCGAAATGTTGCAGACGACGTCCCAGCCGAAATCCCAATCCTGCCCTTTGGCCGCGCCGGGACCGCTGTCCCCGGCGCGATCCCGCATGGCCTCGGCCGGAGTGAAGTTTTTCCCCAGCACATAGCGCGAGCCTTCCAAAACAAAACCGCTGCAGTTCAGTCCGGGAGTTTGGAACGTCGCCGAGGGGTCCGCGAACAGGGTCCAGCGCCCCTTTTCATCCAGGGTGCCGTCCTCGCGATAAGACAGGTTCACGAACGCATCCATTGTTTTGGCCGGACTGAGTCCCATTCCGGGCGGCGTGAAGCCCGCCGGGACCGACGGCGGGGGCGGCGATTTGGCGAGAGCGGATGTGACCGGACACAGCAGCAGAAGGACGAGCAGCAGAACGCGCATCAGGCGGAACCCTCCCAGGCGAAGCGCATATGGTTCGCAAAACGTTTATGAAACAGGGGATCTTCCGCCGGAGCGTGGGGCGTGACCCCGGCCGCCCAGCGGCCCAGGTTGACGCGCAGGGCCTCGCTTTGCAGCAGCAAGGCCGCGCCTTCCAGCGACGTGTTGCCGCAGGCCCGGATGCGCGTTGCCGCACCCGCCGGGAAAAAACCCAGCAGTTCCAAATCGTCGGCCACAACGTGCAGACCCAAGGCCCCGGCAACGTAAAAAACAGCCGGGTCGCGTGAATCCAGCCCGGCGGCGTCCAAAACCAGTTGCAGACCGAGCGAGAAGGCCGCTTTGACCTTGAGGATTTCCTCCACATCCCGCGCCGACAGGTACATGTCGCCGGGCAGGGAAAGGCGAAACCCGCCGGCATCTTCCGGCGCAAAAAACTTGCGCAGCAGCGGACTCTTTTCCGGAGTGAAATGCCCGCCCACGTCCATGGCGCCGGCACGGAGCAGGCAGGCCAGCAAGGACAGATGCCCCGTGCCGGAAATGCCGCGCGGGTCGGTATCCGCATCGTAGAACCGGGGCTCAAGGCCTTTGGGCGAAAGGGAAAAACCGGTGATCACTCCCGGACGTGCCTCGGAACCAAAGGTCAGGCCCGCGCCTTCCAGGGCGGGCCCCAGAGCCACAGAGGCGACGACGGCACGTTCCGGCGACAGGGCCAGAAGGATTTCGCCGTTGGTGCCGAGATCGGCCAAGACAAAAGGAAACGTCGGCGCTTCACCTGCAAAGGCTCCCGGAGCAAGCGCGGCATGCGCCAGGGCCGCGTACCCGGCGGAAATGTCTCCACCCACGAAGGGGGACAACTGCGGGGGAATAAAAACCAGGGGATAATCCGGGGAATCCGGCAGCGTGGCCCAGAACCCGCCCTTGTGCGGCAGACCGTACGGTGCGGACGCCAAACCGGATATGTTCCAGCCCACGGCCAGGGAGGTCATGGCCGGATTGCCGGCCAGGCAGACGGCCAGCACCTGCCCGCCCGTCTCCTCCACGATGTCTTCAAGAACCTTTCGGGTGACTTCGCGCAGACGCACAAAGCCGTCGTCGTCCCCGGCATAGGCCAGACGCGAAATCACATCCGCGCCCGCGCCCATTTGCGGGTTGATTCGGCAGCTTTCTCCCCTGCTTTCTCCATCAAGGGCGAGAACGCGCACGCACAGGGAGGTCGTGCCGAAGTCCACGGCAACGGAAACCGGTTCGTCCTCCTCGACATGGGGGTGCTTGGCGGCCGCAACGGCGGACGCGACGATCGGCCGAAGCAGCATACCCTCGCGCACCCGGTGCAGACACCCCAAGCGGATGCCGGATGCCAGCTCTTCCGGCGTGAGCACAAGGCGTTCCTTGGGCAGAGGGTCCGGCGTGGCACCGTTCACCTCAATGCCCATGCGGCAGCGGCGGCAGCGCCCGAGACCGGAGCACAAAACCGGCGCGGCCACCGGGCCGGACAGGTAGACGGCCTGCGCCGCCGTGTCGGTCGGCGGCACCTCGCGGGAATACCGCCGCTCGCTCCCATCGGGCTCGGCAAGGACTATTTCTATGGAAAGGGATTCGTTCACTGCTTCACGCCGGCGATGATCTCCAGCGCCTTGTCGTAATCAAAGGCCGCGACGGCCGCTCCCAGATTCTTGCGGCGTTCGGGATCCAACAGCGGAGCCAGCCCGGTCTCGTTGGCGGCGAGCCATTCGGGCGTTGCGCCGTCGCCGGACTCCAGCATGGAATACAAATGCGCCAGCAACACCTGCGGGTCGGCACCAGGCGTGGACACCGCAGGCGCGGGAGCGGGAGCGTCGTTCCCGGCGACTCGATCCAGAGCCGCAACGAACCTGTGCAGCAAATCGCGCATATGCTCCACCAATTCGACCGGAGCGCAGTTTTCACCCGTGGCATGTTCCACAGCGGCCGCGGCTTCGGCGACCTCCTGCGCGCCTACCGTGGCGGCGAGGCCTTTCAGGGTATGGGCGTGCCGGCGCAGGGCCGAAGCATCGCCCGCCGTCATGGCGCCCACGATGTCCTGATCGAACTGGGGCAAATTCCGATGCACGGTGCCCAGTGTTTTCAGGTAGAGCTTCTCGTTGCCGCCCAGGCGGGCCATTGCGCCGGCGCTGTCCAGGGCGGGAACGCCCGCCAACATGGCTATGGTGAAACCGGCGGGAGCGGCGGAAGATTTTTCCATGACGGGGACCATTGGTTGAAGGTTCTGCGGGCCGGAATCCGGGGCGGCTTCGAGCGCGGGCACGGCGCTTTCCGCGACCATGTCCGCCTGCGACGGCGGCTCGGGGGTCTCGCGCTCGGCACCCGCCCAGCGCTCCAGCACCTGAAACAGCTTGTTCACCTCTATGGGCTTGGAAATATGGTCGTTCATGCCCACTTTGGCGCAGGCCTCGCGCTCGGCGCTGATGGCATGGGCGGTCATGGCGATGATCGGCAGCTTGTCGAAGATCGGGTTCGCGCGCAAAATACGCGTGGCTTCATACCCGTCCATGACCGGCATTTGCAAATCCATGAGCACCAACGCGAAACGATCGGGGTTGCCCTGTAAAATCTCGATCGCCTCACGCCCGTTTTCGGCCACGGCGACCTGGATGCCCTCCTGGGTGAGGATCTCCACCGCCACCTGCTGGTTGACCACATTGTCCTCGACCAAAAGTACCGGGAGACCGCGCAACGAGGTACGCTCCTCGCCGATGTCGGTTCGCGGCGGCGGAGCGATGCGGCCCTCGGCCTGCATGGCTTCCAACACCGCGTTAAACATCTGGGACGGGCTGACGGGCTTGTACAGCACCGTGTTGAAGCCCGCGTTTTCCGCCTTGGCCTGCACTTCGCTCCGGCCGAAAGCCGTGACCAGCACAAGAGCCGGCATGCTGCGCAAATCCATTTCACGGATTTTTTCCGCCGCCTGCAGGCCGTTCTCTTCCGGCATATTCCAGTCGAGCAGCACAAGGCGATAGGGGGCGGAGCGGTCGGCCCGGCGCAGTTCCTCGTACGCCTCGGCGGCGGAGGAAACGGCTGTGGGCTTCAGCGTGAATCCCTGCAACATTTCCGTAAGCACGATGCGCGCGGCTTCATTGTCGTCCACCACCAAAACCGGAATCCCGTTAAGAGAAACCCCGGAACGGGTATACGGCGCATCGTCGCAAGACGTCAACTCCACCGTGAAGTGCACCGTGGTGCCGGTCCCCGGCCGGCTGTCGATCCATACGCTGCCGTTCATCATTTCGATCAGGCGCTTGGTGATGCTCAAACCCAGCCCGGTGCCGCCGTAGCGTCGGGTGATGGTGCCGTCGGCCTGGGTGAAGGGTTGGAACAGCTTGTTCTTCTGCTCCGCGGTCATGCCGATGCCGGTGTCTTTGACCTGGAAGTGCAGGGTGACGGGGCGGTCCGGGCCTTCGACGTCCTGCCGGGGCGTTTTTTCATCCAAAGCGCACACGACCAGCACTTCGCCCTCGGACGTGAACTTGACGGCATTGGTGATGATGTTGGTCAGCACCTGCCCCAGGCGGAGCGGGTCGCCCGTCAGGCAGCGGGGAATATCGGGCGAGATGGAGAACAGAAACTCCAGGCCTTTTTCCTCGGCTTTTTGCGCCACCAGCGTGGTCACCACCCCGAAAACTTCATCCAGTTGAAAGGGGACCCGTTCAATGTCGAGCTTGCCCGCTTCTATTTTGGAAAAGTCGAGAATGTCGTTGATGATTCCCAGCAGGGTATTGGCCGCGACGTAGATTTTGCCGATGTAGGACTCAAGCCTGGGGGTCAGTTCCATTTTCAGGGCCAGATAGGACATGCCGATGATCGCGTTCATCGGGGTGCGGATCTCGTGGCTCATGTTGGCCAAAAACTCGCTTTTGGCCTGGTTGGCGGCATCGGCGGCGACTTTGGCCGTGGTCAGTTCCGCGTTGCGCGATTCCAGGGCCTGGGCCATGCCGTCGACGGTGGTGGCCAAAAGCCCCAGCTCGCCCGTAAGATCCGTCAGGTTGGCGCGGGCCTGCAGATCTCCTTCCCGAATCCGCTCGGCCGTGGATACCAGCCGGGCGACCGGCCGAGCCAGGGTCAGCCGGGCGACCCCAAAGGCGAACAGGCACCCCGCCACGAGCGCCAGAGCCAAGGTCCACAACTGCCGGTGCAGCGCTTCAATGGCGGACGCATACGCCTGGGAGGCATGTAGGGAAATAATCGGCGTAAGCAGCCGGTGCTCGAGGCCCGGCATCGCCAACCTGCGGTAGGCGACGATGCGTTCATCCTCCGTGCCTTCTCCCAAGGTGAGCACGCCGTTGTCATTTTCGGCCCTGACGATGCCGCGCCAATCCACGGCGGGCACAACGGAAAAGCGCTGCTCATATTCTTTGGGAGAGGTCAGCAGAATATTTCCGGCATTGTCGGCCAGAATAAAAAGCGCCTTGTCGGCAAAAAGGGACTCGGCTTCGGGCCGAAACGCGTCGACGTCCACCACCGCCGCCAACGCGCCGGAAACCTCGCCGGCCTGGCCGCGGAGCGGATACAGGCAAAAGATCACCGAGCCGTCCGCGGCATCCTGCTGGATGCCGCTCACCGTGAAGTCGGCGGTGCGGAACATCTCACGCATGTAAGGCTCTTTGCTGAGGTCCGCGCCCTCCAGGGTGCCTCGCCCCGACACCGAGACTCTGCCCTGACGGTCCACGAGAAAATAGTTGGTCACTTCAACCTTTTTCGTCGCCAACCCGGAAAAAAGGCTCAGGCACCCCTCGTAGTCGCCCCGTCGAACGGTATCTATCTGGGCCAAGGTTTCCAACGAACTGCGAACGCTCTCGACAATCCGCAGCTCCTGGGCGGCGACGTGGCCGACCATCTCGTTCAACCGTTCCACCGCCTCGGCCATGTCGGCATCCCTGCGCTCCAAATTGAACCGGATGATCACCAGCAAACTGGGCAAAAAAGCCAACAGGGCGACCAAGAAAACCGTGCGCGTGATGTGTCCGGAGAATATTTTCATCAAAAATCCACAGCCGGGCGGGGTTGAAGGTCATGACGCGCCGCCTTGACGAGTCACGGGGTTGACCATAGAGTATACTTTGTATACGAATATACAATAAAATACCATTTTTCACAGAATCCCACAAGCGGAAGCCGAAAATTCAACCAAGGATTTTGCCATGCGCATGTCCCAAAATGCATCCAACCTTTTGCCGTCTCAAGAAAAAACTCAAGAGCAAGCCGATGCGCCTCTCTGCATGGCGCGGAGGCGCCTTCTTCAATACTTTGGCGCGGGAAGCCTCGCTTTGGCCGCCGGGTCGCTCGGCACACCGACCCCGGCCCGTGGAGAGGACCCCGGCCTGATCTCCGTCATTCGCTCCCGTAGAAGCGTTCGGGAATATACCGGCGAACCGTTGCGCCAAGAAACCCTGCAGACCGTTCTGGCGGCCGGCATGAGCGCTCCGAGCGCCCAAAACAGCCGCCCCTGGCACTTCGTGGTGCTGACTCCCGGCAAAGGGCTGCACCTGATCGACCGAATCATTCCCATGACGGCCTATACGGCCAAAGCCGGAGCCGCCGTTCTGGTCTGCGTGGACACCTCGGTGGAGCCCGGCAAAGAACAGGCCATTCTCTCCACCGCCTGTTGCGCGCAAAACATGCTCTTGGCCGCCCGCGCCCTCGACCTCGGCGCGGTCTGGGTTTCCGTCTACCCCTCCCAAGAGTATGTGGATGCTTGGCGGGAAGCGGTACACCTGCCGCCGCAAATGATGCCCCTGTGCGTGATGCCCATCGGCAAGCCGATCGTTCCGCCGCAGCCCGTGGACCGCACCGACGCCTCCCGCATCCACTACGAAACCTGGTAGCCCTCGGGGCGAGCCGGGAACACCCCGCAAAGCCGAACGGCCCTTTACCGCCATGTCCCGGCCGATCATCTTTGGATGATCGGCCGGGACATGTTCTTATCATCGAAATCTGAAAAAAACGAACGGGCGGGCGGCGGGGCGGGCCGTTGCCGGGGAACCCACCGGGCGCGGCGAACGCCGGGGCTTACCCTTGGTAAGCCTGCTCGTCGATGACCCAGCACAACCTGCCGTTGTGCGGGCGCACCATTTGCGCCGGCAGCATGGGCGCGGCCATGAGGTTCAGCGCGGTGGAAAGCACATGGTGCTTTTCCCGGCCGGAAGCCAAAAAGATGCAGCACCGGGCGTTGTTCAGCACCGGCAGAGTGAGGGTGAGACGCGGTGTGGACGTGGCCGAGGGGTAGACATCGGCCACCAACGCGTCTTCTATTTTCAGGGCCTGATCGCCGGGGAACAGCGACCCGGTGTGGCCGTCTTTGCCCACGCCGAGCAGCACGCAATCGAAGCGCGGCGGCTCCCCGGGCAGCAGGCTGAAGTGCTCGCCCAACAGCTTTTCATAGGCGGCGGCGGCGTCTTGAGGGCGATCTTCGCCTTTCATGCGATAAAATCGGGTGGCATCCACGCGAGAAAACAGTTCCTGCCGCGCGACGCGGTAGTTGCTCTCGGGGTCTTCCGGAGAAACGCACCGTTCATCCACCCAGTAGACAACCGTGCGGTTCCAGTCCACCAACCCGGCCTTGGCGGGCGAAGCAAGCAGACGAAACAACGGCAACGGGGTCTTGCCCCCGGAAACGGCTAGATTGAATTGCCCGTTGCGGGCATAGGCTTTTTCCGCTTGCGCGGCGATGATGTCGACGGCCGTTTCGGCCATGGCTTCCACATCGCGCGTCACGTACAGGGAAAGGTGGGTCGTGGTCATGAAAATCCCCGTTGCTGCTTGGTGTTGCATGAATATCCGTACGTATAGAGGAAAGCG
The DNA here is from genome assembly GCA_031551885.1 of Desulfovibrio sp. GTDB lineage: Bacteria > Desulfobacterota > Desulfovibrionia > Desulfovibrionales > Desulfovibrionaceae > Frigididesulfovibrio. The sequence continues at coordinate 40,402 of JAVBMX010000003.1, forward strand.
CCGATCGTCGCAAGGCCGCCGACACGGAAGACGACCGGTCGTTTCCGCCAGCCACCCTCCCCACCCGGCTCCCCTTCCGCCGTCGCGGCTCTGAAGCAGCCTCGGCCATCGCGACTTTTTGCGCAAAAAGACAATAGAACAAGTAGTAATAATGACGGTATATTCCCACTCCGACACCACGTATTTTCGCATAAAATATATTGACAATGATCATCATAATCATATAGTTTTTCCAAAAAATAACTCTGGAATATCATTATAGTATAATTCAATTTCATGCTGTGATGATACTTTTCTTCTGTTCATGCATGCACCCGCGGTGGCACCATGCTCTACATTCCTTTCTTGTTCAGCCCAAGCCCTCCCGCAGAGGCGGCTTGCTCGTGCCATTCGGACCGGCCGGGTTCTCCGTTGTATGTGCCTCTTTTTTTTATCGCCATATCGATTTTAAATTTCATTTTCATGCTATCGCCGCAAATGCCTTTGCCACAGGGCATTCACCCTTAACCTATTGAGGAGGATCGATGAGATATACGCTCATCGTGGGTTTGCTGTTGTTGTCGACCTGTCTGGTGCTTCGGGCCGGACCGGCCAAAGCGGCCGAGTGCGCGGACTGCCACGCCGTGACGGAAGACAAATTCCGCAAAAACGTCCACGGGGCACAGGGCATATCCTGTGTCTCCTGCCACGGGCAAGCCGCCGGGCATCGCGAAGACCCCGACGTGAAGGACTACCTGAATTGTAAGGACAGAGCCAATTTTGAAACGATCAACGCGGCCTGCCTGAAGTGCCACGCCAAGAACCGCAAGATGATGTACTGGGAGGGGTCCGAGCACCAAAGCTCCGACGTGTCCTGCACATCCTGCCATAAAGTCCACACCGTCGGCACCAAGGGCGTGTCGTCCGAAAGCTGCATGTCCTGCCACGCCGACGTGCGCCGCGACGCAAACAAGTTCTCGCACCACCCCATCAAGGAAGGCCGGATGCAGTGTTCCGCGTGCCACAACGTGCACGGCTCGTCCGCCCCTTCCCTGCTGAACAAAAGCACTACGAACGAACTGTGCATCTCCTGCCACACGGAAAAGCGCGGTCCTTTCCGCTTCGCCCACGCGCCGGTCGAGGAAAACTGCCTCACCTGCCACAAGCCGCACGGCTCGACCTCGCCCCGGCTCCTGGCCCAGAACCTGCGCAGCACCTGCACCAACTGCCACGTTTTTGCCAGAAAACGCAACCTGCAGCCCGACACCATCGGCTCCGCGCAGCCGTCCATGATGGTGCGGGGTTCCTGCCTGAACTGCCACGGGGACATCCACGGCTCGAACACGGACTACCACTTCCGCTGATTCTTTTCGCGACCGATCCCGGTCGGAGCTTCTCCCGCCGGGAGTAAAAGAACTTTTTTTCAGGAGAGCATATGAAACGTTTGTTTATGGGCCTCGTCCTCGCCTGCCTCTCTCTCCCCGCGGCGGCCGCGGCGGAAGAAACCGCCCGGGCTCCCGCCGACTCCAACGTGAACCACACAAGCGAAGCCGCCCAGGCCCCTGCAGGCATAAGCGGCCAAAACGCCACTGAGTCGACTTCATCCTATACCTTGGGCGACCTGGGCGTGAAATACAACGGCAGCGGCATCAGCGGCAGCAAAGCCAAAGGCAACGAATACGGACAAATGAGCGACGGCCCGACGGCTTCGGGCGTGTTCGAATGGGCCGACGGCCCCTATACGGCCCGCTTCAGCGGGGAGTTTACCGGCGACGGCGCCGCCCACAACGACGGCTACCAAAGCAAGTGGTACGACTTTCAGGGGAAGTTTGAAAAAAGCGACCACTATCGCCTGACAGGCTACGCCAACAGCATCGGGCACAACATTTCGGACGGCCTCACCGACAAGCGGAGCATTTACGATTCCGTCTATGCCCGCCAGACCGGGGTCCGCAACGAGTTCACCTACAATAAAGTGCACTCCACGGCCGGCGTCGGCGGGGAAGCCTCCTACGGCACGCCCTTCTTCGCCGCGTTCAACATCGACACCCGCTCGGTGGAGGGCCTTTTGCCGCTTTACAACGTGAACAGCGCCAACGTTCCCTACGAGCTGGATTACCGGGTCAACACCCTGAGCGGCCAGGCCGGGTACCGCGATTCGCGCCTGACCATGCTCGTCGACGCCGGCATGGACAGCCTGGACAACAATATGGAGAAGGAACTGCGGGCGAACCGCAACGCCGCCGGAGCCCTGACCGGAAACACCCGCATGCCGGTGCAGGAATCCGAAAGCTGGCGCGTGGGCGGCGAACTCGCCCTGCGTCTGCCCGAATACCGCACCACCCTCACGGCCAACGGCAAGTTCTCGCACCTGTCTTCCGACACCATCGCCTCCAGCCGCAGCTCGGGCAACACCGCCGCCACGGCCTGGGACCAGTACGAAGGCGACATCGACAACACCATCTTCAACGCGACCCTGGTTTCCTCGCCGTTCAAAGGCTTCACCGCCAAGCTGTACACCCGCTGGTTCGATCGCGACAACAACTCGGAAATCACTTACAACCCCAATGTCGTCGTCACCCAGCAAATGCTGGCCCGTGACCAGATGTCCCTGTTCGAGTACAGCAAGCAGACCTTCGGCGGCGAACTGGCGCAGCGCTTCGGTGGAGGGTACAAGCTGAGCGGCGGCTACGAGATGATGAACACCTCCCGTAACGCCTACGGCATCACCAAGGTACGCGATACGGACGACCAGCGGGCCTGGGCGCAATTCAACGCGCCCCTCGGCGACGTGGTCGACGGCCATATCCGCTACCAATTCCTGAACCGCGATTCCTCCGACGTGGTCGACACCACCGACGGCGTGGTCACCAACCCTTCCTCGGGCGTCATCGCCCCGTGGTTCTCGTATCTCGATACGGCCGACAAAAACCAACACCTCTTGGAGGTCGGCCTCGACTTCTCGTTGACCGAGCGGCTTTCCATGGGCGCGGCGTATGTCTATACCCTGGACGACTACGCGCGCGGGGACGACATCCTCGGCATGGAAAAGTCGGAAAAGCACGCTGGAACCCTGGACATGTCGTACGAAGTCGGCCCGGCCCGCCTGAATGCTTACGGCACCGTCGAATACGGCAACACGCGCACCAAATCGCGGGTCTTCAACGGCGCGGCCAACGCCGACCCCACCCTGCCGGACAAAGCGGGTTCCTTCAACTGGCACTATGATGAAAAGTGCATCACCTATTCTTTGGGCTTCAACGGCACGTTCGACGTGATCAAAGACACCCTGACGTTTGACGTTTCCTACGATTACTCGCAGAGTGACGGACACACACGGTTGGATATCCCGGCCGTGGCCGGCTACCAGCGGGAAACCATCAACCCGGTGGACGACTACACCCAGCATACCGTGGACGCCGGACTCACCTACTCCCTCGGCGAAGGGCACGGCGTGCGTCTGGGTTACTCCTACGCCCGGCTCAACTACGACGACTGGGCCTACAACGATACCGTCACGGACGCCCAGCGCCTGAGCGACGGCAACTACCTGGTGGACTCCAGCTACGAAGCCCACGCCGTGGGCCTGTCGTACCGGTATGATTTTTAGGGAAAGATGATGAACTAATTTATTGGGGAGGTTCCACCTCCCCAAACCCCACCGCCAAGGGGGTTACCCCCTTGGAACCCATATGCGTCCGGCCTTTTCCGCAAAAACGGAAAAGGCCGGATGCTTCGGTGCGCAGAGAGGCCGTTCGCGCTTAAATTTTTTGTGCCTTTGGGGCGAACGTATGACAACGTTCGCCGTCCGCTACGGCAGCGCGCGACACGCCTGCCGCAAACGGCACGTTCAGTTGATGCCGCCGCAAAGTCAGCCCTCCGACTCTGTATAGTCTTTTGTATATCCCACGCCAAAATGGAGATAGTAGTCGGGATAACCGTCTATAGGCAGCCAAAAGGCTACAGTTCCGATTTTGCCGTCCTGAACCGAAGGAGTCGCTTTCCAGGCGGCTTTCTGTTCCTTGATTGTTTTTTGCGCCTTGCAACCTTTATGCCCTTCCGCAGGGCCATGCTTGGCGCAAATCATCCCGACTTCCCTCCCGATTGCCCCGGCGGCCGGATTGACGGCCAGCACCAGAAAGGATTTATGGGTCAACTGCACACATTCGGGAAAGTGATCCCACATCAGGTGAAAACTTTCCAAAAGCTTCTCATCCACTTGAATGCCCTCTTGCATAGAGCTACCTCCTCTTCAATGTGATCCGTACGCCGCATGGGACGACGCAAAAAGTCACGCCCGGCGGCGCTGCCCACCGAATGGATTCGCCCCCGAGACCGAAAACGGCTCCCGATACCCGTCGGGAGCCGTTTCGCACCCTCTCCGCCAGAGGAGAGGGTGTGTCGTCATTCTTCCGCCCCGCTCCGCCGTGTTGGGCCGGCCTCAACGCAAGGGGGGCGGGCCGAGCACGATCATCTCGGCCAAGGTCAAGTCCACACGCGGCAAGACTCTGCCGACGCGGGCCAAAAACTCTTTTTCCAGGCCGGCCAACTCGCGATAGAACGGCGTGCGATCCAACACGGGAATGGCTTCTTCCGGGCCTTCGACCACCACCGGCAAAGCCGTAAAGCGCGCGCAGCCGGGGAATACTTTGCCCGCCCCGTTCGGGCCGAAGAGCATGTTGCGGGTGCCGTGCAGCCGACAGATCATCAGCCGATGCCCGTACAAGCCGCACAGCCCGGCGTCGTTCAGCGGGCACATCGCGGTGGGAGCCCGCCCGGCGGAAAGGGCTTCGCGGGCTTCCGTCAAGTAGGCCTCGGCCCGTCGCGCGTACTCTTTGCGGCGCGGCTCGGGCAGAGCGTTCAGCCCTTTATGCAGGTAAATCCACTCAATATAGGTATGGTGCTGAAAATACGAGGTGCAACAGTTGTGCGGACAGTCGTCGCAGGTCAGCCCGGCCGCTTTGGCCGTGGTCGCATAGGCTTCGCCCATGCGGCGATACAAGTCGGCCAGCTTGCCGAATACGCCCGTTCCCGGTTTCATTGCGGACCTCCGACAGGAGCGCTCAACAGGGCGGCAATCTGTCGGGCGTAGTCCTGGGCGGGAGCCTCGCCGCCCTCCACCGTCAGGTTCGCGTATTTTTCGTACAGCTCGCGGCGCTCGTGGTAGAGGTCCTCCACGGTCTGCCCGGGCGCGATGGCCAGCCCGCGCTCGGGCTTGCGGGCGATACGCAGCAGGACGATATCCAACGGAACCGCGATATGCACTATGGGACCGAGCGTCGCCAGATACTTCATGGCGTCGGGCCGATAGACCACACTGCCGCCCGTCGAAAGGACCACATCTCGAACCTTGATGCTCCGAATGACGGCGCTTTCCAGGTCCAAGAACTCCTCTTTGCTCATCCGTTCGGTAACGGCCTGCAAAGGAGCGCCGTACGTCGCCTCGATCAGGTTGTCGGCGTCCATCTGGGGCATGCCCAGCAGTTGGGCCAGCTCGCGGCCGACCGTAGTCTTGCCCGAAGCGGCCATGCCGATGACCACAATGCACCCCGCCTCGGTAAGGTGAGACGGGTGCGGTTTGTACAGCGAGAAACTTTTGTTCATGCGGACCATCTGCCGATGTTTGTGGGATTTTGGAATGATAGGCGTTTCCGGGCCGGGGCGTCAAGGAAAAGGAGGAAGGATGCAACCCCCAGGATCGGCCTACTAATTGGACGGACGCAAACAGTGCCGCGCCGGTCAACCGCTCGGCGGCACTTCCGCAATGTGACCGAGGCTGCCTTGCAGGCACCCCCGACCTCCCTGGAAGGACTGAATCTCCTGGCACCCCCATTGTCGACGCCCTCCTATGCTTTGCGTGGGGGGGCGTCGACATCTGAGAGAGTCTGGGGGTTCATCCGGTAGGAGCCGACCGGCACCGGAGGTCTTCCGACGGCGCCCGAAGGGCGAGGCGCGCGATACGCCGAATCAATCATTCCCCCCGGAATGAAGGCCTCCTTAGGCCGTCACGACACGCCGTTCCGGTATTCGATGATGTCCCGGACCGACAACGCCGCCAAATCATGACGCAGCGCGAACGTATCCATTTGCCGCAGCGAGGCCATACTGCCGTCGGGATTGGTCAGTTCGCAGAGCACGCCGTGCGGGGGAAGGCCGGCGATTTTCATCATGTCGACCGTCGCTTCCGTGTGCCCGGGGCGCTCAAAGACGCCTCCGTCTTTGGCCACGAGGGGAAAGACGTGCCCCGGACGCCGCAGGTCTCTGGGCGCGGCATCGGCGGATACCGCCGCCTTGACGGTCTTCACCCGATCCGAAGCGGAAACGCCGGTGGTCACGCCTTTCGCCGCTTCGATGGAAACCGTGAACGCGGTGCCGTATGCACTGGTATTGCCCTGAACCATTTGCGGAAGATCGAGCGAGGCGGCCTTTTCGGGTGTGATGCACAGGCAGACGATCCCGCTGCATTCACGGATAAGCATGGCCATTTGCTCGGTGGAGAGCGTTTCGGCGCTGAAAATCAGATCGCCTTCATTCTCCCTGTCGGCGTCGTCCACAATGATCACTCCCCGCCCGTGTCGCAGGGCCGAGGCGGCATTGAGAACGCGTTCTTGCGATGTACCCCGATGAAACAACAGATTCCGACTCATGACAACCTCCTTGCGGTTGGCCGGAATCAGGGCGCACGACATGACGCGACGCACGGCCGAAGGTGGGGAGCCCGGCCCCTCACCCGTCGTCGTATTCTCTTCCATCCGGACTGTTACCGTCGGTTCCGGAATCGCACCGGATCTGCTGGACCCTTTCACCTGAAAGGCGCTCGCGGACTTCCCCTACGGGTCACCGCCGGTGGGGACTTGCACCCCGCCCTGAGAACAGTGGGTCGACGTTACACCTGCGAAGCCTGCGGCGCAAGATGTCGGCATACGCGAAAGAAGCCGACCTCCGCGCATTGGTTGAGCACGGTGAACCGAATCCGAGGGCTCGACCAAGGCGAGAAACAACGCCGCCGCCACACCACACAGGCCGCCCGTCGCCGGCACACAGGGGGGAGCGGTCGGCCTTTGACATTTCACCCCAAGGCGAATACAAAAGGCGGTTCACGGCGTTCCGCCGGATGCCCCACTTTCTCGGGGCGGCACCTTTTGGGAGGTTCACACATGAGCAAGCAACCGGCGCAACCGCAACATCCTGCCGGACTTATTGATTCCATCCAGTCTGAAGTGGCCGGCGAGGCGTCCCCCCTATTGGAGCTCCTCCTCAACAACGCCCGGTTGATTATCGCCTGCGTCATCCTGTGCATCATCGCCATTGTCGGAGTTGGGGCCTACAAGCATTTTTCCGGCAAGTCGGATCGCGAAGCGCGGGAAGAATTCGGCAAGCTGTCGCTCATCCAGGACCACAAAAAGCGCCTCGCCGCTCTGGAAGCCTACCTGCCGAAAGCGCCCGAACAAACGCGGGCCAACGCGCTGTTCTCTTTGGCCCAAACGGCCTTTGCGGCCGAAGAATACCAAAAATCTTACGACGCCTGGACGGAAATCGCCACGCTGAACCCCGACCTGCGCGTTCCGGCCGGTTACGGCATGGCCCGCGCTCTGACGGCCCAGAACAAGCCCAAAGAAGCCCTGGACGTCTACGAGAAGCTCATCGTCGGCATCGCCAAACCCGACATCCTGCCCGTGAACACCGAAATCGCTTGGCTGGCGGAATCCATCGGCGATTACAAACGGGCCGAGGTCGCCGGGCAGGCCGTTCTCGCCATTCCGGATCTGGACCCGGCCTACAGAAAGGTCTGGACCATCCGGGTCGCCGACCTGCAACAAAAAATCGCCCAAGCCAAATAAGTTTTCCCGCCTTGGGGCCGGTGCGCCCGGCGCGCCGGCCCGCATGCGGGCCGGCGTCGTTTTTTTCGGCACATCGCCCGAGTTTGTCCACCGCACCATTCCCAGAGGCTTGTATGCAACACCCCGTCCTTGCCCCCCAAGGGGAAACCCACCTGCTTCTCGGCAACGAGGCCATCGTGCGCGGCGCCTTGGAAGCAGGGGTGAATGTCGTCACCTGTTATCCGGGCACGCCTTCATCCGAGGTGCCCGACACCTTCCGCCGTCTGCGCGATTGCGGCCGCTTTTACCTGGAATACTCGGTCAACGAGAAGGTCGCCATGGAAACGGCCGCCGGCGCGGCTCTGGCCGGGGCGCTTGCCCTGGTGACCATGAAGCACGTGGGCGTAAACGTGGCCATGGACCCGATCATGACCATGACTTACACCGGCCTGCCCGGCGGTTTGGTCCTGCTTTCGGCCGACGATCCCGGCTGCCACTCCAGCCAAAACGAGCAGGACAACCGGACCATCGCCCGCTTCGCCCAAATGCCCTGCTTCGAGCCTTCCACGGCCCAAGAAGCCAAAGACATGGCCAAAGCCGCCTTCGAGCTGGCCCGCTCCACCGGCCGGCCGGTGATGCTGCGCACCACCACCCGCGTCAACCATTTACGTGGCCCGGTCGTGTTCGGCCGCCTGCCGGACGCCCCGGCCGAGATCGTTCCCTTCAAACGCGACGTGCGCCGCTTTGTGCCGGTTCCGGCCGTGGCCCGTGTGCGGCACAAGGCTCTGGTTGAGGAAATGGGCGCTGTGGCCATGAAAAGCGAGCAATCGGACTTCAACAACCTTTCCGGCGCGGGAACCGTCGGAGTGGTGGCTTCGGGCATCAGCCGGGCCTATCTGCACGACGTGCTTCTGGAAAACGGCTGGGCCGACAAGGTCCGGGTCTTCAACCTGGGCTTTTCCTGGCCGCTGCCGGAAATGCGCCTGCTCGAATTGATGCGCTCGGTCCCCGAGCTGCTCGTGCTGGAAGAAGGCGAACCCCTGGTGGAAAACCATCTGCGCGCCCTGGCCCAACGGCACAAGCTGCCGGTCGCCCTCCACGGCAAAGCCGGGAACCTGACCGTCTTCGGCGAATACTCCACCCCGCTGATCCGCGACGCCTTGGCCCCGCTGCTCGGCGACAAAGAGCCCGCCTCCTGCGGCCTGCACTGTTTCGAGCTGCCCCAGCGGCCGCCGAACCTCTGCGCGGGCTGCGCCCACCGCTCGGCCTTTTACGCCGTGCGCAAAATCTTCGGCGACGACGCGTACTACTCCAGCGACATCGGCTGCTACACCCTGGGGCTTCTGCCGCCCCTGGCCACGGCCGATTTCCTGTTCTGCATGGGCTCGTCCGTGTCGGCCGGGGCCGGTTTCGCCAAAGCCTCCGGCAAGCCGGTGGTGGCTTTTATCGGCGACTCCACCTTCTTCCACTCGGGAATGACCGGGTTGGTCAACGCCGTCTTCAACCGGCACAACCTGCTGGTCGTCATTCTGGACAACGGCACCACGGCCATGACCGGGCATCAGCCCAACCCCGGGGTGAGCCAGGAGGTGCTCGGCGACGGGTGTGTTCACCTGGACATCGAAACCGTGGTCAAAGGCCTGGGGGTTTCCCAAATCGCCAAAGTGCGCGGCTACAACCAAAAAGCCCTGCAAAAGGCCCTTGAGGAGTACAAAGCCGCCTCGGGCGTGCGGGTGCTCATCGTCGAGGAACCTTGCGTGCTCTTCGCCCGGCGGACCCTGAAGAAAGCCCGCACCCAAACCGCGTATGTGGCCGAGCAGGGCAAGGACGCCGAGCGGTGCCTTCAGACCCTGGCCTGCCAGGCATTCCGCCGTACCGGCGACGTCGTTTCCGTGGATGAGGACCTCTGCGCGGGCTGCATGGTCTGCATGCAGGTGTCGTCTTCCTTCAAAGCCAAAAAGAAGGGGGCCTAAGATGCAACGCCTTCGCATTTATCTCGTCGGCGTCGGCGGCCAAGGCACCCTCACGGCCACCTCGCTGTTCTCGCGCATTGCCCTGGATGCCGGACTCGAAGTCGTTTCCGGCGAAATCCACGGCATGGCCCAACGCGGCGGCGTGGTGGAGTCCACCATTCTGCTCGGCGGCTGGCAAAGCCCGTCCATCTATCACGGCCAGGCCGACATCATCCTCGGTTTTGAAGCTCTGGAAACTTACCGCGCCCTGCCTTATTTGACCAACGACGGCGCAATCTTCTCCTCCACCGACTTTGTGCCGCCCCCCGGCGTGAGCATGGGCCGCGAGTCCCTGCCGCCCTTCGCGACCATTGAAGAAACCGTTCGGGCCAACGCCAAGACCGCCGTGTTCCTGTCGCTCAAAGACATCGGAGCGCAGTGCGGCAACACTCAAAGCGGCAACAGCGCCCTGCTCGCCGCCTTGTGCGCCTCCGGCCTCACGCCCATCAACGTGGACGCCCTGAAGCAAGGCATTACCAAGTACCTTCCGGCCAAGGTGGTCGAAGCCAACCTCAAGGCCGTGGACCTGGGCGCCGCCGCGCGGTAAATGAGGGGCTCCGCCCCTCGACCCCGGCAGGGAACTGAGTTCCCTGCACCCCTCATTAAACGAAAACCCGCGCATACGCGGGTTTTCGTTCATAAGAACGCGAGGAAAATCACTCCCGGCGGAGTTGAATATCCCCTTTCACCTATGTCATTATCTCTCTGAAGGCTTTCAGACCAGAACCCTTATGGGGTCGAGCCGAGCCTCGTCCTTCCAATATCCCCCGAGCCGCCCATGCCCTCCGATCCCTATGCCCACATCGCGCCCTATTATGATCCGGTGACCGCCCGGGCCTTGGCCGGCGCGCGGCAAAAAATCACGGAGCATTGTCTGCGCGAGAACGTACGGCGGGTGCTGGATATCGGCTGCGGTACAGGTCTGCAAACGGCCGCCCTCCATGAAGCCGGGCTGCGGGTCGTCGGCCTGGACGCCTCGCCCGCCATGCTGACGACGGCCCGCAAACACCTACCGCCGGAGGTTCCCCTCATCCGAGGCGCTCTGCCCCTGCCCTTTGCCGACGCGACCTTTGACGCGGCCATTCTGTCTCTCGTTCTGCATGAAACCGAGGTGGAGCCGGAAGTCCTGCTCCGCGAAGCCCTGCGCGTCGCGCCTTTGTGTTTGGTGTTGGAGTGGCGAATGCCCGAGGGCTTCCATAACCTGCCGGGCAGACTCATTACCCATGCCGTCGAACGCTTGGCCGGTAAAGCGCATTATGCGCATTTCCGGGCCTTCCTTGCCGGCGGAGGTTTGCGGGGGCTCGCCTCCCGAGCCGACGCGACCGTACGTAAGGAAGAACCGGCCGTGGCCGGCTTGATGACTCTGGCTGTGTTGGCTCGGCGTTGACTTTTTTGGGGGGAGCCATCCGGCCCCGGCGTGGACAACCTCCTCTTTTGTAAAGCGACTTTCCCTTGCCTCACAGGGTGATTCCGGGCATCGTCAAAAAATCTTTGGCTCTAGACCATCAGGATAGCACCTGATAGGCTAGAAAAATGTTTGCAAACAGCAAGTTGAGTCGATACAAAGTTGGAAAAATTATTGAGTGCTTTTGCATCGACATTGATGCCACTAAAACCGCTCTGCTCCTG
>JAVBMX010000108.1:0-22922 GCA_031551885.1 Desulfovibrio sp.
AATGCCGTGTGAAAGTGGAAAGAAAGGCTTGATACGCTCAAGTTGCTCGACAGAAAGATAGAAAAGTTGGCTCATTGCGCCCTCCATGAGCACAACTAACCAACTTTTCTACTTTTTGCAATTAATGAGTCCTGAGCCTAGTTGCCGCGACGAGGTTTTTTGCAGTAAGAAAAGCTATCCGCACCGGTCGTCCGGACAGGCCGCGCGGCATCGGCGCGGGGTGATCCGCCGCCGTGCGCCGCACGGTCTGCAAGGGGCCGCGCCATGAATCTTTCCCCTTCCTCCGCATGTTCCTTTCCCGACGCCTTGAATCTGCTTCGCAAGCTGGCTGTCGGCGGGCTTTCTCCTTTCCTTCTCACCGCATCCCCGGGCGGCGCCATCGTGCCCGACCCGGAATGCGCGGGAGGCGACGACGCGCCTTTCGGAGAGCCTTTCCCCGTGGGGGATGTGCACCCTGAAGATTTCCCCGCCCTGGAGCGGGCCGCGCGCGCGGCGGCCGCCGATTCGGCGTCGCGTTTTCAATTGGATTACCGTTTGCGTTCCGGACGCGGCGGCTGGGCCTGGGAACGGGCTTTCGGCTCTGTGGACGAGGTGACGCCCGAGGGCGAGGTGCGCATAAGCGGGTTTCGCCTGCGTCGCGAAGAGGAGTCCGGGATGGCGCTTCGCCGGAGCCGGTTGGATGAGGCCGTGCTGCGTGGTCTGCCGGGCATGTATCTCGTGCTGGATGAAAAGGGAGCGGCCATTCACTGGAACGATTTGTTTGCCGAAACATTTTTCGAAGCTTCGGAGGCGCGCGACACGCATCGTTTGTTTGACGCCGTCCGTGGGGAATTTTTGGGTTTTGTCGCCGCGGTGCGCACAAAAGGGGTCGGGCGGATTGAAACCTGGCTCAAGAAAAGAAACGGCGCATTGGGGCGTTTTCAATGCTTGGGTCGTCTGCTCAGCCTGGATGGAAATCCCCGGCTGATTTGCCTTCTCACCGATGTGACCGAGCACCATAAGGCCGAGATCGCCCTGCGTTTGGAGCGCGCCCGGCTGGATACGCTCATCGACGCCGCTCGTCTGGGCACCTGGGATTGGGACGGCGAAAAACAGGATGTGGTCTATAACCGCCGCTGGGCGGAGTTGTACGGCTTGAAATTGGAAGAAGTCACCAGTTGCAACCTGTGGGAAAAGTATGTCCACCCGGACGACATGGAGGCGCTGAAGGACTCCATCAATGCGCATCTGGAGGGCAAGATTCCTTATTACTCGGCTCAGTATCGAGTGGTGCGCCCCGACGGGATTGTGGCACACATGCAGGACTATGGACGTATCGTCAGCCGCGCCGAAGACGGAAAAATTCTTCGATTCATGGGCGGCATGCAGGACATCACCGCGCTGAAGGAAGCCCAGGCGGAAGTTCTGCGCAGCAAAGCGCACCTGGAGATCGTCATCGAGCAGACCGGGATCGGTCTTTGGGATCTGGACGTCCGCAACGAGAGCGTCCGGAGCCATCCTTCCGTCTTCATCCGCCAGGGGTACAGTGAAGAGGAACTGCCGCGCACCTATGAAGAACTGACGACGTTTATGTATCCTGGAGACGGGAAAAATTTTTTGGACAACCTTTTTGCCTGTATCGAAAGGAAAACGGAGCAATTCAGCTGCGAATGGCGAATGCGGCAAAAAGATGGAACCTATGTATGGTTTCTAACCAGGGGATACCCGGTGGAACGAGATAAACACGGGCGGGCCGTTCGCTTGGTCGGCAGCCATTACAATATTCAAAGCGTGAAAGAGCAGGCCGAAAAAGAGCGGGAGTCGCTCAATATCATCGCCCGGCAAAAGTCCGAACTGGAGTACTCCGTCGCCGAGCGTACCCGTCTGCTGGACCGGGTGCAGAATCGTTTGCGGGAGATCGTGGCGGACGGGGCCATCTCCGCCGTGTTTCCCGAGCCGGGAATCAAAGCCTTTTCCCAAGGCAAAGGGGGGGCCTTTGAGCGCAGCCTCAACCACGCCTTTGATTTGATTACCGAAAACATGCGCTGGTACAGGCGTATTCTGGAGAACATTCCGTCGCCGATTCTGGTCACGGACAAAGCCGAACGTTGCATCTACATGAACAGGGCCGGCCTGGATGTGGTTGGAGCCGAGAGCCTGAACCAGGTGATCGGCAAACCCTGCGACGAGTGGCCCGACGACTCCTGCCGGCTTTCTCCCTCCCTGATCGGAGACCTGCGCCAGCCGTTTGAGGTTTTTCACCCGCGCCTCAACCGTCACTTCCGCAGTGAGATTTCTTCCCTCTTCGGCCCGACGGGCGAGGAGGTCGGCACCATCCAGGTGATGGCGGACGTCACCGAAGCCCGAACCGCCGACGAACGCGCGCGGATTATGCTTGAATCCATGCCTCTGGCCTGCGGCATCTGGGATGAGGGCGGCAACCTGCTGGACTGCAACGAGGCTGCCGTGGAACTGTTCGAAGCGCCCGACAAAGAGACGTTCATTCGGGAATTCGTTCGTTTTTCTCCTCGCGCCAGGCCGGAAGGAGCGTCGATCCAGGAAGTGTTGATGGCCAACATGCCGCGCACCCTTGAAGAGGGCGAAATCCACTTTTTCTGGGAGCATATCACCTACACCGGCAAACAATTGCCGATGATGGTCACCCTGCGCAAAGTCGATACGCCGGGCGGCCTTATTGTGGTGAGCTCCTCCGAAGACCTGCGCAGGTTGCGGGCAACCGAGGCCGAACTGGAGCAGGAACGCCGGCTTTTGCGCAACGTCATGGATTCAAGCCCGGTGTGCTTCGTTATTCAGGTCAACGGCCTGGTGCGCTTTGCCACCCGGTATGCGCAACAGTTTTTCGACATGCGGGTGGGAGATCGCCTGAGTGATTTTTTCACCACCGTCACGGAGCACCGGCGGTTTCTTCGGGAAGTGCAGGAGACGGGCGCGGTGAACTGGCGCGTCGGCACCCTGCGGGCCGCCGACGGCACGTCGCGTGAAATGCTGATCAACGCCTTTTCGGCGGAATATTACGGCGAATCGTGCGTGATGTCGTGGCTTATGGATGTGTCGGACATGCGCAACAAAGAGCGGGAGCTCTCCCAGGCCAGAGATCTGGCCGAAGCGAGCACGAGAGCGAAAAGCTCCTTCCTGGCCAACATGAGCCATGAGATCCGCACGCCCATGAACGCCATTCTGGGCATGACCCGTTTGGCACTGGACTCCCGGTTGCCGCACGGCCAGCGCAAGCGCCTGGAAAAAGTGGAAATGTCCGCAACCGCACTTTTGCGGGTGCTCAACGACATTCTGGATTTTTCCAAAATCGAGGCGGGCAAGCTGGAGATGGAATGCCTGGAGTTCAATCCGCGCCGCGAACTGGTGCGGGTGATGGACCTGGCTCGCCCGTCGGCCATGGAAAAAGGCTTGGCCTTGAGCCTCAAAGTGGATGACGAGGTACCCCAAAATGTTGCGGGCGACTCTCTGCGCATCGGTCAGATATTGACCAACCTGCTGAGCAACGCCGTCAAGTTCACCGAGACCGGCCGGGTGGACGTGTCTGTTTCCGTGGTGAAAATTTTTAGAAAAACCGCCTGGATATGCTATGCGGTAAGCGATACGGGCATCGGTTTGGACAGCGAGCAGGTGGCCACGCTCTTCTCGGCCTTCACCCAGGCCGACTCGTCCACCACCAGGCGGTACGGCGGCACGGGCCTTGGTCTGGCCATCTCACGCAAGCTGGCGGAGCTCATGCGGGGCACGTTGCGCTGCTCCGGCAGGCCGGGAGAAGGCGCGGAGTTTTCGCTCACCGTGCCGTTGCCGATAGTTGCCGTGAGCGCCAAAACAAGACTCGGCAGCGGCATGCAGCAGACGGACTTCACCGGCTTGCCGGAACGGCTGAAAGGCCTGCGGGTGCTGTTGGCGGAAGACAATGAACTGAATCGGCTTATCGCCAGGGAAATGCTGGAACGAATCGGTTTTGTCGTCGACGAAGCCGTGGATGGCCCGGAAGCTGTGCGCATGGCCAAGAAAAATGCTTACGCCGCCGTGTTTATGGACATTCAAATGCCCGGCATGGACGGATTCGCGGCGACGGCCTCCCTGCGCCGAGTCAAAAAATTGCAGGCTCTGCCGATCATCGCCGTAACCGCCCATGCCATGGTGGGCGACAAGGAAAAAAGCTTGAGCGCCGGCATGAACGGTCACCTGACCAAGCCACTGGATGAGGAAAAGCTGTGCCGGATGGCGGCGCGGCTCATTCCGCACAAATCCGACTCCCGACAAAAAATCGCCTCCCAGTCCAAAGCCCAAGATGCCGAAAAACGCCCGCCGGCAGTGGTGGATCATGCGCTGGGCCTGCGGATCATGGGCGGCAAGCGCGGGTTGTATCATCGGCTTTTGGAGCGCTTGGCCCAAGAGCTTCCGAATATTATGAAAAGCCTTGCCGGGCATATGGCGGAAGGGCGGGCGGAACAGGCCGCCCTCGCGGCCCACACCCTGAAAGGCAGCGCGGGCAACCTTGGGGCCGGAACCTTGCGCGCCGCCGCCGCCGCATTGGAAGCCGCCCTGCGCATGGGAGACGTCGCGAACGCCTCCGGCTTATTGGAAGAAGTGAAGCGGGCCGTGGCCGGATATAAAAGGACCGTAACCAAAATTATCCGTCGGGAAGAGGCCGCAACGGGCGTTGCCAAAACGAAATAGGCTCCGGGGCGCGACTCCTTTCGTGGCGCGCGTTTCTTACGGATGCCGCCGTCGGTTGTGCCGGACACGCGTCAAAAAGACGAGGCGCCCGAACGTCGCTCGGGCGCCTCGCGGTTTTGTGGGGATGGAGGGCGGAAAGGCCCGGCCAGGCAGGGTTCCCGCAACACCTTTACGTGGGCTTCTTCCGGACGGCGTTGCCACGGAGATGTTTTTGTTTACTCTTACTGCCGGAGGCTTTCCAGGCGAACCCGCAGGCAAGCGGGAATGCGAAGGCCGGCATGCCGGCGGCACCGCCGGAGAAACGAAAGAGTGCTCCTCGAAACGCGGCCCGCAGCCCGCTTACGTGCCGGTTGGAGCGAAGAAACTTTTTCGCGGTTTATTTGTTCCAGTCCGGGGCCAGACAGTTGAAGGTGCCGCCAAGGGAGGCGCTGAATTTTTCCGTAGGCGGCACCAGAGGCGCCTCGGGTGATGTGCAGGTCGCCCGCAGGGTGTCCAGGTGACGCAGTTCGTCGGGAGCGGCGTATTCCACGGCGCCGCAGTGCCTACAGGTGAAGTAGGTGGCCCTGCGTTCGCATTGGCAATCGTTTTTCACGTATTGATGTTTTCGCATACAGATCCTCAGTTGTATACAAACATCATACAAATCGCCGAGTTGTCAAGGGGTGTCGTGTGGGGCGGCGGCTTACGTTGCATTGTGGGCGGCATCGTCTCATTCCGCCTGCCGTGATGCGCGGCATTCCGCTTGGAAGGGGGGGAGGCCGGCGCGGCGCGCGGGCGAAAATGGCGCTACAAACGGTATTTGTCGATGCGGGCGAGCAGGGTGGGGCGGGAGAGGCCCAGCATGCGCGCCGCCTGCGAACGGTTGCCGGCGCAAATGTCCAGGGCTTCCCGAATGATCAGCGCGCCCATGTTGTCCATCAGGGTGTCGAATACGTCGGGCCCGGCCTGTTCGCGCAGGGCGCGACGCACCTGTTCGCGCAGGTCGCCGCCCATAACGGCGGCCGAGGGTTCGCCGTCCGTTCCGGCTCCGGAAAGGGCGCGTTCCACATCCTCGGCTCGAACGGCCGTGCCGCGTCCAAGAATCAGCATCTTGCGCAACAGGTTTTGCAGTTCACGCACATTGCCCGGCCAGGAATGCGCCGCCAGGCGTTCCAGCGCTTCTTCGGTCGGGGTGGCGGCCGGTCTGCCCAACTCGCGGGCGATGCGGCTCATAAAGTGACGCACCAGGTGTGGCACGTCTTCCAGGCGCTCCCGCAGGGGAGGAAGATGCAGGGTGACCACGTTCAGGCGATAGTACAGGTCTTCGCGAAAGCGCCCTTCGGAAACGGCGGCTTCAAGGTCGCGGTTGGTGGCCGCGATGATTCGTACGTCCACGGGAACGGGGCCGCCGCCACCCAGGCGTTCGATTTGTTTTTCCTGCAACAGGCGCAGCAGCTTGGCTTGAAGCGACATGGGCATGTCACCGATTTCGTCGAGAAAAACGGTGCCGCCGGCGGCCTGCTCGATTTTGCCGATGCGCCGGTTGGCCGCGCCGGTAAAGGCCCCGCGCTCGAAACCAAACAGCTCGCTTTCGAGCAACGATTCCGGAATGGCCACGCAGTTCACCGCCAAAAAAGGGCGGTTGCTGCGGGTGCTGTGATGATATACGGCCCGGGCCACCAGTTCTTTGCCCGTGCCCGATTCACCGCGCAGCAGAACCAGGGCGTCGGTGGGGGCGACCCGGCCGATGGCCTTGTAAATCTGGTGCATGGCCCGGCTTTTGCCGATGATGGCTTCGGCGTCGGTCTCTTCTTCCGGTGAAAAGACCACCCGGCCGCGCATCAGCCTGCCCGCCTCCAGGGCTTTGGTCACAAGCTCAAGCATGTCGGGAATTTCGAAAGGCTTGAGGATGTAGTCGAACGCGCCCAGCTTGGTGGCTTCAATGGCCGATTCCGTGGTGCTGTATGCGGTCATGATGATCACCGGCAGGCGGGGGTCCCGCTCGTGCAGCAGGCGCAGGGCGGCAAGGCCGTCCATGCCGGGCATGCGCACGTCCATAATCACCGCGTCGGGGGTTTCCTCTTCCGCCAGGCGCAGGGCGGTCTCACCCGAGGCGGCGGTGCGGACCGTGTGCCCCTCCATGCCGAGGATGTTGTAGAAGCTGTCGCGCAGACGATCGTCGTCGTCGACCAGAAGAATCTTGCCCATACCCGCCGCGCCGGTTGCATGTTTATCGAAACATGCACAGTAGCAACAGCCGTGTCGGCCCGCAAGCCGTTCGTGCCGGGGGTGGGGCGGGAGCCGCCTGGGGTGATGCGGCCTTGGGCGTCGCTTTTCGCCTTGGTTGAGGGCCGTAGGCACCCACTCCCGCAGCAAAGATTGCCTTTCGAGTTTCGTTCAAAGCGGACGCCGACCCGCTTCCGCCGCCGCCTCGACAGAATGGGCCCCCCAACCCGTAGACGCTTTCATTGACAAGGCCTTGAGGGAACGGCTAATCTTCCATGTTCGGCAAGACGCAACCCAGGTGAGGCATGAGCGATATATCCCCTACGGCGTATACGCCCCGGCATGTGGCGGTAATTATGGACGGCAACGGCCGGTGGGCCGCCCGCCGCGGCCTCTCGCGTAGCGAGGGACACCGCGCCGGCACCGAGTCCGCCCGCCGCATTGTCGAAGCCTGCCGGGAAGCCGGCATCGAGTTCCTCACCCTGTATACCTTTTCGCGGGAAAACTGGCGTCGCCCGGCGGCCGAGGTCGCCTTTCTCTTTGACCTGCTGGTGCAGTTCATTACGCGCGAACTGCCGGAGTTGGAGAATATGGGCGTGCGGCTGCGGGTGCTCGGGGAATTCGGCGAACTGCCCTTCGCCGCGCGCAAGGCCCTGGGGTTGGCCGCTTCCCGCACCGCCCGCTGCGACAAAATGGTTTTGAACCTTGCCTTGAACTACTCCGGGCGTGAAGAACTGGCCCGCGCCGCCAGACTCTATATGGAGGCCGGCGGCACGCCGGCGGCGATGACCCCGGAGGCCTTGGCCGCGCATTTGTACACGGCTGGGCAGCCCGACCCGGATTTGATCATCCGGACCAGCGGCGAGTTGCGCCTGAGCAATTTCCTGTTGTTCCAAAGCGCTTACAGCGAACTGTATTTCACCCCCACCCTGTGGCCGGACTTCACTCCCGAAGAACTGCGCAAAGCCCTTGCGGAGTATGCAGGGCGCGCGCGCCGGTTTGGGGGGTCAACCGCCCCTTCGGAGGAAGCATGATCCTCGGCGAACATCGCCAACGTTTGATTACCGGCGGCGTCCTGGCCTTGGTGCTGGGTCTGTGCGTATGGTTCGGCGGCCGACCGATGCAGTTTTTTGCCCTGGCCGTGGCCTTGGTGGCGCTGTTCGAGTTTTATTCTTTGTTCTGGCCGGGGAAAAAGCGCCCTGTGGCCAAAGGGCTCGGCCTGGCCATGGGGGCCGGCGTGGTGCTTTCGCACGGGTATGATTTTTTGTGGCCCGCGCTGTTCCTGCTTGTGCCGTGTTTTTTGGCCGGTCTGCTGTTCCTTTTTTCCTATGGCCTGGGCGAAAAAGAAGCCAAGCTCGGCGACTTCGCTCCCCTGGTTTTCGGCGGGGTATACATTCCCTTGGTGCTGTACATAGCCCTGGGGCTTTCGCCTCTTGAGCAGCTTCTCTGCGTGCTCGCGGCCATCGCCACGGACGCGGGCGGCTACTATGCGGGGTGCCGCTTCGGCAAACACAAGATGTGGCCGGCGGTGAGCCCCAAGAAGAGTTGGGAAGGCGCCATCGGCGGGCTGCTTTTATGCACGGCGGTGTGCGTCTGTTTTGGGTTGCTGCGGGAATACGCCGAAGTGGCTTTGCCGGCGCTTCCTCTGCCGGCCTGGGTCGCCGTGGGTGTGGCTTTGAACATTGCCGCCCAACTGGGAGATTTCTTTGAGTCGGCCCTGAAGCGCACCCAAAACGTGAAGGACTCCGGCACCATTCTTCCCGGCCACGGCGGGCTGCTGGATCGGATCGACAGCCTGCTCTTCGTGTTGCCCGTGTTTTTGGCCATTCGGCAGTTGGCCGGGTAGGCTCGGCCGATGAGCCAGGGCTATATTTCGCGGTTGCCCCGCGCGGGCGTTGCCGGCAAAAAGCCGCGCTCACTGTGCGTTTTGGGGTCGACCGGCTCCATCGGCCGTTCGGCTTTGTCGGTGGTTCGGGCCGTTCCCGAGGCCTTCCGGGTCAAAGTGCTGGCCGGCGGGCGCAATGTGGCATTGCTGGCCGAGCAGTGCGCGGAGTTTTCGCCGCGATTCGCCGTGGTGCGCGATGACGACGCGGCCCATGAGCTGTCGGCCCGTTTGCCCGGGCGGAGAAAGCCCCGCATCCTGGTCGGAGTGGACGGCTACCGTGAAGCCGCCGCCATGCCCGGTGTCGGCCATGTGCTCTCGGCCCAAAGCGGCGCGGCGGGTCTGCACGGCACCGAGGCCGCCATTCGGGCGGGCAAGACCGTGGCCCTGGCCAACAAGGAATCTTTGGTGCTGGCCGGGGCGCTGTTGCGCAGCCTGTGCCGCGAGTCCGGGGCGATCGTCCTGCCGGTTGATTCCGAGCACAACGCCTTGTTTCAATGCCTGGCCGGCAACCGCTTGGAAGATGTTTCCCGGCTGATTCTCACGGCATCGGGCGGCCCGTTTTTCGGCCGCGAAGGCAGAGACCTTGCCGGGATCACCCCGGAACAGGCCTTGGCCCACCCGACCTGGAGCATGGGGCCGCGCATCAGTATCGATTCGGCCACCCTGATGAACAAAGGGCTGGAGATCATCGAAGCCTGCGCCCTTTTCGGCTTTGCCCCGGAACGGGTTGAAGCGGTGATTCACCGGCGCTCGCTGGTTCACGCCCTGGTGGAGTTCTCCGACGGGGCCGTGCTGGCGCACCTCGGAGCCCCCGATATGCGTCAGGCCATCGCCCACAGCCTGTTTTATCCCGGCCGGGCGCCGGCCATGACCAAGCCTTTTGACTTCTCCGCCCCGGCGGATCTGTCTTTTTCTCCGCCGGATCACGAGGCTTTCCCGAGCCTGGGGCTGGCCCGCAAGGCCATGAGCCTTCTCGGCGGAACCGTGGTTTTGAACGCGGCCGATGAAGAGGCCGTGGCGGCCTTTTTGGAGCGGCGCATCGGCTTTTTGGATATTCCGGCTTGTGTGGAGCATTGCCTGGGCGCATGCGCCGTCGGCTCGGCGTTCGATCCGTTGCGGATCGACGACATCCTGAAGCTGGACACATCGGCCAGGGCTTCGGCCTCGGCTTACATCAACACACGAAAACGACACGACATATGATATCATTTACGGCAATTTCCGGCGTCCTGACGGTAGTCCTTGTCTTTGGCGGCCTGATTTTTTTCCACGAACTCGGGCACTTTCTCGCGGCCCGCTCCTTCGGCATCGGGGTGCGGACCTTTTCCCTGGGCTTCGGCCCGGTGCTTGTCTCCCGCACCTTCGGCAACACGAAATACCAATGGGCGCTGCTGCCTCTCGGCGGTTTTGTCTCCATTGTGGGCGAAAGTGCGGATGCGGAGATTGAAGCCCCCTTCACCGCGAAGGAGAGCTTTTCCCTGCGGCCGGCTTGGCAGCGTTTCATCGTGATCGCGGCCGGGGCGGTGTTCAACCTGATCCTGGCCTGGCTGATCTGCTGGGGCATGGCCGTTGCGCACGGCAAGACCGAGATTCTTCCCACGGTGGGCACGGTCGAAACGGGCAGCCCGGCCGAACAGGCCGGTCTGCGCAAGGGCGACCTGATCCTTGCCGTGGACGGCACGACCCTGCGGGTCTGGGAAGAATTCTCGCCCCTGGTGCAGACGGGCCGGGGCGCTCCGGTGAAAATCGAGGTGGAGCGCGACGGCGCGCGGGTCGACCTGGAAATCACCCCGCAGGTGCGCACGGCGAAAACCCTCTGGGGAGAGGAAATCCAGCGTTGGGCCGTGGGCGTGTACCCCGCCGGAGATGTGCGCACCGTACCCCTCAATTTCGTGGAAGCCTCGGTTGAAGGGATGAAGAGCGCGGGGCGGATGATCCACCTGACCTGGAAGTTTCTGGAAGGCCTTTTGGTCCAGACGGTTCCGGTCAAAGATCTTTCCGGGCCTGTGGGCATTGTCGGGGTGATTTACGAAAACTCGGTCAGCCTCACGGCCACTTTGTTGCTGGCCGCCATGATCAGCGTGAACCTGGGGGTGGTCAACCTGCTGCCCATTCCGGTCCTGGACGGCGGGCATCTGCTGTTCCTGCTTTTGGAGATGGTTTTCCGCAAGCCTTTGCCCGTTCGGGTACAGAACTATGCGATGATCCTCGGGTTGTGCTTTTTGTGCTCGCTCATGCTGGCCACGGTGGTGTTCGATGTCGGTCGGATGATGGGCCCCTAAGGGCGCAATTTCGGAAATCGCTTGGGGGATGAACACAGGGCTGCCGTTGTTTCATCTTGATGTGGGCGGCCCCGCATGGCCGCCGGGTGCTTTCGCCGTCATGTGTCTTTAAGCCGGCTTCCGGGGGGAAACACCGTGCCGCACCCGTTTCGACTCACTTTGTTCGCGTTCGCGCTGACACTCGCGTTTTGCTGCGCGGTCGCGGGCAACGCCCAGGCCGACGACTTCCGCTGCCCCAGTTGCGGAGCGGTTTATCAGCCCTGGGCTTCCTATGATTTGCCGCTGCCCGCGTTCCATACCCTGGACGGTCGCTCCGATACGGACCGCCTCGACACCTGGGTTTGCCCGGTTTGCTTCTATGCCTGTTCGGAATGCGGCTGGATCGAGCGGCCGGGGCCGATTTCCGCCGAAGAATCCGCTGTTTTGCAAAGCCCGGCCTATAAGGCCGTTCTGGACGGCCCCTATCCGGAGCGCAGCAAGGCTCTGCTCCTGGCCGCTCTGCTGGGCAGGGCGCGCGGGGATCTCACCGGCGCAGCCCGAAATACCCTGAAGGCGATGTGGGCTTGCCTGGACAAAGATCCTTCCCCCGGGAGCGGCGGCGCGGATCTCTCGTTTGATGCGGGAGACGATGCAACCGGTTCCGGCCCGCAGGCGGCGGGCGATCGGGCGCGGTTGGCCATCTGCCGGGATCTGCGCGAGAGGGCGGTCACGCGTTATGAAAAAGCTTTGGCCGCGTTTCCCGCCTCGGAATCGGAACTTGAGCGGATGCACATGAGCGTCGTGTTGGTCGACCTGTACCGCCGCACCGGGGCCTTCCCCCAAGCCGAAACGCTGTGCGACGTTTTGTTGCGGCAGGCGGCAAAGGGGTATCGACCTCCCGCGTACCTGCGCCTGCCCGCCCGCGCGGATGAGGGGCGTGGTCTGTATGGCGAGATGCTGCAATATCAAAAGGCGCTTATTACCCGCAAAGATACGCGGGAACATCACATCGGAGGAGAGGAGAGGGCGTCCGCGTCTTCTTCCGGAGCGTTGCCGTGAACATGTCGAAAGATACGTTTCTTTTGGTCCTGAACTCCGCCGAAGGGGTGCTCCAGATCGTTCTGGGCCGCGACGAACCCGCCGGCGTTGCGCTTGCCTGGAGTGAATCGGTGCCCGCCGCTTCGCAGGGCGCGGAACTCCTCACTCCGGTCCTGGCCCGTGGCCTTGCGGCAATGGGAGCCGAGCCGACGCGGATTCGGCGCATCGCCTGCGTCACAGGCCCCGGCAGCTTCACCGGTCTGCGTCTGGCAAGCGCCACGGCCGCCGGGCTGGCCGCCGCAACAGGAGCCCTGTCGGCCGGGCTGCCGCTCTTGCCCCTGCTGGCCGCAAGCGCCGCGCCGGCTTTGAAGCCCTCCGATACGACCCTGGGCGTGTTGACCCATGCTCGCCGCAATTTGGTGCATGTGCAGGTTTTCCGCATGCGGGACGGGAATCTCTCGCCCTTGACCTCCATCAAAGTTTTGGATCCGGCTTCGGCTTTGCAGTGCATCGCGGCCGTTGATTCTCGGGCCGTGGTTCTGGGAAGCGGCCTTTCCCGCAACCCCCAGGTTCAGGTCGAAGCCGGCCTGCGGGTGCTCGGGCCGGAGTTCGAGCACCCCACCCCGGAAGTCTTGCTGCGCGCCGCCGGGGTTCTCACTTTCAGTCCTGAACCGATAGTTCCTCTCTATGTCCGCCCTTCCGACGCGGAAGAAAACCTGCCGACGCTGTCCGTGGCTCTCGGGCTTGATCCGGCCGAAGCCGAAGCCGCGTTGCGGGCCTTCGGCGTCGATGCGCCCGACGGCGAATCGTCATGAACCTTTCTCCGGACGATAAAAAGCGCCTTCTTTCCCTTATCGCGGCGGATGCGCCCGTGCCCAGAGACCTGCTTGAGCCGCTTCTCCGGCTTGACGCGGGGGGAGAATTTCTGTGGCCGGGGAAGTCGGCTTCCCCTCCGGAGGAGCCGTTGCCCGTGTACCGGAAGGTGTATGCCTCCGGCCGGGCGGGACGACGCAACCTGCTTTTTCACGGCGACAACCTGTCCGTGCTGCGGACCTTGACGCGGAAGAGCGAGGGGTTTCCGGAAGCTCCGCCTCCACGCCCCCGCTTCATTTATCTGGACCCGCCCTTTGCCGTGGGCGCCGACTTTTACGCCAAGCACCGGGGCGGGAACGTGCCCGCCTTCAGCGATAAGTGGGACAGCGGGGCCGACTGGCTGAACATGCTGTATCCGCGCCTTGTCCTTATGCGCGAATGGCTGGTCGACGACGGCTGCCTGTGTCTGCACTGCGACCGGCGCACCGTCGCGCCCGCCCGCCTGCTGTTGGACGAATGTTTCGGCAAGAACCGTTTTCTCAATGAGATCGTGTGGCACTATACGGGCGGCGGACGCTCAAAGAAACGCTTCTCGCACAAGCACGACTCGTTGCTTTTGTATTCCCGTTCCGCGGCCTGGACCTTCAACCTTGAAGCCGTGCGCGTGCCCTACAAACAGAGCAGCGGGTATGCGGCTTCCGGCATCACGGCCCGCTCCGGCAAACGGTACCTGCCCCATCCGGACGGCACGCCCGTGGACGACGTCTGGGACATCCCGATGATCAATCCGCTTTCGTCCGAGCGCTTGGGCTATGCCGTGCAAAAGCCGGAACGCCTGCTCTCGCGCCTGGTTCTGGCCTTGACAAACCCAGGCGACATGGTCGCGGATTTTTTTTGCGGCAGCGGGGTGACGGCCGCCGTCGCGCACAAGACGGGGCGTCGTTGGTTGCTCTGCGATCAAAGTTCATCGGCGGTGGATATCGCCAAAGAGCGCTTGAGCGGCCTGAGCGCCGATTTCGCCGTGTATGCGATCGAAGAGGGGTGACGTTCGCGACCCGACGGATTCGCCCGGAAAAAACATGAGGCCGAAGAGAGGCCCGTGTTGTGGAATATTCGGGGGATGTCCGCCGTCGTGCGCCCACGGACTTCGTCGGCACAAGCCGATCTTCGGGAGAGCGGGAAGCGGGAGCACTGCGGCGCGACACGTTTAGAGCAAACGGATGCCCGCTTGCGGGCTCGTTTGGAAGCCAGTCGGTAAATATTTTCAAAATGAAAATGCTCTAAACGAAGACGCTCGTCCCGCCGGACGAGCGTCTTGAGCAAGGGGAACACCCGATCATCCTTTGGGCGTCACCCGGGTATAAGCCAGTTTGCCATCCGGCGTGTACTGATAAGTACAATTTCTGCCGTCGCGCTTGCCATGATACAACGCTTTGTCCGCGCAGTCTACAAGATTGGTTTGGTAAGTTCCGAACCAGCCGCTCCAAAGCCCGGCCACGCCGATACTGACGGTCAGCCGCAGGCCCTGGGTGAGAACGTTGTCGCTGGCGTCGCGCAGGAGGAGGGCGGTATCGGCGATGACTTTGCGCAGATGTTCGGCGAATTCCGCCGCCTTGGCGGCCATATCGCCTCGAATGAGCACCGCGAATTCCTCGCCGCCGTAACGGACGGCCAACATGTCCGCGCCGCTTTTCTGAAGAG
Organism: Desulfovibrio sp.; assembly: GCA_031551885.1. Taxonomy (GTDB): domain Bacteria; phylum Desulfobacterota; class Desulfovibrionia; order Desulfovibrionales; family Desulfovibrionaceae; genus Frigididesulfovibrio. The sequence goes on from JAVBMX010000108.1 coordinate 14,584, forward strand.
CGGCGACCTGTCGGTCGATACGTCCGGCAACGGTGCGCAGCACCTGATCGCCGACCAAATGCCCGAAATTGTCGTTGAAGGTCTTGAACAGATCGATATCCAGCATGAGCAGGGCCGTCGGCGTTTTGTCCTTCAGCCACATGGCGATCGATTCATCAAGAAAAGCATCGAACGAGCGGCGGTTGGCCAGACCGGTCAGGCTGTCTTTTTGCGAGAGGCGGCTCAGGTGCTCGGTATCTTCCTCCATCTTGGCCACCACGCCGCGCAGAGCGTTGCGCAGATCGGCCAGGACGTCGGTGGGTTCGTTGCCGCGCGCGAGATTTGCGTCCATGGTCTCGGCCACGGAAATCACATCCTCTCTATGCCTGCCCAAAATCTTATTTACTTCCGAAGCCAGAGAAGCGGCCTCGCGCATAATTTCCTGCAGCTTTTGCTCGTAAGGGGATTGGTGAATTTTATGGACGGCTTCACAGATTTTTTTATAACTCTGTTCGGAAAAATCTTTGGTTTGCAGAACGGAGAGAAGGAGCTCCTGCATGGCGGACTTTTGGACTTCCGTGAGGTAGGCGTTGTCGTGCAGGCTGCGCAGATAAACAATCATTGCGGGCCAGTGTCCGCTCAGGGGAACTCCGGCCTTTTGCAGCACATCGCAGAATTTGTCGCTGTCGGACCATAGACAGGCGCATGCGCCAGTGGAGCCGGGCCGCCGACAGGGGGCATTTTTGTCCATCAGGGGGGTCCTTGCAACTACGCCTTTATACTTAGAACATCTAATTCCATCTTGTGAATAAACAAAAATACGATGATGCGCAACCGGGAAGTCGCGTTTTACATGCATCGTGTATGAATCCCTTTTCCGGCAGGCGGGCTTCCCGCCGGAAAAGGGCAAGAGTGGAGTTATTCGGCGGCGGGGACGACGGAGGCGGCGGCGCGGGCTGCGAGGTCGCGGTCCAGCAGCAGCAGGCCTTGGCCGTCGCCTTTGATGAGCTTCAGCTTGTTGACCAGGTCGCCGAAGTTTTCCTCTTCTTCAACCTGCTCGGTGATGAACCACTGCAGGAAGACGTGGGAGGCGTGGTCTTTGGCGGCGACGGCCGTATCCATAAGCATATTGATGCGTCCGGTCACGAACCGTTCGTGCTTGAGGCCTTCTTCAAACACGTCCAGAGGGCTCTTCCATTTGGACGGCGGAGCGTCGATGGCTTGAAGGGTGACTTTGCCGCCCCGGGCGATCACGTAATCATAAAATTTATGCGCATGGAGCAGTTCCTCATCGGCCTGCACGCGCATCCAGTGAGCAAAGCCGGACAAACCGAGATCGGAAAAGTACGCCGACATGGAAAGATACATGTAGCCCGAATAGTACTCGAATTTAATCTGATCGTTCAGGGCGTTGAGCATTTTTGAGTTGGCCATGACCGTCTCCTCTTTTCTGTGATGAAGGGGTGGTGTATACACCGCAACAAGAGTCGAAAGCGGACACAATCCTTACTTTCGATTAACGGGAAGAATAACCATTTGCAGACAGGGAGGCAAGGCTGTTCTATGTGGAAGTCAGGAGCATTCACCTCTCCGCGTGAAGTCGAAACATCCATCCGCTGTCGGCGGTGCGGCGGGTTTCTCCAGGCCCGACGCAGCTGCCGCGAAGCTCATCTGTATTGTGGGCGGTGCCGGGTGCGGAGCGAGGTGCGCGAATATCTTGAGCAGATGGACACGGCGTTGGAGAATTTCTTGGAATCTTTGCACTGCGACAGGATTTGACGCGGTCGAGGCACTCTGCGGGGACGCATACCCCGGCGTGAGCAGGTGCCGGGCGGCCAAGAAGGCCGGAGCGTATTTTGTACGGCACGGCTGAGGCACGCTTGGGCGCAGTCGGGCGAAAGGCTGCGGGTACGGGATCTGCATGCGCGGACAAAAGGAAAACCGCTCCGGCCGTTATGGCGGAGCGGTTTTCCGTTCAATGAGTTCAGATCGGCTTAGTAGGACCAGCCGGTCTTCGGCGAGTACTTGATCAGCTCGGTCATGGAAGTCCGTTGCTGGGCGGTGAAGGGGCCGGCTTCGGCGGCTTCCTTCGAGGGGGCTTTGCACACGAAAACGCCTTCGTCATAAGTCAGGTAGCCGATATAGGTGACGGCGGAGGAGCTTTCCGGCTTCTTGAAAGAGGTCCGGAGCGAAGCGGGGTCCACTTCCACGTAGCGGCAGACATACGACCCATCGGGGTTTTTCGTCACTTCCTTCTTGTTTTTGGAGGGAAGCGCATAGCGGTTCATATCCGCAATGGTTTTTTGGCCAAATTCATTCAGCTTCTGGTGGATTTCCTCATCGCTGAGCTGCGGGGCGGCTTTGGAGCCGGGCTTGGCGGCGGGCGTGGCTTTGGAGCTCGTTTTGGTGCCGGCCGGAGCTTTGGTGGGTTCGATTTTGACCCCGCCGGGCTTCGTCTCAGGCTGAGCAGCCGCGGGCGCGGGTTGAGCGTCCGCAGGTTTGGCTTCCACGGCTTCCGGGTTTTTGGAGCCGCAAGCGGTGAGCATAAGGCAGCAGGTGGAAACGGCCAGGACGCGGCACAAAAGGGCTTTCGCTGTCATGGAGACTGATCCTTGGGAGGGGCTTGAGGTTTCGCCGGGGAGCGGCTGAGGGAGGCGTTTACTTAAAAGGCCCGACGGGATTCCCGTCGGGCCTTTGTCTTGAGCAGGTAGCCTACTAGCGCAGGTCGATTTCAGCGCGGCGGTTCAGGCGGCGGCCTTCTTCCGTGCTGTTGTCGTACTTCGGCTGGGATTCGCCGAAGCCGCGGGTCTGGATGTTGGAAGCGGGCACGCCCTTCTTCACGAGGTACGCCTTAACGGCGGCGGCGCGGCGCTCAGACAGGCGCTGGTTGAACGCGTCGGAGCCGAGGCTGCAGGTGTGACCGTCGACGACCACGCCATTGAAGTGGTGGCCGTAGAAGGTGTTGGTGCCGGCGTATTCACGGTCGCCCGTGTGGTGGCCGCCCAGGTTGGTCTTGCCTTGGCCGGCCAGCATCGCGGCGACTTCATCAAGAATCGCGGCGGACTGAGCGGTGATGGCGTGGGAACCCAGAGCGAACTGCACGCTGCGGAGCACGAGCTTGTTGCCGCCGCAGAACACATGGTAGGCGAACTCTTCAGCGGCGTGGGGGGAGCTGATGATGTCTTCAGCTTTCACACCGAAGCTGCCGGGCTTCAGGGCCACGATGGCGTCGAGGACGGCTTGGCCGGCGGCCGAGTCGGCAACGGAAACCACGTGGAAGGTCAGGCGCGGGTTGGCTTGCAGGGCGGCCTGAGCGGCGGCCACGGCGTCCATGCCACGGTTGTTTTCACCATCGGAGAAGATGATGACCGCGGAGGGGGCGGGCATACCGGCGTACAGGGCGCTGCTCCAGTGAGCAATGCCGTCACCCATGGGGGTGATGCGCTTGAACACTTCGTAGGTCTTGGTCAGGCTGGCCAGGCCGGCGGCCATGGCTTCCTTGCTGTACGGGCCCATGGGCACAACTTCCATATCGGTGGCGAAGGTGTGCAGGCCGGCGGTGTAGTTGAATTGCGGGACCAAGTCATTGAGACGGGAAGCCGCTTCGCGGGCCATCTCAAATTTAAGCTTGTCATGGGCTTTATGCTTCATCATCATGGACCCAGAGTAGTCCATAAGGAAGTCGAAGCTGGCCACGGCAGGCGTGCCGCATGGGATGGGGGCGGCCGCGGCGGAGGCGGCAAACGCCATCATCAGCAGGCCGACCAGGGTCATCAAGGTGAAACGCTTCATGAGCTCCTCCAAAAGGATTTGTCGAAAAAAAATTTCGGGTTTTTGTTCCACTTGCTGTTTTCTCCATTAACGCCCTTTGGAAAAAAAAACAAGTCCTCATGAGCTCAGGAAATAAGGAAATTGCAAAATTTTCGAAAATAGTGAAGATTATAATTTATCATAGAGTTGGGTAGGTTCCAGGGGGGCTTCCAGTAAACTTTTGAGGTTCTCATCCAGCGTTGGATGAGCAAAAATTATTGGAGAAAGATTTCCATGCCGGAGTTTTCGCTCCACCAACAAGGCGGCGGCCGCTCCCAGGTGGGATGCCTCGTGGCAAACGGCGACGATGGAGCGAAGGACGCCGTCTTCCCAGATGGCCCGCAAAAAACCCTGCGTATGCCCCGAGGCCTGGGCCAACGGGTTGGCCGCCGCGGCCGCGCACGAAATGCGCAACTCTCCGCAAGCGGCCGAGCGCAAATCGCGCAATGTGGGGCCGACCCGCAGCACTTCCATGGCCCCGTAAATACACAACGGCATGGCAGGCGGAGCGTACTGGGCGTCGGTCAGGCCGGCCGCATGCCGGGCGGCGTATTCGCCCTGGTGATCCGCCGCTCCGGCGAGGGGCATCCGACCGTTGACGTCCCCCACGGCATAGATGCGCGGGGAGAGCCTGAGAAAAGCATCGGTTTCCGGTCTTCCGCCCGCCACCGAGGCAAGCCCGGCGGCTTCGACGGCAAGCCCGCTCAGCGCCGGTCGTCTGCCGACGGCAACCATGGCCTGTGCGGCTCGAATAATTTCGCCGTCCGCAAAGGTCAGTTCGGCCTTGTCGTCGCGCGTGCACAGGCCGGCGATTTTCCTGCCCAAGAAAAGCTGCCTGCCCGATCGGGCCAGATAGGCGCCCATGAACTCGCCGGTTTCCTCGTCTTCGCCGGGCAACACCCGCGGCATGCCCTCCACGAGTTGAATCGCGCACCCCAGGCGATGGAAAAAATCTCCCAGTTCCAAGCCGATGGGGCCGGCGCCCACGACGATCAGGCTTTCGGGCGCCGCTTTCAGGTTGAGAATGCTCGCCGGGGCCAGAACGGCCGCCCCGTCGGGCTTCAGGCCGGGAATGGAGGAAGGCGTGGAACCCACGGCCAGAATACATTTGTCGAAGGTCAGGACGGTTGTGTCCGTTCCTTTGACGGTGAGCTCCCGTTCGCCGGAAAAGGCCGCCCGACCATGCACCAGCGTGATGCCCGCGCCGGTGAAGCGTTTTTCCAGGGCCTGCCGCGAGCCTTTGAGAAAGCGCTCTTTGCGGGCCTGCAGGGCGGCGAAGTCGACCTGGGGTTCGCATTGTATCGTGCCGAATTTTGTTTGCGCCCGCAGAAGCGGCAGAAAATTTGTGCCCCCCAGCAAAAACTTGGTGGGAATGCAACCGGAGTTCAGGCAAGTGCCGCCGAGAAAACCGGCCTCGACCACGGCGGTCTTCAGTCCGGCCGTCGCCGCGGTGAAGGCCGCGCGCGTGCCGCCGGGGCCGGACCCGACCACCACGAGATCATAAGCGTTCTGCATTGCGGTCTCCGAAAAATAGGCTTTCAGATATATTGGCCTATTTTATATAGTTATGATGATTTTTTTCCCTGAATCAGGGCAAGGAATTCGGCTTCATCGAGAATCGCAACGCCAAGGCCGCGGGCCTTTTCCAGCTTGGACCCCGGTTTTTCGCCCGCCACCAGGTAGTCGAGCTTGCGGGATACTCCGGAAAGCACCTCCATGCCCGCGTCTTCGGCCATGCGTTCGGCCCGGCCGCGCGGCATGGACAGGCCGCCGGTGAAGAGCACCGTCTTGCCGACCGGAACGCCTTTTTCGGCCGACGGCTCGGCGGAGGCGGCCGGCGCGGAATCGAAAAGCGTGCCCTGCACCTGCGTCTGAGGTTCGGCGCGGCGAGGAGCGGTCATGACCGGCCAGAGCCCGAGAGAGCGAAAGTCGTCCAGCAGGGCGCGGTTGCCGGGTTCGGCGAAAAAGTCGAGCACGGAGCGGGCCACCTCCGGTCCCACGTCGTCGACCTCGCACAGCTCTTCCGCCGAGGCGGCGGCCAGGGCTTCCAAGGTATGAAACCGGCGGGCCAGGGCCTTGGCCGTCTGTTCGCCCACGTGCCGGATGCCCAGCGCACCAAGGAAGCGCGGCAGGGTCGCCTGTTCCCGGGCGTTCTTCAGACCTTTGACGAAGTTGGATGCGGCTTTTTCCCCCATACGCTCCAGGGGAATCAGATCGGCTTCGGAAAGTCGGAACAAATCCGCCGGGGTTTTGACCAGCCCGCGATCGAGCAATTGCTCCACCCATTTGGCCCCGACGCCGCGCACATCCAGCCCGGCCTTGGAGACAAAATGCCGGACCGACTCGCGCCGCACGGCCGGGCAGGCCCGGTTCACGCAGCGCACGGCGGCCTCGCCGGGTTCGCGGTGCACATGGTTGCCGCATTCGGGGCAGACCTCGGGGAAAATAAACTCGCGCTCGCTGCCGTCGCGTTTTTCCGGCACCGGGCCGACGACTTCCGGAATCACGTCTCCGGCCCGGCGCACGATGACCGTATCGCCGAGCAGAACGCCTTTGGCCCGGATTTCGTCCTCGTTGTGCAGGGTGGCGCGGGAAACGACAACCCCGCCCACGCCGACCGGGACCAGCTCGGCAACCGGGGTGAGCACGCCGGTGCGGCCGACCTGAATGCCGATGTTGAGCAGTTTGGTTTCGGCCTGCATGGCCGTGAATTTGAAGGCTATGGCCCAGCGCGGGGCGCGCGCGGTATAGCCGAGTTTTTCCTGCAACGCCAAGTCGTCGACTTTGGCCACGGCGCCGTCCAACTCAAAGGGGAAGCCTTCTCTGGCTTCAGCCAGGGCGCGGTAGGCCGCTTCCACATCCTCCGGGGTCGCGCACAGGGACGCGTGGGGGGCGACCTCAAGGCCGAGCCTGCCGATGCGCTCCATCAATTCCTGTTGGGTGCGGGGCGGCGTATCCCGCCATTCGGCCCTGCCGACCCCGTAAGCGATGAAGCGCAAGGGTCGTCCGCCGGTAACGGAGGAATCCAACTGCCGGATGGAGCCGGCCGCCGCGTTCCGGGGGTTGGCGAATGTTTTTTGCCCCGCCGTTTCCTGCCGGGCGTTGAGGGCGGCAAAATCTTTGGTGCCCATCAGCACTTCGCCGCGCACCTCGAGCAGGGAGGGCGGATTGTCGCCCATCAGGCGCAGCCGGACGTTTTTGACCGTACGAATATTTTCGGTGACCACTTCGCCGGTTTCGCCGTCGCCCCTGGTCAGGGCCGTGGTCAGCACGCCGTTCTCATAAATGAGCTCCATGGCCAAGCCGTCCATTTTCGGCTCCATCCAGAAAGCCGGGGGGGCGGCGGCACATTCCGGGGCGAAGCGCCCCAGGCGCTCGACGAATTCCCGCCACTCTTCAAGCGAGAACACATTGTCCAGGCTGTAGAGCGGCAGGGCGTGGCGCATCTTGGGCAGGGAGTCGAGCACCGCGCCGCCCACCCGCAGGGTGGGGGAATCCGGCGTGTGCAGTTCCGGGTACTGTTCTTCCAGCACAAAAAGTTCGCGAAACAGGCCATCGTATTCGGCGTCCGGCAATTCCGGGTCGTCGAGTACGTAATAGCGATGGGCGTGGTGTTCCAGAATACGGCGCAATTCGGCGGCGCGGGTGGTGGCGGAGGTGGGAACGGGCATGGCTCAAGGGGTTACGGTGGCAAAGAAAATCGGACCATAGCCGAATTCCCGGCCGATAGAAAGCGTATTTGATTTGGGATGGTGGTGCATTGGTCGGCCTGCCGGCGGCTCGCTTTGAGTGAAGCGGCAGGCCTCGGCATCCGGCGTTTCATCCGGAGCGGGCACAGAAGAAAATTTTGTCATAACTCAGATAAGAAAACGCAACACCAGGTAGGGAGTGATGCAGAAAAGCCAGGTGGCCGTCTTGTACCCGGCCATTCCGGCGTAGTGAATGACGTCGAGGGTCTGCTCGGGGACGGCAAACCAGCGTCGGTGGAGACGGTAGACGGGCCCACGCGCGAAGCAGATGATGAAGAACCACAGCGAAACAAAGGCCAGGTTGAAGATCGCGCACCAGCCGAGAAAAGAGCGAAGGATTTCCGGAGTCATGGCTTCCTCCCGAGTTGCGAAGTTTTCCGTTGAGTGCCCGAAGCGTGTGGGAGCAAAAGACTTTTTCAACGTTTGCTTGCTCTGAAAGACGCGTAAGCGGGCGTTCACTTGTGGGTTCGTCCGGCGGTCCGATAGATGGTTTCACAGATAATTTTGAAGTGAAATCATTCAGGTGCGGAACAAGAGCCCTCTTCCGCGCGGCGTCGGTCGTCGGTGCCATAAATATAGGCCCATCACCGGAAGGCTTCTATGAGAACTTTGATGAATGTCTTTTTAGCCTATAGCGAAGTTCCTCTGGGCGAGCTCGACATGACCTGGCCCTAAAAAACTGGTCCACCGCAAAAGTTAGTATAAGGTGAGGCCACGGAGGAGAGGTCATGGGTCGAAAAACATTTACGGCGGAGCAGATTATCTTCAAGCTCCGCGAGGTTGAGGTGCTGGTCGGCCAGG
>JAVBMX010000031.1:0-76089 GCA_031551885.1 Desulfovibrio sp.
ACCCAAATCCCCCTGGCTGGGTATTTGGTCAGGGCTGCGGTGGGAATTTCTCAGCTAAACCCTGATTTGTAAAAATGGTGTCTCACGCCCTTACGAGCGGCACCTGCCCCTCCATTGTCGGCAAGTGGGCGTGAAACGCCGACTTGCCGACAATGGAGGGGGTCTGAGGGGGCTCATCCGGCAGGAGCCGGATGGACGCCGGAGGTCTTCCGACGGAGCCCGAAGGACGAGGCGCAGGACGCGCCGAGTCAATCATTCCCCCAGAAGGGGTTGGAAATGAAGAGGGCCTGAACCCAAGGTAAACGTGCGCATGAGTATTTTGTTGGAAGTCCGCGAGCTGCGTTTCTCCCACGGTCCCGGTTGCCCCGAGCTGCTGCGCGGGGTGAGCGCGCGGCTTCACCCCGGCGATCGCCTCGGCCTGTGCGGCGACATCGGTTCCGGCAAAAGCTCGTTGCTGCATCTGCTCACCGGGCTGCTCAAGCCGTCGTCGGGGAACGTCCTTTTTGAAGGCCGCATTTTGGAGACCGAAAAGGACTTCCGCGCCGCGCGCCTGGGCATGGGATATCTGCTGCAACGCACGGAAGACCAGCTCTTTTGCCCCACCGTGCTTGAAGATGTCGCCTTTGGGCCGATCAACCAAGGCCTGCCTCCGGCCCAAGCCCGCGAACGCGCCTTGGAGTCTCTTCGAGCGCTTGGGGTGGAACGTCTGGCCGAGCGCACCGGCTGCAATCTTTCCGGCGGGGAACAGAAGCTGGCCGCGCTGGCCTCGGTCCTTTCCATGCGGCCCAAACTGCTGCTTTTGGACGAGCCGACCAACGACCTGGACCCGGCAAGCGCCGGCCTGTTGCGCGACATTCTGCTCGAGCTGGGGTTGCCGTTCATCGCCGTGTCGCACGACGCCGCCTTTCTGGAGCGGGTCTGCACGGGAGTGCTGCGCCTGCGGGAAGGAATCCTCATTCCCGTGGAGGAAAAACCATGATCACCGCCTATTCCTTTGTGGACGGCCTGCCCTGCAAGGTGGACGACCTTGAAACGGCCGACTGGCTGGACGTGGTCGCGCCCACGGATCAAGAGGTGGAGCTGTTGCGCGGGAGCTACGGCGTTTCGGCGGACTTTTCCCGGGCTCCCCTTGACGTGCATGAGCGGCCCCGCATTGAAACCGAGGGCGAGACCACTCTGGTGTTGCTGCGCGCGCCCCACGCCGATACCGGCAAACGAGCCTTGATCTTCGCCACCCGTCCCTTGGCAGTAATCGTCACGCCGACCAAGGTGATCACCTGTTCCGATCGCGAGGACCTCGCTCCGCCGTATTTCACCCGCAAGCTCCGTCCGGCCTGCCGGACCTCCACCGCCGCCGCGCTCAGCCTGTTGTTGCGAATCGGCGCGGACTTCATCAACCACCTGGATTTGTTGGACGGGCGCATCGAAAGCATCGAACGCGGCCTGCGCACCTCGATGCGGAACGAGGAACTCTTGAGCCTGCTGCGCCTGGAGAAGACCTTGATCTATTTTACCATGGCCCTGAAAGGCAACCTCGCCGTGCTCGAACGACTGGGTCGGCTTCCGGAACGCCCCTTGTGCCCCGGCGATGCCGCCCTGTGGGAGGATGCCGTGATCGAAACCCGTCAGGCCGCGGATATGGCCGATATTTACCGGCAAACGCTCGCCGGTTTGGCCGACACCATGGGGGCCGTGGTCTCCAACAATCTGAACGCGGCCATGAAATTCCTCACGGGCATGACCATTGTGCTGATGATTCCGGCCATTCTCACCGGTCTTTACGGCATGAACGTGGCCCTGCCGTTCGCCGACGAACCGTGGGCTTTTCTGGCCGTCGGCGGGATGTGCTTCGGTCTGTGCGCCGGAACCATCCTGTACTTTCATCGAAAAAACTGGTTATGACACCCCGGCAAGACACGTGACCGCAATGCGCCGTCATCGTTTTCAAAGCGGCTTTCCGAGCGATTCTTGCTTGAAGCCGCTTTGATTTCGCTGTGTGCCGCGCCGTCAAATTTTTCCAGGCGTCGTCTTGCCGGAGGGGATATGGGAGAAGAATTCGTCTGCCCGTGGGTGGACTTCGGCGCGGCTCTGGGAAAGGGCTTTTTGTGGGGTATTCTGGCCGGACTTGCGGCGCTGCTGATCGCCAAACGGTTCGGGCTGACGCGGCGGGAAGGTCCCGGGCGGCGCTTTCTGGCGGGTTCCTACTGGTTCTTTGTGCCCCTGCTTTGCGGCGGCGCGCTGAGCGTCTGGCTGTTTTTTTCCACGATAGTAGACGAGCTTGAGGGCGCGCTGGAGCCCCTGCGTTCGGAAATCGGCGCGGTTTCGGCCGAGATGGCCGATGACGCCTGGATTGCCGCCACAAAGGGCGAGGCCGGCACGCCGGAGGAATTCCAGGCCCGGCTCAAGGCCGAAGTGTTACGCCAGGTCGATGTCGAGTTCCTGGAAGGCGTTTTGGGTTCCCCGGCAATGCCCGATATTGTGATTGTATTCGCGGATGCCTTGTCTTCCAAGTTCGGTGAGTTGGTCTACGCGCAGATGATGCGCCTGCTCACGGCCAAGGCCGCCGACGCCGTGTCGCTGCCGCCGGAGCGGCTGGCCCCGCTGTGGCGCGATGGGGTGATGACCGCCCTGCGCCAAGGCCTGCTTGTGGATCTCTTTTTGGACGCGGTGCGCATTCCGTTGCGGGGCATTCGCTTCAATATTCTGCTTGTTGCGGGAATACCGCTCGCCCTGGTTGCGCTGGAAACCGCCCAAGCGGCATATGCGCGGAGGCGAAAACGGATCGCCCCGGTTTCCGGTCCGACGCCGGAGCAACCGGCCTAAAGGGAGACCAAGCCCAGAGCAAGCCGTGCCGCCTGTCATTCTTTGACTGGAGCCGCTCGGCTCGATACGCCGGAAGGCCGTTCACACCGTGTGCGGGGTGAACGGCCTTCCGCGGTTCCGGCATGAGCCCCAAGGCAACCCGGAGAGCCGATTACTTGTTGGAAGTGGGGGAAGCGGGCCGGTCGCCCGCCGTTTGGTCGTCCCCTGCAGGCAAGGCCTTGGCGTCGATGACTTCGCCCGACTCGAGCACGGGGTGCGCCCGGTTGTCCGCGCCCGGGCCTGGCAGGGCGGTCGAGCCTTTGTCCACAATGACGATGCCGGTGCGTTCCAGCACTTCACGCCGAAAGGCGTATTCCTCGCGCAGCCGCCGGGTGCGATAGGTCAGCCAGACGCCGGCTCCGATGGCCGCCAAAAGAACCGCCGCCGTGCCGATGACCAGATGCGGAATATACGGCGCAAGGGCTGCGCCGAAGCGGGACAACGCACCGAGGGCTTCATCCAGGGTGAGCAGGGCCACGCCCAAGACCACGACGACGAGCAGCACCACCACGGTGGGCGCGCCTTTGATGATGCGGTAGAAACGTTGCAGACGTTCGGGAAGGTGTCGCTGCCACTCCGCGTCGTCCGGGGCGGGCCGAAACAGTCCCACATTCGCCAAATGCACGGCCAGAAGCAAGAGCGCCGGCCCCAGCACCATCCCCACGCCCCAGGCGATCCAGGGAAAGGCCGGTCCGCCGGACTTGGCCATGAAGCCGAACAGCAGTGCGGCCACGGTGAGCAGCAGCTCCACGGCGCAAATGGAAACACCCACATAGAGCCACAGCTCACGGCGCTGTTTTTCGCTCAGCGGGGTGGAAGGCTTCCCGGCGTCGGGCCTTTCGTCGGTATCGTGCGGGGCGTCGCCCATGGGAAGTCCTTAAAAGTGGGTCTGGAGGGATTCCATCCCTCCAAGCCTCCCTGCAAGGGGATTGAATCCCCTTGACCCCCTTTGGTTCGGGAGCCTGCCCGCTTGCGGGCAGGCTCCCGAACCATCGAGGGGTGCAGGGGAAATCATTTCCCCTGCCGGGGTTTGGGGCGGAGCCCCAATGTAAATTAAGAGAGCCTAACCTTAAAACGCCGGGACGATGCCCTTGGGCTCCAGCTCTTTGATGATGTATTCTTTCACCTCGGGCGAGTTCACGGCTTTGATCAGCGCCTTGGCCATGGGGGAGTCTTTGTCCGCGCCGCGCACCACCAGGATGTTGGCGTAGGGGGAATCTTTGCCTTCGATGACGATGGCGTCCTTGGACGGAACGAGACCGGCTTCCACCGCGAAGTTGGTGTTGATGACCGAGGCCGTCACGTCCTGCAGGGTGCGGGGCAGCTGCGCGGCTTCAAGTTCCATGATTTTCAGGTTCTTGGGGTTTTCCACGACGTCGCGGGCTGTGATCAGTTCGCCGGGCTTCAGCTTGATCAGGCCGTGGGCTTCAAGCAGGCGAAGGGCGCGGGCTCCGTTGGTCGGATCGTTGGGCACGGCGATGATGTCGCCGCTCTTGATCTCTTCCAGTTTGGTGATCTTCTTGGAGTACAGGCCCAGAGGCTCAATATGCACCTTGGCGATCCAGGCCAGATCCAGCTTCTTTTCCTTGTTCATGTTGTCCAGGTAGGGGATGTGCTGGAAGAAGTTGGCGTCCAGGTGCTTTTCAGCCAGGGCCATGTTTGGTTGCACATAGTCGGAAAATTCTTTGATCTCCAGAAGGTAGCCTTCTTTTTCCAGCAGCGGCTTGGCCACCATCATGATGTCTTTATGCGGGAAGGGAGTGACCCCAACCACAATTTTCTGGGCGGCATAGGCGGCGGAAGCGAGAACCGGCAGCAGGCACAGAGCAAGCAGAACCTTTTTCATGGAGTTTCCTTTCGAAGGTTTGGGGTGAACCAAAAAAATATCACCCACATGGTACATCAGAAGAATGTCCGGGGGAAGAGGCGGAGAAGCGGCGCGGTGGTTGGTCGGTTCGGCGCGGCGGCGCATCCGGCCGCATGAATGAAGACCCGGGCGGCCTTTTATTTTACGGCATAAAGATCAACGAATCCGGCCCGGTCAGGCAGCGGGGGGTGGAGTCGGTGATTTCCCAGGTGTTTTCCGTGCCGACCATGCCGAAGCCCGGCAGACCGATTTTCGGTTCGATCGCGATGGTCATGCCCGCCTTGAGCGGGGCGTTGAAGCCTTTGGCCAGAACCGGGCGTTCATCCACGTTCAGGCCGATGGAATGCCCAAGGAAGGCCACCTGGTTGCCGTCCAGGCCCATGAATCCTTCGGCGAACCCGGCCTTGGCGGCCAGATCCAACGACAGCGCGTACAGCTCGGCCGGGATTGCTCCGGGGTGCAGGGCCTCGGCCGTGCGGGCCTCGATCTCTTCGCAGACGGCCTGGGCGCGGGCGGCTTCGGCCGGAAGATCCTTGGGGGAACCCGCGAAAAAAAGCTGGGTTTTGTCGGTGTTCATGCCTTCCAGGCAAAATCCCAAGTCCAGGGCCAAGGGGGTTCCCTTGCGCCAGATCGCTTCCGCATTGCCCATGAACGGGGCCGCCGGATGCAGGCCCATAAGTCCGAGCGGGCCGTTGTAATAGCTGGGGTAATTGCCGTTTTCGCCGACCGCCACGTGGCCGAGGAATCCTTCCTCTCCCAGGGCGGCCATGCGCATCAGGCCGCAGTGCCCCAAAGAGAAAAAGACTTCCCAGGCTCGGTGGGCGATGTCCAGCTCGCTCATGCCGGGGTGGATGCGCTGGGGCAGAACTTCGCAGATGGCCTTGCGGTGCGCGGCCCCGGCCCGGCGCATGATTTCCAGCTCATAGGAGGATTTGACGCTGCGGGCTTCCTGCAGGATGCGGTCTCCGGCAACCGGGCGAATCGTGCCCAGATTCTTGGTCAACGAGAGACCCATGGACCAGTTCAGGCCGCCCATCTCAACCGCGATGACCGGCGAGAGCGGAATTCCGGCCTCGGCCGCGAGGCCGGGCAGATCGCCATACGAGCGGAACGACACGGCAGAGGTTTGCGGGCTTTCCAGGCGAGCGCGCTCCAAGCCCTTGCGGACCAGCAGCAAAGGTTCGCCGACGGCCGGCAGCCAGAGCAGGCCGGGGGCCAGAGCGCCGGTCAGATAGTAAATGCTCAGGCGGGAGCAAACCAGCAACCCGCCCGCTTCCGGGCTCAGTTCGGTGAGAAGGGCGCGGCAGCGCGCTTGCCGGGCGGCGGTTTCGGTCGCGGGGAGAACGATGGGGGCGGTAAACATGGACAAACCTACTGGGCGTGCTGCGCGCGGTTTGCGGCTCGGGCCAGTTTCGGCATCCAGTAGTAAGTGTAAACCAATCCGGAGATGATGTACACGAACAGAATCAAAAAGCCGAAAACCCGGTAGTTTACCAGCACCAGGGCAAAAAGCAGGACCACGCCGACCATGCTGCTGAACGGATGGGCCTTGAAGAAACCCAGCTCTTTAAACGAGGCGTAGCGCACCCGGCTGACCATAAGCAGGCCGACGCCGGCCGTAAAGATCAGGGCGATGCCGTTGAAGTTGCTCTGCATGAAGGAAGGCAGCCACGGGGCGATCAACACCAACCCGGCCAGGGTGCAGCCGCCGGCCGGAATGGGCAGCCCGGTGAAGAAACGCTTGTTCAGGGCCGAGCTGGCCGTCACGTTGAAACGCGCCAGGCGCAGCACCCCACAGGCGGTAAACAGAAAGCAGGCCGCGAGGCCCATTTTGCTATAGCCGCTCAAGGCCATCTGGTAAATCAGAAACGAGGGGGTGACCCCAAAGGCCACGGCGTCGGCCAACGAGTCATACTGGACGCCGAATTCGCTGGAGGTCTTGGTCAGCCGGGCGACTTTGCCGTCCAGGCCGTCCATCAGGGCGCTGAAGAAAATGGCCAGGGCGCAGTCTTCCCAGCGCCCGGCGGTTGCCCAGATGATCCCGAGGAAACCGGACAACAGACTGGCTGTGGTGAACAGGTTGGGCAGAATATAAACGGTCTTGTGTCGAGGCAGCGGATGCTCTTCCATTGGATCTCCCGAATCCCGGACCTCCGCGCGGGTAAAGGCGCGGCAAGGTCTTGATTCTACGATTCCTGCTTTTCGGCCAGAATGGTTTGCCCGGCAAGGACCTCCGCGCCGACATGGACGGCGGGGCGCATGGTTTCGGGCAGGTAGACGTCCACCCGTGAGCCGAACTTAATCATGCCGAAGCGTTCGCCCCTGCGCAACGTGTCGCCTTCGTCCACCCGGCAGACGATGCGCCGGGCCACAAAGCCGGCGATCTGCACCATGGTCCAGTCGTTGCCGGAGTCATCGCGCAGCTTATAGGCGCAACGTTCGTTGTCGTCGGAGGCCTTGTCGAACGAGGCGTTCAGGAACAGGCCGGGGTGGTAGGCGATGGATTCCACAGTGCCCGAGACCGGGCTTCTGTTCACGTGCACGTTGAACACGTTCATGAAGATGCAGACGCATTGGCGCATTTCGCCCGTGAACGGGTCCGGGGCGCGGACGATTTTAATCACTTTGCCGTCGGCCGGGCTCACCGCGATGCCGGGAGCCGAAGAGGTAACCCGTTCCGGATCCCTGAAAAAGTTGAGGCAGAACGCGGTCGCGGCCAGAAAAAGAACGGCCGGAAACCAGAGTTTCAAACAGGCGAACACCAGGGCGGCGAGGGCGCAGAGTCCGATGGAGGGAATGCCTTCTGGGGTGATGCCTACGGAAGCCTTGCGCATGAAGAGACCTTTGGGTTAAAAATTACGGCCGGTTGGGGCTTTTCAAAAGCATACCCCATTCCGCCGGCAAAAAAAAGTCCGTTAAACGGTCCGCGCTTGGTTGGCTTTTGAGGCTGCGTCCCAAACCCACCGGGGGGGAATGATTCCCCCCGGGCCCCCTCATCTGTCGGCATCCCTGCGTGAAACGCGGGGATGCCGACAGATGAGGGGGCAGGTGCCGCTCGTACGGGTGTGAGACACCTTTTTCACATAGCGGGGTTTCGCTGAGGAATGCCCTCCGCAGCGCTGGCTCAATCCCCTGCCCGGGGGTATGGGGGACGGAGTCCCCCATACCCAAAACCCGAGCGTCGCCGCAGAAGGAGCATATGGATTCCGTCACACATCTTGTCGCCGGGGCGCTCACGCCTTTGGCCTTTCGGCATATGCCCCGGCGGGGCTTGGTGGTGGCTTTCGGCATTCTGGCCGGGGAACTGCCCGACATCGACGTGCTTGTGGGGGGAACGGCTTCGGCCGAGGCCTTGTTCACCATCCACCGGGGCATCACCCATTCCTTGGTGTACCAACCGGTTTTGGCCCTGGCCCTTGTGCTGCCCATGTACCTGTTCATGAGCGCGCGCGACTCCCGGCATGTGCCCCGCCTGGGCACGATGTTCGCGGCGGCGCTGCTCGGTTTGTACATCCACCTCTACCTCGACTGCATGACCACCTTCGGCACGCAGATATTCCTGCCGTTCAGCGCCTACCGCGTGGCCCTACCCGCCATGTTCATCGTGGATCTGCTCTGCACCCTGCCGGCCATGGCTCTGCTCATTGTAGCCCTGGCTTCCCCCTCCGAACCCGGCCCGACCGGTCCGGAATACGGGGCGCGAACGCGCCGGTATGCCCGCCTGGGCCTGTGCTGGCTGCTGATGTATCCGCTGCTGTCTTTGGGCGTGAACGGGCTGGTGCATCTGAAGGAACGCGCCGGGCTTGCCGCGGGCGAGACGCTGCGGGTCATCACCGAACCGTTCACCCCTTTTGTTTGGAAGCGGATCGTCGACGACGGCGCGCGGCTGCGCATTTCCACCGACTACCTGTGGCGCCCGTCCTCTGAAGAGCCGGAAACCGTGTACGCCAAAGCGTCACTGCTGCCGGAACTTGCGGGCAAACACCCGTTGCTCGCCCAGTTCGCGACCTTTGCCGGCCCGGCCGTGCAGGTCGAGCATCCGGCCGAGTCGGACGGCTCGCGGCAGGTGGACTTCATCGGCGAGCGTTACTTGTTCTCGCCTCAAAGCCCGGCCCGGTTTTTCGGGCGCAGCGATCCCAACTTTGTCATGCAGGTTCGGCTGTCGCCCGAAGGGGACCCGTCGGCTTTCCGATTCAAAAATCGAGGGCGCGACGCCGGCCCGTGGACGCCGGTGGAGTGAAAGACGGCCAAAGCCGAAAAAGGAAAACCATGAATCGTTCGCGCGTCCTCGTTTGCCTCTGTTGTCTATCCCTCTGGACCGGGGCGACCTTTGCCGCGGGCGGGCCGCCTCGAATTCAAGACCCAGTCGACCCGAACGGAAGCTTTTTCGCCGCAACCGGGGCGTCCCCCGGCGTGTACGCTCTGCTGTCTCCGGCGGATCTCGCCCGCCGAACAACGGCTGCCGATGTGATTCTGGTCGGCGACAACGGAATCTCGGATTTTCCGGCTTTGGAATATTTGCTGGAAGTCATGGTTCGCGCCGGGCAAAAACCGGCCCTCGGCCTGCAGAGCGTGTCCACGGATCAACAGGCCGAGCTGGACGCCTTCAATCAGGGGAAGATGACGGCGGAGGAGCTGGCGGGCCGTCTGAAAAGCTCCCGCCCCGACAAATACGTCGGGTATAAGCGACTGTTCGCCGTGGCCCAAAAGAACGGCATTCCCCTGCACGGTCTGGATTTGCCGTACCCGGTCATGCTCGCGGCCATGCACGGCGGCCTGGAGGCGGTGCCACAGGCCCAACGGGCGGCTCTGCCGCCGGAGATTGTGCCGCCGTCGGCGGAACAGCGGGCGATGCTCCTTGATCAGTACAAACGGCATGCCGAGTTTCGGGACTTGGTGCCCTATGAAAAGCCGGATACCCCCACGGACGGCGTGGGGGCCGAGCCTTCCGCCGAGCGGTTTATCCGCTCCGTGGCGTTGACGGACAGCGCCCTCGGCCGGCAGGCGGTTCTTTTGCGCAAGGAATATCCGGGTCGTCCCGTGGTGGTGGCGGCCGGGGATATGCGCATTCTGGGCGGCTACGGCATTGCTTCGCGCATTCGGCATTTCGCCGCGTCGGAAAAAATGCCCGAGCCAAAAATTCTGCTTGTGGCCGCCACCAGAGGACGAGAACGTGCGTCCGGTGACTGCGATCTGGTTTTTGCGGGAGGCAATGCTCTGGACGACATGGCCTGGGAGTTCGGTCCTCTGAACGGGCCCTTGCGTTTGAAGGACGGGACCCTTCTGGGCGCGGCCGGAACGCGGTTTACGGCGATATATGTCGTGTCGCCGGAGTATGAGTCCCAGATGCTGCCCGGCGACGTGCTGATTTCTCTGAAGGTTGAGACGCCGCGTGCTCTCGGCGACGGGGGGCCAACAACGGAAGTCCTTCGGCCGGATGTCGCGCTTGGGGGCAACGATGCGCAATTCCCCTCCGGGCAGGAGTTTATCCGTCTTGTCTCGGCGCGGCTTATGACGCCCATGATACCGCCACCTGCGCATGTGGTGGTGTTCCGGCAGGGGGAACTCGTGCGGGTGCGGCTGCGCTGAGATGATGTGACGGCGGCATTGACAAGCGCCGAAAAGAGTGAAATAGAAGTCCGTTCCCGGCGAATGCCGGAAACGTATGGAGGATTCATGGCCAAAGAAGAAGCGCTGGAAATCGACGGCATCGTGCAGGAAGCCCTGCCCAACGCCATGTTTCGGGTGGAGTTGGAAAACGGGCACGAGGTGCTGGCCCATATTTCGGGCAAGATGCGCAAATTTTACATCCGCATTCTGCCGGGAGACCGGGTGAAAGTTGAGCTTTCTCCCTATGATCTCACCCGGGGGCGGATTACCTACCGGATGAAATAATCCGGCCGCACAAGCGTTGATTCCGGCCGTCCCTTCGGGGGCGGCTTTTTTTCCGGCAAAGGGGAGCGCGATGGGCCTTCGGGATTTTATCCTGATCTTCGCCGGGTTCGCGGGCATGCTCACCGGCGCGCTGCTGCCGGGTCTTGGCGAATCCCTGCGTCACGCGCCCACGGCCTGCGTCGTTGTCCTGGCGCTGCTGTGTTTTCTTTCCGGGCTCAGCCCGGATAAGTCCGTCGGGGCGGCGGCGTTGCGCGGGCTGCCGCGTTTCCTCTTTGTAAAGATGCTCGTCCTTCCTCTGATTTGCTGGGGAATTTTTTTACCCTTGTTTCCGCAATACGCCTTGGGTGCGCTGCTGCTCGGCGGCACGGCCGTAGGGGTGCTCGCGCCGTTTTTTCTGTTCCTGCTGCGGGGTGACGAGGTCTTCGGCACGGCCGCGTTCATCGCCTCATCGTTGCTGATGCCCTGTACGGTCCCGTTGGTGGTGGGCATCGCGGCCCTGGCCGGGGATGCGCCGGCGGCGGGGCTGTTCACGTCTTTTCTGCACACGGCTCTGTTTCTGGCCGCCTGCCTGCTGCCTCCCTTCCTCGCGGCCAAGTGCGCCTGGGTCTTTCGGCCTTCGCTGGCCCGAGCCCTTTTGAATCGGCGCTACGGCATCTCGCTGGCCTGCAGCACCGGCTCCATGCTGATTGTGTTTTCCCGCTTTTCCGAACCCCTGCGCCAAGACCCTTCCCTGATTCCCCAAAGCCTCGGCGTGGCTTTTTTCGCCGCCGGCCTTCTGTTCGTCCTGGGGCTGCTCTTCACCCGGAAAGAGCCGGGCGAACGCCGGCTGGCCGAAGTCGTGTGCTGCTGCGCCATGAACAATGTGCTTATGGCTGTGGTGGCCGCGCGTTTTTTCGGGGTGCACGAGATGCTGATGTGCGCCCTGTATTCCGTGCCCTTCAACTTCCTTTTGATTCCCTACCGTATGCTGGCCGTGCGTCTGAAGCCAGGTGGCGCGGGCGCCTGAGCGGATTCGCGTCGGCCGCTTCGAAGCGGGAAAAATGTGCGTTTCGCACCTCTCCCTCTGGTAGAACGGATGGTGCGGATCGCCGACGCCTTGCATGGTCCGGAGTCCGGACGCTGCGTCCATTCGCCAAAAGAGACCAATAATGACGGCTGGATGTAGCGTTGATTGTGTTGACGGATAAAACATTTGTGGAATTAATGTCATGCAACATATCGGTATTCTATGGCGTATTGACATGTCGTTTTTTTGTATACTACCGATGCGGCACGCATCCTTTTTAAGAAGGATGGTGGATGTCTTTCGATGTCCTAATGTATCGGCAGGCATTCGTACAATACAGAGGCATCTTTTTTGTGTCTTCGAGTCGTCGCTCCTAAGGCGCTTTCGCTATGGGCGCACGACCGATGAGCCGCGATGGAAACGTCGCGACTTGCCCTTTTGCGAAGAGGACGCACGGATGAGCACGGTCTTTTTGCCTGTCTTCAGGTCCTTCACTCGTTCCTTCTTTTTGCGCGAAGTCACGAAAAGAAGGGCGGCCCGCGCCGCCCGCCTCCTCTTGCGCCCTTTCAACGCTTCAGCAAAGGAGAACGATCGTGAACAAGCCGAATCTGCAGCGAAAGTACCAACTTTTTATCAACGGTGCCTGGCGGGACGCCTCCGACGGCGGCACGTTTGAAACGCGTTGCCCCGCCAATGGTGAAATGCTCGCGACCTGCGCCGAGGCGACCAAAGAAGACGTGGATGCCGCCGTTGCCGCCGCGTCCGCAGCCCAGAAAAGCTGGAAAAACGTCACCCCGGCCGCGCGCGCCGACATTCTTTTGAAGATTGCCGACATCATCGAGGCCAACGCCGAGCACCTCGCTCTGGTCGAAACGCTCGACAACGGCAAGCCCATTCGCGAAACCACGGCGATCGACGTGCCTTTCAGCGCCGACCACTCCCGGTATTTCGCCGGGGCCGTTCGTACGGAGGAAGGCAGCGCCGCCATGCTCGACGAGAACACGCTTTCGCTCGTTCTGCGCGAGCCGATCGGCGTGGTCGGGCAGGTGGTGCCCTGGAACTTCCCCTTCCTGATGGCCGCATGGAAACTTGCTCCGGTGCTGGCCGCCGGCTGCTGCACGGTGTTCAAGCCTTCAAGCTACACCTCCTTGTCCGTGCTTGAGTTTGCCCGGCTGATCGCCGACGGGCCGCCCAAGGGAGTCTTCAACGTTGTGACCGGCAAGGGCTCGCGTTCCGGGCAGTACATTTTGGACCATCCGGGGTTCAACAAGCTCGCCTTCACCGGCTCCACCGAAGTCGGGTGCAGCGTGGCCGCCGCCGCCGCGAACAAGCTCATTCCCGCCACCTTGGAATTGGGCGGCAAATCCGCCAACATTTTTTTCCCGGACTGCAATTGGGAAATGGCCATGACGGGCTGCAACTGGGCATTCTGTTCAACCAGGGGCAGGTCTGCTGCGCCGGTTCCCGGGTATTTGTCCATGAAGACATCTACGATCGCTTTGTGGAAGACGCGGTAACGGCCTTCAACAAAGTAAAGGTCGGCATGCCGTGGGAGCCCGACACCCAACTGGGCTCACAGATTTATGAAAAGCATCTCACCGACGTTCTGGCGCGCATTGAGGCGGGCAAGGCCGAAGGCGCGAAGGTCGTCTGCGGCGGCGAACGCCTGACCGACGGCGCTTTTGCCAAAGGCTGCTTTATGAAGCCGACCCTGCTGACCAACGTCCCCAACGATATGAGAATCGCCCGGGAGGAAATCTTCGGCCCCGTGGCGTGCTCATCAAGTTCCGGAGCGAAGAGGAAGTCGTGGCCATGGCCAACGACAGCCCGTACGGCTTGGCGGCGGCGTGTGGACGCGCGACATCAACCGCGCTTTGCGCGTTTGCCGGGGTATAGAAACCGGGCGGATGTGGGTCAACACCTACAACAGCATTCCGTCCGGAGCGCCTTTCGGTGGATACAAGCAGTCGGGCATAGGGCGGGAAACCCACAAGGTCATCCTCGAACATTACACGCAGATGAAAAACATCATCATCAACCTGTCCGAGTCGCCCTCGGGCTTCTATCCTCGGTAACCCTCCGGCGGAAGAGTCCGCGAACAATCGGCCGGCGCCCGTCACCGTCGGCAATCCCGCACATCGGAACCGTCCTCGAACGACGGTTCCGATTGCCGGTTTCAACGTCCGTCCCCGGAAAGAGAACGGCACCTAGGGCTGTATCACGGCAAACCGGCCCCGATAACGGAAATCCAGTCGGCTTGCGCCCAAAAACGGAAGAGAGTAGTTTGGCCCTTCCGGTATGCGTTCCGGCCAAGCCGGCCGGGGGAATCCGAACCGATTCGACGTTGGATGTCGAGGAGTTGTGCGTAAATGGAAGATCATATTCGCTTTTCCCCAACCGACCGCGCGCTGCTGCTTTTGGACCAGCGCTTCCTGCCCACGCGGGAAGAGACCTTCGCGTGCCGGACTCTCGACGATGTGATATACGCGCTCAAAGAAATGGTGGTGCGCGGAGCCCCGGCCATCGGGGTGACGGCGGCCTTTGGGGCCGCGATCGTCGCCCGCGAAATCGAAGGGCAATACGGAACCGCATCCTCCCCGGAAGACTGGGAGGTCGATCTGGACGGCCGCATGCAACGCCTGGCCGACGCCCGCCCCACAGCCGTGAATCTGGCCTGGGCCGTGAACAGGATGCAACACCTGCGGCATGAATCCGGGGTGTCGTGCCCGGCCGACCTTGCCGCGTTGTGGGAAGCCGAAGCCGAACGGATGCGGGCCGAAGACGTGGCCGTGAACCGCCGCATGGGCGAGAACGGCGCGGCCCTGTTGCGCGACGGCGACACCGTTTTGACCCACTGCAACGCGGGAGCCCTGGCCACGGCCGGATGGGGCACGGCCCTGGGCGTGATTTACTCGGCCCGCGCGGCCGGGAAAAACATCAAAGTCATTGCCGACGAAACCCGCCCCTTTTTGCAGGGCGCGCGCCTGACGGCTTACGAGCTGCATAAAGAGGGCGTTCCCGTGACGGTCGCCTGCGACAACGCCTGCGGCCTGCTGATGCGGCGTGGGCTGGTGGACAAAGTGATCGTCGGAGCCGACCGCATAGCCGCCAACGGTGACGCCGCCAACAAGATCGGCACCTACGGAGTGGCCCTGCTGGCCAAGGCCCACGGTATCCCGTTTTATGTGGCCGCGCCGCTTTCCACCGTCGACCCGAAGGCCCTGAACGGCGACGCGATTCCCATCGAAGAACGCACGCCGCGCGAGGTGACCCATGTGGGCGACGTCCGCCTCACTCCCGAAGGGGTGCCGGTATACAACTTTGCCTTTGACGTTACCCCGGCCGCGTTCATCGCCGGGATCATCACGGAAGTCGGGGTGCTGACCGCCCCTTACGAAACAAGCATCGCCCGCGCCCTGGCGGGAGCCCGTCACCCTCAACTCAACGACCGACAGCCATGAGACGAACCGCCTTTTCGCGAACCGCCGTCTTTGCTTTCTGTATTCTTTTGTGCGCCGCGCAGGCTCTCGCCGCCGAAACGGTCGCCAATCCCGTCAAGCGCGGCCTGCCCATGCAGCCGCCGCGCGCCTTGTTGCAGAAGATGTTTCCCGAGGATCCCCTGTATCTTTCGCTTTCCGGGGGCTGGGGCTACGAGCAAACGGATCCCGTGGTGATCACCACGCCGAAGGAACTGGCCGGCCAGTATTTCGACACCGAACCCCTGGAATACGGGATGGTGGATTTTCGCAACTACGAGGAGTTCGTCGGAGCCCGGGCGGAGTCGCAAAAAATGGTCGTCATGGGTATCGATCGGGGCGAGCGGCGCGTGGTGCGCGAGAACGGCAAAGTTTTAAGCTGCATTACCGCTCACGCGCGGGTCATCTCTCCCGACGATTTCAAAAAGCTGAGTTCGGATGTCGAGCGGATCGACGCCAAAGACGTGGAAGCCCGCAAAGCGCTGGAGGCCCGTGTCTCCAAGGTTTCCCGCACCTATTGGTTTGATTTGACGGAACCGTTCGCCCACAATGAGGAACTGGAAAGCAAAGGGGTGAAACCCCCTGCGGCGGGCAGCCGCTGACGGGTGGCTTTTTTTTGGAGAACCGTCATGAAACGTATCATCGGCATCATTTTTTTGTCCCTGGCCTGTGTGGCCGTGCTCGTCCTCGTGGTTGTCGGCGTGCTGTTGGCCACTCTGGACGTCAACAACTATAAGGAAGAAATTTCTGCCGCCGTCCAGAAGGCCACCGGCAGAGTTCTGATTTTTGAAGGCGACCTGAAAACGTCCTTTTTCCCCACCCTGGCGCTGGAAACCGGACGCCTGCGCCTGGAAGACCCGCCGGGTTTCGGGCAGGACCCGTTCGCCTCGGTGGAGAGCGCTTCGTTCAGTCTGGCCCTTGGTCCGCTCTTTCACGGCGAAGCCAGGGTGAAAGAGGTGACTCTGCGGGGCGTGACCGTCAAACTTGTGCGGGCATCGGACGGAGCGGTCAACTGGGAGATGGGTCCGGCAAAACCCGCCAAGGAAGGGGTACGGCCTTTGGAAGCCCCCGAGGCGCGGGAAAAGCCGAGCGCCGACTCCAAAGCGCCTGCCGACAAGCGTTTGGACCTGCAGGTGGATTCTCTGCGCTGCAACGATATTTCCGTAACCTATCGGGATATGACGGCCGGGGCTTCCTACCGGCTGCGGATCGCGGATTTTGAGATGCAAAATGTTCGTCCCGATGCGGACATCCCCATCACCTTCTCGGGGTCGGCCGCAGACGAGGCGTCCGGGGTCGGGGTCGAAGTGGCCCTGATCGCGCAGCTGCGGGTGGAAAGCACGGGCAACGCCGGTCTGACCGTAAAGAACCTGGAAATCACGGCCCGAAATCGCGCCAAACAAAGCTTGGCTTTCAGCCTTGCGGGCGACGCGCGGTACAACGGCCAAAGCCGCTCCCTGGTCATGGAAAACCTGAAAGGGTCTTTGGCCGGAACGTCCTACGAAGCCGGCTTCACGGTGCTGCTGCCGGGGGCGGAAGGCACGGCCCCGGGCATCAACCGCGATGTGCGCGGCTCGATCCGCCTGGGCAAGGTGGACCTGGATGTCCTGCTGCCGGTTGTGGAGTCGTTCGCCGCGGAAGAAGGCAAAGTGATGGAGGCCGGCGGCCCGGTCGCTGAACCGGCCGAAAAGGCTCCGTCAGGTTCCCGCCACGCCGTCCGTCCGGCCTCCCGCTCGGCGGGAGGGGGCATGTCCGGGCTGCATGGGGACGTGCAGATCGACGCGGCTGGCATGACGGTTTCCAAGTTGCCGCTGACGGATATCTCCGCGCGGCTGGTGGTCGACAAGGGCGCGGTCACGGTGACGCCGTTTTCCTTCAAGCTGTTTGACGGCTCCGTCAACGGCAATGCCGACTGCGATTTGCGGGCCGATCCGCCGGATGTTCACGCGGTCGCCGTAGCCAAGGGCGTATCGGTCAGACATCTGCTTCTGGCTTTGGCCGGAAAGGACTTCGCCTCCGGCAAAGCCGATCTGAACATGGATGTGCAGGGCAAGGGCCTTGCATGGGCCGAACTCGCGCCCACTCTGGGGGGCACGGCCAAAGTGTTGGTGACCGAGGGCGAGGCGCGTGGCTTCAACCTGATCCCGTCCGGCCTGCCGGGTGTTTCGCCCGTGCCGACGGAGTTTTCGGTAGAGCGCCTTTCCGCATCCTGGACCGGGAGTAAAGGTGTTTTTACGTCCCGCGACGTTTTGCTGCTTTCGCCCGCTCTCAAGGCCGAGGGCGGGGGAACGGTGAACCTGCCGGGTGAGTCCACGGCCATGCACCTTGACTTCCTTGTCGGCGGGCTGCCCCCGGCCATTCCTTTAAAGATTGAAGGTCCGTTCGCGGCGTTAAAATACAATGTGGACATGGAAGCCCTCGTGCGCAACACGGCCAGGGGGGTGCTGGAATCTCCCGAAAAAGCGGGCGAGCTGCTCAAGCAGGCGCCGGACAAGGCCGGAACCGTGATCAAAGGCGTGGAGGGATTGTTCCGCTGAGCGCCGGCCGGCGGCGGCCCTTGGCTGCCGACGCGTTTTCGCGTTCGCGGGTCGATGTTTTTTCAGACTGTTCTATGAGGGTTTTGTTCTCGGGGCGTTCTTCACCGGACGCCCCGTTATTTGTCCGACTCCGGCGGGCTGGACAAAGGCCGTCACGGCGGGTTATTGAGATTCTTTGCCGGAGAACGTGAAATGGCTGAGATTTTGATTGTAGACGATGACTTCGTCTTTACGGAAGCCCTGACCTCAACCCTTGAGGATGAAGGCTTTTCCGTTCATGCCGTGGGCACGCTGCTGGAAGCCCGCGAACTGCTTAAAAATCGGATTTTTTCTGTTGCATTTATAGATGTGTACCTGCCGGACGGCAACGGTTTGGCGTTGCTCTCCGGTCTCGCTCTTTTGCCCGAACCGCCGGAAGCCATAGTCGTCACCGCCTTGGGCGACCCCGACGGCGCCGCTTCGGCCATCACCCACGGCGCGTGGGATTACATCCAGAAGCCGGCCGACATGGGCGACATCCTGCTGATGGTCCGCCGCGCTCTGGCTACACGGGAACGCAAGCAGGCGCGCCTGCGGCAGTTCGGCGTTGCCGGCATCGTCGGTGAAAGCCTGCCCATGCGGTTGTGTCTGCTGCAAATGTTCGAGGCCGCGCAAACAGACACCCCCGTGTTGATCTCCGGCGAAACCGGCACCGGCAAAGAACTGGTGGCCCGCGCCGTGCACAGAAACAGCCGGCGCGCGCAGGGACCCTTCGTGGTGGTGGACTGCGGCGCGATTTCTCCCACGTTGATGGAAAGCGAGCTGTTCGGCAACATCCGGGGCGCATTCACCGGGGCGGCGCAATCTCGTCAAGGGTTGGTGCAGCAAGCCGACGGCGGCACATTGTTCCTGGATGAAGTGGGGGAACTGTCGCTGGAGCAGCAAAAAGTTTTTTTGCGGGTGCTGCAGGAGCGCGCCTTCCGCCCCCTCGGCGCGGCGGAGGAGATCAGCAGCAACTTCCGGGTGGTGGCGGCGACCAACCGCAATCTGGACGACATGGCCGAACAGGGCGCGTTTCGGACGGATTTTCTGTTTCGCCTTCGCGGTTGCGGCATTTCGCTGCCGCCCCTGCGGGATCGCGGTGAAGATGTGGAGTTGCTGGCCGAGTATGGGCTCACCGGCACGCTTGTGCGCGGCAACATGGAAGGAAAGCGCTTTTCGCGCGAGGCCGTACAGGCTTTGAAGTCGTATGCCTGGCCGGGCAACGTGCGCGAACTGCTGCACACCGTTGAGCATGCGGCCCTGGCCGCGACGGACGACCCGCTGATTTTGCTGCAGCACCTCCCCTTGCCGTTGCGCACCAGTGCGGCCCGCGTGCGCCTGTTGGGGGGGGGCAGGGAAGGCGTCTCCGTGCCGAGCGACACGGGGACGGGAGCCGTGGAAGCCCCGGCCAAACCACCCACTTGGCGTGAATTTCAGGAACAAGTCCTTGTGGAGCACAAGCGGCGCTATCTTTTGGAAGTGCTCAACTGGACCGAAGGGAACATCCCCAAGGCGGCCGAGGTGACCGGCGTTTCACGGCAACGGCTGTATAGACTGCTGCGGGAACACGGCATCACCCGCCGTTGGGACGACGAGGGCTGAGCGGGGCGATGCGTGGAACGTTCCCGAACGGTATTTTCGTGAAGGATTCGGTCGGGCGAATCAAGGGTTTTTCCTTTACCGCCGGATGTAATCCTATTAAATTTCTCTTATTTGGGCCGGGCAAGGACGGAGGCGTAAATTCTTCTCGGGCGGCGAAACGGCGCAATATGGCTAAAATATGGCATTAGATAACGCTCTATGCATTATTTTCCCCTTTGGAAAAATGTAACCAAAAAGTACAGATAAAAATGGGAAATGTCGTAAAAACGACGTATTTTTTTCGCATGCTTAGGTAAGTGAAAAAAAACACAGAAAAACGCTCGGTGATCAGATTTCTTAAACCGCTCCGAAATGGAGCGCTGTGGGCCGAGACGCCATACTTGATACTTGCAGAAGGAAACATGTAACCTATGTTCGGAGGAAGGTATGAAGCGAATTTTTTCTGTGCTGCTGGCGGGCTGTCTGCTTCTGGGGTCCGCGGTCGCCGCTCACGCCGAAGGCGGTTTCTTTGATTCCGACAAACCCAGCGCGGTGCTGGGTGCGCCCGTCAACATCTCCATCGGGGGGGGCGCCATTCTGCCCAAGGGCATGCTTCTGACGGCCCTGAACACCTCGTTCCGGGATAAAACCCAGCATGTGGGCCCCGACGGCGCGGCCAACGACACGTTCGCGCAGACCTGGCTGCTGAAGATTCGTTACGGCCTGTTCGACCGCTTCGAAATCAGCACCGTGGTACCCTATGTGAACAACGACGTCGACAACCAGTACTGGCGCGTTGAAGGCCTCGGCGACGTCTACGTGGGCACCGCCACCGCCATTCTGAGCCAGCGCGCCGGCGACCCGATGTGGTTGACCCTGCTGGCCGGCCTCAATCTGCCCACGGGCGACGAGCACATCCCCGGCGCCGGCGTTCTCGGCGGCCGCCTGGGCCTCTCCTGGGCCAAGCGGTTCAATAAGAACATTCTGGTCGCCGGTGACTTTGTGTGGGAAATGCCTCTGGGGCGCGGCAACGAGCCCTATGACAGCCCCGCTCCGTGGAACCGCAGCGGCAGCGTTGAGCGCGGCGACGTGTACACCGCCACCGCCCACGCCCGTTACATGTTCAACTCCTGGGACGTGGGCGTGGAAACCGTCTACCAGAAGGCTGAATCCGGCACCCGTCACCTGGGCGACAACTATGTGCGTCCCGCCGACGGCAAGAGCGAGTTCATCATGAACAACGGCGTCACCGAGTGGGTGGTCGGTCCTTCCGTGAACTTCGCCATCGACTCGCTGAGCATGTGGGTGGGCGCCGGCGCGTTCCTTCCCGTCTATCAAGACGCCAAAGGCCCCACCAAGATGGAAGACATGCGTTACGAGTTCAAGATCGGCAAGACTTGGTAGGCATCGCATTACCCAAGCGCTTGAAAGCCCCTCGCTTTGGCGGGGGGCTTTTTTCTGTGGGAGTGGATTCTCGGCTGGGAAAAGTGAAGATTCCCGGCCCGTGCCGCGACGATTTATTTTTTCCCATACGCGTCGAGAGGCGGCGCAGCGGCCGTCCGTCTGGGAAAAGGCTTGCGTGGTGCTTGACAAGTGTTGTACTTACAAGCCCAGTTTAGACGATTTTTTCACATACACGGCGGGCGGCCCGGTAAGCGCGTCCGTTAAGGGCGCTTTTTTCGGCCGTGCGACGGGGATGCCCACTTCCCACCAACATCGCGCCGAAGAACGGGAAAGAGGGCTTCAGGCCCGCCCGTGGTGTGAACGGCAGTGAAAAATTTGGCGAGAATGATGCCGAAAACGAGCAGCGCACCCTGTACAGGAGGTATGTTTATGCCGACCGCACCGTACAGCCCCGTTGTCCTTACCGATCTGAATCTGCCTTGGGAAAGGGTGCTGCATCTGGGTGTACCGGTGACTTTTGTTCCCAGGCAGGTCATCACCGTCAGCGCCGCCACGGCGAGCAGCGGATTTTACTACATCCGCAAGGGACGGGTGCGTCTTTCGTATATCGCCCCGAACGGGCAGGAAAAGGTCCTGTTCTACCTCGGCAAGGGGACGCTTTTTGCGGAAATCCCGATCATGGTGATCAGCGCCGACTGCATCTTCACCTGCATGGATGAGGTCGCCGCCGTCCTGTTTAAGAAAAAAGAGGTCACGTCTCTTCAGTTTGCCAAGGAACATCCCGAACTCATGCTGAACTGGATTGAATCTTCCTGCATTAAAAGCGGAAATTTTTTCAATCAGCTGTGCAATTCCGGGCTGTTCGACGCTTTCGGCAACGTGTGCCGGCTGCTGTACAGCATGGCGCTGCACAGTCCGGATCCTCGCCGTCTTGTTCCGCAACTCTCGCAGCAAGAGCTGGCCTCCATGCTGGGCATCCACCGGGGGTCTTTGCACAAGGCCCTGACCCGGCTGAAAAAAGAAAACGTCATCGGCGACTACAGCAAGCGCGAATTGCGCATCTACGATCTTGATCTCCTGAAATATTACGCGGAAGCGTAACCCGCCTTTCCCCGCCGTATCGCCCGCCGCCCCGGCGGGAGAGCTTTTGTGCGCCGCCCGCAAGCAAAAAGCGGAGCCGACGCATCTGAAATCGGCGCTATTTTGGCTTGAAATCATCGGCAGCCCGGCATACACTTGCCCTCTGCCGGCGGTATCGCTTTAGGCGAAGCACCCGGCCGAACAAAATTTCGCGGCGCCCGACGCCGGGTCTTCAACCAAGGTGATGTCTATGGAAACGATCAGACTCGACAAGCCGGATACCGCCTTTATCCGGCGGGTGGAGGAAGAGAGCGGGCAGGACGTCTCGCGCTGTTACCAGTGCGGAAACTGTACGGCCGGGTGCCCCATGTCCTTCACATACGACTACTCCGTGAGCAGGATCATGCGCCTGATTCAGGCCGGGCAAAAGGACACGGTGTTGTCGTCCCGGGCCATCTGGATGTGCGCCACCTGCGAGACCTGCACCCAACGGTGTCCCAACAACATCGATGTGGCCGGCATTCTTGACACCTGCCGGCACATGGCCCGGCGCGAAAGCAAGGGCGGCGTGCATGCCGTGCGGGCCTTTTGGGACTCCTTCCTGTCGTCGGTCGGTATGAACGGCAAGGTCCACGAAATCGGCCTTATGGCCCTGTACGTGTTGCGCACCGGCCGCTTCTGGACCGACATGGATCTGGCCCCCAAAGTGCTGCCCAAAGGCAAAATGGCCATCATGCCCCACCGGGCCTCGGCCGCCGGGCGCAAGGAAGTGGCCGACATCTTCCGCCGCTTCCAGGAAGGCAAGTCCGATGAAGCCGCCGTCAAGGCCCGCATCGCCTCGACGCCCGCCTCGGCCCCCGGAGTCAAGGACGAAAGCTGTACACCCGGCGCCACGGCCTTCGGCCTGGACGCCTCCACCACCAAGCTCTCGCAGCCCGAGCATTCTCAGGAGGCCAAATCATGAGCGCCCTGACCCTCGGCTACTACCCCGGCTGCTCCGGCCTTGGCACCTCCATCGAGTACGACGCCTCCACCCGGGCGATCTGCGCGGCTCTCGACATCACCCTGAAAGATATTCCGGACTGGACCTGCTGCGGCTCCACCCCGGCCCACACCGTGGACCACGCCTTGTCCACGGCCTTGGCGGCCAGAAACTTCGCCCAGGCCGAGACGGCGGGTATTGAAGATGTGGTCACGCCCTGCCCGAGCTGTCTGAAAAACTTGAAAAACGCCCTGCACAACCTGGAAGACCCGCTGTTCCGGGCCAGGGTCGAAGCTCTGACCGAGCGGCCCCTGCAAACCAGGCATACGGTACGGAGCGTGCTCCAGGTGATTGTCGAGGATCTCGGCCTTGATGCGGTCAAAGCCAAGGTCAAACGCCCGTTGAAGGGTATGAAGGTCGTGCCCTATTACGGCTGCCTGATGACCCGCCCCGGCGAGGCCATGCGGTTCGACGACCCGGAAAACCCCACGGCCATGGACAAGCTTCTGGAATGTCTGGGGGCGGAAGTCTTGCCGTTCCCCCTGAAAACGGACTGTTGCGGGGCCTCTTACGGCATTCCCCGCAAAGACGTGATCGTCAAGCTTTCGGGCAGAATTCTCACTCTGGCCAAAGGGCTGGGGGCCGACGCCGTGGTCGCGGCCTGCCCTTTGTGTCAGATGAACCTTGATTTACGTCAGAGCCAAATCGACGCCGGCCTGAACATGCCCGTGCCGTACTTCACCCAGTTGCTGGGCTGGAGCTTGGGCGTGGATGAAAAGACCCTGGGCTTCGACAAGGTCGCCATGCCTTTGGCCCCGGCTTTTGAGGCCATGCGCCGGCGCGCGGTCGAATTGGAGCGCAAGGAGCAGGAAGAGGCGGCCAAAGCCGCGGAGAAAGCCGCAGCCAAGGCAAGCAAAAAGAAGGCCGACGCCGCCCCGGCGGGAGGTGCAGCATGAGAATAGGTGTATTCATCTGCCATTGCGGCAGCAACATCGCGGGTACCGTGAACTGCGCCAAAGTGGCCGAGACCGCCAAGGCCTTCCCCAACGTGGCTTTTGCCTCGGACACCATGTACGCCTGCTCCGAACCGGGTCAGCAGGGCATCATCGACGCCATCAAGGAACACAACCTGACCGGCGTGGTCGTGGCTTCCTGCACGCCGCGCATGCACGAGCCCACCTTCCGGCGGGCTGTGGAGCGCGCGGGCCTGAACCGTTACATGTTTGAAATGGCCAACATCCGCGAGCACGTTTCGTGGATCGGCAAAGACATGGAAGCCAACACCAACAAGGCCATCGAGTTGGTGCGCATGGCGGCGGCCAAGCTTTCCCTCAACTCCGAGCTTCGCCCCAAGAAATTTCCGGTAACCCGCAAGGTTCTGGTCATCGGCGGCGGGGTGGCCGGCATCCAGGCCGCTCTGGACTGCGCCGACGCGGGCCTGGACGTGATTCTGGTCGAGCGCGAGCCTTCCATCGGCGGCAAGATGTCCAAACTGGACAAAACCTTCCCCACCGTGGACTGCTCAAGCTGTATTCTCGGCCCGCGCATGGTCGACGTGGCCCAGCATGATAAGATCACCCTGTATGCCGCTGCGGAGGTGGAATCCATCTCCGGCTATGTGGGCAACTTTGAAGTGACCATCCGCAAGAAAACCACCTGCGTGGATTGGGAAAAATGTACCGGCTGCGGCCTGTGCACGGAAAAATGCCCAAGCAAGAAGAGCTTCGACCGCTTCAATGAAGGGGTCGGTCCGACCACAGCCATCAACATTCCGTTTCCCCAGGCCATTCCCAAGAAAGCCAACATCAATAAAGAATTCTGCCGGCAGTTCACCTTGGGCAAATGCGGCGTATGCGCCAAGGTTTGTCCCACCGGGGCCATCAACTACGCCCAGGAAGACGAACTGGTTTCCGACAAGGTCGGCGGCATCGTCACGGCCACGGGTTACGACCTCATGGATTGGACCGTCTACCAGGAATACGGCGGCGGCCGCTACCCGGACGTGATTACCTCGCTGCAGTACGAGCGCCTGTTGTCGGCTTCCGGCCCCACGGGCGGACACGTGAAGCGCCCCTCGGACGGCAAGGAGCCGAAAAGCGTGGTCTTCATCCAGTGCGTGGGCTCGCGCGATCCCTCGGTCGGCCGCCCCTACTGCTCGGGCTTCTGCTGCATGTACACGGCCAAGCAGGCCATTCTGACCAAAGACCATATTCCGGATTCCCAGAGCTACGTCTTCTACATGGACATTCGCTCGCCCGGCAAAGGGTACGACGAATTCACCCGCCGGGTGCAGGAAGAATACGAGGCCAAGTACATCCGGGGCCGGGTTTCGATGATCTATCCCAAACCCACGCCCAATGGGGAAATGCTCATCGTGCGCGGGGCCGACACTCTGATCGGCGAGCAGGTCGAGATTGAAGCCGATCTGGTGGTTTTGGCCGTGGGCGGCGAGGCCTCCAAGGGCGCTCCGCACCTGGCCGAAAAACTACGCATTTCTTACGATACTTACGGCTTCTTCATGGAAGGTCACCCCAAGCTCAAGCCTGTGGAAACCAACACGGCCGGGGTGTTTCTGGCCGGTTCCTGCCAGGGCCTGAAGGACATTCCTTCGTCCGTGGCCCAGGGCAGCGCGGCGGCTTCCAAGGCCATCGGCCTGCTGTCCAAGGACATGCTCGAGTCCGACCCGGCCATCGCCCAGGTGGACATCAAACGCTGCATCGGCTGCGGCAAGTGCATCATGGTCTGCCCCTTCAAGGCCATCAAGGAAATCGACTTCCGGGGCCAGCCCAAAGCCGAGGTCATTGAAACGGTCTGCCAGGGCTGCGGCCTGTGCAACGCCACCTGCCCGCAGGGCGCCGTCCAGCTCTCGCATTTCACCGACAACCAGATTCTTGCCGAAGTGGAGGCCCTATGTCGGTTCTAAAAGGGAAAGAACTGCGCGTCATCGGGTTCTTGTGCAACTGGTGCTCCTACGGCGGCGCGGATACG
Source organism: Desulfovibrio sp. (assembly GCA_031551885.1). Lineage (GTDB taxonomy): Bacteria > Desulfobacterota > Desulfovibrionia > Desulfovibrionales > Desulfovibrionaceae > Frigididesulfovibrio. The sequence continues at coordinate 25,700 of JAVBMX010000031.1, forward strand.
GCCGGCGTGGGGCGTTTCACCCAGCCCACGGACCTGCGAATCATCCGGGTTCCCTGCTCGGGACGCATCAACCCGCTGTTCATCATGAAGGCCCTGACTTCCGGAGCGGACGGGGTGCTGGTTTCCGGCTGCCACCCGCGCGATTGCCACTATGCCGAAGGCAACTTCTACGCCCGGCGCAGGCTTGAGGTGCTGCGGAGCCTGCTGCCCACCCTGGGCATCGACCCCCGGCGTTTCGAGTACACCTGGGTTTCGGCCTCCGAAGGCCAGCGCTGGCAGCAGGTCGTCACGAACTTCACCAAACAGATTCATGAACTCGGCCCGGCCCCGCGCCTGCCGCAAACGCCGGAACTCGTCGTTCTGGCCGGAGAAACCGCTTAATATGCGTCGAATCGTTTTCGGTCTTTGCCTGCTTCTGTTCGCGGCCGGGCCCGCTTTTGCGGATCAGGCCGCCTGGGTGACCAAGCAGCAGGCCAACCAGGCTCATGCGATCATTTATGACCTCAAGGAAATCCGCAACTTCTGCGAACCCTGCGGCGATGCGGCCTTCACTTCGGAGGCCGTCAAAAATCCTGAGGTAAAACAACAAGACGGCGAGTATTGGTCGGTTCTGAATGATGGGAATGGACTTGATCTCGCCTATGTCTATGTCGAAGTTCGCGGCGTTTGGGTGAACCTGGCCAAGCTTGTGGGCGCCCAGGTTGAGGGCGTTTCGGGCGTATTGCCGGCCGAGCCCCTGCCGCGTCTGAACGACGACCTCCATGCCAAGTTCCTGCAGAGTTCGCCGGAGTATAAAGCGGCGGATGAGCGGCTGAACAAGGCTTGGAGTGATCTGCTGGCGGTGGCCCCGAAAGGGGAAAAAGAATCCCTGACGGCCGTGCAGGAACGCTGGCTTAAAGACGACCGGGATCTTGACGTTTTACGCATGCGGGTCAACCTCAAGTACCATCTGCCCGTGCCCGCCGCCGTGTTGCGCGACGGCGCGGTGGATCTGCCGAAGGCTTATGCGTTTTTGTTGCAGAGCCGAGCCGAGCGCTTTGAAGATTTAACCAAGAACTACAAAGGCGGTACGGTGACGCTTTCCGGCGTTCTGACTCCCGAGGAATCAGGGCAGGAGGAACCGTACCTGCTTCTGGACGACGGCTGGACTTGGATGTTTCTGTGCACCCGCGAAGAGTCGGAACTCCCCGCTCTGGACGACGTGGCCGTCGGCTCGCGCATCCGCGTGACCGCCAAGCTGAACTTTTGGGACAAGTTCGTGTGCGACAAGAATATGAAGGTGGAAACTTTGGCTTCTCCGGCCAAGTCGCCCGAGAAGAAGGGCGCGGCCAAAACGGAGGAAGCCTCGGTGATCGGCGCGTTGGCCTCGGCGAGTGCTCCCGGCGGCATGGCCCTCGTGGTGGAGCGGAACCCGATGGAATACCACACGTTCAACGGCGACGATGTGAACGCGACCGTCTGCCGCGATAAAGTGGAAATCGGCGAGCTGGTTGAAGTCATCGGAACGCTGATCACCCCTGCGGAAGGGCTGCCGTATTTCGACCCGGAAGCTCCCACGCGTTGCGAGCGCTTAGTGCCCTGATGGGATGGTTCTGATGAAATGCAGGCCCCATGCCCATACGCCGCGATGCGTGAACCGCGCGCCGGGGCGTTCCGGCAACAGGCGCGGCGCGGGCGTGCGGCGATTTGGGCTGGGGGTTTGTTTGCTGTTTTTCCTCTGTGTGCCCGCCTGGGCGGATCAGGCCGTCCGGGTGACCAGGCAGCAGGCCGACACGGCCGTCATCGTGCTCACGGATCAGAAGGAAATCCGGACGTTCTGCGAGCCCTGCGGCGATACCGTTCCGCAGGTCGAGCCGATCAAGGATCTCGTCCTGAACAAGCTGGAAGGCGACGACTGGGAACTTGTGCTCAACGGCAAGAGCATCGACCTTGCCTATGTTTATGTTCATGTCAAAGGTTCGTGGGTCAACTTGGCGATGTTGCTGCATATTCCGGCGGAAAACGTTTCCGCCCTGCTGCCGGCCAATACCCAACCGATGCTGAATGAGGCGGAATACGCCCTGCTGCTGGCCGCCTCGCCGGCTCTGGCTGCGGCGGACAAACGCCTGAACAAGGCCTGGAAAGACGCCCAGACGCTCGTGCGCAGAGCGGAAAGAGACGTGCTTCGGTCCGACCAGAAAAACTGGCTGCTCGGTCGGGATAAAGAAGTGCAGCGCCTGATTGTTCGGCACAAGTACCACATGGGCGTGCCTGAAGAGGTGCTGCATGAGGGGCGCGTCAACCGGGAACGGGCTTTGGTCTTTCTTACCGAATCGCGGGCCGGTCTGTTGGAGCAATACGCCAAGAGCCTCAGGGGCGGGCGGGCGACCTTCTCCGGCGTATGGTCGGCTGAAGAATCCGAATCCGAAATTCGGGGCCTGCTGTTGGATGACGGTTTGACCTTTGTTTCCCTGTGCGGGTCGGGCGACGGCGCCACGATTCCTCCGCAGGTGGCGGAACTGCCCACGGGCCTGCGGGTCCAAGTTACCGGGCGGATGGTCGATTTCGACCGGCTGCGTTGTTCAAAAGACGTGAAGCTGGAAAAACTCGACCCGCTGCCGAAGAAAGAGCTGGAGTCGGGAGAAGAAACCGTCGTTCCGACGGCCGTGGTCGGCCTGCTGGGCGGCTTGGAATCGGAAACCCCTTACGTGGACACCGGAGGAGAGGAGTACTACACCTTTTCCCTGGATGAAAAAGGCGGGGCGGACTGCCTGGAAAACGCCGTCGACGGCTGTTTGGTGGTGGTTTCCGGCAACCTGACGACTCCGGCGCGAGGAATGCCTTTTTTTGACCCGAAGGCCCAGACGACCTGTGCCCGGCTTCTGCAAACAAACTGATGGAACAGGCCTTACCATAAGGAGACGCTATGTCCATACAATCTGAATTACAGGCCGCGATCAAAGCCGTCCTGCCCGATGTTTCCTGCGTCATCGGCTGGGGCAAGGGGCCGGATGCCCTGCACGGCGCGCCGTTGTTCATGCGCGCCGCCGAGGACGTGGACGGACTGGAAGCCGGTTTTTTCTCGGTGAACAACCCGGCGTTGTACTTGCCCGAGTATAAAGGGACCAAGATCGCCGTGGTGGTCAAGGGGTGCGACTCGCGCTCCGTGGGCCAGTTGTTGGCCGAGGGCCTGATCAAGCGCGAAGAGGTCGTGATCATCGGCTTTCCCTGCAAGGGGGTGCTGGACAACGACAAGGTCGCCGCCGCCCTGGTCGGCAAGGTGGAAGCCGGTGAAGTGCTCGGCGCGCTCGAAACCGACGATGAGTTGGTGCTCAACTTTCCCAAGCAGGAAGTCCGCCTGAAAAAGGCCGAGATCATTGCCGACAAATGTAAGCGTTGCCTGTTCCCCAACTCGCTCATCGCCGACACCTTCGTGGGCGAGCCGCGCAAGGCCGCGATCGACCAGGATTCGTATGAAGACCTGGCCGCCTTTGAAGCCCTTTCGTTGGAAGAGCGCCAGGCTTTCTGGAACAAAGAGATGTCCCGCTGCATCCGGTGCTACGCCTGCCGCAACGCCTGCCCCCTGTGCGTCTGCCGGGATCACTGCGTGGCGACCTCGCGCAACCCCGAGTGGGTCACCCAGGCCGACGGCGTGACCGACAAGCTCTTTTTCCAAATCATCCACGCCAGCCATCTGTCCGGACGGTGTACGGGCTGTGGGGAATGTCAACGGGCCTGCCCGGAGAACATCCCGGTGCTCCTCTTCAAGCGGGGCATGACCCGCAAGGTGGAAGACCTCTTCGCCTACCGCACGGGCGTGGACACGGAAGGCAAGCCGCCGTTGCTGACCTTCAACGTGGAAGAACCCACCATCAAAGAGAGGGATTGGAAATGAGCGCCTACAAGTACGTTTCCCTCGCGGATCTTCCCGGCCTGCTCGACAGGCTGGGGAAAGACGCCCAGGTTTACGCCCCCCGGCGGGAAAACCGGGCCGTGGTATACCGTCCCTACGACCCCGCCCAGGGTGTGGAACTGGCCGAACGCCCCACGGAATCCTGCAAGCATGTGGTCTTTCCCCGGGCCGAGGAGCTCTTTCGCTTCCACAAGACCAAAGATCCGGAAGCCTCCGGCCGGGAGCGCACCAGCCTGGAGGAACCCGCCGAGCCCGGCAGGGCGGTCGTTTTCGGGGCGCTTTCCTGCGACGCCCGCGGCTTTTTCGCCTTTGACCCGGTGTACGACGGTTGCGGCACCACCGGCATCGCCAAAGACGTCTACTATCTGAAGCGCCGGCAAAACACCCTGTTGATCGTCAAAACCTGCAATACGGCCCTGTCCACCTGCTTCTGTCATTGGGTGGGCGGCAGCCCGGTCGCGGCCGAAGGCGCGGACGCGCTCTTCACCCTTACGGACGACGGTCTGGTGCTCTGGGGCGCTTCCGAGGCCGGCAAGGCCCTGGTGGAATCTCTCGGCCTGAAAGACGCCGCCGAGGCCCAAACCAAGGCCGTGGAAACGACCCACGCCGAAGTTGTGCAGAGCATGGGGGCCGCTCCCGAGCTTTTGACCTCGCCGCCGTCGCTGCTCAAGCTGTTTGACGACATGGACTTTTGGAAAGCCCAGTCTGCCGGGTGCATCTCCTGCGGGGCCTGCACTTATCTGTGCCCGACCTGCTACTGTTTCAACATTACGGACGAAAGCAACGGCATCTCCGGGGTGCGCCTGCGCTCGTGGGATACCTGCATGTCGCCGCTCTTCACCTTGGAAGCCAGCGGCCACAACCCCCGCACCGGCAAAGCCCAGCGCCTGCGCAACCGGGTGGGCCACAAGTATTCCTATTATCCGACCCTGCACGGCGGGCGCTTTTCCTGCAGCGGCTGCGGCCGGTGCATCAAAAGCTGTCCCTCGTCCGTCGATATCCGCCGCATCGTCCAAGCCGCCATGGCCGGCGGCGTGAAGGAGGCCCCCAATGGCTGAGAAAAGCAACGGCGGGTGCGCCTGCACGCGTCCGACCCTTGAGCCGGGCACCCGCAACCCGTACCTGCCCATGCCCGCCACCGTGGTTGAGGTGATCAAGGAAACCCACAACATCAAAACGTTCCGGGTCGTCCTCCAGGACGAGGAAGCGATGAAGAACTTTCGCTTCGGGCCCGGTCAGGTGGGCCAGCTCTCGGTCTTTGGGGTGGGGGAATCCACCTTCGTGATCAATTCCCCGCCCACGCGCATGGACTATTTGCAGTTCAGCGTCATGCGCACCGGCGAAAACACGGCGGCCCTGCACAACATCCAGGCCGGCGACACCATCGGCGTGCGCGCCCCGCTGGGCAAGCCGTTCCCTTACGAAGCCATGAAGGGCAAGGACATCGTCTTCATCGGCGGCGGCATCGGCATGGCCCCGTTGCGGACCCTGTTCCTGTACATGCTCGACAACCGCAAGGACTACGGCAAAATCAGCCTGCTCTACGGCGCCCGCTCGCCTCTGGACATGGCCTTTTCCTACGAGCTGCCCGAGTGGACCGGCCGTGACGACATCGAGTGCGTGCTGACCATCGACAACCCGTTTGAGGGCTGGGAGCACAAGGTGGGACTTATCCCCAACGTGCTCCTGGAAATGGCCCCCAAGCCGGAAAACTGCGTGGCGATCACCTGCGGCCCGCCGATCATGATCAAGTTCACCCTCCAGGCCCTGGAAAAACTCGGGTTCGCCCCCGAGCAGATCATCACCACTCTGGAAAAACGCATGAAATGCGGCATCGGCATCTGTGGCCGTTGCAACATCGGCGACAAGTACGTCTGCATCGACGGCCCGGTGTTCAGCCTGGCGGAACTCAAACAGATTCCCAACGAATTGTAGCGGAGAACCATCGCGGCAGGGGTATGGCGTCCCTTCCGTCCTCCGCTCGCAAACGGCCGGATCCCGAAGTGGGATCCGGCCGTTTGTCATGGCGCGGAAAGGTATTGCGACATTCCGGAAGCCTTGTTTTCTTTTATCGTCGAACCTGTTACTCAGCGTGGAAGCATTTCAGCGTCGAAATGTTCCGGCCCACGCGCGGCCGTCGGTTGGGGGGCGCTCCACGCCTCGACGCCGCGAGCGGCCGGATGACAAGTGCGAACACCACGATTCCTGCGGACAATTTCCCCAGAGAAGGAGATTCTCTATGAGCTTCCCGCGCTTTGTGCTTCTCGGCCTGCTGCTGAGCCTGCCCGCGTTTGCCTCGTTCGGCCCCTCGCAGGCGGCGGCCGCTTCCCGCAAGGTGGAGGTCGTCTTTGTGGTCGACACCACCGGCTCCATGTCCGGGCTTATTGAAGGCGCCAAGAAAAAAATCTGGTCCATCGCCAACATGATCATCGACCAGTACCCCAACGCCGAAATCAAATTCGGCCTGGTGGGCTACCGCGACCTGGGCGACGCCTACGTCACCAAGCATTTTTCGTTGACCACCGACGTACAGAGCATTTACGCCCAACTACTGCAGTTTGAAGCCGAAGGCGGCGGCGACACGCCGGAGTCGGTCAACGAAGCCCTGGACGTGGCCGTGACCAAGCTCGGCTGGAGCGACAAGCGTCAGGTCAAGGCCGACCGCATCCTCTTCCTGGTGGGCGACGCCCCGCCGCACATGGATTACAAGCAGGACCGCAAATACAAGGAAGTCATCGGCGAGGCGGTGCAAAAAGGCATTATCGTGAACACCGTGCAGTGCGGCGACATGGCTTCCACCACCAAGATCTGGAAGGAAATGGCCAAGCTGGGCAAGGGCGAGTACCTGCCCATTCCCCAGAACGGCGGCCGGGTACGGGTTATCGAAACGCCGTATGACGAGCAAATCATCATTATCCAGCGCAAGCTCAACGTCACGGTCGTTCCGTACGGTTCGCGCACCCGTCAGTCGGAAGTGCAGTCCAAGGCCAAAATGTATGAAGACGCACCCAAGGCGGCCGCTTTGGACATGTCTTCCTACGTGAGCAAAGCCGACGGCGGCAAATCCGTGGTCACCGGCAGCGGCGACCTGGTGGCCGATTTCAACGACGGCAAGGTCAAGCTCGACAAAGTTCCCGAAACCGAACTGCCGGATGAACTGCAGAGGATGTCTCCGACCGAGCGGGAGACCTTCATCAATGAGAAAACCGCCGAGCGTGACGCGTTGTCCAAAGAACTGGCCGGTCTGGTGCAACAGCGCGACACCTACGTACGCGATGAAGAAAAGAAAGCTCCGACCACGCCGGCCGATTCGTTCGATACCGGCGTGAAAAAGACCCTGGAAATGCAGATGAAGGGCGAATAAGCGGCCTTCCGTCGTCCGTACTACGCCGCGTGGGGGCCATGCCTTCGCGCGGCGGTTCGGGCGAAGTGGGGCGGCCGCGCGGCCCTTTTTTTCGGAAAAGGAGGCGGTCCATGGCCCGAACCCCGATCTATTACATTCCCCACGGCGGCGGTCCCTGCTTTTTCATGGACTGGAGCCCGCCCGACACCTGGACCGCCCTGGGCGCGTGGCTTCGCGCCCTGCCTTCCGAACTGGAAACGCCTCCCGCCGCGCTGCTGGTCGTTTCAGCCCACTGGGTGGAAGAGGAGTTCACCGTCCTCTCCAAGCCCGAGCCTGAGCTTTTCTACGATTATTACGGCTTCCCGGAGCACACCTACGAACTGTCCTGGCCGGCTCCGGCCGCTCCGGAGTTCCTGCCGAAGCTGCGCCGTCTGCTTGATGCGGCCGGCATCCTCTATGCTTCCGATCCGGAACGCGACTTCGACCACGGCGTGTTCATCCCGGGGCTGTTGTCCTTTTCCAAGGCGGAGATTCCGGTCCTGCAAATTTCCTTGCGCCGCGGCTTTGATCCGGCCGCTCATCTGGCCTTGGGCGAAGCCTTGGCCCCTCTGCGAGACGAAGGCGTGCTCATTGTGGGCAGCGGCATGAGCTTCCACAACATGCGGGCGTTTCGTTACGGCGACAACGAGTTCATTCCCGGCTCCGGGGAATTCGACGTCTGGCTGCGCGATGCCGTGGTGGGCACCGGCCCGGAGGAACGCGCGCGTCTTCTGTCAGACTGGGAACGCGCTCCCGGCGGCCGATTCGCCCACCCATACGAAGACCACCTGCTGCCCTTGATGGTGACGGCCGGAGCCGCCGGAGCCGATGCCGGCACGGTTGCGTTTTCCTGTCGGGCCATGGGTGCTCCTTTGGTCGCGTTTCGCTTCGGCTGAGTGGTGGGCGATTCAAACCGTGTCGCGCAAATCGGTCGGCGGCAAAACCTTCGCGACATAAAAGGCCGACCCGCGGCAACGCGAGTGGCACCCCAGCCCCCCCGGTAAGGGAATGATTGCCCCGGTGCGTCATGCGCCTCCCCCTTCGGGCGCTTCGGCGGACCTCCGGTGCCGGCGACCTCCTGCCGGTTGAACCTCCCAGCCCTTCAATTCCCGCCCACGCTTACGTGCCGCATGCAGCACGTACCGGGCATGACCCGCGCCCGGCATTCCCCCTCGTCGAGATTGACATTTTTTGCCGATTTGTTTATATAAATAAACATTGATTTTGCCAACACCGTGCGCCGGACATACCTATGCGTGAAACCACAGCCAAAAAACTTGCCATCCTTGCCGATGCGGCCAAGTACGACGTTTCTTGCGCCTCCAGCGGCACCTCCCGCAAGGGAATCAGGAGAGGCATCGGCAATGCCGCCGAATGGGGCGTCTGCCATTCCTTTACCGACGACGGCAGGTGCGTGTCGCTGCTCAAAATCCTCTACACCAATCACTGCCTGTACGATTGCGCCTACTGCGTCAACCGTAGCGGCAACGACATCCCCCGCGCCGCGTTCACCCCGCAGGAGCTGGCCGAACTGACCATAGAATTTTACCGCCGCAACTACATTGAAGGGCTGTTTCTCAGTTCGGGCGTGATCAGAAATCCCGATCACACCATGGAGCTGATGCTCCACGCCTTGCGGCTGCTGCGAACCCAACACAAGTTCAACGGCTACATCCATCTGAAGACCATCCCGGGCGCGTCCGCGGATCTTGTGCGCACGGCCGGCCTGTATGCCGACAGGCTCAGCGTGAACATTGAAATCCCCTCGGAACCCAACCTGAAGCGCCTGGCCCCACAAAAGGATCACCAGAGCGTGTACATGCCCATGCGCCATATCCAGCAGAACACGTTGGAAAACCGCGAGGAGCGCCGCAAATTCCGCCATGCCCCGGTTTTTGCCCCGGCGGGCCAGAGCACGCAGATGATCATCGGGGCCAGTAATGAGCGCGACCGGGACATCCTGCGGCTTTCTTCTTTGCTCTACCACGGCCCGAAATTGAAACGGGTTTATTATTCCGGGTTTATTCCGGTCAATGCCTATGACGGCCGCCTGCCCGCCCTGCGCCAAGCGCCGTTGGCAAGAGAGCACCGCCTGTACCAGGCCGATTGGCTGATGCGCTTTTACCGGTTCGACGCGGAAGAAATCCTGTGTGACGAGCAACCGGATCTGGCCCTGGACGTCGACCCCAAGCTGGCCTGGGCCTTGCGCCGGCCGGAGTATTTCCCCCTTGACGTGAATAGGGCGGCATATGAGCAGATCCTGCGCATTCCCGGGGTCGGCGTGACCTCCGCACAGCGGATCATGACGGCCAGGCGCCATGCCCGGCTGACCCACGAGCACCTGAAAAAGCTGGGCGTGGTCATGAAGCGGGCGCGCTGGTTCATCACCGCGCAGGGCGGGCCGTCCTTCACGGTGCAGGAGGCCGGGCCCGCCCATGTGCGCAAGGTTCTGAGCGAGCAAAAGGCTCCGGCGAAGCGGTCCTATCAGCTTTCCCTGTTTGGGTAGTGGGTCATTTTGGCGTGATACTTCGTCAGGCGTCGATTTTGTCTCCGGGGCAGGACCTGTGAAGAGGCCGGCCCCATCGCCAAAACCTCACCTTCCTCGTCTGACGCCAAACTGCTCCCACTACCGGAAAATTCAAACGGATCGACCAACCCATGATGCAAACTCTTGATAGAGTCACCCGCGCTTTTTCCCATATGCGTGGGTGCAGGGGGCCGTTGCCCCCTGCCGGGCGTGGGCGGAGCCCACATCTCACGTTGTCGGCTTCGACCACTAGGCCGTTACTGGTAACCCCATGAATGTCTTTTTTTACGACGCCACCTTCGAGGGGCTGCTCAGCGCGGTGTTTGACGCCTACACGGGCGGCGTCTTTCCCGACGCCCTGCTGCGGCACGGCGAGACTGCGCCGCTCACCGCCGTGGCCCCCCACGTCGTGCTCACCCGTGGCGACAAGGTCGAGCGGGTCTTTCGCGGCCTGGAGAAAAAGCTCTCGCCCTTCGCCCTGTCGGGCCTACTCTACGCCTCTCTGGCCGAAGACGCCGGCCTGCAGCTCTTTCGGTATATCCGCAAAGTGTTTGATGCTCCCGGCCGGGTGGAAGGCGACCTGGCCGATCCCGACGTGCTGGCCGTCGACCGGCTCACCCGCAAAGTAGGCCGGGAAAAACACCATTTTATGGGATTCGCCCGCTTTCAGAAAACCGCCCAAGGGGTCTATCTCGCGGTTGTGGAACCCTGCTGCGATGTGCTGCCGCTGCTCGTGCCGCATTTCCGGGAGCGCTTTGGCGAACAGCCGTGGATGCTCTATGACGCCCGCCGCGCCTACGGCATCTTCTGTGACGGAGAACGCTGCGCGCAGGCGCATCTTGACGGCAAACTGCTGCGCGGCGGCGGGCTCGATCCCGCCTTGCTTGCCGAGGACGAGGCCCTGTTCACACGGATGTGGCGGCAATATTTCGCCTCCGCCACCATCGCCGAGCGCGCCAACCCCAAACTGCAGGCCCGTTGCCTGCCCCGGCGGTTTTGGAAGTATCTGCCGGAAAAGCGGTAGGAGCGGTTTCTCAAGGGTCCTTTTGCCCTCCGCCTTCGTCAGGTTCGTCCCGTATTTTGAAAGGATTATCTCGCAGCGCTGCGGGCGGTGACCCCAAAGAATGAATGCGGCGCGACTCGAATTTCGGAGCCCCGCTGAAACGCGAATCGGCCCGCGATTGCTCGCGGGCCGATTGTTTTTTGGTCGATACCGGGCCGTTTAGGGCGCGGTGGGCAGCATCCAGCTGAACCAGTAAGCCTGGAGCAGCGTAATCACGCAGACCGCCAGGGTCATGGCGATGGAATGCTTGAGGGTGAAGCGGAAGAGGTTGCCTTCCTGGCCGATCATGCCGGTGGCCGCGGTGGCCACGGAGATGGACTGGGGCGAAATCATCTTGCCGGTCACGCCGCCGGAGGAGTTCGACGCCACGGTAAGGTGCGGGTCCACGCCCACGGCTTCGGCCGTGGTGCGCTGCAGACCGCTGAACAGGGCGTTCGAAGAGGTGTCCGAACCGGTCAGGAACACGCCGAGCCAGCCCAAGATGGGCGCGAAGAAGGGGAACAAAGCGCCTGTGTTGGTGAAGGCCAGACCCATGGTCGAGCTCATGCCGGAGTAGTTCATGATATAGGCCAAGCCCAGAATCATGGCGATGGTCAGAATGGGGAAGCGCAGTTGTTTGCAGGTGCGCAGCAGACAGACCGTGGCCTTGGCCGGACCGTAGTTGGGCATGATCAGCGAGGCGATGAAGCCGCAGATCAGAATGGCCGTGCCGGCGGCCGTCACCGGGTTGAAAGTGAACATGGCCGCGTAGTCGACGTTGGCGGCGATGGGCTGGGTCTTCACGACCAGGGCGTGCAGGCCGGGCCAGGCGAACTTGACGGTCGTGGAGGCCACCAGGCTCTTGAAGCCTTCCAGTCCCCAGATGAAGACCATGCCGGCCAGGATGATGTACGAGGACCAGGCGCGCAGCACTTGACCGGTGGAGTAGTCACAGGTCGGCTTGCAGGTGCTGGCCGGTTCGTCCGGGAAGTGCCAGGTGGTCTTGGGTTTCCAAACCTTGAGCAGAATAACCATGCCGATGATGGTCACAATGGCCGAGATGATGTCCGGCAGATAGGGGCCGTGGAAGTTGGAAGACAGGAATTGTCCGCCCGCGAAGCAGATGCCGGCGGTCAGAATGGCCGGCATGACCTCCAGGGTGCGCTTGAAGCCGCACATGGTGCAGCAGACCCAGAAGGGCACAAGCACCGACAGGAAGGGCAGCTGGCGGCCGACGATTTTGCTGATGGTCATCAGGTCCAGCTTGGAAACGTCGGCGGCGACCACGATCGGAATGCCGATGGCGCCGAAGGCCACGGGGGCGGTGTTGGCGATCAGGCAGATCCCGGCGGCGTACAGCGGATTGAAGCCGAGGCCCACGAGCATGGCGGCCGTGATGGCCACGGGCGTGCCGAAGCCGGCCGTGCCTTCAATGAAGGAACCGAAAGCGAAGGCGATGAAGATGGCTTGGAGACGACGATCGTCGGTGAGGCTGGCCAGGGAGTTCTTGATGATTTCGAACTCGCCGGATTCCACGGTCATGTTGTAAACCCACACAGCCGTGATGACGATCCACACGATGGGAAAAATACCGAAACAAGCGCCCATGAGGGTGGCGTTTAGGGCCGTCATGGCCGGCATCTTCCAGACGAAGATGGCCAGCAGCACGGCGGAAAGCGTGCCCACGAACGCGGCTTTATGCCCCGCCGTACGGCGCACCGCGAGCATATAGAACAGCACGAACAACGGGACCGCGGCGGCGAGCGCCGAAAGCACATAGGACGGCAGCCCGGGGGCAAGATGCCCAAGGGGATCGTAAACCTGAAGCCATTTCTCCATACGAAACTCCTAGCATTTTGCAGAGCGGAGGGTTTAACGGGAACACCGATTGAATCGGTCTCGTTTCAACCGGAATCGTGCTTTTGTCAAGCAATGAATGCGGGTTGCGAGCGAGCCCCGTTCACAGGACATCTCGGTTGAAGATTCTCTGGCAAGGAGAAAGCGGTGTGGGGCGCCCCGTACCGACGTATCTATAAATCTGTTGCCGGGCCGTAGGTCGCGGCCATGTCGTCAAATGAGGTGTACGAGGAGGCGTACATGAGTTTCACGCTGCCCACGGGGCCGTTTCGGTGCTTGGCGATGATGATTTCGGCTTCGTCCACGGGGGGGCGCTCTTCGGGCTTGCGGTAGGCCGCCTCTCGGTAGATGAACATGATGATGTCCGCATCCTGCTCGATGGCCCCGGATTCACGCAGGTCCGAAAGCATGGGACGCTTGTCACTGCGTTCTTCCACTTTGCGGTTGAGCTGGGAAAGGGCGATGACCGGAATGTTGAGTTCCTTGGCCATGGCCTTCAGGTTGCGGGAGATATCGGAGATTTCCTGCTCGCGGGAGTCTGTGCGGCGCGAGGCGCGCATGAGCTGCAGGTAGTCGACCATGACCAGGCCGATATTTTTTTGGGCTTTCAGGCGGCGGGTTCGGGCCCGCAGTTCCAGAGAGGAAAGGGCGGGTGTGTCGTCGATATAGATGGGAGCTTTGTAAAAATGGTCGGCGGCCGCGTGCAGGCCCTGCCAGTCTTCGTCGTTCAGACCCCGACCGCGCAGGTGCGAAACGTTGACCTTGCCCCAGGCGCAGAGCATCCGGGTGATCAACTGATCCATGGACATTTCCAGCGAGAAGATCGCCACCGGCGCACCGCCGCGAATGGCCGCGCGCATGGCGATGTTCAGGGCGAAAGCGGTTTTGCCCATGGCCGGGCGGGCGGCCAGAATAATCAGGTCCGAAGGCTGCAGGCCCGAGGTCATCTCGTCGAGCCGATGGAACCCGGTGGTTACGCCGGTGATCAGGTCCCGGCTCTCGGCCCGGCGGGCCAAGTCGTCGAAAACCTGCCGGGTCAGGGTTCCGGCGTCTTTGTACGTAGTGCCCGAGGTTCGTTCGGAAATGGCGAACACGGCCTGTTCGGCGTCGTTCAGCAGCTCTTTCACGTCGCGGCCGGGCTCAAAACTTTGGGAAATGACTTCCGCGCACGAGGAAATAAGCCGGCGGGCCAGAGCCCGGTCCCGGACGATTTCCGCGTAATAGTGAGAGTTCGCCGCGCTGACGATGGCGCGCGAAAGCTCCACCAGATAGGCCGCCCCGCCGGCTTGCTCCAGGAGTCCCAAGCCTTTCAGCGTTTCACCCGTGGTCACAAGATCCACGGGAATGCTTTCTTGGGACATGTGGGTGAAGACCCGGTAAATCAGTTGGTGGGCGGGCAGGTAAAAATCGTCTTCGTGCAGGATGTCGATGAAGGCATCCAGAGATTCGGCGCGCAAAAAGACCCCCCCCAGCACGGCCTGTTCGGCCTCCACGCTGTGGGGGGGGACATTGCGCATCAAATCCGCCGAAGCGGATTCACGCCCGGAAGGGGTGGGAAGGCCGGCGCCCGAGGGGGCGCCGGCTTCCGAGTTCTTATTCCGCTTCGGACGCGGCGGGTTGTTCGTCGGCATGACCGGCCTCGGGCGCTTGAGCCGGGGTTTCTTCCACGGCGTGGGCGGCGCGTTCGGGCACAATGGCTATCACCAGATTCGCCACCACGTCGGCATGCAGGCGCACACGCACGGTGTGCTCGCCCACCGAACGGATCGGGGCGTCGAGCAGAATGCGCCGGCGGTCGATGTCGATCCCCTGGGTGGCCAGAGCATCGGCGATCTGGGGCGAAGTGACGGAACCGTACAGCTTGTCGTTTTCACCCACGCGCATGGCGATGCGCACGGTGGCGTTCGTCAGCTTGTCGGCCAGGTTGGAGGCTTCGGAGCGCAGGGCTTCGACTTTGGTCTGGAGTTTTTTACGCTCCAGTTCAAAAACCTTCAGGTTGGAGGGGGTGGCCGCCATGGCCAGGCCTTGGGGAAGCAAGAAGTTGCGGCCGTAACCGGCCTTGACTTCAACCAGGTCGCCGAGGCGCCCCAGGTTCTCCACGTCGGATCGCAGGATTACTTTCATGGTCCGCTCCTACATCACGCTTTTTTTCTTGACGTCACAGGCGTGCGTCGCGGTGTAGATCAGCAGGGCCATTTGCCGGGAGCGCTTAATCTCCGTGGTCAGCAGGCGCTGGTGGTGGGCGCAGGTGCCGGTGATGCGCCGGGCGATGATTTTGCCGCGCTCGGTGATGAAGTCACGCAGGATGTCCGCGCGCTTGTAGTTCAGGGGCAGCTCTTTGTCCGCGCAGAAACGGCAGAATTTACGGCGCGGGGCGAATTTTTTCTTAAAAGCCATTACGCCGCCTCCTCTTCCGCCACGTCGGCGAGCTTCACGGAAACAAACTTGAAGATGCCGTCGGCGATGCGGATGTTCCGCTCAAGCTCGGCCACCAGGGGAGCCGGGCCGGCGTACTCAAGCCGCACATAGTAGCCGCGCATCTGCTTACGCACCGGGTAGGCAAGGTCGCGCATGCCCCAGTGGTCTTCCGCCGTCATCTTTCCGCCTTCGCGCTCGACCACGGCCTTCAGGCTCTCAAGCAGAGCCGTCCGGGCGTCCGAGGCCAGCTCCGGAGAAAGAAGCAGCAGGGTTTCGTACTTTCTCATTCCAGTATCTCCTTAAGGACTGAATGGCCCGCCGGACCTCCCGACGAGCAAGGAATTTGGCTGTATATATCATCAAAGTAAGGGAGTCAAGTTTGGGGAGCGCTGCTCCCCAAGCCCCTCGGCAGGGGACTGAGCCAGGGCTGCGAAGGTAATCCCTCCGTGAAACCCTGTAATATGAAATGGTCACCTTACATCCGCACAGGCGGCACCTGCACCCCCATTGTCGACCGCCTTTGCCTTGCAAAGTCGGTCGACATATGAGGGGGACCGGGGGGAATCATTCCCCCCGGCGGGGTTCGGTGCGGAGCCCCGAACCCAACCCAAAACTTTCCCTGATCAACTCAGGGGTCGGCTTGGTGAAAAGCAGGTCGCGGAAGCGGCGCACGCGCTCGGGATGCTCCGGTTCCCGGGCGCGCTCGGCCAACAGGGCGCAGGCGGCCTGGATGTCGTCGGATGAAGCGACGGTCGCCCACAGAGAGCCCAAACCGCAGTCCGGGCCTTCGCTCGGCAGGTAGTTGAGGTCCGGCTCGGGGCTTCCCTCCGGCTGCAGCGGGTACAGCACCGGAACGCCCAAGGCGCAGGCCTCGGCCAGGGAACCGGACCCCGAACCGATGACGGCCGAGGCACCGGCGAGAGCCGTGAACAGATCCCCGGTTACAATACGGGGCGTGGTCGGCAGCAGAAGAGAGAAATTCGCCGGGTTGTCCGCCGGGTGGAACTTGTAGGCAATGGGATTGCCGGATTGGGCATAGGGCAGCACAAGCTCCAGAATCCTGCGGGTCTCGTCCGGGTGGTAGGAAAGCAACACCAGAAGGGGCTTGCCGCCGGCGGGCGCGACTTCGAGGGCGGCGGGATCGACGGGAGCTGTCGGCAGAGGCTCAAAAATTCGGCCGTAGCGCAGAGAAGGCCCGACGGCGTATGGCGTGGGCGGGGCTTCCGGCAAGAGGGCCGAGCCGTTGACCAGGGTCAGGTCCGGGGCGAGGTCGGCCTCACGCGGGTCGGGGTGGTTGTTGAGCAATTCCGCTGGCCAGATGAACAACTGCGCGCCCACAACCCGCGTATGGACGCCGGTTCGGGCCTCGGCCCGGCGCAGACCCCGGACAAAGCATTTGTTGATCGTTTGGTTCTCGTGCCAGGAAAACACTGCGGGTTCTTTGGCCTTGCGCAGGGCGAGGCCGAGGCGGAAGCCGGTCAGCCGGCGGGCTTCGCCGAGCAGAACGCACTGGCCGGAGGTGCGGATCAGGGCCGAGCGGATCTGGCCTTCGACCGAAAGTTCGGGAGCGGCCGAAAGCTCGCGGATGAGCCGACGCAGGGCCGTGGGGTAAACAAAAATATGCCGCAGCAAAGCAAGCCAGTCCGAAAAACGCAGCAGGTGCATTTCCGTGCAGGCGTTGCCCGTGGCGGCCAGAACCCGCAGGGCTTTCCACAACACTTTGGGGTTGCGCGAACCATACAGCCGGAACAGCAGCACCGGCTCACGCCCGGCGGCGCGGGCTTGGGCCTCCAGGCCGGGCAGGTACATTTCCTCGCAACGGCCGCTCGTTGCCAAGCGGGGGAGCAGGGCGAAGGTGTCGATGACCAGGGCGTTTTCGGTGTCCAGGCTTTTCGGGGTCTTCCATCCGAGCAGGGTGATGAATACCCGGCCGAGCAGCATGAAGGCCAAGTGCCCGAAGTTGTTGAGCAGATAAAAACAGACGAGGCGCAGGCGGGCTGAGCCGGAAAGGGGGACGTGCGGCGTGCGCGCCTTGAAGCGCCGGAGCACGTCCCCGTAGTTGGGAGCCTTGGAAAGCGTGGGACAGGCCGCCAGGGCGTCGGTTCCCGCTTCCGGCCCGTATGCTCGGGCGCAGACGCGCGAGAACGCGGCAAAGAGTTCCCCGGCGGGGCCTTCGGGCAACCGCATCAGCCGGCGGTTCCCGTGCAATAAGCGTACATGCGCCGCAGGCCTTCGGTGATGGTGACCGTGGGATCGTAGCCCAGGTACCTGGCCGCCATGGAAATGTC
Source organism: Desulfovibrio sp. (assembly GCA_031551885.1). Taxonomy (GTDB): domain Bacteria; phylum Desulfobacterota; class Desulfovibrionia; order Desulfovibrionales; family Desulfovibrionaceae; genus Frigididesulfovibrio. The sequence goes on from JAVBMX010000031.1 coordinate 43,106, forward strand.
GGCGTAAATGCCGTGCACGTCGCCGGAGGTCATGCCGGAATATTCCACGGTCACGGGGGTGGGGTGCAGGGACTGGAGCTTTTCGACCAGTTCGCCCACGTGCGTTTTGGAGCCCGCCGCGATGTTCAGGGCTCTGCCGGCCGACTCCGGCCGTTCAAGGCAGAGCAGGAACGCCTGGACCACGTCGTCGATGTAGACGAAGTCCCGGTAGCGGTTCGGGCTGCCTTTGACGTGGATGTGCCCGTCTTTGATCATCATGGCCATAAAGATGCTGACCATGCCTTGGCGCAGGTTGCCCATGTTCTGCCCCGGGCCGTAGACGTTGAACAGGCGCAGGGAGGTGGAGCGAATGCCGTATTGCTCGTACAGGCGCAGGTAGTGCTCGGAAGCGAGTTTGCCCACGCCGTAAAACGACTCGGGGAAGCACGGGGCTTCTTCCGAGGTGGCTTCGTCCGGGCGTTTGCCGTAGACCGACATGGTGCCGGCATAGATGAAGCGCCGGCAGTTCCGTTCCATGGCGAATTTGAGCAGGCGCAGAGTGGATTCGGCGTTGGTCCGCAGGTCGTAGACCGAGTCGTCGAAACTGATTTCGCCGCTGCTTTGGCCGGCAATATGAATGATGGCATCGTAGTTCTTTTTCGGCAGGCGCGGGTACAAATCGTCCGCCTGGCAGTCGCTCTGGAAAAATTCGACGCCGGCGGGGACGTTTTCGGCAAAACCGGTGCTCAGGTTGTCGATGCCGACAACTTTGTGTCCCTGTGCCAGCAGGGCGCGGGCAACCGCCGAACCGATGAATCCGGCTACCCCGGTGACCAGATGAAGGCCCATGACGCGCTCCTTTGTTGTCGTGTTGCCGATGTGGATGCGGATATATCGCCGAACCCGGCCGCGCGCAAGAGTGGGGGGTGATAAGGTCCGCCGGAGCGGCTGTGTATGAAGGCGCTGTTCCACAGGGGCGGGCGGCCCGGCGGAACCCCGGAGCAAATGGACTTTGAAACTGTCCACGAAGCCGTATATCCGTGGAGGCGGAAACGATTCCGCACGCCCGCTTCCGCTGGAAGGGCCGTCGAAGCAGGTCGATTTTTCGGCGCGGGTTTGCTTGAGAGCAAAGTAACTTTGAAAGTTGATTTGCTCCGGCGTCCGCGTGAAGCGGCAAACAGGAATGCGTGAGCCGTTCACTGCAGCGCTCGCGATGAGAAAAGCGCTGCGGCACGCGTGCGGGCTCGTTCGGAAGCCTGCCGGCAATATGGTTCCATAGACAATTTTAAAGTGAAATTGCTCTAGTGATGCGCGGGCGTGCCGTTTTCGTTGCGGGCATCATACTCGGCAAGAAATTCGTGCATGGATTGGGTCATCTGTTTCAGCTGGGTTTCCAGCTTCGCCCACAGGCGCATGAGTCGCGCGTGGCGTTCGGGCAGGGCCTTGTCTCTGCCCATTTCCTCCAGTTCCAGGCAGGTCGAGAACAGACCTTCGCGGGTGTAGCGGCTGGAGGTGCCTTTGAGCGCGTGGGCCGCAGTGATCAGGCCGGTGTTGTCTCCGCTGTTGACGGCGTTGAGAATGTCTTGGGAAAACCGGGGGGCGTCGTGCAGATACAGACGAATGCCGCGGACCACAAAGGCGTCGTCGTTGCCGAAGGTTTGGCGCACGACGGCGAGGTTCATGCCGCCGTTGTAGCCGTCGCCTTCGGGAAGGGCGTCCCGTTCCGGCCCGTGTTCCGGTTCGGCCGGCGAAACCGGCGGCTCTTGATCGAAGGGGATGATGGGGCTTTGATCCGCGCTGCGGCGGGCTATTTCCTCCGGTGTGCGCCCACGCGGGGCGAAGACGGCGACGGCTTCCTCAATCGCGGCGTGCAGCTCTTCCAGGCGAACGGGTTTGGTGACGTATCCGTCCATATCGGCCGCCATGTATTGTTCTTTTTCGCCGCCCATGGCGTGGGCGGTCATGGCGATGATCGGGAGCCTTCGGGAAGAGCCGCTTTCGGCCTCCCGCTCACGAATTTTCGCCGTGGCCTCCATGCCGTCGAGTTCGGGCATCTGAATGTCCATGAACACGAGATCGAAGTCGCCTTTGTCGAGCGCCGCCACCGCCTGTAAGCCGTTGGAAACGATATGGACCGAATGCCCCATGCCCCGGAGCATGCGCGCGGCCACCAATTGGTTGATCTCCATATCGTCGGCCAGCAGGATGTGCAGGGCTATGGGGGAATTGGCGACGGGTCGCCGTTGCGCCTTTTGGCGAAGTTGTCTGCCCCCCATGGTTTCCTGAATGCCGAAAGCCGTGGCCATTGCCCGCAGCAGTTCGTTGGGGGGAGTGGGTTTTGTCAGGCGGGCGACGAATTTTTCGCCCAGGGCGGTGGAAGGCACCTCCGTGGACGAGAGCAAAATCAGCGGGGTATTCGGCAGCTCCGGGTCGGCCGCGATCGCGTCGGCCAGATCGCCCCCGTCTTTCTCCGGCATCAGGAAGTCGACAAAGACCAGATCGTAGGGGGCGCCCGCCCGGCGTTCCTGACGCATCAGAGTGAGGGCCGCCTCCACGTCGGAGCAGAGATCGGCCGAAATGTTCCAGCCGGCGAACTGCTCTTTCATGATCAGCCGGTTGGTTTCGTTGTCGTCCACGATCAAAACTTTTTTGTCGAGCATGGCCGCAAGCGATACGGAAGGCCGCGCGGCGCGGTCTTCGGCAAGGCGCGGCAACGACAGCGTCCACTCAAAGGAACTGCCCGCCCCGGCCTGACTGATGACCTTGAGTTCCGAGCCCATCAACCGCACCAGGCGGGAGCAGATGGCCAAACCAAGACCCGTGCCGCCATACCGCCGGGTGGTGGATGCGTCCACCTGCTCGAAGGGGTTGAAGATGCCCTGGACTTTTTCCGCCGGAATGCCGATGCCCGTGTCCAGCACGCCGAGTTGGAGATGGGCGGTTTTCGCATCCGTCTCGGGCAGGGCGCGGGCCGTCACGATGACCTCGCCCCGTTCCGTGAACTTGATGGCGTTGTCCACCAGATTGCGGAGGATCTGGCGCAGGCGCAACGGGTCGCCCAAAAGGTGGTCCGGGGTTTCGGGCGTGACGTGGATGTTCAGTTCCAGGCCCTTTTTGTGGGCCGGGGGAGCCAGATCCTTGACCCCTTCGAACAACACGGTGCGCAGCGAGAACGGAATGCTCTCAATGATGGTCCGGCCTGCCTCGATTTTCGAGTAGTCCAAAATATCGTTGAGAACGCTCAGCAGCCCTTCGCCGCCCGTCTTGATCGTGGCGGCCATGGAAGCCTGCTCGGGAGTCAACGCGGTGCGCAGCAGCAAGTCCGCCATGCCGATGACCCCGTTGAGCGGGGTGCGGATTTCGTGGCTGATGTTGGCCAGGAAGTCGCTTTTGGCGCGGCCGGAAGCTTCCGCCGTGTTTCTGGCCTCGCGCAGGCCGTCTTCCATCCGCTTGCGCGAGGTGATGTCCATCACCACGCCGCCTGTGCCTTCCAGCGTATCGTTCGTGCCGATGATGGGGAAAATGAGGGCCGAGTGAATGCGGGATTCATCCTCCTGGCGCAGCGGCGGCTCAAGATATTCCGTTTCCACCCCTTGCCGGGTGGTGCGGGCCTGATCCGTGCAGGCGGCCATCTGTTTGGATATTTCGGTCGGAACCAGGTGGGCGTCGGTCCTGCCGATGAGCTCCTCCGGCGTGGCGTGCAGCAGATCGGTGAAGCGCCGGTTCACCATGGTAAACTCGTCACTGAGGTTCTTGATGAACATGCCGGCGTCGGTATTGTCGATGAACGCCTGGAATTCCTGCCTGCGGTGTTCGATCTCCTCGGTGCGGGCCGCCACGCGCTGTTCCAGCTCATTGTTCAGCCGGGCAAGCGCCAGCCGAGCCTGATCGCGTTCGTTGGCCCGCTTGGCGATCCGTCTGCCTGCCAAGATCAGCACGGCGCATCCGGCGGCAAACAGCAGCAGGTGCAGGCCGATCAAAAAGAAGGTGTTGCGTTGGGCGCTCTCTTGCAAAGGAGCCAGCGGGACGGAGATGGAAACGAAAGTCGGGCCGCTCTTATCCGCATGGCAGGCCGCGCAGCCTTTGCCGTCGGGAAAGGTGAAAACCGAACGCCGGAAGCTGTTCCCGTTGATTGCCGTATCTTCGGCTTTCACCTCTTGTTCGGCCGGCAGGGATTCACCGGGGGGCAATGCGGCGGGAAGGAGCTCAAGCGCGGCGGCTTCCCAGGCATCCGGCGCCGTGAGGCCTGGGGAGCTTCCGCCGAAGATCCGTCCGGATATTCCTTCGCCCATGTCTTGCGCTCGGTGTGGATTGGGCGCGCCGACCCGCCGGGCGGCGGGGCCGGTTTCCAGAATATGCGAAAAATCTCTGTGCCGTATCAAATCGGCTTTAATGTCGGCGTCGTAATCTATGCGTTCGACGGCATCCAGGCGGGAAAAGGAAAAAGAAAAACAAACGGCTCCGCCCCAGGCAATCAGCAGAAGGGCTGTGTAGGCATAGATCCAACGGCCGCTTGTCGGGCCGGGAGCCGGAGATGAAGACATAAACGCTCCGCGTCGCAGGATAGTAAAAATCGATATCACAACCCGCGTATCATGTCGACTTGCCGCCGTGAGATGGAAAACAGGCCGGGGAAAATTGCCCCGGCCTGCGAAGAAGACGACTGGGAAAACGGCCGGTGGTCGGTCGTCCGGGCTATTTCATGCCTATGGCTTCGATTTCCACCAGGGCGTCTTTGGGCAGCCGGGCGACCTGCACGCAGCTGCGCGCGGGAAAAACGCCGGAGAAGAACGAAGCGTACACTTCGTTGACCGCACCGAAGTGGGCCATGTCCTGCAGGAACACGGTGACTTTGACCACCCGATCCAGGCCGGAGCCGCCGGCTTCAAGCACGGCTTTGACGTTTTCCAGGCATTGCCGGGCTTGGGCGGCCGGGTCGGCCGGCATGGCCCCGGAAACCGGATCCATGGGAAGCTGGCCGGAAGTGAACACCAACGCCCCGGCGACAATGCCTTGAGAATACGGGCCGATGGCGGCCGGGGCCTTGGGGGTGGATACAACGCTTGTGGTGGACATGGCGACTCCTTGTCGAACTGGGGTTGAGGTTTGCCGAGGTCCCGGACAAAGCACTACCACCCGACCGTCGGGATGACAATCCCGCGGCGTTCGAAGAAGTTCGCCTTTATAGGCAATTCCGTGAGGGCGCGCTCAAAGCGCGCCCTCACAGGAGTGTTCAACCGCCGATGGACGACATGCTGCGGCAAATGACGGCGTCTTTACGGCTGCGTTCCCGCAGCAGTTTATAGCCCAGAGGCTTGTCGCGCAGGGCTGCGGCCACCAGGGCGACTACGGCGTCCGGTTCTTGGGCGGGGTCGCGCAAGAGTTCCCGAATGGGGTGCTCGACATCGGAAAACAGGCAGGTGCGCAGCCGGCCGTCCGAGGTGACCCGGATGCGGTTGCAGTCGGTACAGAAATGGTTGGAGAGCGGGGAGATGATCCCGAAGCGCCCCTCGGCCCCGGCTATGCGAAACAGCCGGGCCGGGCCGTCGGGCTTGCGGGTTCCGTTGTTTTTTTCCAGGGGGGTGAGTTCCTCAATCGCGTTCGCGGCCGTGAGAATATCCGGGGCGGACCAGAAGTTGCCCTCGCCCCAGCGGCCTCTGCCGCCCAAAGGCATATACTCGATGAAGCGGACGTCCACGGGGTGCTCGCGCAGCAGGTTGAAAAAGGCGGGCAGCTCGTCGTCGTTCACCCCTTTCAGGGCCACGGCGTTGATCTTGACCCGGATGCCCGAGGCCAAAGCCGCGCGCAAGCCCGCTTCGGCCTCGCGGTACATGTCCCGCCCGGAAATGCGCAGGAAAGTCTCCGGCCGAAACGTATCGTACGAGATGTTCAGGGCATTGATGCCCAGATCCTTCAGCACGGGAACATGCGGGGCGATGAGGGTGGCGTTGGTGGTGATGCGCACGTCCAAATCGGGAAAATCGCGGCGCAGCGTCTTGAGGAAGCCGACAAATCCTTTGCGGGCGAAGGGTTCCCCTCCTGTCAGGCGGACTTTGTCCACCCCCAGAGGCACGGTGAGTCCGATCAGGCGGAGCATTTCCTCATAGCTCAGGATGTTCGGGTGGGGAATGAAGGTCAGGCCCAGGGCATGGGCGCAGTACAGGCAGCGCAGGTTGCAGCGGTCGGTGACCGAAAGGCGCAGGTAGCGTACGCTGCGTCCGTGCGGATCGACGGGCAGGGCGATCATATCCACTCCGTGGCGGCGCGAACCAGCTCCCGGTTGTCTTCCGCGCGATACAGGCCGTGCAGAAGGCCGCCCGAGTTCGGGCCGGGGGTGGTGCGGGCGGCTATGACGTCGCCGAAACGGCCTTCGGCTTTGAAGACCAAATCCAGACGACGCAGGTTTCTCTCTTCGGCAAGGAAAGTATGGGCCGCTTCAAGCACAAAGCCGGCAAAGCGCACATTGTTGACGTGCAGGTTTTGGTCGATGTCGTCCAGACGCACGGGGAACGACGGACCGGAAAGACCGGCCGCCGGGTCTTCCGGGCGGATGTCCGCGTCTTCCATGGCCGGATCCGGGGTTTCCGGCGTCAGGGCGGCGACGCGAAGGGGAATGCGTTCAAGCCGGCGCGAGGCCGGATTGAAGATCACCCACTGGGTCACGGCCCGGGCGACTTCCTCATCCCCCACACACACGGTGAAATCGCGGCGGAACTGCAGGCGCTCGATGCCGATGGGGCGGGTGCGCACCCGCACGTCTTCGCCCGCGCCGGGCAGACGGTCGATGTCCAGGCGCATCTTGGCCAATACCCAAGCGAGGCCGAGGGCGCGCAGATCGCCGAGCCCCACGCCCAACGCTTCGGCGTGGGCGCCGGCGGCGTCTTCCAGATAATCGCACAGCCGGGTGGGGCGCAGGCGCATGTTCCGGCCCACGTCATAGCGGTGCACGCGATACACTTCTGTATGGGAAAGGTTCATGGCTGCTCCGAGCTCGGGCTCAGCTCTCGTTGCGTCCCCCAATAAATCTAGCGACCGCGTGGCTTCCGACCGGCCGCCGGAGGGGCGGGAACGACTTTTTCCCGAACCGGCGGAGCGGGTGGAAGCGGCGGCTCCACAACAACATATGCGCCGGGAGGCTCGGGTGGAGCGGCTCCGCCCAGGGCCGCGCGAAAAAAAACGGCCAGATGGGCGTCTCGTTTTTCGCGCAGGACTTGGCGTTCCCGTTCGGGTCTTCTCCCGCAACGCAGTTCGGCGGTTTTGCCGATCTCGCAGGGGGCGAAAAGAGAATAATGGTCGGCACCGGGCAGCGTCAAGACTTCGGGCGGCAGGGCGCTCGCCTCAAATGGCCGGGCATGCTCGGCGGGCGGGTATATTTCGTCTTTTTCCGCTTCCACCACGATCATGGGAACCTGGACACGCCGCAACTCTTCCGGAGAAAACAGCATGCCGCCGGCCGGCGCAATCAGGGCCACGGCGCGGATGGAGCGTATTTCGGGCGGCCGGCGCGGCGCGCCGGGGGCATGCGGGGCGTCGGGATGGGACTGGGGCGACCTGTGGGCGTCTTCCCGGGCCGTCGGCTCCTCGTCGTGTTCAACCGCTTTCGCGATGTCGCCTATGCGGCCGGCGACCGACGCCGCGGGCGAGGCGGAGCGGAGCGGAGCCTGGGGCTTGGGCGGAGCCGGCTTGAGCCTGGGAGCGAACGTGGTCGGCGAAGGCGAAAGAAGGGTGCGGGACTTTTCGGGCTTCAAGGCCGCCTGGATCCTGCCGGCCTCGGCCAGGCGCGCGCCGGACCAGCCGGCGCAGAAGATGTCGTGTTGGTCGACGTCGGAACAATACTTCTTGAGCAAAGGCAGCCTGGGCTCCGCGCCCAAAAGCTGCAACACGGTAATGGCTCCGTACCCGACGCCCACCAGGCCGATGCGCGACTCGTCCGCCAGGGGGCCGAGCTCCGGGTTTTCAAGCACGGCTTCCAGAGCCTGAAGCAGCAGGCGGGGGCGCTCGACGAGGTTGTCGAAGCTGAAGATTTTGCTTTCGTCGCGGAAATTGTCGCCTTCGTGGGTGGGGGCTATGACCATGTACCCCTGCGAGGCCAGAGCCGCCGCCAGATCCGCGGAGTCATACCGGCCGCCGGCCACGTCGTGGGAGAGCAGGATGATCGGGTAATGCCCCGGCAGGGGTTTGCCGTGGCCGGCTTCAAATCGCCTGCCGTCCATGGTTGTTGCGGCCCCGGCCGCGCCGCCGGGGTACCAGACCGTGAGATCGAAGCGCAGATTGCGGCCTTCGTCCCAGACGCCGAGGGAACGGTATGCGGCCGGTCCGGCCTGGGGCGGGCCGCCCCTGGCGGCCGCGCGGCCGGAACACAACTCCCAGAGACGCAGCAACACCAGCGCCACGGCCGCCGCGCCGCGGCGCGCCGAGCCCGGGGTCATTTGCGCCCTCCGGCCGGGGTCCAGAGATCGACCTTGGGGAGATACGGCGCCAAGGCCGTCAGGGGAATGTCCACCCGCTGCACGCCGGCATGCTCGGCCGCGTCTCTGCCGGGGGCGAAGAACAGGGCCATGCCGTCCTGGGTCAGGGCGAAACAGGAGTAATCCAGGGGATCCGACCCGGCCTGATAGGGCGAGACATAGCCGGAACCGTTGAAACGCCCGGCGAGTTCTTTGCGGCTGTAAAAGGAAAGAAAGGACGAAAGCCCGGATTCCGCCGCGAAGATGTCTTCCAGGCGCAGCAACCGGCCGGTCCGCAGATCGTAGGTGAAGGCGGCCACGGCCTGGATGGGTTGGAACCCTCCGGTATCCGTGGTGATTAAAAAAACGATCGAGGCGGCGTGGGGGGAGGGCTGATACAGGCTGTAATCCATGGACAGACTGAACCGGGTGGTCTCCTCGGCGGGAATATCGGCCACGCCCGCGACAAAGGTATCCATTTTTTGCCGGCACCAAACGGCCACGGCCTGGTCAACGGCGGGAAGGCCCACGGAGGGGTATTCCACGTCCACGGTATAGCGCTGGGTTCGTTCGCGGATGTTGTGGCGCTCTTCCAGCGCCTTGGGGGCGGATGAAGGCGGAATGACCCGGGGCTCGATTTTGCGTTCTACTTCCGGGGTAAAGCGCAGGCCGGGCGGGTCGCCCAAGGTGCGTTGGGCCGCTGCGGCGGGATGCGCGCCGAATGCGGCGAGGCAGACGGCCGCCCACAGGCAGCCGGCCCACAACGAAGCCGCGCGGGAGGCCGACAGGGGAAAGAAGAATGCCGTGCGGCCGAACCGGCGCATCATGCCTTGCTCCTGAGGAAATCAAACGTTTTGGGCAAAACGTCTTCGTGCATCTCTACGTCTTTTGACCTGCTTCCGCAAGCGGACGATCCCACCGCCGAGCAGAGGTCAACGCACGCGGGGGTTGAAATAGCCCAGTTGCAGGTTGGGGCATTCTTTTTTCAGGCGTTTGCGGAAGTTTAAAAAGCCCAGGGAGGGACCGGTCTCGATACCGCGCATCAGGTCCAGGTACAGTTCCGGGTCGATATTCAAGTTGCGCAGCTGGATACAGTCCACGCCGGCTTCGTTGACCAATTGGACAAGGGCGGCGGTTTCCGCTTCGGTGTCCGTGAAGCCGGGAAAAAACAGCAGGTTGAGGGAGACGAACACCCCACCTGCCTTGGCCGCGTCGATGCTTTTGCGCACGTCGGCGAATTCGTACCCCGAAGGGCGGTAGTAGCGGGCGTAACTTTCCGCGCGCACGCTGTTGCAACTCACCCGCAGAGAGGTGATTCCGGCTTTGGCCAGTTTGGCCACGGCTTCCGGCAGCGAGGCGTTGGAATTGATGTTGATCGTGCCTTGACCGCCTTCGGCCCGGAACCGGGTCACGGCATCGGCGATGAGGGCGCTTTCCGTCAGCGGCTCGCCTTCGCAGCCCTGGCCGAAAGAGAAAATCGGGTCCGGCTCGTTGCCGGCGTGGTGGCGCATGACCTCAAGCACTTCGTCCGCCGTGGGGGTGAAGGACATGCGGTTTTGCGGCGTGGCGCAGATGCGCGAACCCTTTTCCTGCTGCGAGATGCAGCCGATGCAGCGGGCGTTGCAGACCCGGGAAACGGGCAGGGGCGCTTCATATCGTCCCAGGCAGAGGTTGCGGGCAGCCGGGCAGCTGTAAGTGAGGGCGCATTTGGCGACGAGGTGCTGCATCAGCCGGTTTTCCGGGTACCGCTTGAGCAGAACCTCGGCTTTTTTGCGCAGGGTGGCCGGGGGGATGCCCTTGAACACCTGGCGCGGATCTTCATCCACCTTTTTGGCGCAGACGTAAAAACGCCCGCCGGCAAAGCCCACGGCCCCATAAGCGAAGAGCGGCAGAACCGGGGCGTCCGCCTGGGTCGCATAGGCCGGGTGCCCGGTCAGGGTGTGGGCCGGGGCCACAAACGCGGCCACGGCCTGCTCGTCCAGGGTTTCCACCTCGCCGGTTTCCGGGTCCAGGCCGAGGGCGAGGCGGCCGGGCAAAAGAAACAGTTCGCTTTCTTCGGGCAGGGGCATGAGTTCATCCGGCCGGGGCAGGCCGAATTCTTCCCCGTGCCTGCAGATCATCAACAGCTCCGGGTTATCGTAGATGTTGCCGGCGGCGTCCGCCGTGACCAGGCAGGGGCGAATGGAGGAAGAAACCATGGATTCGGCTCCGAAATTATATGAAGGATAAAACGGTTGTGCAAAATGGCGACGCGAACGGTTCGGCCTCGGACCGCCGGGGCGGCCGCCTCTCAGGGGAGGGGGTGTCGCTTTCGTCCGGAGGAAAGAACGGCCCGGCGTTGCATCGCGCCAAGCCCCGGCGCGTGCCCGAGTTGTTTCCCGAACGGCTTTGTGGTAGGCGGTGACATGCCGAGCAGGGTACGATACGGACCACCGGTCCGGCCCCTGATTACGTTGCCGCGGCCCGTTCAGGCAAGAAAAAAATACGGCATCGTCAAGCCGCCGGCCTCTTCCCGATCTTTTAGTGGGGAAAAGGAGTGTTTTCTCTGCTGCGTTGTTCCGGTGAACGCGTAAGCGGAAAACAGGAATGCGTAAGTTGTTCGTCGCAACGCTCGCGATGAGAAAGACGTCGCGGTCAAACCGACCGGACGGCACGCCCGCGGATTTGTTTTGAACTTTGTCGCTAAGATGTGGTAAAAACGATTTCCACGTAAAAATCGTTTTCCGGAGAATACATGTCGTCGTTCGTCGATTTGCTGCCGATTATGTTGCTTTTGGGGTTTGTCGGCATTCTGGTGATGTTTCTGGTTTTGCTGCGCTCTTTGGCCGCTCAGCGAGAGTTGTTGCGCGAGGGTTTGAGCCGGCAGCATCTCCAGTTGGCGGCTCTGGAGGCCAAACTTCAGGAAACGTTGCGCGGCGGAACCCCGCCCGGCGCGCCGGCCCGTGATGTCGGCGTCATTCCGGCCGCCAGGCATGATCTGGACTTCGCCCCGGCGAACCCGCGCGACCTGGATTTCGCGCCCACGGCTCCGGATGATCTGAGCTTTGGGCCGGGAGGCCGGTATTCCCTTGATTTTGCCCCGGCCGCCCCGCCTACGCGGGAGCTCGATCTTGCCCAAGCCGGCCCGCACAACCTGGACTTCGCCCCGGTCGCCCCGCATGAAGAAGACGATCTCGCCACGCTGCTGGACGGCGTGGAACACCTGCCGCCCGTGGAGACGCCGCCCGCGGCCAATCCGGCGTCGGCGGGCAAGCTGCCGTCTTTGGACGCGCCCTTTGGGGGGAACGGTCGCCCCTCCGCCGCCAAGGGTTCCCTTGACCTGAAGCTGGATTCTTGATGCAGCGCCCGGCCCGGATCTCCTCTATGGCCCTGATTCTCAAACAGGGCAACGCCGAAGCCGCCGCCGTGGCCGTGGCCGTGCGCCGGATGCTGGAAGAACGCGGCGTGGCCGTTCATCAGGCCGTGCACGGGCAAGATTGCCCCGGCTGTGACGATCTGCCGCCCGTGGACGTGATGTTGGCCTTCGGCGGTGACGGCACCGTGGTTTCCGTCAGCCGGGCCATGCTGGGCCGGGGGGTTCCCCTGGCCGGTCTCAATTTCGGCCGGGTCGGCTTTCTGGCTGAACTTACCCGCGATACCTGGCGTCCGGCTTTGGAGCGCGCCCTTGAGCACGGCTTCCTGATCGAAGAGCGCATGTCTTTGGCTTTTTCACTCAGACGTGAGGGCCGGGAAATTCATTCCGGCGAAGTGATCAACGATGTGGTGGTCACTCGGGGAAAGCTGGCCCGACTGGTGCGTCTGGAGTTGGCCGTGGACGACAACCCGTTTATGTTCCTGCGCTCCGACGGCTTGATTCTTTCCACCCCCACCGGGGCCACCGGCTACTCCTGCTCGGCCGGCGGCCCTTTGCTGCAGCCGGGCCTCAACGCTTACGTGGTCGCGGCCATCTGCCCTTTTTTGAGCAGCTTTCCGCCTATGGTGCTGAACCCGTCCACATCGTTTTCCGTCACCGTGGGCGAGGGGGGCACCAACCTGTATTTGACCCTGGACGGACAGGAAACCCACGCGATGGAAGTGGGCGATTGCCTGCATGTGTACGGCCGGCCCGGCCGGCACCTGACGGCCTCGTTCGGCACCACGGACTACTTTGAGCGTCTGCGCAGCGTGGGGTTTGTGCAGGAATCCGCCTCGGCTCGACCCGGCATCCCCGGCCCGGCCGGAGCGGGCGAGCGGTAACCGAATTTCCCATGAGAGCAAAGGAACGTTGAAACGTTGATTTGCTCCGGCGGGCATGGAAGCCTTGAACAGGTTCACATGCTCGGCGTCCATACATAATGAAATTGCTCTGAGGAGGGCGGCATGTCGAAACTTCCCGTTGTCGAGCACGTCAGCGATATCCGCATGGGCAAGAACCCCGCCCTGGAAGCCTGGCTGTATCATTTCCTGACGGAAAACAACCTGGAGTACCTGCTCAACCCTTCCTTCGTCGCCTCGCCGGAGCAACTGCGCTTCATGGTCGCCCTGCGCGACGATCAAATTTACCTGCCCTGCGGGGATTCCACCTTTCAAGAGCTCTATGACCGCCGGGAAGGCCGCCGGTATATTCATGAATACCGCAAGGCCTGGCTCTTCATCGTCAAGCTGGTCAAAAGCTACAACATGAACCGCAGCGACGAGCGCCGGGTGCTCGGGTTCTGCCGTTACCGGTTTCAGATGTACTTGGAATCGGGCATGGTCCTGCCTTCGCGCCTGATCAAGCGCCTTGTGGGCATCGTCCTGACCCAGTGCGGCGACAACGATCCCTTTCGCGACAAGAAACGCCTGGCCAACCAGCGCGCGGCCGAACGCCTGCGCGACTCGGCCGTGCGTCGGGCCCTGTTGCACTGCGCCCCGGACTTCGGCACCGCCTGCGCCGACATTCCCTCCCTGCGCTGGGAAATGGATCTGGCCGAAATCGCCCGGCTCATGCTTATCTCCACCCAGGAAGGCATGTGGGAAGGCAATATGTCGGTCTTCGACATGGAAGACGACATCAAGCATGCCCGCAAACGCTGCGACTGCCTGCGCCGGGTATTTGGCCCGGAAAGCGAGGAGCGCCGCAAGATTCTCTTCATCCCCGACGTGGCCGGGGGATTCATGTTTGACCTGGCGCTGATTCGCGCCTTGCTGCGCCAGGGGCACCAGGTGGTTTTGGTCATGAAGGACGCCTTCTACTTCAACACGCCCACGGTGTTGGACCTGGAATACGACATGCTGCTGAAAGAGATGCTGGGCGACGCCCACGTGGTGCCGCGTGACGGCGTCTCCAAAAACGACCTTCTCCAGCTTCTGCGCGAGCGCCGCTTCCTGCTCATTTCCGACGGCACCTCGGAGCAGCTCAATCTCTACCGTACGGGCGTGACCTTCGCCCGGGCCTGGAAGGAATGCGACGTGGTTTTTGCCAAAGGTCTGCGCAACAAGCGGGTGCTGATCGACTCCAGCCACGACTTCACCCGGGACATAATCTCCTGGTGGCGGGAAGAGGACGGGAGTTTTCACATCCAGGCCAAGCCCAAGGCCCCCTGGATTCGCAAGTTCGCGGAAAAAGACCTGCTGGCCAAAGCCCGCGAGTTGATTTCGGATATGAAAAAAGCCAAGGCCGCCGGCAAGACCATCATGTTCTACAGTGCGGTCATCGGCTCCATTCCCGGCCAGACCAAGACCGCCATCGCCTTGGTCAACGCCTTTGTCGGCCGGCTGCGGGAAAAGATGGAGGGCATCTTCATCATCAACCCGGCCGAGCATTTTGAGGAAGGCATGGACGGCGACGACCTGATGTACATGTGGGAACGCGTGCAGCGCAGCGGGTTGCTGGATGTCTGGCGTTTCCAGACCGTGGAGGATATCGAGGCCGGGTTCGTCCTGCTTGAGCGCAAAGTGCCCTCGGTCTGGACCGGCAAAGACTCCACATTTTCCACCGGCTGCACCAAAGAGATGCGCATCGCCCTCGATATGCAGCAGAAACAGCCGGAGTTGCAAATCATCGGCCCGGCCCCGGAACGCTTCTTCCGCCGACGTGATTATGGAGTGGGGAAGTACTTCGACGCTACGCTGCGCGCTTAGGGGCAACGGCCTGGTTTGGCGTGATACGGCGTCAGGCTCGTTTTGTGCTCCGGGGCAGGACATAAGAGTCCAACCCATCGCCCAAAGCTTCACCTTCCTTGTCTGACGCCAAACCAGGCCGTTGCCCTTCGTGGGGCTCAAACAGGGCTGCGCTGTTTTCCTTTTTCGTTGCTTGCGCGGTCACAGACGTAATGTTCACTGGGCGTTGCGGTACCACCCCCCATCAAGGGGCGCCCCAACCCCGCGCCGGCCGGTCCTCTTGCGCGACTTGCCGAAGCATCGTACCATTCCGTTGAAAAAATACCCTTTATTGAAGGTGCTCCCATGAAAGAATTCCCGCTTGCCGATTTTGATGCCCTCACTCCTACTCAGGTGAACGCTTTTCTTGATGCCGTGGACAACGACCAGGTGGCCGACGATCACCCGCTGCTGGTGCATATCGAAAGCCGGGTGCGGCATTTTTCCGGTTTGGCCGGGGAAGCCATGGAAGCCGGGCAGGACTATCTGTCCGTGCTCACCCCCACGGCTTCGGCCACGGCCGTGGACGAGGTGGCCATGGAAATGGTCCTCTCCGCCTTGGAAGAAGCCATGGACGAGGCGGAATAGGACTCGGCGGACAAGTATTCCTCATTTGGTGTCCTTTGAGAGAAATCGAATCGACGCCACAGTTCTTGGGCGGACAATGTATTCCTCGTGCCCTATTGTCAAAAACCCGCGCATCGCGCGGGTTTTTGACATATGAGGGGGCTTGGGGCGCCGCCCGCGATAGAGTGAGACAGCATTACTTATATCGAGGGAGTTTCAGTGACCGGCCAAACCTTGGCAGTCCTGGCTCATTCCCCCCAGGCGGGGTTTGGGGCGGCAGCCCCAATCTTACCCATGCCGGAATACGTCCGCATCCAGGTCGATGCGGCGCAGGATTTTTTGCAGCGAGACCCGGCCGAGGCCGGAGATTCTGGCGGTTTCCGAGATGTTTCCCCCGGTGGAGCGCAAAAGGTCGCTCAGGTATTGCCGGGTGAAGTTTTCGACCAGCTCGAGCTTTGCTTCTTTGTAAGGGGATGACGACGCGGCAGAAGAACGTTTGCCCGCCCCGAAACGCAGATGATGGGGCTTGACCTCGGGGCCGTCGGCGAACACCGCCATGCGGCGCATGAAGTTCTGCAACTCCCGGATATTGCCGGGCCACTCGCGCAAGCTGAGCGCGGCCGTGGCTTCCGGGGAAAGGAGCTTCGGTTCCACGCCCATTTCCGCGCAGGCCTGGGCCAGAAAGTAGGCGGCCAGCGGGGGAATGTCCTCTTTATGCTCGCGCAGGGCGGGGGTCTGCACGCCGAGTACGTTCAGGCGGTAGAAGAGATCTTCGCGGAACGTGCCGTCTTTGATTTTGGCTTCCAGGTTCTGGTTGGTCACGGCGATAATCCGGGCGTCGACCTGAATGCTCCGGCCGGCGCCCACAGGGCGGATCACGCCGTCCTGCAGCACCCGCAACAGCTTGGTCTGGATGGCCGGGGGAATGTCGCCGATTTCGTCGAGCATCAGGGTGCCCCCGGCGGCTTCCGCGAACAACCCCTTGTGGTTGGCCGTGGCGCCGGTGAACGCGCCCTTCACATGGCCGAACAACTCGCTTTCCAGCAGGGATTCCGGAATGGCCGGGCAGTTTACCCGAATGAACGGTCGGTCCTTGCGGGAACTCTGCCTGTGGATGGATTCCGCCACGAGCTCCTTGCCGGTTCCCGACTCCCCGTGAATGAACACGGTGTACTCGGCGGCGGCGACGGCCGCGATGGTTTCCCGCAGCCGGCGCATCACTTCGGAGTCGCCGATCAGGCTGTTGCCGCTTCCGGCCCGGGCGGCCAGGAGCTTCAACCGGCTGTTTTCGCCGAGCAGAAAACTCCGCTCGCAGCCCTTGGCCACGGCCCGCTGCAATTCCTCATTGCCGACCGGCTTGGTCAGGAAGTCCCAGGCTCCTTTTTTCAGGGCGGCGACGGCCGTCTCGACGGTGCCGTAGGCGGTGAGCACGACCACGGAAAGGTTGGGCTGCTTTTCCAGGGCGGTGTGCATCACGTCGAAGCCGTGCATGCCGGGCATGTTGAGATCGAGCAGGAGCAGGTCCGGGGCCGCTGCGTCCATGGCCCGCAGCGCTTCGGGGCCGGAATAGGCGACGGAAACCGCCAGATCCGGAAAGTCGGAGGAAATCAGACGTGCCAGGCCGTTGGCGAAGTCCGCTTCGTCGTCGACCACCAGCACTTTCTGTCTAGTCATGTGTGGTGTCCTCCACCGGCTTGAGCGGCAGGGTAATGGTGAATACGGCGCCTGTTTCCCCGGCCGGGCCGGAGATCGGGGCGACATCCAGCCGGCCGCCCATGTCGCGGATCATCCCAAAGGCAACCGCGAGACCGAGCCCGGTGCCCGCGCCGGGCGCTTTGGTGGTGAAAAACGGGTCGAAGATTTTGGGAATGTCCTGATCTTCAATCCCGGTACCGTTGTCTCGCACCGAAATCAACAAACGGCTTCCGGCGGGGTCTTTTTCGGCCCGCAGCACGATGCGTCCGTTTTCCCGCCCGCTTTCTTTTACCGAGTCCACGGCGTTCAGGAGCAGGTTCATGACCACCTGACCCAGCATGCCGCCGTCAAGGCGCAGGGTGGGCAGGGGGGCGGGAACCTCCAGGTCGACGGCGATGCGGGCCGAGCGTACCTGCGGCCGGAGAATGTCGAGGAGCGAGGCGAGCATGGCCGACATGTCGCACGGGGCGGGGGAAGCCACATGCGGCCGCGAGAAGTTGAGCAGATCCCGCAAGACGGTTTGGGCTTGTCCCACATGGCGCAGGATGACGTCCAGGTCGGCGCGGGTCTGGGCGTTGCCGCCCGATTTTTTGAGCAGCTCCGTGTAGCAGCGGATGACCCCCAGGGGGTTGTTGATCTCGTGGGCCAGACCGGCGGCCAACTGCCCGACGGCTGCCAGTTTTTCATTCCGGCGCAGGTGGGTCAACATACGTTGCTCCGCCGTGGTCTCGCGCATGTGCACGACGCTGCGCGTGTCGCCCGCGTAAACGGCCGGCATGGGGTAGATGCTCACCGCAAAGCTTCTGCCGTCTTCCAGAGAGACCTCGTGCTGGGTGGCGGCTCGGTCGGCGGGCAGGTCGCGGGTCACTCCCATACTGTCCAGCAGGGCGGTCAGGGCCGCCGCGTCTTCCATCCGTCCGGGAACTTCGGGCTCCTCGCGCGGCGCGGCGGGAATGCCGGGGGGCAAGGTCGCGGCCAGCCGGCGGGCGGCCTGGTTGGCCGCCAGGGGAATGTCGCCGCGCTCGGTGAGCAGCAGGGGTTCGGCGATGCCTTCAACGATGGAGTCCAGGAACGAATGCTGGCGCAGCAGGGCGTCGAGGGCATCCAGGTTGTCCAGGGCGATGCCGAGCTGCCGGCCGAAGGCTAGGGCCAGAGGGTGTCGGGCATCGTCGGGGCCGTCGGCAAGCGTCTCGGAATAGGGGGCGTTCGAGCCGTCCAGATACAGGCCGAGAACTCCTCTGGCCTGCCCGGAGGTCTGCACGGGAACATACCAGCGGCCGGGCAGGAACAAGGGTTCGTTGCTGCGCAATGCTTGGCGCAGGCGGTCTTTTTCTTCGGCCGGAAGGTCCTCTCCGTGGGCGCGGGCATCGGGCGGCCAGCTTTGGAAGTCGGTATCCGCCAGGCCGCAGGCGTAGATGGCGCGGCGGGCGTGAAAGTGCGTGGCGATCAGCTCCAGCCCGGAGCGCAACAGGGCGCTTTTTTCCACGCTGCTGTTCAGGCCGCCCAGCAGGCGCACGAACAGCTGCACGTCGGCGCTGCGTTCGCGCAGCACCCGTTCCAGGTCGGACGTGCGTTCCTCGACCATACCTTCCAGGTTCTTGGCATACTCGCCCAACTGCATGCGGGCTTCGCCCAAGTGGCCCGCCAGGGCCTCGATGGAACGCACCATGCCCTCGATTTCCTCTTCCTGCTCCAGGCGCGAGGTTTTATCTCCTTGATCCTGGGGGAAGCCGCTTTGCAGAATCGCCCCCACCCGGCGCAGGTTGTGGACCACCAGCCGGTGGAAGAACGTCTGCACGCCGAGCAGAAACAAAGCCATGCAGGAGCAGAAAAAGACCACGAACATGGTGATGGACTGGGCCACGGCCCCCTGGTGGCTTTCCGTGGGCACGGAGATGATGTCCATCCCGGCAAGCTCGCCTGCCCGGCGGTGAAAGCCCCGCGTCTCGCCGTACATCTGAAGCAGGATTTTGGGGGCGTTTTGCGGCTCCCCGTGGCAGCGCATGCAGTCTTGGGTGAAAAACACCGGGCGGATCACCGTCAGGTGCTCTCTCCCTTTGGTCTGCACCAGACGTTCCACGTGGTGCCGGGTGGGGTCTTCGTCAAACAGGCGGAAAAAGGCGTTCTCCTCTTCCGTGGTCTCGTAGTCGGGGTTGCGGGCGTTTTTGGCCACGCGGCGGTAGGTGAAATCGTCATCCCTCAGAGAGAGGGCATCAAGAATGTGCCGGGTGACGAACGAGGTGGACATGGCCTCGATGACGAATTCGTCCGGGTCGCCCAGAGCGGACGAGACGGCCGGGCGCAGCACGGTGCGCACGTAAGATTGGATGGCTTCCGTATGCGCGGCCATGATCTCGGCCTTGGCCCGCGCCTCGGACAAAAAGAGCTCCCGCATATGGGAGCGCAACACAACGGCGAACAGGCCCCCCACGACCAGCATGATCAGCAGCATGCCGGCCAGAAAGCGGCCCTGCAGGGAGTGGGGCAGTTTCATTCGAAGCAGGCTCTGCGGCCGCGTGGGCGGGCGTTTGCCCGTGTGCTTGTGTTCGCGTGTATCCGACATAAAAGGGCACCGAGAGTTTCACTGTGGTCGTTCCCAGCTCGGAGAACGATGCGCGGCGTAATCCCATACCGCACTATATGCCCCCTTGGGGGAAAGAACAATGCCGCCTTGGGTGCGCACCTGCATCCTCAAGGATACACCCTGAAGAGAATATTTTTTTATAACCTATTGAAAAGGCGTGGTCTCATGCTGGAATAATTTTTGCTCACCCTCAAAGCAGTGAAGGAGTGCGCGGCGTCCGGGTTGCGCGGCCCTTGTCGGGATTTACCCCCAGTAATCGCATTGAGGAGAGGAATGCCTATGAGTACGAAAGTCGGAATAAACGAAGACAAGGTGGCCCTGTTTACCGGGACCTTCCTTTTTCTTCTCGCCCTGGCGGGCATCGCCGGGTTCGACCTGCTTGGGTGGGTCGTCAAGGCCAACACCTGGCTGGATGTTTCGGCCATGTTCGGCACCTCGTCGAAAGCCTATGGCTTTCTGAACGGGTTCGCCTCGCTTCTGGTGACCTACGTCGCCATCACGGCGTTGCTGAGCGTGGGCGTGAAAGCCTTGGGCGACGACGTGTTCAAGTTCATCAAAGGGTTCACCTTCATCTTTTTTGTCGCCTACCTCTGTTACGCGGCCGGCAACTATGCCTACATCGCCGTGACCCCCGACAAGCTGCAGAAGTTCGGCATTCCTTGGGCCATGGGCCTGACGGGCGAAGCGGGCTACATCATCGCCTTGGTGGCCGGCGTTGTGGTGGGCAACTTCATGCCCGGCGTTGTGGACAAGCTGAAGGAAGCCTGCCGCCCGGAAATGTTCGTGAAGATCGCCATCGTGATCATGGGTGCCGAACTGGGCGTAAAAGCCGCCGACGCCATGGGACTGGCCTCTTCGATTATCTTCCGGGGCCTGTGCGCCATTGTTGAAGCCTACCTCATCTACTGGGCCGTCGTGTACTTTGTGGCCCGCAAATACTTCAAGTTCAGCCGCGAGTGGGCGGCTCCGCTTGCTTCGGGCATCTCGATCTGCGGCGTTTCCGCGGCCATCGCCACCGGTGGGGCCATCCGCGCCCGGCCCGTGGTGCCGATCATGGTGTCTTCGCTGGTGGTCGTGTTCACCTGTGTGGAAATGCTCGTCCTGCCCTTCATCGCCCAGCAATACCTGCACACCGAGCCCATGGTGGCCGGCGGCTGGATGGGGCTGGCCGTCAAGTCCGACGGCGGGGCCATCGCCAGCGGGGCCATCGTCGACGCTCTGATTCGGGCCAAAGCCCTGGCGGCCGACGGTCTGAACTACCAGGAAGGCTGGATCGTGATGGTCACCACCACGGTGAAGATTTTCATCGACGTGTTCATCGGCGTCTGGTCCTTCGTGCTGGCCTACATCTGGTGCACCAAGTTCGAACCGAACGCCGACGGCAGGCGCATGGGCCTTTCCGACGTGTGGGCGCGCTTCCCCCGTTTCGTGCTCGGCTACATCTCGACCTTCCTGCTGCTGCTGCTCATCTGCACCCAGATCGACGGCGGGGCGGCCATCGGCAAGAGCATGACCGGCTCGATCAACTCGCTGCGCCTGATCTTCTTTGTGCTCACCTTCTTCACGATCGGCTTGGTTTCCAACTTCCGCCGCCTGTGGGCCGAAGGCATCGGCAAGCTCGCGGCGGTGTACTGCGTGTGCCTGTTCGGCTTCATCATCTGGGTGGGCCTGTTCATTTCCTGGCTGTTCTTCCACGGGGTGAAGCCCCCGCTGGTGGGCGCCTAATTCAACCACTCGGACGAGAAGGAGAAAGCCATGAAGGAAGCTATGGACGTCAAGTTCCAGGAAGAACTGGAAAAAATGGAATATGAGCCCCTGAACGCCACAGAGAAAAGCCTGATCCGCAATTCTCTGGTTCTGGGAGTGACCATGCTGGTCGTGTTTTATTTCGTGAGCGACTGGCTTTTCCCCGGAGCGCACGGGTAGAAGCAGGCTCTATTAATTACTTGGGGCTGCAAACAGGACTGCGCCGGCAATACCTTTGTGGGCACCCGCGATGTGACGGACTTGGTGCGCTGCCGGGCCGGGCGGCACCAAACCCCGCCTGGGGGGAAGGATCGCGTGCGCCTCGCCCTTCGGGAGCCGTCGGAAGGCCTCCGGCGTCAATCCGGCTCCTGCCGGATGAGCCCCCCAGACCCCCCTCATGTGTCCGATCATCCTCGCTTTGCGAGGGTGACCGGACACATGGCAGGGGATTGGGGACGGAGTCCCCCCAATTTAACAGGAACATTCACAGGAGGCGAACCCATGGCCTGGTTCAAGATTCGCTACATCTCGGGCTTTCAGGATAAATTGAAGCAGGAGCATGAAGAGGTTCTCCAGGCCGATTCGTTGCGCGAGGCCCTGGCACGCTTCAGTGACTGGCCGGTTGAGGTGCGCTACAACTGCACCACGGCCTGGGCCAAGAACCCCGGCACCAGCCTGTACTATGTGGAAGCGTGGGAGGCGGAACACTACGCCGCTCCGGAATGAGTCCGCGCCGCGTCGTAACCGGCTTGCGTCCGGTTCGCGGTTCCGGGAATGAAAGAAGCCCCCACCGGTTCAACCGAACCGGTGGGGGCTTCTCATGAACCTTGCCGGAGGAAATGAGCCGACTCGGCGCATGGCGCTCCTTGCCCTCCGGGCATCGTCGGAAGACCTCCGATTCTCGGCATCCCTTCAAGCAATTTTACTGTTGGCCTGCTCGAGGAACCGATAAGTCGCCCGCTCTGCGGGCGACTTATCGGTTCCAAGGGGATTCAACCCCCTTGCGGGGTGGAGGGGCGGCGCCCCTTCCAAGCCTTATCCTCGTTTCATGTCGTCGATCAGGCTGCCCAGGGCCTGGGCCTGAGCGGCCAGGTCGGCGACGGCCTTGGCCGCCTCACTCATGGCGCTCGCCGTCTGGGTGGCGATATTGTTGATCTCGCCGATGGAGCGGTTGATCTCTTCGCTGGTCGAGGATTGCTCCTCGCTGGCCGTGGCGATGGCCCGCACCTGATCGGCGGCGTGGTCGACCATCTCGACGATTTCGCCGAGGGCCTGGCCGGACTTGTTGGACTGCTCCGTGGCCGTGTCGATGAGGTCCACGGCCCGATCCACCTGCCCGATGCTCTGTCTGACGCTTTCCTGAATGGACCGGATGGCGTTGCCCACGTCGGTGGTGGAGGTCATGGTCTTTTCGGCCAGTTTGCGCACCTCGTCGGCAACCACGGCGAAGCCTCGTCCGGCCTCGCCGGCCCGGGCCGCTTCGATGGCCGCGTTCAGGGCCAGCAGGTTGGTTTGGTCCGCGATGTCGGAAATCACGCCCATGATGTTGGAGATGGACTGAGCCTGTTCGGACAGTTTGCCCATATCCTCTTTCAGAGCCAGAGACACGGTCTGCACATTGCGGATGCCGTCCACGGCGGCCTGGACCACGTGGGAGCCTTCCTCGGCCTTGGCCCTGGTTTTGGCGGACACGTCCGAGGCGGCGGAGGCGCTTCGGGCGACCTCCAGCACGGTGCTGTTCATTTCTTCCATGGCCGTGGCCGTTTCGCCCACCCGGGCGGCCTGCTCGGTCGAGCCGCGCTCGGACTGTTCCACTTGAGCCGAGAGTTCTTCGGAAGCGGCCGAGATGATCGAGACCACATCCTCCAACTGCCCGGCGGCGGCCAACATACCGTCGCGCTTGGCGCTTTCGGCGGCTAGGCGGGCGGCTTCGGCCTCGCGCATGGCTTCCTGGGCTTTGAGGGTCTGGGCTTGGGCGTCGGCGCTCATGGCTTCGGCCTTACCGATGTTCTCCAGCAGCGAGGCGATCATGTCTTTCAGGGCGGAGCTCAGGTCTTTCACTTCGCCGCCGAAGCCCTCGTCGTTGATGGCGACCTTCAGGTTGCCGCCGGCGATTTCCTGGGCCACGCCCGAGAGAATGCCCAGAGGCTTGACGTTGAGCCGCACGACCACGAAGATCAGCAGGATGGACAACAACAGCACGCCGGCGCTGATCCCGATGGTCAGGGCGCTGATTTCCGACACGGCCGCCAATACTTCGTCCATGGGCGCGCTGGCGACAAAGTACCAGGTCTGCCCGGTCAGATCAAAATGGATCGGAAAATAGTAGAACAGGACGTCGCGGCCGTCGATCGTGTTTCGGCCGGCGAACGGTTTGCCGTCACGCATGGCCGACTTGAGTTCGGCAACGCGAAGGACACGGCCGAGATCGAACTGACTTTTGCCGATCAGCGAGGCGTCTTTGTCCGCAACGACGGTGCCGTCTTGGGTCAGGATGGTGCCCCAGCCCGACTCGTAAAGTTTCAGCGCGCCGACCTCTTTGGTGATGCGCTCAAGGGAAAGGTCGAACATGACCACACCTTTGAAGGTCCCGCCGACCTTCACGACGCCGCAGGCGGTGCTCAGGAGAATTTTCTTCCCGCCGGCGTCATAAAAATAGGGTTTCGTCAGGTAGGTGTGGTTCCGCCTTTTGGGCTCGGTGTAATATTCTTCTTTTTCCACGTCTCCAAGCGGAGCGGGTTCCTTGCCTTCCTCAAGGTAGGGTATGAAGCGCCCGGCATCGTTGTTGCCGGGTTTGCCCGCGTAGTCGGCGTCGTTGCCGATCACGTTCGGTTCAAAGGCCGCGCCGGACGAAAGAATGGACGGGCTTGCATTGCTGACGCCCTGAACCTGCCGGATAATCAGCTCACGCGAGATGGCTTCACCCTTTCCCAAAGGTGTGGCCACGGCGTCGGCCATGGTTTGGGCGGCGTCTATGGCGACCTCAAAAGCGCTTTTGGCTTCGTTGCCGTACTGGCCGGCCACGGCGGCCAATTCCCGCTGGGCGATTTCTTCAATGATGACCGAACTTTTCGACTGGATCTGCCAGGCAAGCAAGCCAAGTGTCAGCAAGAGCATCAAGCCGACGGGCAAGAGAATCTTTGTCGTCATCCGCAGGTTGCGATACCACCGCATATGAACCTCCCCAGGTTTTTGGTATAGTACTTCAGAGTACTCTTGTGTTATCGTCAAATATCCATGAGAGAATAGATGGGTTTTGCAAATTTCGCCGAAACATTTCAAACGGATTCGGCGTTGGGGCGGACCGGGACGAAACGATGGGCAAGATCGTCCAAAGAGACTTGCTGTACATATAACATGGGAAGAAGTTGTATTGAAAGAAAAATGATGCGGCCGGCGCTTTGCGGGCCGTTTTTTTTGGTTTGAGGTAAAAGGGCGGGGAAAACCGGCGGGGAGGCACGTCGACATTCTACGCGCCGCCGGGAAGGCGGACGCGCCGGGATTGCGCCCGTTTCACTTTTACGGTACTGAACCGTCGGTGCCCGTTCCTCGGCGGAGGGCATACGTCCTGCGGGGTCGAACCCGCCGAGCGGCAAATGCCGCGTACCGCCGCATGTGCAATGTACGTTCGGGGGCGGAAGAAAACAAAGCCCCGCAAGGAGAACCCATGCGTTATCTTATTATTTTCTGTCTGCTGTCGCTCGTGGGCCTGCCCATGCAGGCCGTGGCGGCGCAAGCCAAAAAGGAGCCCGTTTTGATTGAGCTGCACACCTCCAAAGGCGTCATCACCGTGGAACTCGACACGGAAAAAGCCCCTAACACGACCGCGAACTTCAAGCAGTATGTTGAAGAGGGCTTTTACGACGGCACCATCTTCCATCGGGTAATCCCCGGGTTTATGATCCAAGGCGGCGGCATGACCGCCGACATGAAGGAAAAAGACACCCACGCCCCGATCAAGAACGAGGCGGACAACGGTCTGCTGAACAAGAAGTACACCGTCGCCATGGCCCGGACCAACGACCCGCATTCGGCCACGGCGCAATTCTTCATCAACGCCAAGGACAACGACTTCCTGAACTTCAAGTCGCCGTCGACGGCCGGCTGGGGTTACTGCGTGTTCGGCAAGGTGGTCAAAGGCATGGACGTGGTGGACGCCATCGAAAAGGTGAAAACCGGCACCAAGGGCTGGCATGACGATGTGCCCCTGGAAGCGGTGACGATCACCAAAGCGGTGCTGGTCAAAAAATAACTTGTTCCGGCGACGTGCCGGGAGAAAAAGCTTTCCGGAACAGAGGGCGGCGCGGTTTGAACGAAACCGCGCCGCCGTTTGCTTTTTGTCGAGGCTCTGGAGTATTGTGGAAAAAAAACGAAGGCGCGTGCCGGCGGGGTGGACCGCTCAGGCGATCATGTTTTCCGCCAAAGTCAGCCCGACGGCAACGGCCTGCAAACGCACGGCCGCGCGATCTCCGGCGAACACGTGCCGTTCGATTCGTACGGAAGGACCGTTCCCCGTGTTCAAGGCGATGCCGAACCAGACCGTTCCCACCGGCTTTTCGGGGCTGCCGCCGTCCGGCCCGGCAATGCCCGAGACGGCCAGGGCCAGGTGAACCCCCAGGCGTTCCAGAGCGTTTTCGGCCATGATTCGCACCACGGGTCCGCTGACCGCGCCGTGCTCCGCGAGAACGCCGGCCGGAACGCCGAGCAGGCGCCCCTTCAGGGTATTGGAGTATGTCACCAGGCCGCCGGCGAACCAGCGCGAGCTGCCCGCCACATCGGTGCAGGCCCCGGCCACAAGGCCGCCGGTGCAGGATTCGGCCGTGCCGAACAGGAGCCGGCGGGCCATAAGTTTTTCCGAGAGAAGACCGATAAGGTCAAAGGCGGGCGCGGAGCCGTGCGTCTGCATGAGAAAAATCCATCCCTTGCCGCTGAATGGGCTTGTGGGGAGCATTCCTATGGATCGTCAGAGAGTATCCGGTTACGTGTATCTTCTTTTCGGCCTGCTGCTTTTGATTGTGCCGGCCCCGTTTTCGGCCGCCGCGGCCGAGGGGGGCGAACCTTTGCGGGTGATTTACGGGTTCGACCGGGAATTCCCGCCTTTTTCCTATGAAGAAGCCGGGGGAACCCCCACAGGGTTCGAGGTGGAGGTGATCCGGGCCATCTTCCAGGGCACAAACGTCAATTTGAGCATGCGCCCGCTGAAGTGGGAAACGGTACCCATCGAGCTTTCCGCCGGCACCGTGACCCTGACCACCGGCATGGTGCAAACCGAGCAGCGCTCGCAATTGTACCTGTTTTCCCGACGGGCCACGTTCCCCCTGCAAATACGCCTTTTCACCAAGATCTACAACCGCAAGCCCGGTACAGCCATGCTCCGGGGGCTGCCCGTATCCGTGGAGCAGGGGGCCCTCGCGCATCGTCTGCTGGAGGCTTACGGCGGCATGAACATCAAGACGCATAAGAGCGCGGCCGACGCGCTGCGCGCGCTGTACAACGACGAAGTCGCGGCCTACTGCGGGCCGGTGCAGAACACCTATTATTACATCGGCAAGTTGCAATACGGCGCCATCACCACCGTGGGCACACCGCTGGGCATCACCGAGATGCGCGTGGCCGTGAACCGGGACCGGGGCGATATCCTGAAGCTTGTGGATGAGGGGCTGGAGCGCGTGGTGGCGAGCGGCGAATACGATCGTCTGTACCGCAAGTGGTTTGTGCGCGAGCTTTCGGATCAGGAAAGAAAAGTGCTGCGCGATGCCGCCGTTGGGGCTGCGATTCCGTCTTACGTGCCTTATGGTCAAAACGGCATGGGGGCGGCGGTGTTGACCGCCTCGGGCAAGGTATACGGCGGCACGCAGATGGAAAACGCCGACCCGGCCTTGACCCTTTCGGCCATGCGGTCCGCCGTGGCCGCCGCCATAAGCGCCGGGGACTTCGAATTGCGGGCCGCGGTTCTTGTGGCCCCGGACGGAAGTCTGATTACGCCCGGCCCGGAGGAGTTGCAGGTGCTTTCCGAGTTCGGGCGCGGCATATTGGTGCCGGTGGAAGAAGAAAAGGGCAAAGTGGTCGACCACATGGTGGCGGAGCTTTTGCCGAACCCGACGGTGCGCGAGATTCGCCCGCTTTTGCCGGAATAGGGAATGGACGGAAGCCACGCCACGCGTGGACTTTGCGATACGACAAGCTGAGGGTCGTCGGTTCGGCTGGCTCTCAACGCCGTCGGGGAAAGAATGCCCCTCAGGAGCCTCAATGTTGAAGCCCGCGCTTGCGCGGGTTTCAACATTTGGGGGGTGCAGGGGATTCAATCCCCTGCCGGGGTTTGGGGCGGAGCCCCAATTATTCCGGCTCGCGCAGGATCGGCAGCAACTCTTTGTCGGCCGGAAGGAAGTCCAGGGTCACGGCTTCGGCCGGGGTCATCCAGCGCAGGGTTTGGCCGTCCTGAGCCGAAGGTCTGCCGCTGAACACGGGCACATGGAAGAAATGGAGCTCGACGCACACGTCTTTATACTCGTGCTGCACCACCCGCCACGGCAAGGCTTTTTCCACCTCGACTCCCAACTCTTCGCGCAACTCTCGAGAGAGCGTTTCCTCCATACTTTCTCCGGGCTCACGCTTCCCGCCGGGAAACTCCCAAAAACCGCCCCGGGGCTTGTCGAGCGGCCGTAAGGCGGCCAGAAACCGTCCGTTTTCCCAAAGAATGCCCGCAGCAACCCAAATCCGGGGTGATTCAATCATAACCGGCTCCTTAGAGGGCATTTTCAGAGGCAAAACGCCCGACGGCCGCGGAACGGATCCCGTCCGCGGATTTGTTCTCAATTTGTTCCCGCAGAACACGTATTGGTGATTATGGGGCGAAGTCCGCGCCTGCCGGGGGCGTATCATGCTGCATCCCGGCCCATCATTCAAGCCCCCGCCGGCCGCCGAGTCCGAGGGGAAGTCGCTCCGGGCAGAATCCACGCAGGTTCACGTCCGAAGCATTTTTTTTGCCTTGTCCTCCGGCTGTCTTCCGGCGATCGGTCCGCCGCGCGGCGGCGACGTATTGACTTGCCCGCGATCGGATATATTTTCCCCTTGCCAAAGCGGACCGGACAGGATAAACGAAGCGGTTCCCACAGCATCCAACCGCCGCGCGTACAACGCCGCGCGGCACCCGCGAGGTCGGCCATGAAAGAGAAAATTCATCCCAAGACATACAACTCCACGATTACTTGCGCCTGCGGCAATGAAATCAAGGTGCTTTCCACCCGTGGCGAAAAAGTCCACATGGAAATCTGCTCCCAATGCCATCCGTTTTACACCGGCAAACAGCGTTTTGTGGACACCGCCGGGCGCATCGACCGCTTCCGCAAAAAATACGCCGGTCTGCAGAAGTAAGACGACTGTGCGTTTTTTCGGCCTTCTGCCCTTTCATGCCGCCGCCGCCTTCTTGAAGGAGGAGGACGGCCGCGAGAGCTTGGCCGTTGGCGGTCAGGCCCTGTTGGAAGGGGTGATGATGCGCAACGGCGACAGGCTTGCTCTGGCCGTGCGTAAAGCCGACGGGGCCATTGTTTCCCATACGTTGCCCTGGAGCATTCTTTTTCGCGGGGGAGTCGTCAAAAAGCCTTGGCTGCGCGGCTTCCCCGTGCTTTTGGAAACTATGGTCAACGGCATTAAAGCCCTGAACCTTTCCGCCGACATTGCCGCCGAATCGGAAGGCGAAGCCATCAAGCCCTGGCAGATGGTTCTGACCCTGGCCATAGCCATCGGGTTGGCCCTGCTGTTGTTCGTGGTCACGCCGCACCTGCTCACGGTGCTGCTGGGCAGCCTTTCGCTGGCCGGCGGCATGGAAGGGCTTTCCTTCCACATCTGGGACGGCTTGCTGAAGTTCGGGATGTTTGTGGGCTACATCGCGCTCATCTCGCGCATGCCCGATATCCGCAGAGTTTTCGAATACCACGGGGCTGAGCACAAAACCATTGCCGCTTACGAAGACGGCGAAGACCCGGTGAACGTGGAAAGCGCCGGGCGGCACAGCCGTCTGCACCCGCGCTGCGGCACCACCTTTCTGCTGTTTGTGCTTTCGCTTTCCATTTTGCTGCACGCCGTTTTCGTGCCGATCTTCCTGCTTGTCTGGAATCCGGAGAACGCGGTGATCCGGCATGCCGTGGTGCTTGTCTTCAAGCTCCTGCTGATGATCCCCATCAGCGCCGTGGCGTATGAGCTTATCCGCATGGCGGCCAAGCTTTCGGGCTCCTGGGGGACGGCTTTGCGCGCTCCCGGCCTGTTGCTGCAGCGCCTGACCACTCGTGAGCCCGATGCTTCCCAGCTTGAAGTCGGCCTCGTCGCGCTTTCCGAAGCGTTGGGCGAAGACGCCGGCGCCGCCGTCGTTCCCCCGGCTTTTACCCGTTTGGAGCGGAGCTGACGGTTGCCGGGCCGCGCGTGAGGCGTCGCCCGGTTTCCTCTTGGAGCGGTTTTCACCCGAAATCGCCCGAAACGATTGCCGATACCCGTAAAACCAATGCGCCGGCGAATGCCCGCCGCGCGGTCACAAGCATTTTCATCCGGAAAATGCCCTCAACCCCCCGCATGGAGCAGGATGGATGTTTTCCAAGCTGGAGAACCTGGAACGGCGCTTTGAAGATGTCGAGCGCCGGCTGTCTTCCCCCGAAGTCCTGGCCGATCAGGACAGCTACCGGAAATTGACCAAGGCCCACGCCGACCTGAAGGAAGTGGTGGATGTGTTCCGCCGCTACAAGGAATTGCGTGAAGCCCTGGCCGGAAGCAAAGAGCTGCTGAACGATTCCGACCCGGAAATCCGTTCCATGGCTCAGGAGGAAATCAAGGCCACGGAAGCGGAAATGGAGTCTCTCGAACGGGAGCTCACGTTGCTGTTGCTGCCCAAAGACCCCCTGGACGACAAGAACATCATTCTGGAAATTCGCGCCGGCACCGGCGGCGAGGAAGCCGCCCTGTTCGCGGCCGACCTCTTCCGCATGTACAGCCGTTACGCCGAAGGGCGGGGCTGGAAAGTCGAGATCATGTCCGCCAACGAATCCGACACCGGAGGCTACAAGGAAATCATCGCCCTGGTGGCCGGCAACAAGGCCTACAGCCGGCTGAAGTACGAAGCCGGAACCCACCGGGTGCAACGGGTGCCCGCCACGGAATCGCAGGGCCGCATCCATACTTCGGCGGCCACGGTGGCGATCATGCCCGAGGCCGAAGAAGCCGACATCGACATCAAGCCCGACGAGCTGCGCTTCGACGTGTACCGGTCTTCCGGTCCCGGCGGCCAGAGCGTGAACACCACCGACTCGGCCGTGCGCGTCACCCACATTCCCACCGGTATCGTGGTGTCCTGCCAGGATGAAAAATCGCAGCACAAAAATAAGGCCAAGGCCCTGAAAGTGTTGTACTCGCGTCTGCTCCAGGCCGAGCAGGAACGCCTGCACGCGGCCCACGCCGAAACCCGGAGGGCCCAGGTGGGGTCCGGCGACCGCTCGGAACGCATCCGTACCTACAACTATCCGCAAGGGCGGGTCACGGACCACCGGGTCAACCTGACCCTCTACAAGTTGGATCAGGTCATGGAAGGCGACATTCAGGAGCTGGTCGACGCGTTGACCACGGCGGCGCAGGCCGAGGCGCTCAGGGCTCAATCGGACGTTTAAAATCATTTCCTCAACGCCCTTTTGCCCTCTGCCCGAGTCAGACTCGTCCCGTGCGAGGCTTGTGTGCAGAGCAATGCACCGCGCTCCGCCCGGCACGCGCCTTCCTTGAGAGAACAAAAAACTGTTGATGAAATGACTTCCGGCGGCTCCAGGGCGACTTGTCCGACGAATCGCCTTTAACGCCGGTCGGAGCCGATTCCCCGATAAGAAAAAGGATGCCCTGAGCATCCTTTTTCTTTGGCGTGGGGAAGAGGAGAGGTACGGGATCGGGGAAACAAAAAGAGCGGAGCATTTGCTCCGCTCTTTTCATTGCGCCCAAAATCGGTCGCTTATTCGAAGCAGAATTCGACCGTGAAGTTTCCGGCGGCCGAGGTGAACGGAATGGCGATGACCGGGCCCGCCGAAATATGTCGGATGGTGTGCGATGTGCCCACAATGACCGTGGGGGTGGAGCCCTGCAGGGTGAGCCCCATTTCCGTCAAACCGGCTCTGGCTTGCCCGGAGACCATGTTGGTCACTTCGCCCACGGCATCCTGCGTGTCTTGCAGCACATCTTGGATGTCGTCGCCGAGCATGCCCTTGACCAGGGCGATGGCGCAGGCGCGGGAGAAGGTCACGGCAATGGAGCCTTTTTTGTCTCCGGTGACGCCGACGATTGCGGAAACATCGCCGGTGGCGGTGGCGTTTTTCTTTATATACGGCTGTCCCGCGGAGGCCTGAATGCCCGCCATGGTGGAGAGGATGTCGAGGGTTGCGCGGACAAAGGGGCGCGCGGTGTCTATACCGGAGAGCATGAACGGCCTCGTTGGGGTTCGAATGGGAAAATCACCTTCAGCCTATTTATTCTATACTGGGCGAAAAAGCAAATGGTTCCCGCTTTCGAGGGGAAGAACACGAAGAAGAACGTTGGGGGAGGCATTATAGAAAGTATTTGATAAATAATTTGCCGGCAACGATGATTTTGTAAATTATTTATTGACAAAAAATTGCCTTTAGGTATTCTGAAATAGACTAGTTGATATAATGTTTTTTATCGATCGTTGTCCTTCAATGATTCTAGGTAAACGATCAACCGGCACGGAATTTGAAAGGATTTAGACAACCGCCCCACCCCCTGACATGAAGGAGTCGTTATGCGCACTGAACTGACGAAACTTATCCACTCGTTGATCTTGGAAAGCCATATTCCGGCCAAAGTTTTGGCCAAGGAATTGGGAAAGCCCTACTCCACGCTGCTGCGGGAAATCAATCCTTATGACTCCGGAGCCAAGCTTGGAGTTGAAACCCTGCTGCAGATCATGCAAATTACAGGCAACTTGGAGCCTCTGGAGTATATGGCCGAAGTGCTCGGCTGCACGGTCGAGCCCAAGCGTCCCTTCACCATGGCCGGCAATGAGGCTTCTTACTCACAGGGTATTGGCCAGACGCAATAGCGTCGTACTGCATGCGACGTTGCGTCGAATCGCCCCGAGGCGTTGTCTCGGGGCGATTTTTTGTGTCCGATAGGAGTCCGTTTCATGGGGGAACGGATCGTCGAAGGCGAAAAAAACGCTTGGGTAATAAGAAAAATTCGCAACCCATATTGACAAATATCGTGAAACCGTACTATGCATAGTGTGCCGTATGTTCATACCCCAACACTGCATCATAAAGAAGAGAGGAGAAAATTCCATGACCAAAGCGGATTTTGTCGTCGCATTGAAGCAGGCTCTTCCCGAAGTGTTCCCCACGAAAGCCGCTGCCGAAAAAGCCTACACGGCTTTCTGCGGCATCCTGGCCGGCGCCGCGTGCACGGAAGACGGCGCCCGGCTTCCCGGCGTCGGTTCCTTCGCTCTGACCAACCGCGCCGCCCGCACCGGGCGTAACCCGCGTACGGGCAAGGCCATTCGCATTCCGGCCCGCAAAGCCGTGAAGTTCACCCCGGCCCGTTCGCTGGCCGAAACGGCGAAAAAGAAAAAATAGCCTGCTGATGCTTCGGCGGCCTTGAGAGTTCCTCAGGCCGCCTTTTTTATTGTCGAGAGGCCGCTCATTCGGGCGGCCTTGATTTTTGTTTCGATTGCGGCTTGCCAAGCGTGAACGCTTTTGCTAGAAACACCACTTCACGCGGAGAGGTGTCCGAGCGGCCGAAGGAGCACGACTGGAAATCGTGTGTACCTTTACGGGTACCGAGAGTTCAAATCTCTCCCTCTCCGCCAG
>JAVBMX010000117.1:0-18060 GCA_031551885.1 Desulfovibrio sp.
CATGTGTGGGAACGTAGGCCGGGGCCAACAATTCTTCCGGAATCTCCCGAAGCATATCGCTTCGGGAGATTCGCCGCTTTTAGCCGGCAAAAAGCTTACAAAAGCCTCCCGCTCAAACAAATAGGGAGGCCCTTTTCCCCCGCAAGACTCAGGGGAGGGGCCTCACAGCTCCCTCGGCTGGATGACCCCGGAATACCGGAGCCGACATCAACATTACAGCCACAAAGGGACTACCAGCTTAAATTTGGTATCACTCACTGGGTAGGGTCGGCGCTACTCTGCAACACCTTCTAAAGATTTGGTACGGGATCGGTGAATGTGTTGCCGCTTGCCTAAGCTCTGCCGCGAGTGTAGCTGTTTGACTGTTGGTTTTCTGCCGGCAGTCACTTGGAAGAGGTAAGATATGCGCACACACTTTTTCGCCGCAATTACCGTGTCGGCATTGGCAATGGCGGTATTGTCCGCCGAGGCGTGGGCCGTGGAAGTCAAGATTCGCAGTGCAGGCCCTCCTCCGTGGGAAAATATCACGTTTCCCGTGGTACACCATCTGGTGGCGTACGATGACGGGCCGCTTCCCACCGCTGATTCCGCCGGCGGTGAAAACTCAACATTCCCCAAAGGGAGCCCTTCGCCCGTCTATGTCGGATATGTGGTGATATACACCGACGGTTTCTTCCACGCGAAATTTGTCGGTCTTGAGACTCGAAAGGACATCCAGGTCTTGTTTGAGCCGTATGAGGGCCTCTGCGGCTCTCCTCTACGTGTGCGGGTTTGGGGCTCGCGGCCTGGGGGGGAGCCGGTGGGACGGAATACAGCGCACGCTCACGCAACTCGGCGGTATGCGGGTGAGGATTCTTTACACCACCGATGGGGTGTGGCCTTTTCTTGATTGGGGGCCGATCTTCATACAGCGCTGTCGCAAGTATATTTTGCAGTTTTTGAAGGATAGCTTCCGGCGGACGAAAACCCTGAGCCGGCCGATCCCGGAGGATGCGCCCCGATGGTCCGTTTGGGAGGCGTATAGCTTTTGAGCTTGCCTCGCTTCACGGGCACTGCGCTCGTAAGTGAGAACGAAAGATCGGGGTTGACGACTCTTAACAAAACCCTTCGCGTTGCATCAATGCGAAGGGTTCGACGTTTACACCGACCGGGGGAAGCGCAACACTCCGGGGTGGTTCGCTTCTACGCTGCAGATCCTCCCGCGTTGCTAAACACACAGGCTTATACCTCCCTGCGCGATCGCGCCACAGGAGAGGCTCCCGAGCAAACCGGTTCCTACACCGCAGGGAGCCATCACCCGCATGATGGGGAATCTTCTGCCCCGCGAAGCCAAATGCTCTACGGCCGTCGTTTCATGCACCCGTACATGGCTATGGTCGCGATGCCGTTCCAGATGAAGGCGAAACCGATCAGCGCCGCGATGGTCAGGATGGAAACGAGCGGGTTGAACATCAGAAGGAAGCCCAGGAGCACACCGATTATTCCCAGGACCAGCACCCATCCCCAGGAGTCGGAGCCGAGCTGTTTGAGGGAAAAAGCGCCCGAAACGCGCGCCACTCCGGCGCTCATCACCCAAAAGGCGAACAGAAACGGCAGCACCACCAGCATGCCCGCCTGTCCGCTGGGGAAAAAAAGCATCCAGACGCCCAACAGAGTAGAGATGATGCCACTGGCCAATACCCAGCCGGAATGATCCCCGTAGTGCTTTGATCGGAACATGTAGATCTCGGTAATTCCAAAAATAAGCATGCCTAGAGAAATAAACATTGTGACTGTTATAATTGCCGAAGCCGGTGTGAAAAGCATCTAGACGCCAAGAATGATCATCAAGATTCCGACAACAAGAGAAAGTAAACAGTTTTTTTGCGTAGACATAAGCGAGCTCCCTTTATAAATCAGAGACGCAAGATTCTTTTACTATTGCTTACCACGTCGACAATTGGGCTTTACATGATAAAAAGCGACCTTGAGAGATGCCGCTCGAGACTCGTTTCCTGGAGTCCATTCCCGCCCATGCCGAGGTAAAGCGTCTTCCTGATGCGGGTCCTTAGGTTCAGGACTCATTACTGATATCCGCATTAATAATTAAACATATTCCATTCTCTTGAAGCACCCAGCGATTACCTGCTTTCGCGAGCGCAGAGTCCGAATTGCCCTTTTCAGTTCGCGTTTCAGGTGGGCCAGATCCGTACAGCAGATATTTTTCAAGCATAGTTGACACCGAACTTGCGCTCGATCAATTCCGCTACGCGAGCCTGAGTCCATATCTGGCCAGTATAGCCAAAACTTTCAGCCCCCAGGGAAAGCATGTCCATATCAGGCGGGAGCCCTGTTCGTCCTCAATCCACGAAAGCCCCTCCTCCAACAGATTGTAGCGCAGATGGGTCAGCGTTCCGGCATCCGCCTTGTTCTTGATGTCGTCGGTGCAGACCTCCAGCTCAAGTTCCGCCGGGGCCGGTTCGACGCTGAAGCACAGGTCCGAGGCCGCTTGGCCTGCGGCGTGAACAATCTTGCCGTAACGTTGGTTCTCGCTGACGTCCTTGAACAGCTTGCGCAGATATTCCTTTTTATTCTCCGCGCCGATGTACGCATCGCTTTGCCCGATGCGGTCCGCCAGGCGTTCGGCGCACTCTTGGGCGGTCATGTCCATGAGTCCCGCCCGCGCCTCGGCTCTCGTTGAAATCAGATGAAGAGCCCTCAACAGGATGTCGCGCACCAGCCTTTTGACGCCGGTGCGGGCCGCTTGGCTCGTTTCCTCGCGGATGACCGGCTCGAGCGTGGAAGGCGTATCAAGTCCCCTGGCTTCCAGAAAGTTATACACCCTGGCTTGAAACTGTTCGCGAATGGATTCCGCCTGCAGAGCGCGGACTTCGGGATCGGCGAGAGCCCGCCACAGTTCGATGCCGATGGAAAGATCCTTATAGACGGCGTCTTCTTCGGAGAGCAGTTCCCGGTCAAAGGCCATTTTTTCCGCCGCCATGCCGGCCAGGCGCTGCACCTCTCCGGCCACGGCGTCGGCTACTCGGGTTACGGGGGTCATTTTCAGCGCCGTGGGCGCGTGTACCTGCTTGACCAGAACCGGAAGGCTGACCTCAATGCTGCGGAAGCGCAGCCGGGGCACGGCCATGCTTTGCATCAGCGGGTGGCGGCGATAGAGGTAGGCCAGGTTGACCGTGGCCGTATCGGCGATTTGTCTGGCCTGGGCCGCGCCGGAAACCAGAGCGCCCAAAACGTCGGAAAGCAGTACGCGGGAGTCGTCGGAGTCGGACATGGCGTTCCTCGGCGGAAGGGCCTCCGGGCGCCCAAGGCGTCCGGAGGCTGTTGGGATGGGGGAGGGCTATGCCGTAAATCAACCGCCGGTTCCACCACCGCCGGTGGTCGCAGGCTTTTTCGTTTCATGGATGGACTGCTCCAGCAGGGACAGCAGGCGCTCGGTTCCGGCGGGCAGTTCTTCGTTTTGCGCTTCAACGTGAATGTGCATGTCAAAGGTGCGTTCTTCTTTATTCGAATTGGCGTTCGTTTTTTGATACGAAACTTTGGTGTTCATCTTGGCCGTCGCAAACCACCAGCCCGTCTTGGCATCCACGGTTGTTTCGTTTTCGAATTTATCATTCATTTCCTGCGATTGCGTGGAAGTAATTTTGGCGTTGAAGTCGATGGTGGCCCGTTTCACCGAAATGTAAGGCATGGGCAGCATGGTAAGGAAGGGCACCGACAGGCTGTAGGTTTCGTGCTTGGGCTGCTTGGTGGTAAGGTCGACCTCCGTTTCGCTCAAACGGTCATAGGTAAACGAGACCATTCTGGCTTTGGAGCCTATGACCTTGCCGCTGGCGTCTTTATCTTCAACAAAAGCCGCTTCTTTGATGAAGTTGACGGTTGCGATGGCCGACTTGGCCTGGGCGTCGACAATGGCCTTGAGCGGTCCTCCGATGAGATTGGCAAAATCCAGAGTAGCGAGTTCTTGTCCGGATACCGGCATGGCAGCCTCCTCAGGTTATGGGGTGAGTGTTTCGCGGTGGCGGAACGGAGTCTTATCGCGGAAACACGGAAAACCATGAACTGTAGACCGGCGAGAACGAGATGGAACGTGGCTTGGGGGAGCGGAGAGAGGGCGCCGGGGAAAGGAGTCTTTGTGTATTCCTTACCACGGCATTTTTAATTTGTTTTTATATTCACGATTTCGGGCAAAACGGCCGGGATGCTTGGCGATCGCCCAAGCGCAACAGGCGGGGGGACGGACGGAGTTGTACACAATCTGGATGGACTGTGAAAGTGTTCAATGAAAGCGGAAGGAATCAGGAAGGGAATGTCGATTCAGGCAAGGCGGAAGTCTCACCGCCCCGCGTTTTCCGCATCTCGGCGGAGCGTCTCCAGCAATTCACTTACACTACTTTCACCCGCGTAGGCATTTGTATGCAGGACGATGTTCCGGATACGCCAGACGCCGCCCTCTTGGACCGTTGTAACCTCGCCTTCCCGCTTTATGCCGGGATAGTTGGTTTCCGGCCCCCAGTCGCAGACGACCCGCACCGCTACGCCGTCGTGGTCGACGACGGAGCGTTCCGCGCGGCAGGTGGTCGGCAAGTCCCAGGAATCCAGAAACGTGCCGTTGTCGGGAACGGACGGGTCCGGTCCGTCTACGCCGGGGCGTTTGCGGGCTTCGACGACCGCCTGCGTGGCCGCGTCAAAACGCGTGCGCAGATCCGCGCTCAGCCACTTTTGCCGCGCGGGGGCATCCGTGGAGATGTCCGTGCCCGACTTCAGCAGGTAGTCGAGGAATTCCTGGGCCACAGTGGAAGCTTCCGGCGCGGGTTGCATGGCGAGGGCGGGTGTCGACGCCGGAAGAGCGAGCAAAAGCAGTAGGAAGAGACGGCGAAGAGAGGGGCGCATGACGAGAAGCCTCAGGTGAAGAAGTGAAAGAAGGTGGTGTCGTCCGCGCCCCCTAAGCGGGAGCCGCGCGGCGTAGTATATGGTAGCCGAATTGGCGGGGACGGGGCAAGCGTAAGCGCGGCGGCGTGCATCGCGGCGCGGAAAAGGAAGCCCCGGAAGGCGTGAAGCCTTCCGGGGCCGATGCGGGCGCGGTTGTGGCCGCCCGAATCACCAGTTAGGCAATGGAGACGTTCGTCTGCAGGTACAGGTTGAACTCTTCGTTTTGGTAGTTGACCGTGTAATGCGTGAAGGTGATGTCGTTCCCGAAGTTGTCCGTGGAAACGCCCTGAACTTCAACGCCGGTGTGCTGTTCCACGGCGTGCAGGCTTCCCGACTGCAGAACGTCGGCCATATCGCCTTTCACGACCAGCGACGACATGCCGGAGTTGGCTTTGCCGAACAGGTTTTTGATCGCATCCAACATGGAGTCGAGGGCGATGCTCTCGGCGGCTCCGTTGTTGAAGTCGAGCATCAGGGCTTCGAAGTTCTTCACGGTAACCTGCGAGGCCAGCTTGGAAAGCAGGCCCGTGTCGGCATAACCGTGCTCAAGGGCGAGAATGTCGCCCAGGTCGGCCATGCCGCCGTCGATCTTCGCGTGCGAAACCGCGGCGTTGGCGCCGCCGTCGAGGGTCAGGTTCTGTTTGAACTGGGTGAAGTTGATGTCGGCGGCGGAGCCGTCGTACACCAGACGCACGAGATCATTGCCCGCGCCGCCGTAGACGCCGGCGCACTGGCCGGTGGTCCCGGAAGCCAGCAGGCCGGTGGTGACCAGCGAGATGTCGTCGTTGCCGTAGCCGCCGTCGATCTTGCCGCCCTGGAACACGGAGGGCAGAGCCCCGGCCGCGTTGGAGGTGGCTGTGGCGGTGATGGCGTCGTTGCCGTCTCCGCCATAGATGGACCCGGCCACGGCCACGGCTTTGCCGGTGAGGTCGGAGTGGGCATGTACCGTGAGGATGTCGTTGCCGCCCTTGAGATCGACCACACCGCCGGAGGCGACGGCCGTCGCGAGCCCGGTGCCGGAAACGGAAGCCTTAATGGAGAAGACGTCGCTGCCGACGGCGTCATGGCCGCCGTATACGCCGCCGCACTTGATGGCGTAAGCGTCGCCGTCCACCGCCGCAGCGGAGAGGGTGAGCTGGTTGTTGCCTTCTCTCAGGTCGATGGCGCCGGCCATCAAGGCGCCCGCGGTGGCGGTGCCGCCGGTCTGGGCGGAGATGGAGAAGACGTCGTTGTTTTTGCCGCCGATGACGTCGCAGGCGATGGCGTAGGCGGTACCGGTCGCGGACGTGGCCGAGAGGGTCACGGAGTTGTTGCCGTCACCGGCGTAGACGTTGCTGTGGTCAAGGGCCACGGCTTTGCCCGCGGCGCTCTGCGCAATGAGGGAGATGGTGTCGTCGCCGCTGCCGGTGTAGACGTTGCTGCTCCACATGGCCGTGGCGTCGCCGGCTTGGGTAACGGCCTTGACGGCCACGTTGTTGGCTCCGTCTTTCGCATGCACGGTGCTGCTGTGCACGGC
Organism: Desulfovibrio sp.; assembly: GCA_031551885.1. Taxonomy (GTDB): domain Bacteria; phylum Desulfobacterota; class Desulfovibrionia; order Desulfovibrionales; family Desulfovibrionaceae; genus Frigididesulfovibrio. The sequence goes on from JAVBMX010000117.1 coordinate 6,446, forward strand.
CACGGCGTCGCCGTTGCCGCCGGCCTGGGCCAGGATGGAGAAGTTGTCCCGGCCGGAGCCGCCTTCAAGGCGCGAAGCTTCCATGGCAATGGCGTAGCTGTTGCCGGAAACGGCCGAGATGGAGGCGATGTTGTCGCCGTTGCCGACGGCCGCCGTGCTGCAATACAGGCCATAGGCGCTCGAAGAGCCGGAGGAGGCGGAGATGGTCACCGTGTCGTTGCCGCTGCCGGTGTACACGCCGCAACCCACGCCATAGGCTTTGCCGCCCACGGAATCGGCCGAGATGCTCACGGAGTTGTTGCCGTCGCCGGCGTTCACCGTGGTGCAATACAGGGCCTGGGCGCGGCCGTCGCCGCCGGATTTGGCCGAGATGGAGATGACGTCGTTGCCCGAGCCGGAATACACGCCGCCGCCATCTACCGCATAGGCCGCGCCCGTGGCGGATTCCGCATGAACGGTAATCGTGTTTTCGCCGTCTTTGGCGTCGATGGCGCTGCAGACCATGGCCCCGGCATAGCCGTTGCCGAAGGACTTCGCGGTAACGGAGATAATGTCGCGATCTTTGCCGCCGGTCACGCCGCAGGCGATGCCGTATGCGTTGCCTTCCTGAGATTCGGCCGTGATCGAGACGAGGTTCGTGCCGTCTTTGACATAGATGGAGCTGCAATCCAGGCCTTTGGCCGTGCCCTTGCCTTCGCTCTTCGCCAGGATGGTGAAATCGTCGTAGTCATTGCCGCCGTAAACGGTCGCGCCTTTGAGGGCGGTGGCGTCGTTGGAAGCGGCCAAGGCGGAGATGTTCAGGTAGTTGGTGCCGTTCTTCATATCGATGAGGCACCCGTCAAAGCCGTAGGCCTTGCCGGTGCCTTCGGCCTTGCCGATGATCGTGAAGTTGTCTCTGCTGGGCCCGGTGGTCACGGTTCCGAATTCGGGGTCAAGCTGGAGAGTTTGGCTGCCGCCGTAAATCTTCCCCTGCCAGACGCCGCTGGCGGTGTTGTTCACGGTTTTCGCTTCGATATACAGGTCGTTGTTGCCGTCCTTCATATCGATCATGCCGGTGTGCTGGCCCACGGCGGTGCCGGAGGCCACGGTGGAGGCCAGGATGTTGAAGGTGTCGTTGTCGTTGCCGCCGATCAGCTTGCTGGCTTCCATGCCCAGCGCGTGCCCGCCGGCCGAAGCCGCCGAGATGTCGACCCGGTTGGCCCCGTCACCGACGCTGACCGTGCTGCAATACGCCCCGCGGGCCGTGGCCGTGCCGGAGGTGGTGGCCACGATGGAGATCGTGTCTCTGCCGCTGCCGGCGGTAACTTCGCAGCCGGTGCCCCAGGCTTCGCCGGTCTGGGATTTGGCGAGGAGTCCAACGTAGTTGTTCCCGTCACCGACGTTGATGTCGCTGCAATACAGCGCCTGAGCGCGGCCGCTGCCGCCGGAGATGGCGCTGACATCCACGAAGTCGTTGCCGGAGCCGGTGATCACTCGGCCGCCGTGCATGGCGTAAGCGGAACCGGCGGCGGATTCGGCCGCGATCGTGATGTTGTTGTGGCCCGCCCCGGCATTGACGGTGCTGGAGGCCACGCCGAAGGCGGTGGCGGAGCCGGCGGTTTTGGCGGTCACGCTGATGTTGTCGTTACCGCTGCCGGAGGTGACTTCGCAGCCGATGCCCCAAGCTTCGCCCTTTTGCGATGCGGCCGAGATGGAAACGACGTTGTCGCCGTCGCCGACCTTGATGTCGCTGCAATACAGGCCTTGGGCCCGACCGGCGGCGATGGCGGCCACGGTCACGGTGTCGTTGCCCGCGCCGGTGATCACTTTGCCGCCGTGCATGGCATAGGCCGCGCCGCCGGCGGATTCGGCCGTGAGGGTGACGGCGTTGTGGCCGCCCCCGGCGTTGATGGTGCTGCAATAGATGCCGAAGGCGCCGGCGGTGCCGGAGGTCTTGGCGGTGACGTCGATCTTGTCGTTGCCGCTGCCGGAAGTGACTTCGCAGCCGATGCCCCAGGCTTCGCCGGTTTTGGATTCGGCGAAGATGGAAACGGTGTTGTGGCCGTCGCCCACGTTGACGTCGCTGCAATACAGGCCCTGAGCGCGGCCGCTGCCGCCGGAGACGGCGCTGATGGTCACGGAGTCGTTGCCGGCACCCGCCCGCACTTTGCCGCCGTCGACCGCATAGGCGGCGCCGGTGGCGGACTGGGCCGAAATGGAAATGGCGTTGTCGCCTTCTTTTCCATCGACGGTGCTGCAGACAAGGCCTTTGGCCGTTCCCCCGCCCAGCGACTTGGCCGCGACGGTAATGGCGTCGTTGTCTTTGCCGCCCACAACATCGCAGGCGATGCCGTAAGCGGCGGACTTCGCGGCCTCGGCATAGACGGAGACCGTGTTGTTGCCGTCGCCCGCGTGGATGGAGCTGTAAGAAAGGCCGTACGCGACGCCGGTGCCGGTGGTTTTGCCTTCCACGGAGATGTTGTCGGCGCCGGAACCCGCGTACACGGTGCTGTTCCACATGCCGGTGGCGGTGTTGTTCACGGCCAGGGCTTCAATGCGCAGGGTGTTGTTGCCGTCTTTCAGGTCCAGGGTGCTGGAATGCAGCCCCACCGAAGTGCCGGAGCCGATGGTCGAAGCCTTGATGCTGAAGTTGTCCGCCCCGGAACCGCCGCGAATGGTGGCGGCTTCCGCCCCGAGGGCGTGCCCGCCCGCGGACGCCGCCTTGACGGTGACGAGGTTCGCGCCGTCGCCCGTGTCGAGCGTGGTGGAACGCATGCCGTGAGCCGTGCATGCGGCCGCCGTCGTGCCGATAAACGTGATCGTGTCGTCCCCCGCGCCGGCGTTCACCGTCGAGTTTTTAATCGCGACGGCTTCACCGCGCGCGGAAGTCGCGAGAATCTCAACGAGGTCGTCCCCCACCCCGGTGGAAACGGTTTTCCCCGACATTCCGGTCGCGGACCCGTTTGCCTGGACATCAATAAGGATGTCGTTCAATGCCATGATTTCCCCCTCATTTTAGGTTAATGTAGACAGAGAACAGTTTGATAATTGAAAATCGAGTTGGAATCAATGATTTCAGGAAATAAAATTGAGTCTTTAATATGCTGATATTTATAAATTTATACCATAACGTAGGAAAATATATGAGAGTCTTTTTCAGTTGACTTACATGAAATACGGCTGTTTCGGATGCAACACATTAAATTTTTCAAATCCTTCACGGAGTATGTCCGTTTCGATCCAATATGCGCGTTGTGTGGTCCTTGATTGTGTCGCATAGACGACATTACAGTGTTTTGAAGAACAGAAAAAATCCCGATTCCGCGCGGCGGGAATCGGGATTTTTTGAATTTTCAGAGAGGAGTAGAGAGGGAATTGCTCAGCGCAACAACGCCGCAGCACCGGCTTTGGCGACCTCGGTATCGTTTTCCACCGAGTCGCCGCTCACGCCCACGGCACCGACAATCAATCCGTCTTTGTTTTTGAGCAACTCGCCGCCGCCAAAGATGATCATGCCGCCGTTGGCGACCTCAATGCCATAGAGCGACTGGCCGGGTTGCGCGGCCGCGCCCAGTTCGGTGGTGGACATGTTCAGGGCTCTGGCCGACTTGGCTTTTCGGATGCTGATGTCGATGCTGCCCAGGTACGCGCCGTCCATGCGGACAAAGGCTTTCAGGTTGCCGCCGGCGTCGACCACGGCGATGTCCATGAGCGTGCCTTGCTGCTCGGCTTTTTGCACCGCCGCGGCAATGACCTTCTGGGCCTGCTCCATGGTCACGTCGCCGGGCAGATAAAGTTTCGAGGCGTCGGCCGCCAAGGCGGCTCCGGAAAAGACGCAGAGGGTGCCGAAAAGAAGGAGGGTGCCGAAAAATTTGGTCCGGGTACTCATGACGCTTTCTCCAGTACGTTGCAGTGTGGAGCACGCGGAGGCCGCGCTTGCGCGTGTTGGGAGAGAAATCGTACGAATTTTCGGGGCGGTTGTCGACGGAAAGTGTTGCAGCGCTCCGCTTTTCTTGGGCCAACATCTCGCACGACCTTCGTGGGAAGAGCGGCATATGCGGGCGGGCCTTGGTGTTGTCGGGAATATCGTGTATGCTATATAGTGCGTCGCTGGTATTGTATCCTCCGGCGTCCACCACGTGTTCCGCAGAGGCCCAAGAGCCCGAACGGGTTCACCGGCGGCTTTTTGCTTGCCCTTGCCCACGCGGCGGGGTATGTTTATATGTCTTTTTGTCCCGGCCGTCGGCCGGCGCGCCCTCAACCGGCGGAGGTCCCTATGGCCCTTAAAATCCTTGTGGTGGACGACGAACCCCACATCCGCATGTTGTACCAGGAAGAACTCCAGGCCGAAGGATATGTCGTCGGCGTTTCGGACGGTCAGGAGCCCATCATGGCCGCCGTCAAACGCGAAAAGCCGGATCTGGTTGTTTTGGACATCAAATTGGCCGACGTCTCGGGCCTGGATCTGCTCCAGACCATCCGGGCCAACGACGCCTGCCTGCCGGTCGTTTTAAGCACCGCTTACGACAGCTTCCAGCACGATCTCAAGTCCATCGCGGCCGACGCCTACTGCGTCAAATCCGTGGACCTGACCATTCTGAAAGATACCATCCGGCAGGTGTTGGAAAAGGCCGTCAAGAAAGCGTAGTCACATGTTTTCACACATCACGAGCGATGATCTGCTCCGGTTCGCGTTGGCGTTTGTACCGGGCTTTTTCGGCATCATCTGTCACGAAGTGGCCCACGGTTGGGTGGCCTTCAAGCAAGGCGACCCAACGGCCAAATTTCTGGGCCGACTGACCCTGAACCCCCTCAAACACCTGGACCCCGCGGGCACCTTGGTCTTTGTCCTGACCAGCATCATGCCGGGCATGTTCATGTTCGGCTGGGCCAAGCCCGTACCCGTCAACGGCCGCTATTTCAAAAAGCCGCGCGAGGGCATGATGGCCGTGTCTCTGGCCGGCCCCTTGGCCAACATCGCGGTGGCCGTACTCTGCGCCCTCATTTATCGGGTTCTGAGCCTTCTGCCCATGAACGAAGCCGTCTACCTGGCCGGGGTCTCGATGCAGTACGGCATCCTGATCAACTGCGGCCTGGCTTGGTTCAACCTTCTGCCCATTCCGCCCCTGGACGGCAGCCACATCCTGGCCGGGCTTCTGCCCCGGGATCTGGCCATAAAATATGAGCAACTCGGCCGCTACGGCATGATTTTTGTGCTCGTTTTGGTCGCGGCCGGGGTTCTGGGCACGATCATCGGCCCGTTCATCCGTTCCACGGCCGGGCTGATCAGCCACATCGCCGGTTTTTCCTACTTTTTCTAACCACATACGATTCGCCCCTCGGGAGGGATACATGTCGGACTCCGCCGTTGTTTCGGAAATCGCCAAAGCCGCCTCGAACCGCGCCGCCTCGGGCATGCGCCCCACCGGAGCCCTGCATATCGGCCACTACTTCGGCGTGCTCAAAAACTGGGTGGCCATGCAGGAAACCATGGAGACATTCTTCTTCGTGGCCGACTGGCACGCCTTGACGAGCGAGTACGAAAACCCCCTGAAAATCCGTGAATTCGTTCCGGAAATGGTCAAAGACTGGCTGGTTGCCGGTCTGGACCCGGAAAAATGCGTGATCTTTCAGCAATCCCAGATCAAAGAAACCGCCGAGCTGCACCTGATTCTTTCCATGGTCACTCCGGTTTCCTGGGTTGAGCGCTGCCCCACCTACAAGGAGCAGCAACAGCAAATCACCGACAAAGATCTTTCCACCTACGGGTTCCTCGGCTATCCGGTGCTCATGACCTCCGACATCGTCATGTACAAGCCCCGCTGGGTGCCCGTGGGCCAGGATCAGGTGCCGCACCTCGAGCTTTCCCGCGAGATCGTCCGGCGTTTCAACAACTTCTACGGCGAGTATTTCCCCGAGCCGGAGGCCCACCTGACCCCGGCAGCCAAATGTCCCGGCCTGGACGGGCGCAAGATGTCCAAAAGCTATGGCAACACCATTCAGTTGCGCGAAGGCATGGACACCATCATCCCCAAGGTCAAAGGCATGCTTACCGACAAAGCCCGTCTGCGCCGCACCGATCCCGGCAACCCGGCCGAGTGCAACCTGTACCCGTACCACGAGCTGATGACCGATGCCGACACCCGGACCGAAATCTGCGCCGGGTGCACCTCGGCCGCTCTTGGCTGCGTGGACTGCAAAGGTATTCTCCTGAAGAGTCTTGAAGCTTTTCTCGCCCCGCTTCAGGAACGCCGCGCCGCCCTCGACGCCGACCCCTCCCGGGTGCGCGACGTGTTGGAAGCCGGCAACGCCAAAGCCCGCGCCGTGGCCCGCGCCACCATGGAAGGCGTACGCGCGAAGATTGGATTTTAGGGAAGAAAGAGGCGAATCGGGGGAAGGAAAAACCCCTTTTGTGTACAAAAAGGGTTTTCCCTTCCCCCGAACCCCCATCCCTTTCCCCAAAAAACTTTGATTTGGGGTGATTGAGGGGAGGGGGAGGGTTGCAGGACGGCACCGTTGCGGGGGCGGGGTGCCCGCCTTAACGAAAAATAGGGTGATTTTGGACCAATTGAGGGGTTCGATTCTCCAACACCTCGATGGGATTGAATTTCCTACATCCTCCATTGTCGGCAAATCCGCGCTTTGCGCGGTTTGCCGACAATGGAGGGGGTCTGGGGGAAATCATTTCCCCCAGCGGGGTTTTGGGGCGGAGCCCCAAACACTGTTCTCCCCACAATCCGCCGGAGGCAAGCCGACAATGACCTCTTCCCCAGACGCCACCGAAACCTTTCTGGCCGGTTTGCCGGAAATTGTGCCGGGCGAGACGTTTTTCTTTTCCTGCCGGCCCGATGTTCCCTGCTTCAACGCCTGCTGCGCCGAACTGACGCTGCCCCTCACGCCTTATGACGTGCTGCGCCTGACCCGTAACCTGGGCATGAGCAGCGAGCAGTTTTTTGAGGAGTTCGTCGAGGCCGGCCCTTCCGAAGACACCGGCTTTCCCCGTGTGCACCTGCGCATGGAAGACATGCCCGGCAGGCCCTGCCCCTTTGTGACCGAGCAGGGCTGCGCCGTGTACCCGGACCGCCCCTCGGCCTGCCGCACCTACCCTCTGGGCCGGGGCTGCCGCCCGGACGGCCACGGCGGCTTGCTCGAGCAATACTTTCTGGTGCGTGAGGACCACTGTCGCGGGTTTGAGCAAAGCACGCCCTTTACCACCGACACCTGGCTTTCGGATCAAGGGCTCATCCCGTACCATCAGGCCAACGATCGCCATATGCTCCTGCTGGCCCGCTACAAGGAAAAATCCGGTGGAGCCCTGCTTCCCGGCAAGTTGGCGACCATGGCTCTGCTGTGTCTGTACCAGCAGGATCGCTTCGCGGATTTGCTGCGCTCCATGAATGTGCTGGAACGGGTGCGCCCGCTGACCGACGAGGCTCGGCAGCGGATGGAACGGGCCTTGGAAGACCCCGAAGCCCGCTTGGATTTCGCTCTGGACTGGCTGGATCTGGTCATCCTCGGGGCGAGCCCGGCCCTGGTGCCCAGAGCGGATTGACCGGTAAAAGTCCGTTCGCGCCGGCGACCGCGCGAACGGGCTGCAAGAAAGTGTTTTCAGGAGAAAACATGAATCCCGAACTGCATCACCCCAAAGTCCTGGACCTCCCCGCCCTGCTGCGGGCTTTGGAGCCGTTGCGCACGGCCGGCAAAAAGCTCGTCTTCACCAACGGCTGCTATGATATCCTGCACCCCGGCCACGTGGATTTGCTTGAACGGGCCCGGGCCATGGGCGACGCCCTGATCCTGGCCCTGAACACCGACGCCTCGGTGCGCCGGCTGGGCAAAGGCGCCGACCGTCCGGTGAATCCCTACCCGGTGCGGGCTTTTACGGCGGCGCACCTGGCCTCCGTGGATTTTGTGACCTTGTTTGACGAAGATACCCCCTTGGAGGTGATTCGGGCGGTGCGCCCGGATATCCTGATCAAGGGCGGCGACTGGGCCCCGGACCGCATCGTGGGCAAAGACGTCGTCGAAGCCGGCGGCGGCAGCGTGCATTCTCTGCCGCTTTTGCCCGGCTATTCCACCACCGGGTTGATCGAGCGCATCCGCGCCTCGGCCGGGTAGAGCATTTCAACTTTGAAATGCTCGGTTTCCGCGAAGCGGAAACTCGCTTGCGAGCTCGTTTGCAAGTTCTTCGGCATATGGTTTCATAGACAATTTCAAAGTGAAATTGCTCTAGTGGAGCGGAATCGGATTCAAATTTATTCATTGGGGGGCTCATTCGGCTTCGTGCCGAACGGACGTCGGGGGGATTCCGACGGTGCCCGAAAAAATCCCGGCCGGAACTCGGGAAAAATCGCCGTGCCGGATACCTCACGCTCAACATGTTCCCCTACCGGAGGATTCCTGTGAAAAAGATACTGTTCTCCCTCCTGCTCCTGCTCGGCGCGATTCCGGCCGCCCATGCCCAGGTCCCGACCATGCCGGAGTCCGTGCTCTTTTACCCGGACATGGCCGAAGTCACCGTGGTCGAGCGCCTGGCCCCCACGACCGTGGCCGGTCGGCGCGGCCTGCTCCTGCACCTGCCCGGCAATGCCATGGATGACGGGTTTTCCGTGACCGTGGCCGGCGAGCCGACCGGGCCGGGCATCTGGTACACCGGGACCGACCCTGACGACGAAATGCCCGTGGCCGTGGACCCGGAAGATGAAACCAACCAGGAGCGCCGCGCTCTGTTGCAAACCCTGTTGGATGCCCGCCGCGAAAAGGACCGCCTGGAAGGCGAGTTGGCGACGGTCGTCTCGCGCCTGAAGGCCTGGGATGAGCGCAAGTCTCCGAAAGAAGAGGGCGACAAGCCTGAAGACCTGGACAAGCTCGACACCCTGCTGGCCGAGCGCCTGCCCAAGCTGCACGCTTCGCGCGAAGAGCTTGGGCGGCTTATCGAGGTTCAGGGCCGGAAAATCCAGAAGGCCGAAAAGGCGCTGGGCGACTACGATGAAGATCATCAGGATCTGAAGGTGTTGCTGCCGGCCGACGACCTGAGCGGCCCGGTGGAGGTGCGCTACACCTACGCGGTGCCGGCCTCCATGAGCTCGAAGTACCGCATCCTGGCCGAGCCCGCGAACAAGCGCCTGGCCATCGTTCAGGAAGTGACCCTGGAACAGCATTCCGGCATGGACTGGAAGGACGTGAAGATGTCCGTCTCGACCCTGCGCCGGCAACAGCTTCTGGCGCCCCAATACCCGGCGTTGTGGCCCATCGCTTTCGCTCGCGTGGTCGACTATAAAGCCGAGGCCGACTATGTCTCGAGGGATATGATGATGGAATCCCCTCCGGAGCCCGTCGCCCAGATCAACGTCGGCGCCGGGGCCTCGGGAGATCTGCGGCGCATGGCCATGAAACCGGCGCCCGTGGCCGAGGATCGCAGCACCTTCCGCCTGTGGGATCTCGGCAGGCGCAGCCTGGAAGACGGCCGTTCCACCGATGTGGAAGTGCTCAAAAACACCCACGAAGCCACGTTTTTCTACGTGCTTCGCCCGGCCACGGACCGCATGGGCTTTCTCTGCGCCGAAGTGGAAACCAAAGAGCCCCAGGAACTGCCCCCCGGGCAGGCCCGTTTCTATGTGGACGGCGTGCTCATGGGCGAGTCCCCCTTTGCCTTCAACGGCGACAAAGGGCGTTTCTTCCTGGGCCAGGATCCGCGCGTGACCGCGACCATGCGCGACCTCAAGCGCGAAGCCGGCACCCAGGGCTTCCTCAGCAAAGAAAACACCGTGGTTTGGCACTGGGAGATCGAGGTCCGCAACGCCCGCTCCTACCCGGTAAGCATCCAGGTGGAAGATCCGGCCCCGAACCCGGCGGCCGACGTGTTCAGCGTCAAGCTTGAGTCCAAGCCCGTTCCCGAAAGCGTCTTGACCGATCCCCTCCAGGGCGGGCGCAAGATTTACCGCTGGAGCATGGAGCTCAAGCCGGGCGTGAGCTCGGTCATCGACCATCAGGTTACGGTTTCCGGCCCGTCCGACAAGCCCTTCGAGCCGGGAAGAGGAACACGCTGATGCTCGGGGGCATGCGTTCGATCCGCGCGGGTATTGTGGTTTTGGTCTGCGGCCTGGCCCTTGCGGGTTGCGGCGCAAAGACCGCCGGGTTCGGCACCCGGTACCCCGGCGCGGGCACTCCCGACGCCAAGCTCTGCCGGGATCTCACGCGCATGCCCCAGGACCTTGCCCCTTACGCGGCCAAAGCCGGGGCGGACAAGCCCCTGCTCACTGCGGCGGAACAGGCGGCGGCGGTGGAGAAATTCCGCACCCGCCTGTTCCGGCCCTGGGATATCCGCGAGCCCAACAAGTGGGTGAAAAAGGCCCTGGCTTCCGACTTCAACCTGAAGTCCGAAAACGGCTTTACCGAAAACCTGCGCCCCTTCCCGCCCGAGGAATGGGCCCGGCTGCGGGCCGGCGCCCAGCCGGAGATGTACCCCCTGCGTCGCGAATACGGCATCACCGTGCGCAACACCTCCCTGCGGGCCATGCCCACGCGTACGCCGCTGTTCCTAAACCCGGACAGGGCCGGGGAAGGCTACCCCTTTGATTACTTCCAGCACTCGGCCCTGTGGGTGGGCAGCCCGGTCTATATCTGTCACGTGTCCGCCGACGGGCAGTGGGTCCTGGCCGAAACGGATTCCTCCACGGGCTGGGTTCCGGCCGAAGATGTGGCCGTTGTCGACGAAGCCTTCCGCACCCGGATGCGCTCGCTCCCCCTGCTGGCCCTGACCCGTGACGACGTTCCCCTGCATGCCTCGAGCGGTGCCGCCGATCGCGTCACCGGCGGACAGGTCGCGCTCACGGCTCACATCGGAACGCTTCTGCCGTTGGTCCGGCAAAGCTCCGGCGGGTTTGTGGCCGCCTTCCCGCGCCGGGGCGTCGACGGTCTGGCCGTATGGACCGAAGCCGGGCTCGCCGCCGATCAGGCCGCCGTCTGGCCCCTCGCTGCCACGCCCGCGAACATCGCCCGCCTGGGCAACGAGATGCTCGGACGGCCCTACGGGTGGGGCGGCATGCTGGAAAACCGCGATTGTTCCTCCCTGACCAGAGATTTACTTATTCCCTTCGGCATTCGCTTGCCGCGCAATTCGGCCGCCCAAGCCAAGGTCGGCGCGCAGCATGATCTCAACGGTCTTGCCCCGGAGCAGAAAGAAGCCCGTATCCTGGCCGAGGGCAAGCCGTTCTTCTCGTTCATCCGGATGCCCGGCCATATCGGCCTGTATCTGGGCGAGTTTGAAGGCAAGCCGGCCATGTTCCACAGTCTCTGGGGGTTGCGGGTCAACACCGCTGGCCCGGACGGCCCCATGAACGGCCGGGCGATTATCGGCAAAGCCGTGGTCACTTCCCTGCGCCCCGGCGTGGAACTGCCCAACCTGACCTCGCCCGCCGGCCTCGCCGACCGCGCCGATACGTTGACGATTTTGCCGGAAAATTAGAGTAAGTGAGAATTTGGGGGATTCCATCCCCCAATCCCTCTGGCAGGGGATTGAATCCCCTGCACCCCCATTGTCGGCAAATCCGCGCTTTGCGCGGGTTTGCCGACAGATGAGGGGGTCTGGGGGGAATCATTCCCCCCAGCGGGGTTTGGGGCGGAGCCCCAAGTCA
>JAVBMX010000078.1:0-35229 GCA_031551885.1 Desulfovibrio sp.
AACGCTCACCTTGAGCACACCAACTTTTTGCAAGCGCATCAGCACCTTCCACCAGACCCCGCGTTCAACCCAGCGTTTGTATCGCATGAACACCATCATCCAGTGCCCAAAGGCTTCCGGCATCGCTCTCCATCGGCAGCCTTCGCGCAGAATGTACAATGCGCCTTCCAAAGCATGTCGGTCCGAGATCTTGGGTTTACGACCTCGAGCATCTCTTTCTTCCTGCAATATCGGCTCGATAAGCGCGAATTGCTTGTCCGTCAAACTACAGAGCTTTTCCATGGTGAAAACATAGAGCCTGCAGCATAAAAAAGCAATTTATTTGTTAGCAAAGTCTAGTGTTCCATCTTCAAAATCTCGGCGATGCCTTTGCGCAGCGAATCCGCGAACGACATCCGGGAATCTTCCCGGTGCAGGGCCGCGTCCATCTGTCTGGTGTGCACCAGCAGATAGCCGATGATCCGCAGCAGATCCAGGGCTTCGTCCTCCGGCGCCTCTTCCGCCCTGGCGGAGAGCGCGTCTTCCCGCACGTCGACGATGAAGCCGTTTTCGGCCAGCACATCCGCCACGGCCTGCACCCGCAGTTTGCGTCGGGAGAGGTTCGCCGCCCCGCCTTTGAAGTGGAAGCTGACGTAGTTTTCCTGCTCGTTTTCGCCGGCTTGGGCCTCCACGGTGCAAAAATGGTAGCCGAAGCTGGCCTGCAGGTTGCAGTAATGGCGATCGATCATGAAGTAGTTGCGCAGCATTCGCGTGGAAGCATTGGTGATTTCCAACTCGGGATTGGCGGCGCTTTCGGCCATGACCGAGAGAAAGCCCCTGGCCGAAGCCGACGGCGGACCGGCCCAGGGGATGGCGATCATCCCTTTCCACAGGGCCAGCATGGGCAGGCTGCCGATTTGCTCGATATCCACATAACGACCTTCGACAACGGTATTGAAGCCGTCTTTAAGGTCGACGATAAAGTACTGCAGCTTTGAGCCCTTATATTTCAGTTGCTTGCCGCAGCGCCCGGAAAAGATGTTTTCATCCAGGCGGAACATCTCTTCCACGGCTTTTTCATGACAGAAGCGGGTGATGTCGTGCAGAGTGCGACAGTAAGCCGGAGCAAAGGTCGGAGCATCCGGATACAACAGGTTGAGCGGCACGATGTGCTGCACAACCTTGGCCAGAACTGTATGCACGGGGGAACCGGCAAAGAGCCGGCGCGGGCCGGAGGAGTTTTGCAAAAGCTCATCCACCCTGCCCGTGAAGATGCGCTTGGCGTCGGCGTGCACGGTGATTTCTTTGCCCTCGGTGAGGGCCTCCATGGCCTCGGGCAGGGCGAACAAGGCAGGAACTCCGTACTCGCGGGCCACTCCCGCCAGGTGCCCGGCCGCTCCACCGGCTCCGGCCACAACGGCGGCGGCCCTGCCGAGCACGGGCGCCCACCGGGCGTGGGCCTGTTCCACCACCAGAACCGCTCCTTGGGGAAAACGTAGCATATCGGCGGCGCGGCGCAAGAAAAACACCGGTCCGGCTCCCGCTCCGGGAGCGGCGCAGACGCCGCCTTCGAGCAGCAGCTCCGCGTTTTCCGGCGGGGCCTGAAGGTGCGCGGCGTGGTCTGCTCCGGGCAACGCCCGGCTTTGCAAAAGCAACAAACGGCCTTCTTGATCGTAGGCCCATTCCACATCTTGGGGAGTGCCGTAGAAGCTTTCCAGGCCAAGCGTCAGACGGGCGACCTCAAGGATCTGCTCGTCCGTCAGCGACGGGGCCGCGCTTTCCGCGTCCGACAAAGGCAACTCAATGATACCCTCTTCCGGATCGCACCCGAGACGGGTCTTTTTATGCCCGATGGAGCGCCCGACAACGGTGTGGGGAACCTCGCGGGAAACCTGAAACACGTCGACCTCCCCGGTACCGTCGACCACGGCCTTGGGCAGGCCGGGAACCGAGTTGAGCAACACCATGGGAACGTCATCCATAGGGTCGCGGCTGTATGCCACCCCGCCGGCGGCGGCGTCGATCATCGCCAGACAGCCGACGCACATGGGCACCTCATGATCCGGAATGCCCCGGTTGAACCGGTAGGTCATGGCCGTGACGCTGTACTTGCTCGCCGCGACTTTGCGGAAGGTGTCGACCAGATGTTCCGGGGCGATGTTCAGCTCGGTGCGGTATTGGCCCGCGAACGATGCGCCTTGGGCGTCTTCCCCGATGGCGCTGCTGCGCACGGCAAAGCGAATATTGGGGTTGGCGGCGGCCAGAGGCGCGGCATGCGCGGTGATCGCGGCCGCGAGGTCGTCAGGCACGGGCGACGTCTCAAGAAGTTTTTGCAGCGAGTCGCTTAACTGAAAGACCTCCTCAAGATCCGAGGGGTCGATCATCTGGCTGCGGCGGGCGACTTCTTCGCGCAGGTTGTTGGCTTCAATGAAACGATGGTATCCGGCGGCGGTGATCACAAACCCCTGGGGGATATCTTGGCTCAAATTGCGGCGGGCTTCGCCCAGTGAGGCCATTTTGCCGCCCACCTCATGGGAAAGCGAAAAACGGGCTTCCTCCAAGGGCAGAACAAAAGGAACCGACTGGGAGCCGTCGGATTGGGACTTGGGCTCCAGATCGGCGGTGATGGCCGCGCCGATTTCCTGAATTCGCTCCACAAGGCCGGAATAGGAGTTGTTGCATAATTCGTTCAGGTTTCTGACCATATTGTAGACGTTGGTCAGAATGGTGGTGCAGCCGGCCCGCACAAAGGTCAGGCTGAAAAAACGTTCACCGCGCATGGCCTCTTCCAGGCCGGCCATGGCCTCCAGGGCCCGCTTGTTTGCCGACAGCAAGGCTTTGAATCGGGCGCAACGGGCTTGAAACGCTTTACGGACCGCTTCCTCCCGACGGAGTTCCTCTTCGTCGACGGCGCGATCTTTATGAAAAAGAGAGCTGAGCGTACGGAAGATATCCATGCCGAACCCGCGAATCAGTTGGTTGAAGAGGTCAAATCACGTAGGCGGGCGATAAGATCGTTGAGCGGAACCGGCTTGAGCACGTAGTCCACGGCTCCGGTCTCCACTCCGGTCATGGCCGACTCGACGCTGGCGTGGCCGGTGAGCAGAAGCACCGGCACTTTGGGCCGCTTGGCCTTGATGCGACGCAAAACTTCAATGCCGTCCATACCGGGCATTTTGACGTCCAGCACAACGGCATCAAAGGAGGCGTCGCCGTCGAGCAACGCAAGGGCCTGTTCGCCGCCGGTCGCCGTGGTCACGGTAAAGCCGCGCTTGCCCAGGCGTTTTTCCATAAGTTCAAGAAAGTCGGGCTCGTCGTCGACAAAAAGGATGTGCATCGGGCCTCCCAAAGCAAGGTCGGTGTGGGATTGTCCATCAAACGATGTGCCTGAACAGCGTGAAACGAATGCGCGAACGGAGTCGATCTGCGGCGACGGGGCCTTGTCGGTATGAAAGCCTTGGCGAAATGCGCCGGGAAAGCACAGGAGCGCCGCCTGAACCTGATTTTTTTCTATACGGGATTCCGAGGCGGGCGTCTATTTGCAAGAAAAACCAAGATGTTTCGGTATATTAAGGCAAAGTAACGTTGAAAAGTTGATTTGCTTTGGTGGCCGTGCAAACGTGCCGCCCGGCAGAATGGATCGTAGCGTGTCTCTCATCGAAAGCGTGACAACAAAACAACCTACGCGTTTCTGTTTCCCGCTAGCGGGCTCGTTTGAGAGTCCCTCGGCAATATGGTTTCGTAAACAATTTCAAAGTGAAATTGCTCTAAAAGGAACTTCGGCGGACGATCATTCGCGTCCGGCGCTCAGTCCATGTGGGCGCGAAGAAATTCGACCGCCCGGCGTTCCGACCAGAGCGGGAGATCCGGCGCGGTCAGAAAGCCGAGGTGCCCGCCCTCTTCCGGTGTTTCCAGGTGCAGAAAAGCCGAGTGCGCGGCCGCCTCTTCGGGAAAACACGGAGGCGCGAGAAAAGGATCGTTGCGGGCGTTGACCAGGAGGGAGGGCACGCTGATGTTGCGTAAAAACGGCAGGCTGGAGGCCCGGCGCCAGTAGTCCTCGGCCGAGGCGAACCCGTTCAGGGGCGCGGTATAGCGTTGATCGAACTCCGCGAAAGTGCGGATGCGTTCCAGGCCGTGCAGTGGATACAGGGCGGGAAACGAGCGGTGTTTTTCCCGGACTTTGCTGCGCAAAGTGCGCAAAAAGTACCACATATACAGGGAGTTGGAAGGCTTGTCCAAAACGCGCGCGCAGGAAAAGAGGTCCACGGGAACGGAAAACACGGCGGCGGCCCGAACCTCGGCAGGCACCCGTTCTGGGCGCTCCCCCAAGTACTTGAGGGTTTGGTTGCCGCCCATGCTGAACCCAATCAAAAAGATGCGCGGATAGCCGAGGCCAAGGCAGTGCTTCACGAGGGTATGCAGATCGTCCGTCTGGCCGCTGTGGTAAAGAAAGGGGCGACGGTTCATCCGCTCGCCGCAGCCCCGGAAGTTGCGCAGGGCGCAATCCAGGCCGAGTTCCCGCATGGCCCGACACATCCCGAGCATGTAGGCGCGTTTGGAATTGCCTTCCAGCCCGTGCGAAACAATGGCGATGCCTTTTTTCTCCCCTGCTCCGACGGAAAAATCCACCTCAAAAAAGTCGTCGTCCGGCGTTTCCACGATTTCCCGCCGCAGGGAAAGGCGCGGGACCCGGCGCAGCAGAACCGTGCCCACGGTCTGCCCGTGGCCGGTACGAAACCAGAACGGAGCGTGGTAATTGGAAGACGGTAGGCGGGGCATGGAATCCTCGGGAAAAATGCTTTGGGTTTGGGGTGGGTTGGGGTAAAAAAACGCCATGACGCGACCGACATACGATGCCGTGATTCTGGGTGCGGGAGCCGCCGGGCTTTGGTGCGCGGGAGCCCTCTCCGCCGAGGGACGCCGCGTGATCTGCATCGATCACGCCCCGGAGCCCGCCCGCAAGGTTCGCCTGAGCGGCGGCGGCAAGTGCAACGTTACCAATCTGGCCCTGACTTGGGAAGATTATTGGGGCGAGAATCCCGCATTTTGCCGTTCCGCTCTGGCCCGCCTGGCTCCGGAAGCGGTCGTGCGCCGGCTGACGGATGCGGGCATTCCTGTGGAGGAACGCGAACACGGGCAGATTTTTTGCCGGCGTTCGGCCGGGGATGTGATCGACCTGCTTCTGGCCGGCGCGCGCGGGTGTGAACTGTTGCTTGGCGCAACCATAAACGGGACGCGGCCGCTCTCGGCCGGCGGTTTCGCCGTGGCGACCTCCAAAGGCTCAATCGCCGGGCGGACTCTGGTTCTTGCTTTGGGCAACGCCGCCTGTCCGCAGATCGGCGCAACGACTCTGGGCCTTGATTTGGCCAAAGCCCTTGGGCACAGGATCTCCCCGCCCCGCCCCGCTCTGGCGGGCATCGTCCTTGCGGCGGACTCCCCGCTGCGCGGTCTGCAGGGCATCAGCCTGAACGCTTCCGTGCGCCGGATTCCCCCATCGGGAGCAAAGAGCCCGGTCGGTAAAGCCGCGTTGCCCGCCGACAACTTGTCTTTGTTGTTCACCCACAAAGGCTTCAGCGGGCCTGCCGGGTTGCAGACCTCCGTGTATCTGGAAGCCGGCGATGTGTTGAGCCTGGATTTTCTGCCCCACTCCCCTCTTGCTCCTCTTCTGGAGCAGGCCGGTAAAATCACCTGCCTCGGCTTGCTCAAGCGTCGGTTGCCGGATCGGTTGGCCGAGGCGCTGGTTCTCCCGGAGCTTGCCGACCGGCGGCCCGCCGGGCTTTCCAAAGCGGCGCGGGACGCATTGTGCCGGGCCGTGCATGATTTCCGGGTGCACCCTGAAGGCACGGAAGGGTTTCGGAAGGCCGAAGCCGCGCGCGGCGGGGTCGACACGCGCGGGGTTTCCTCCCGGACCATGGAAAGCGCGCACGCGCCGGGGGTATTCTTTTGCGGGGAAGTGCTCGATGTGGTCGGCCGCCTGGGCGGGTTCAACCTGCATTGGGCCTTTGCCTCGGCGGCGGCGGCCGCCGCAGGGGTGGACGAAGCGTTGGAAAAAATCGCCTGAGGACGATATCCTCCGGAGAAAAGCGGCCGGCGCGCGCGGGGGACTCTTCCATTCCCCGCGTGCGCCGGTGTGTTTTCGACCTCCGCCTCAGTAAATAAGGTTCATCACCGGAATACCCAGCAGCACATACATCGCGATGCCCATAATACAGACGATTGCGCCGTACTTGAACGCGTCTTTTTGGGCTATCCATTCTTTGTTTCCGTGCAGAATGGCCGCATAGGGAGATGCCGCCGGCGTCAGAATGGCGATGTGCAGAGCGAAAATCACCAGCGCGGCCATGGCTTCGAAGTTGGTGCCGTATTGGTCGCTGAACACTTTGATCACCGGCATGAGCAGCACGCCCATGACCCCGTTGTTGGCGAACTGGGTCACACCCGTGCCGAAGGCCACAAGGATGGCCGTGAACACGATCAGGGAATGCCCGCCAAGGACCGGGTCCAGGGTGTTCTTCAGAAAACCGGTGATGCCCGTGGTTTCGGCGGTCATCGCCGTGGAAATGACCATGGCCATGCATACGAGGAAATAGACGTCCCAAACCAGGTACTTCCCGGCGACTTCCTTGAATTTGAGGGCCGGCTCGCCGTCGATCTTGATAAGACACAGCGCCGTCACAAACAGAACAACCACTCCCAGCGGGCCGATTTTCGCCAGCAGAGAAACGCCCGGCAGACTTGCGGGCAGAATGCTCGGAACAAGGACCATGGCAAGGTAGCCAAACAGGGCGGCCAGCATGATTTTTTGGCGCGTGCCCATGGGCGGCAACTCTTCTTTTTTGAACCGCTCGATGTGGATGTCCTTGATTTTGGACATATCCGGGCGAAAGACGAATTTAATGAGCAGGGAATACAGCAGGATGCCCGCAGTGCTCATGATGAAGCCGAAGAGCATGTAATGCAGGTAGTTCAGCTGCGCCTGGGCGACTTTTTCATACGCCCCGGCGATCATTAGGGCCGAGCCCGTGAACGGTTTGGCCGCCTGCCCGGAAATGGCCCCGAACATGGTGCCCACGACCATCACCGTGGTGTAGCGGTCGCCCTTCTTGTACCCGACATCTTCAAGCACACCGTACAGAATCGCCCACATGAACAGCAAAGCCGGTAGAATGTTCGCGGAAAGCGCCGCCAGCACATACGTCGCGTAGATGAACAGGAAACTGAATACCACGGGCTTGCCGTTGATGATCTTGCGGGTCAGAAACCAACGGCTGATGTATCGGGTTACCCCGGCGTGCTGAATGGCCCCAAAGAGCACCATGGCGAATAGAATGAGCACCGGAATCGTGTCCCCAAAGGACTGGAAAAGAACCTGACGCAAGGGCGCATACCCGCAAACGACCAGGGCGATGATGCCCAGAAGGCTCGGCCAGAGGATGTCGACGAACGACCAGAGAAAAATCATCCCCAGAAAAATGCCGAGAACCTTCATCCCCATGGGGGTGATCGGCTCGATGGGCGGCAGCAGGCCGAATCCGAAGGTGATCAGAATACCGCAGGCCGAGGCGGGGTAATACCAGACATCTTTGTTGCGCCCGCTGTTCGCCGACGGCGCGTGCGTGTTGCCGGTCGTCATTGTTGAGACACTCCTTGGCGATTGTGAAAATGTGAACGATATCGCATCATACAATATGGGAAATTTTCCACAAGAGCGTTGTGCGACAATTAAATTTAATGACTATTAAGAAAAAATTAACTGAAGATGCGGCATATATTTTGCGGCCGTATCGCGCGGTGTTCTCCACGAACTAATCGTACGACGGCGCAAGGTTTATGGCGTATCGGTGCAAGGTTGAGGAAAAGTCATGTGTTGTTTTGAACAAATATCCCGCTTAAGGGCGCAGTGTGACGCAGTGTGGGGATAAGGGAAGCCCCGTTTATGGGGTTGAGGGCGAACCGTCGGATTGTCGGCTTTGGGGGGCCGGAGAAAAACCAGCGGCTTCTTTCAGGAAATTGGCCATGTTCGGTGACAGGTAGGGGCCGTCTTTGTACGCCAGAAAAAAACGACAGATGGGGGAGCCTTCGCGTATCCGTATCTCGTGGAAAAGCCCCTCCCGCAACTCCTTTTCCACGATGAAACGGCCAATGAACGCCCCGGCCCGCATCTTGGGCAGGAACTGTTTGATGACGTCCGAGCTGATGTTGTTCAGCAGGATGTCCGGCCGCGCGTCATGCTGCTTCAAGAAATCGAGCACCACCCGCAGGGCGCCGGTTCCTTTCTGTTGGAGAATAAGGGGAATGGCGCCAAGATCCTTGACCGACAAAGTGTCGATCGCGGCCAGATCGCCTTCGGCGGAGACGACCAGCGCCCACTCCTCGTCAAAAAGGTGTACCAGTCCGTATTTTGCGGAAAGCGCGGGCTCTTCGATGATCAGCGCCAGGTCCAGCTCCTGCCGAAGCAGTTTTTCCAGAAGCCCGTCCTGTGTGCCGAGCTCCATCTGTACCGTAAGTTTCGGGTACGTTGCCTGGACATGCGCGATCAGATCGGGAATGAAATGCTTGGCGGGCAAATGGTGCGTGCCGAGCCTGATTGCGTCTCCCTCCGTTTGGGCGAGCGCATGGATGGAACGGCTGAGTTCGTCGAAGTTCCGGAAGGTGGGTTCGATGATATGATAGAGAGCCCGTCCGCGTTCGGTCGGCCGGAGTTTCCCCCGGCTTCTTTCAAATACGGAAAAGCCGAGCAGGCTTTCCAATTTTTTAATCTGCATCGTCACAGCGGGCGGCGAAACGAAAAGCGTCTTCGCGGCCGAGGCCATGCTTTTTCCCCGGGCCGCGAGATAAAACACATAGAGTTGATTAAGATTCACACGCATGCCGGGTCGGGTGTCCTTTTTAAGGCGCAACGACGAGAAGAACCCGGCGTGCCCGGAGCCGAGAACCGGTCGCCGTTGCGGCGAAAAAGAATTTTCGGGTGTTGCGCGCCCATGCGGCGGGAAGCGCCGGTTCCCCGCGCCGGAACATCCAACTTTTTGCGGATGCCTACGTCAATATCCGGTATTTTCCGCAAAGACGCCCGCATAGCTGGAACGTCCCTGCACCCCCCAGCGGCCGTCGATTTTGGTGATGATGTACAGGCTTTCAAAAGAGGAAATCGGGGCGTCGTTCACGGTGTAACGGGTGATTCGCACGGCAACGTGCAGTTTCCCGGGGCCGAACTGGACAAGTTTGCGCCAATCCCATTTGTTGTAGCCCCAGTTTATTCTTTTGACCAGCAGCGACATATCGTTGTCCGCGGCAAAAGACTTTGCGTCCTGCCAGAGCAGAATGCGTTCTCCGGCGATGCGCACATGAGGATAATGCAGGATGGACGCCCAGCGATGTACGTCGCCGCTGTTGAATGCCTCCAGGTATTCATCCAACACGCTGTTGCCGATGGCCGTGAATTCCGTAAGATGGGCTTCATTGTGGGTGTCTTGCGACATGGCGTTCCTTCCTGTTGAGGGTTTCGGCCAGTGAAACTTCGACACAATGAAAATTTACATGCTCTATAATAGCCTGTCAATCTAACGCGGTTATTTTCTTACGCTCTGTTGTTGAGGAGAGTTTTGAGCGCGTCCAGAAGCGTGCCTGGAATGACCATGCCGTCCCCGGCCCGGCCGAGCTGGATGCCGGCTTTTGCCGTTCCGTGATAGTCGGAGCCGCCGGATACGCCCAAGCGGTATTTGGCGGCGCAGTCCAGGCAAAGCCGCACGGCGGCGTTGTTGTGGGTGCTGTGGTATGCCTCGACGGCGTCAAGGCCGAGGGCGGCCAGTTCCGCCAGGCAGACGTCCAACCGTTCCGGGGTCATTCTGACGGAAAGACACGGGTGGGCCAGAACCGCGAGCGCTCCGGCCTCCCGCAAAAGGGCGATGCCTTCGGCCGGAGAAAGCAGCCCACGCGGCACAAAGGCCGTTCCGTAGCGCCCGAGGTAGCGGTCAAAGGCTTCGGAACGGGTCGCGACGTACTGCCGCGCAAGCAAAACAGACGCCATATGGGGCCTGCCCACCACCTCGCCCCCGGCGGCCCGGTGCAACTCGTCGTCCAAGACCTCCAGGCCGAGCTCCCGCAATCTCTCCAGCATGGCCGCGTTGCGTTCATTCCGTCTGTTCCGTTCTTTTTTCAGGGCGTCCAGAAAAGCTTGCGGCAACTCGGCGGGAAGGAACAATCCCAAAAGATGCAGTTCGTCTTCGTCATGCCGCACGGCGATTTCACAACCCCGCACCAGTTCGATGCCCAGGCGGGCGGCTTCGGCTTCCGCCTCGGCAAGGCCGGAAACGGTGTCATGGTCCGTCAACGCCAGAGCCCGCAGGCCGACCTCCGCGGCCCGGCGCACCAACTGGGTCGGGGAATCGCTCCCGTCCGAAGCGGACGAGTGACAGTGCAGATCGAGCTGGCGGTTCGACATTCCCGGACCTCCGGAGGAAGGGAGTTCTGGAGCGAATCAACTTTGAAAAGCCGATGGACGCTCGGCCGAAAGGAGATAAACATCTCGGCATCATGCGGGCGCATCAAAAAAGAGTCGCGCGAAAGCCCTTGCCCGACACCTTGGGCGATGATATTTTTCGTAGCGTCCGCACTTGTGGACCGCAAGGAGATTAAAAAATGGACAAAGATACTCTCGCCCTGTTGGCCTGCCCCCGCTGCTTCGGTCCTTTGGCCGAGGCGCCCGGCGTGTGCGGGCCGTTCTGCGCATCCTGCCGGGTCGTTTATCCGATCATCGACGGCATCCCCGTGCTGCTGGTGGAAGAGTCGCTCCCCCTTCCCGCCGAGCCCGGCTCGCGGGAATAACAACGCCGGTCATATGCGTACCCTGGTTTTCAGCGACATCCACGGCAGCCTGCCCGCCTGTCGATTGATTTTGCAACTGGTGGACAAATATCGACCGGATTCGGTCATCCTGCTGGGCGATCTGCTCTTCCAGAGCCCGAACGGTTCGGCGCCTGAAGAGTACGATCCCCCGGCGGCGGCGAAGCTTTTGGCCGCCATTCCCTCTCGAATCATCGCGGTTGAGGGCAATTGCGACGAGGCGCCGGTGAAGGAGCTTCTGCCCTTTCCCCTTGCCCGTGACTTCGCCTGGATTCTGACGGACGGCATGCGGATTTTCCTGACCCACGGGCACATCCATACGCCGGATTCTCTTCCGCCGTTGGGGGAAGGAGACGTTTTTCTCTCCGGGCACACCCACATTCCCCAAACCACGATGCAGGACGGCATCGCCTTGTGCAACCCCGGCTCGTTGAGCCTGCCCAAGGAAGACCATCCGGCCTCATACGGGTTGATTGAATTCGGCGCGTTCACCGTGCTCACGGCCGAAAACGACGAACCTTACCTGCGCCTGGAAAGTCTTTGAGCCGCAGCCCGCATCGCACCGACGAATTCTGGTTTGCGCGCGCCACGGCAGCCTACCGTAAAGTCTTTCCCCCCGCAATGATCGCGACGGATTGCTCCAATTCGTTTTTTAGGATATAGAATATATACATTATATCGTCTCCCAAAGGAGCCTTCGCATGAGGACCCACCTCAACATAAGGTTTTTTCTCGGTCTCATAGGAATAATGGCGGTCGGTCTCACCGTTGCCGCGTGTGAGAGTTCCCCGCACAGGCAGCGGGTGGACGCCGGCCTGGAATCGGAAGGAATACCCATCCCCCGTGCCGACCCCGCGTACCTGCAGCACCTGGAGAAAAAGTCCATGCTGGCGGAGGCCGCCGACATGGCCCGCATCGTTTCCGGCAGCCAGTTGGCGTGGTCGGGCGCGTCGGACACCCCCGAAGGTCTGCTTTCCTACGCGGACACCTGGGTCGCCTTCAACCCTCTGACCCTGCTTATGGATGCCCGCAGCGGCGCTTTTGATCAGCTTTCCCAGGGCAGCGTCTGGGCTGCCCTGCGTGAGGTGGGGGCGCGCGGCATGTACGTCGCGCCTGTCGGCGGCGCGGGCGGCATCTGGGCCAAAACCGAAGGCACGGGCCACTCCGGAAGGGACGTGGTCCAATATGACTTTTCTCAGGCCGCCGGCGAAGAAGCCAAATACCGTCGGCTCATTTCCGGAGCGACCGAGCGCTCTTCCCTGCTCGGCTCCGATATGGTTCCGGCCGCCACCGGCCTTGGCCCGGACTTTTTCCTGGCCGCCAGGAACCTGCGTGAATACCCCGGCGCATATTGCATGGTGGATGTGCCCAAAGAACTTTGGAACCTGCTGCCCCCCTCGGAAGACGAATGGCAGGTTACGGCCCTGTCTCCCAAAGCGGTTGCCGACTTGAACGCCAAAGGCCTTTTGCCCAAGGCCATGTTGGATGAAATGACCCCGTCCGGCGTGCCTTCCGGCTGGGCGGCCACCGGCGAAGTGCGCGGCGTGGACGCCACCTCCCGGCGTTGGGTTTACCGCTGGCACCGCAATCCGCATTATGCCGTGCTCAACTGGGAAGACCCCTCCCGCGCCGCCGCCCGTATCCTTTCGGGCAGTGCCGTGCGTCAGGTCGGCCTGCTTGGCCAGGCCTTCATCGGCCTGCGTTTTGACGCCTTCCACGGCCTGGAACCCGCCTCGGGCGCCTCACGCAGAGCTCATGGCCTGGGCCCCGCTCTTTCCGCCGCCCAGTCCATGAGCCGGGAAGTGCACCGCTACGGCGGCTGGACCTGGCTGTGCGACGAAGAAGTCTCGCTCGCTTCCATGCGCAGCGTACTCGCCGCCGACACCGATTTTGTCTTTGACGCGGCCTTTTCTCCGGCGGCCGAACATGCCCTGCTCACCGGCGATGCGACCCTGCTTCGTTTCATGGCCGACGAAATGTTGCGCCTGAAGGTTCCGGCCCACCGTCTGGTGCATGTCATGCCTTCGCAGGACGGCATCAACTACACGCTGCCTCACCTGATCGAGTTGACGGCCGTGACGCCGGAAGCCGATCGCCTGCGCCACCACACTCTGGAAAGCATGCGAGCGGCGGTTGCCGGGCAAAACCCCGTGCCGTTTGCCGACGATACCCTGTACACCAATGGTCCCGGCCTCGCGGCAATGGCTCTTGGCCTTCAGGCCAGCAATGTGCCCGCCGACCGGGTGAAGGAAGTGACCAAGGGGCACAAGCTTCTTATTCTCTTCAAAGCCATGCAGCCCGGCGTGCTCATGCTGTCCGGACAAGACCTGGTCGGGGCCCTGCCCATCAACTGGAGCTCCATGCGGGGGTCCACCGCTGAGTGGGATGTCGCCGACACCGTGCGCGGCGCTTATGCCCTGACCGCTTCCGAAGACAGCCGGGTGGTCACGGACAAAGGCATGGGCAAAACCATCTCCCTTTACGGCCCGGCGGATACGCAGGTTCTCAAAGACGGTTCCTTCCTGCGGGATATCGGGCCGGCTTTGCGTCTGCGCAGCCAGATCGGCATTTCCAAAGGCACGCTGGTCGCGCGTCCCAAAGTGAATGGACGCGGCGTCGTGGCTCTGGTGACCAAAATGCCCGGCAACAACGGCTTTGTGCTCACCGTCTGTAACTTCGGCCGCGAACGGGCCGATGAAAACATCGCCTTGAGCGGTATTTCGGGTATCGCCTCGGCCATGGGCAGCGCCCATCCGCTTGCGGGACAGGCCGCTTGGTCCGTGTCCGGAACCAACGTCACCATGACGCTCGGCCCTTGGGAAGGCAGAGCCATTCTTCTGGGCGGCAAGCTTTCCGCTCCCTCGCAGAAGGGTTCCACGGGCTCCGACTCGGAAATGAGCGCCCCGGTCATCCCGAGTATTCCGCCTTCTTCCGGCGCTCCCGAGCCTGAAGCGCCCGCTCCGAAGAAGCCGGCAGCCAAGGAAAAACCCGCTCCGGCACCCGAGCAGCCGGCGGCCGAATCGGAGCCGTCCACACTGCCGGAAGCCTTCCAGGATCTCCTGGACGGTTCGACCCCGCCTGCCGAAGGTTCGGAGGAAGCTCCGGCCGCCCCCAAGCCGAAGGAAACCACCTACAGCAAGAGCGTGTCTCCTCCTGAAGGGAACAAAGATTTGCTCCCCGGACTTGGCAGCTCGAAGAAGGGCGGGCGATAACCAGGCTATAAAAAACGCAAACAAAACCACTCCATCGGGTGGTTTTGTTTTGCCCGACCCAAAAACGGACGGCTTCCCCGCTTTGGAGAAGCCGTCCGTTTTTTGCTGCCCATTTCTCAGGGCGCAAGTCTCGCTATGAGCCCATTACTGCCGGGGCCAAGCCCAGTGGGGAGCTCGTTGAAGTAATTACAAGTCGGTCAAACCGCCGCCTCAGGCCGTAGTTTGACCGACTTGTAATAATGAGTCCTACCCTTAAGGACGCCGTCTAGGGCAATTTCATTTTGAAATTGTCTATGGAACCATATTGCCGACAGGCTTCCGGACGAGCCCGCAAGCGGGTGTCCGCTTACGCGCCCACCAGAGCAGATGAACATTTTCAATGTTATCTGTTCTAATACTCGATGCCGGGTGTGGCCTTATGCCCCGAGGCGAAGGGATGCTTTATTTCGACCAGTTCCGAAACCAGATGGGCGCGTTCGCACAGCCACTCCGGCGCGCCCCTGCCGGAAAGCACCACATGAGTGTTCTCGGCTTCGGCTTTGTTCAGAAGCTGTTCCAGCTCACCCCGGGAAATGAGATCCGCGCCGAGGGCGTACAGCGCTTCATCCAGCACCAGCATGTCGATTTCGCCAAGCAGCCCTTCGGCCCAGGCCAGCATTTCTCCGGCGGCCTCCCTGTGCTGGGGACGCTCCGCCTCCGTGCGTAAAAAGCCGGGCCCCAAGGCCTTGAAGCGGGAGCCGAACAACGCGGTGCATACCCGCTGTTCCCCGGCTTGATCCGGGCGTTTCATAAACTGGCCAAAGGCGACGGTCAGTCCCCGGCCGTGCGCCCGCATCGCCTGGCCGACGCAGGCCGAGGTTTTTCCTTTTCCGTTGCCGGTATAAATAATGATCATGCGATTTCCTTGCGCTCTTTGAACATTTGCTCAACGGTGAAAGAAAAAGTGTCCTCCCCCGAACGGCGGCGCGCCGTGGGAACCGCTTCCCGGACCTTGATAATGCGGTGGCGGCGTGAGGGAAGGCCCTGGGTTTGGTCCGGGGTGAGGCCCGTACCCCGGGCCTGGATTTGTTCCGGGATGGGGGCCGGGGTGCGGCAGAGGTCCGGGGCCCGAATGCGGATAATACGGTCCCGGCGCGGGCCCTGGCGGAGGGCTCGGCGGAACGGGAACGGGTTGCGACCAGAACCAGGGGTACCCGGTCACAATGGGCTCCACGGTCACATTGCCGATTTGCCCTGTTTCGGGCGCTGCCGGTGTTCGTCCCGGCGTGCGGATTTCTTCGCCGTCCGGCTTTGGCTCGCCGGTGGCGCTCATAGCCGGTTGGTCTCCGGTCTGCATGGTCACATCCGCGGCGGCGGGCAACGGGAAGAATGCGACAAAAACCAGGGAAAGGGCAAGAGCCGGAGCGGCGCAAAGAACGGCGATTTTTCGGGGCAAAGAAAAAAGAAAAGCCCGGCGGCATTCTCTTTCAAAAACATCTCCCCGAAAACAATGTGAATCCGCAAAGCCCGTCGCGTGAGAGCGCTTGCGGAACCGGACCAAAGCAGCTATCATTTTCCACCTCGCCGGAATGGGTTTTGCCTTGCGCGGTTCGTACAAAAGTACTCGGACCGTCTACACGGTACTCCCTGCGGATGGTGCTGTAAAGCCGTTTCCGTTTTTTTTCACATAGGAATAAGGAGCCTCTCATGTCGCGCAAACCCGCCTCGTCCCGCTCACAGGCATATGCCGAAGCCGGAGTGGACATAGCCGCGGGCAACCTTCTTGTGGAACGTATTAAAAAGATTGTCGCCAAGACACACACACACGGCGTGCTGTCGGATATCGGCGGTTTCGGCGGTTTGTATAAGCCGGATATAGACAGTCTCGAGTCGCCCGTGCTTGTGGCCTCCACCGATGGGGTCGGCACCAAGCTGAAGCTGGCGTTCGCCTTTAACCGGCATTCCACCGTGGGTATCGATCTTGTGGCCATGAGCGCCAACGATATCCTTGTACAGGGCGCCCGTCCCCTCTTCTTTCTGGACTACTTCGCCACCGGCAAGCTGGACGTCGACACGGCGGAAGCCGTCATCGCCGGCGTCGCCGAAGGGTGCCGGCAGGCCGACTGCGCCCTTCTCGGCGGTGAAACCGCTGAAATGCCCGATATGTACGCCCCCGGCGAATACGATTTGGCCGGGTTTTGCGTCGGCATCGTGTCGAACAACAAAATTGTGGACGGCTCCGGCATCAAGATCGGCGACGCGATCATCGGCATCGCCTCTTCCGGCCCGCACTCCAATGGATATTCCCTGATTAGGAAGATCCTGGATCAAAGCGGCCTTTCAGGGGATTCTCTCTTCCCCGGCACCGAACAGACCGTGGCCGACGTGTTGCTCGCCCCCACGACGATTTACGTGGACGCTGTGCGCAGCCTTTTGCGCGACATGGAAATCGCCGGTATGGTCCACATCACGGGCGGCGGTTTCTATGACAACATCCCCCGTATTCTGTCGCCCCAAGTTAAGGCCGTGATCAACTATGGTTCTTGGCCGCTGCCGCCGGTGTTCCAGTGGCTTGGGGTTCAGGGCGAGTTGAGCCGGCCGGAATTGTTGCAGGTTTTCAACTGCGGCATCGGCTACATTGTGATCATCGGCGCCGCCCAAGCCGAGGAATGCGTCGGCCGTATCCGGGCCCACAACCTGGACGCCTGGGTCATCGGTTCCGTCGAACGCTGCACCGATAAAGATGATGAACGGGTCGAGATCATCTTCCCCGACTGATCTCCTCACCATGACATCACCACAAATCGCCGGTTCCCCGAAGGAACCGGCGATTTGCTTTTGTGAAGCCGAAACCGTCTGGCGGACGGGAGCGGGATAAGATGTATTTTCCCGGCTGCCGGGCGTTCAGCACAGTGGCGAGAATATCACGCGCGGCATGGGGTTTCCCCAGGGCGGCGGCGTTGCGCGCCAGCCGGTCACGCAGATCCGGCTCGTTCAAAAAGCGCCGGACCCGCCACAGCAAAGCGTCCACATCCACGGCCTTGAGGGCCGCGCCGTTTTCCAGCAGAAAATCGGCATTGTATTCCTCTTGCCCCGGAATGGGCGAATGCACCAGCATGGGCTTGCCCATGGCCAGGCATTCGGCCGTGGTCAGGCCCCTATTAATTTACCTTGGGGCAAGGGGATTCAATCCCCTTGCAGGGAGGTTTGGAGGTGCCGCCCGCGTTGTTGCAAGGCGACATTGGATGCATCACGGGAGCGCCGCCGGCAGGTTGACTCACGCAGCCCTGTTTGCGCCCCTCGAAAGGAAACAATAAATAGTGCCTGAGCCTAACGGTCGGAACCGCCGGTGTACACTTTGTCGTTGATGCCGAACAAACACATGACCTCATAGGAAATGGTGCCCCAGATGCCGGCCAGTTCGTCGGCGGTGACGCGCCCGGCGCCTTGCCCGCCGAGCAGATGCACCGCGCCGCCCACGCGCACGTCCGGGATGTCGGAAACATCCACGGCGGTCATCTGCATGGACACGCGACCGATGACCGGAGCCCGTCTTCCGTTGATGCAAACCACGCCTTTGTTCGAAAAGCCCCGACTGAATCCGTCCGCGTATCCGGCGGCGATGATCGCCACCCGCAGATCCTTGGGAGCTGTGAAGGTCTGCCCGTACCCGATGGTCTTGCCTTTTTCCAGGATACGCAGGGTCATGACTCGGGTGGCCACTTCCATGGCCGGGCGCAGCCCTTTCCCTTTTTCGATCAGGGAAGTCCCATTGAAGGGGTTGCAGCCGTAAAGGGTAAGGCCGGGCCTGCGAATGTGCGGCCCCACCCGACGAGTGATTTCGTCGCCCAAGAGAGCCCCTGCGGAGTTGCAGACCGAGGCGGCCAGATGCGGCCATTTGGCCCGCAGGGGCTCAAGCAGGCTGAGGTAGATGTCGAGCTGCTCCTGCACGATGTTCGGGCGGTCGTCCATGTCGGCCGTGGCGAAGTGTGTGAGCAAGGCGATGGGCTCCACGTCGGGCAGCTCTTCCAGGGCCTTGATGATCCGGGGGGCGTCCCCTTGATTGAAGCCCAGGCGGGCCATGCCGGTGTGGCACTTCAGCGCGATCAGGCGCGGGCGCTTGGGCGCGGCTTTGAATTGCTCGATCTGCTCAAAGCACTGGACCACCGGGATGATGTCGTATTCCACGGCCAGGGCGATGTCGTCATCGCACACGGTGCCGAGGAGAGACAGAATACGCGGGGAACCGGTTCCGGCAAGGCCGGCGCGCAACAGCGCCCCTTCGGACACGCTGCCGGTGGCGATGAGCTTCGCCCCGGCGCGGACGAGCTCCTTGCCCACGGCCACCTGTCCATGCCCGTAAGCATCGGACTTGATGACCGGCATCACGGCCGGCAGCGCGTCGCTCCCGGCCGAGGGAGAAAGGCGTCCGCCCTCCCCGGCCGCTGTGGAGCACAGCAGGCGATAGTTGTCGCGTATGGCGTCGAGGGCCACATGCACGGTGGGAATATGCATAGATGGCGTCATTGTTGTCTCCGGGGTAAAAAATGGTGAAAAACAGGTTTTCATAAAAAAAATCGTTCGGCGTGGATTCGGATAATCGTTATCTCCGCCAATGGCTGCGAACCCTTGTGGTGCGCCTCGAAACGCCCGATCCATACCCCCTCACCAAATAAAGCACAAGCAGCATTCTTTCCCTTTGAGAAAAGCTGTGATAGAGCTATGCGGGTTCAGTCGAAAGCCACCTTTTTATCACACGCGGGACGTAGCCTCATCATGACGCGCAGAATCTGCCTCCATTTCCTGCACGCCTTCTGCCTCATAGTTCTATCAGGCTTGTGCGTACCCGCAGCCTTTGCCGCCGAAAGCCCCCTGATCCTTAAGACCGAAGACGAACGCATGGTCAAATGGGATCTGACGGCCGACTCTCTCTCCAGCCTCAGCAACGAAGAAGTTCTGGAAGCCAAGGGCAACGTCTATCTGCGCAGGGGCGGCGAATATCTGAAAGCCGATTATGCGCGGTACTACCTGAGCACCAAGTGGGTTTACCTGAAAGGGAACGTTCAGGTACGCATCGGCCGTGATGAGATGAAAGCCGAAGAGGCCGAATTCGATTTGAGCAGCCGGGTCGGTTGGCTGAAAAAGGGGCAGGTCTTCATGGAAGGCCCGCACACCTACCTCAGCGGCGAACACATCACGAAATATTGGGGCGACGTCTACAGCTTCAAAAGAGCCAAAGTCACCACCTGTGACGGAGACGTTCCGGCTTGGTCCATCACCGCCGAGGAAGGCGTGGTGGAAATCGACGGCTACGCCCGTCTTTCGCATACGTCCTTTCAGGTAAAAGATACTCCTGTGGCCTATGCACCGTACTTTATCGTTCCGACAAAAACAAGCAGACAGACCGGTTTCCTCACTCCTGAATACGGCATGAGCTCCAGCAAGGGCCTTGACGTCAACCTGCCGTTTTTCTGGGCCATCAATGACCGCAGCGACCTGACCGTCAACGAGCGGTTCATGGATCTGCGCGGCTTCATGCACGGCCTGCGCTACCGGGCGCGGCCGGATTCGGACTCCATGGGCTGGTTTCGGGTCGACTGGCTGCAGGACAAAAAAACCAACAACGAAGTTGATGCCGGCGACTACACGGACGACGACCTGAAGCGCACCAACCCCGAACGGTGGTGGGTGCGCGGCATGTACGACTCGGTGCTGCCCAACCCCGACTGGCGCCTGAAGGCCGACCTGGATATTGTCTCCGACCAGGACTACCTTTCGGATTTTGAGAAGGACTTCGGTGGCTTCCAAGATTCCCGCGATGAGCTGTTCGATCTGTTCCGCCGCGATCTGCAGGAAAAAAACCGAGATCGCGTCAGCGGCGTGCTGTTGACCCGCGACTGGGAACGCGCCGGCTTGGCCCTTTCCGCCGAGTACACGCAGAACCCCGGCTTTGGGCACGGCAACGAATCCATCAGCGAAGACCCCACCGTGCAGCGGTTGCCGCAATTGGATGCCTTCTGGCACCAAGGTCGCGTGCTGGATGCCGTGCCCCTCGAATTCGCCGCCCACGGCCAAGCCGGATACTTCTATCGTCGCAACGGCACGCGGGGAGCCCGCTATGAAATCAATCCCCGGGTGACGTTGCCCGTGACCTCCCGGTTCGGCGGCATCGTCGCCAACGCCGGCCTGCGCCAGAGCGTTTATGACACCGAAAATCCCTCGCACAGCATTTCGGGCAACAGTTCCACCGCGCCTCCCCGCGAGTCGAGCGAAAATCGCACGTTGTTCGAATATGATGTCGCCGGCACCACGGACTTCGCCCGCGTGTACGCCCTTTCTTCTCCGGCTTTGCCGGTGACGGCCGAATCCGTCGGCCAGAGCCGCAATGTGGCCGTTCGCCACTCGGTTCAGCCTCGGGTGGAGTACTTCTATCGTCCGCAGGAAGATCAGGATGCCAACCCGTATTACGATTCCGACGACCGGCTTCTGCCCCGCACGGAACTGGTCTATTCGTTGACCAACGTGATCACCACCAAGCGTGAGCGGGTGGTCATGGGCAAGGATGAGGAAGGCAAAGACATGCCGCGACTGGAAACCGACTACGTCGACCTGGTCCGGTTGCGCGTGGGGCAAAGCTACGACCATCGTGAAGAATCGCGCGACGAAGAGGTCGACCGCTACCCGCGCCGTCCCTTCGGCGACATTTTTGCGGACCTGGAAATTGCCCTCACCGACACGCTGTCGCTTGAGACCCGCAACAACTGGTCCCCTTACCTGGATGAGTTCACCCGCCACCAGAGCGGTCTCGGCTTCCAATTGCCGTACTGGCATGCGCGGGGATTCTTCGGTTACGACTATCGCTCCGAGCTTGACGAGTACAAGCGCACCCGCGACCGGGAATACAACTACATCACCACGTCCGTCGGGTTTGATCTGGGGCCGTCCTTCAACTTCAGCGGTTCCTACAGCTATGACGTGGTGGACCCGGACAACCAGGAAACCGAATTGCGGCTTACCTACAACGACCAGTGTTACCAGATCATCGGCCGCATGAGCATTGAGCCGGAAGACCGGAGCTACGGCCTGATGATCGTGCTGACCGGTTTGGGCGATGAATAAAAGTAATATCGATCCACTCCGGTTTAGGATAAGAGACGAGTCTGCGGCCGCTTCCGCCTTGCCGTCGAATGCGCGGTCCGCAATACGGCGATGAGGACTCCATGACTCCCAACGACGAACGTCCCAAGAAATTTCCCTTTGCCGACCGCTACGAGCGAGAATTTGTCGAGGTGGCCTGCCCCATCTGCGGCACGCGGCGGATTATTTGTCTGCCCGAGGAACCTTTGCCGAAGTGTGAGGTTTGCCGCAAGGAAATGATCATCAAAGAGATTTTGACCGAGGGAAAATATTAGCTTGGCGGACGTTCGCTTGCGGGCTCGTTGAGAAGTTCGTCGACAAGGCGGTTTTGAGACAATTTCACCGCAAAATTGTTCCGGCGCATGATAAACGCGAAATTTCCGACGCCTCGGGCGACGGACGGCATGTATCCCGGTTTGATTGACGGTTCCCAAAGAAATCGCCCAAAGGAGCATCATCAATGAAAAAGCTGTTTTTCGCCCTGCTCTGCGCCTGTCTTGTGTTCGGCGCGGGAGCGGCCCACGCCTCGGACATCGACTTGGCCAAAAAATCGACGATTAATGATATTCTCGCCAGGGGCGAACTGCGCGTGGGGTTTGACGCCGGCTACATGCCCTTTGAGATGACCGACAAAAGCGGCAACTACGTCGGGTTCGACATCGACATGGCTCGAGAATTGGCCAAGGCCATGGGCGTCAAGTTCGTGCCGGTGAACGTGGATTTCGACGGCATGATCCCCGCCCTGCTGACCGGCAAGGTCGACGTGATCATGAGCGGCATGACCATCACCCAGGAGCGCAACCTGAAGATCGGCTTCAGCGACCCATATATTGTGGTCGGTCAGTCCATCCTGCTGAACAAGAAGCTGGAAGGCAAAATCACCTCGTGGGAACAGCTCAACGACCCGCAGTACAAGATTGTCTCCCGCCAGGGCACCACGGGTGAAGAAGCGGTCAAGCGCTACCTGCCCAAAGCCCAGTTCAAAACCTTTGAGAAAGAAGCCGACGGGGCTTTGGAAGTGGCCAACGACCGCGCCGACGCCTGGGTCTATGACATGCCCTTCAATATCGTGTTTTACGCCGAGCAGGGGCAGGGAAAGGTTGTGCACCTGGACAAGCCCTTTACTTACGAGCCGCTCGGCATCGGCATCCGCCAGGGCGACCCGGACTTCATGAATTTTCTCAACAACTTCCTGCGTCAGGTGAAAGCCGACGGGCGCTATGATCGCATTTACGACAAGTGGATCAAATCCACCGACTGGTTTACGAAAATTCAGAAATAGCCTTTAGGGCCGACAGGTTCGGCCGGAATCCGCATGGCCGGGGTTTTCCTCGGCCGTGCGGCCCTTTTTTCCTCCTGCGCACGAAGGATGCCCCATGCGTACCCCCGGTCTGGACGGCCCCCCTTCCCCCCTTTACTACTTTCTTTCCCGGATGATCTTCGTCCTTGGCGCGGCCGGCCTGCTTTTGGGCATAGGCTATGCCGCCAAGGATCTGGAGTACACCTGGCGTTGGAATCGGGTGCCGCAATTCTTTTGGGCCAAAGGCGAGCAGGACGTTCGGGTTGAAA
Organism: Desulfovibrio sp.; assembly: GCA_031551885.1. Classification (GTDB taxonomy): domain Bacteria; phylum Desulfobacterota; class Desulfovibrionia; order Desulfovibrionales; family Desulfovibrionaceae; genus Frigididesulfovibrio. The sequence goes on from JAVBMX010000078.1 coordinate 22,719, forward strand.
GGGACGCCTCCGTGGCCGAGATCAAACGGGATGACGGGGCCACGGTCGTCGTCTTCACTCCCCATGACGCCGGGGCGATGTCGGAAGAACTGCGCCTTTCGGCCGCCGCCGAAATTTTGGTGGATCCCGGCCAGGATGTCTACCACGGCGACGTCGTGGCCCGGCAGCCCTACAGCAAGCCCGGCATTCTGTTGGAAGGCCTGTGGGTCACCATCAAGGTCAGCCTGCTGGCCATCATTGCCGGAATCGTCCTCGGGCTGGGGGCCGGGTTGTGCCGCGTTTCCCGCGATCCGCTGATGCGCTGGGGGGCGATCACCTACATTGAGATCATCCGAGGCTCACCTTTGTTGGTGCAGATCTTCATTTGGTACTTTGTCGTCGGCTATCTTGTGGACGGCCTGCTGAAAAATGTGGTCGTTCCCGCCCTGCCGCCGTTGTGGAATCAGCCGTTTTCCCCGGAGATTTCTCCCATTTGGTACGGGGTCATGGCCTTGGCCGTGTTCACCGGGGCCTATGTGGCGGAAATCGTGCGTGCGGGCATTCAGTCGGTGAGCAGAGGGCAGATGGAGGCCGCCCGTTCTCTGGGTATGACCCATGCCCAGGCCATGCGCAAAATTATTTTGCCGCAGGCGTTTCGGCGTATTTTGCCGCCTTTGGCCGGGCAGTTCATCAGCCTGATCAAAGATTCTTCGTTGCTCGGCGTCATGGCCGTGCGTGAGTTGACCAAGGCCACGCGTGAGGCCGTGACCTCCTCGTTGCAGTCGCTGGAGCTCTGGTTCACCTGCGCCCTGCTGTATCTGGCCCTGACCTTCATATTGTCCCTGTTTGTTCAATACCTCGAAAGAAGGGCCGTGCGCAGATGATCCAGGCCGTAGAAGTCAGCAAGGTTTTTTATGTTCCCCATCCGCTTCAAGCGCTCAACCGGGTGTCGCTGCGGGTGGCCCGCGGCGAGGTGGTGGTTATTATCGGTCCCTCCGGCTCGGGGAAATCCACGTTCCTGCGTTGTTTGAATCGTCTGGAATATGCGGATTCCGGCAGCATCAAAATTGAGGGCGTCGACATCCTGGACCCAAAGTGCGACATCAACGCGGTGCGCGCCGAGGTCGGCATGGTCTTCCAGTCTTTCAATTTGTTCCCGCATCTGACGGTCATCGACAATCTCACCCTGGCCCAATGCACCGTGCGCAAGCGTCCCGCAGCCGCGGCCAGGGAAAAGGCCATGTCGTTGCTGGAAAAAGTCGGCATCGCGGAGAAATACTCCGTCTACCCGGAACAGCTCTCCGGCGGACAGCAGCAGCGGGTGGCCATAGCCCGTTCCTTGGCCATGGAGCCGAAAGCCATGCTGTTCGACGAACCCACGTCGGCCCTGGATCCGGAAATGGTCGGGGAAGTTCTGGACGTCATGAAGCAATTGGCCCGCGAAGGCATGACCATGGTGGTTGTGACGCATGAAATGGGATTTGCGCGCGAAGTGGCCGATAGGGTCGTCTTTATGGATAACGGCGCAATTGTCGAATCCGGCACGCCGGAAGATATTTTTCAGCGTCCCACGCACGAGCGCACGCAGGCTTTTCTGAATCAGATTCTTTAGAGCAAATCAACTTTGAAAAAGTTTATTTGCTTCGGTGGACGCGAAGCGTGCCGCCCGGCCGACTGGACCGTAGCGCGTCTCTCATCGAGAGCGTGACAGCAAACAACTTTTGCGCTCCTGGTTCCCGCTTGTGGACTCGTTAGGATTTGTCCAAAAGGAGAAACGGCTTCTGGTTCGGCTGTAGCGGCTTTTTGGAGAAAAGTACGCGTCGATACCCGTTGCACACGGCCCGGCCGGTTTCGGAATAACCCATGCGGGCATAGAGCTTGAGGTTTTCGATCATTACTTCGTTGGTGTACAAAGTGATTTCGTTGAAACCGGCTTTTTGGGCCTGACTTTCCGCAAACGCAAGAAGCACTCGGCCGTACCCTCTTCCCTGCGCGGCCGGAGAGACCGCAAGGTTGTCCAGAAGCAGGGTGTTTTCCTCGGGCAACAGCACAATAAACCCCAAAATACCCTCAGCCGTTTCCAGAACGTACAGAGAACCCTCCTCGGCTCGGGCTTCGTAATCCTCGTTCATGGGCGCCGGTTCCCGGTCCATGCGCGACAGATAAAGGGAGTACGCGCCGCGGGCGATGTTGCGTATGGTCGCGCAATCGTCGCGGCGCGCCGGGCGGATCAACGGTGCGTCGGCAGTCGCCGGCGGTGTTTTTTTCATGGACGCGTCCTAGTCGGTTTGGAAAAAAACATCCCCGAAAAAATTGCGGGGGCGTCTTTCCGGGGATGTTTTTGTGCGTACCGAACGAAAACTTAGGAACGGCGTTCCCAGAGACGCATGTCTTTCATCTTTTTGCGGCGTTCACGTTGCAGCGATTTGCAAACCAGGGGCGTTCCTTTTTTATAGCCGCAACGCTCCCGGTATTCATCAACAGAGAGTCCGTGAGAAGCCAGGTGTTTCTTTGTAAGCAGTTTGAACGCTTTCCCGCACATAACACAGGTAATGGTTTTTTCTTTGATGGCTTTCTTCGGATCAACCCCTCCGGCCTCTTCTTCAACGGGGCTATAGCCTTCACCAATACTGCGAATGTTTTCGGCGAGCTTTTTCACCATGGTGGTGATTTCTTCTTCGTTCATCGTGCGGACGCTGGCTTGCGCCTTAACGATTTCAAGCGCCTCTTGGAGGTAATTTTCCATAAACGGGCTCCTTCTCAAAGGTTGCGAACACAACCGGCAGAATAGCCAAAAGGGTTATTCCGCCAATGTGAACACGACATTTTTATGCCGTTTCCGGCGACATTGCGGTAGATGGGAGTTCTTTATGATATTTCCCGACAAAAGTGAAGTGGATATTTATTACTTTACAATACCGGTGTGACGCATCATGAAAGAGTTCCGTAAATGTCTCTGGGGCCGCCTTCAGGATTGGGAATGCCGGCCGCTTTTTTCCCGGCCGGAGTGATTTCGCGTATGGACTGAGTTGACGGGGCTTGTCACAGGCGCAGCAGTCGTGGGTTGCAGCGCCGTTTTCCATTGTGACGGTCTTTTCATTGTTGGAAGGCGAAAACATCTGCTGCAACAAAAAATATCGCGACCGTATCGAATGGGCGGAAAAGGATTTACGGGCCCATGTGAATCATGTTATTCAAAAGAAAGAATCCGCGGGTTCCGCACGATTGTCGGTGCAGCCGGCGGATTGTTCTCCCGCCGAACACCGGAGCATCCATGAAATATCTCATTTGTCGTGACTTTGCCGGCCAGCCCGTGCCCTTTCTGTTTCCGGATAAAGTGGCCCATGTGGACATGCGCGAGCAACTTCCCTACAGCGGCGTTTTGTCGGCGGGATACACCGCCCTGCGGGACGGGCGCTTTGTTGTGTGGGGCGGCGATTCGGAACTCGGCGCGCAGGCGGCCGAGGGCGATGCCGAACTGCTGACCGACTTCTTCACGGAGCGGAAAAACTGATGCAGCTCATGCCGCAACGGCTCCCCACCGCGATCGAGGAGCGGTCTTTCGAAATCATCGACAACGAGTTCGGGGCGAACAAGCCTTTTTCCGGGCCCGCCTGGGAGGTGGCCCGGCGCATCATCCACGCCGCCGGCGATCCGAGCCTGGCCGAAGACCTTTATATACCGGAATACGCCGTTCAAGCGGGTATCGCGGCCCTGGCGGCGGGCGTTCCCATCTTTACCGATACCATGATGGTCAAGGTGGGGATTTCGGAAAAGAAACTTCCCAGGCAAAATCCGGTGCGTTGCATTCTGGATTCACCCGACGTCGCCCGCGTGGCCGAACAAGAGGGCTGCACCCGCTCCCGCGCGGGCATGCTGCAACTCGGCGAAGCCCTCAACAGAGCCGTGGTGGTTGTCGGCAACGCCCCCACCGCCCTGCTGGCCCTTTTGGAGCTATGCGAAACCCACAACCTTCGGCCGGCCCTGGTCGTGGGTATGCCGGTCGGGTTCGTCAACGCGGCGGAGTCCAAAGAACTCCTTGTGGGCACGCCCAATCTGCCAAGCATCGCCCTGCGCGGCAGACGCGGAGGTTCTCCTCTGGCGGCTGCTACGATCAATGCGCTGGCCGTTTTGGCCCGCGCCGGAGATTCGACTGTTTCTTCCTAGGTTCAGGCCGACCGCGACCCGAGGACGGCTTTTTCACCATTCCTTTCCCGCGAACGGGGAGATTTTTCACTTCGCCCTTGTGTGGCGGGCGTTTTTCCGCTTTTCGCTACGGTCGTCGGCTCAAAAGCTCAAGAGCCTCAGCCGCAAGAGCGGAGACCACGTCCGCGCGCTCGATGCGGCCGTCGAAGTAGGAGACCTCGCCCTCCTCCGTTGCGGCCCGCTCGCGCAGGGGCTCGACAAGTCGTTCGCGCTGCTCGGGAGACACGGATTCCACATGCCGCAATACGTTTAAAACCGCCAGCACGGCCATGCCGCGAACCTGCGGGTCGGGGTCTTGCAGGCAGGCGACCGGCCCGGCCAAGCGTCCGGCGACGATATCCGGCGCCGTCTCGGCCAGACGGGCCGCGCCGCGAAGCACTCCTGCCCGCAGCGGCGCGTAGTCCAGATAGTTGTCCTCCCGGCCGGTGTCGTGAGCGTAGGAAAGCAGCAGCCCGCCGTATTCCTTGGCCAAGGCGGGAACGGCGGCCAAGATGCAGCCGAGCGCCTCGGGAGCTCCCCAACCGAGGTTGCCGGATTCCTCGTTTAGGCTCCACATGAGCCGACGGACAAGTACGCGGATGCTTTCCATATTTTCTTCCGCCACGACGGCGGCCGCTTCACCCAAGGCCCAGGCGGCCCGCTCTCGTTTTTCGGGGCGATGCAAAAAAGCCAGCAAGGGATTGAGCACCTGAACGGCCGCGAAGGCATCCCGAACCTCTTCCCGGATGCCGGCATACCAGTTGTCCTTCTCCAACAAAGTGGAAAGGCGTATTTTTTCCGTGCGGAACCCGGCCATAATATTTCTTTTCCTTTTGTCGATAAAAAAAGAGCGGATAAGACGGTTTGGAATACGTTCCACATTGCTTCCGTGAACAATTTACGCTATATGGATCGTCAATCGTCTCGTCTTTATGGCCCGGCTTTGCCGGGCAGAACACAGCCCGCCCGGAGAATGGATCTGCCTATGGATATGCTCGACAACGACTCGCACATGCCTTCGGGCGTTTCGTCCACATTGCGGTTCATTCTGCTTTTCAGCGGCATATTTCTTTTGTTCTGCGCCGTTGCCCTCCCGCTGCTGGAGCAACATGACGACACGCCCCCAGTGAACGATCACATCACGGGGACTTCGCGGGCGACGTTCGAGCAACTGCTCGATATGCGGCGTCGTTGCGCCCTGGCGGTGGATAGAACCGCCGCCCGCCTGGCCGGAACCGGGCGCGAACAGGCCCGCAAAGTTTTGCTGGAATATGCCGGGCTGTTTCCTGAAGCCAACTTTACCCTATATGGGCAGCGTTCGGAACCCGTGATTTCCGTCGGTCCCGTGCAACCCGGGCAGGTCCCGGCCGATGGCGCGCCTTCGCCCGAAACGCAGGTCGTGTCTTCCATCGCGGCGAAGTTCCCGGCCGACTCCGGGTATGCCGGTCTCACCGTCCTGCGTGACACCCTTGGGGTGTGCGCCGCGCGGACCGTTTCCGGCGGCGGCGGACGCACGCTTATGGTGTCTTTGCCGCTCGGACCGGATGCCGTGGCCCGGCTGGAGCAGGTCGTCGGCGCGGACATAGCCGTTCTGCCCGCGGTTCCCTTTGCCGCCGGGAAAAACTTGGGCAGCTTGGTGCCCGCCCTGACCGCGGCCGCCCCGGACATGTCTATTGCGCCCGAAGCCTCGGCCTTCCGTGTCATCGAATTGTCCGTGAACGATACACGCCGGAATGTCGGCGTGCAGCCCCTCCAGAATTCCTTGGGCGAAACAGAGGCCTATCTGTACGTCGCCTCGCACCGCGCACCGGTTGCCGTCGAGCCCGCTCCCGCCCGGTGGTGGCACAACCCCTCCCTGCCCTATGTGTTCGCCCTGTTCGGCTTTCTCGGTCTGTTGCTGTGGCATCGTTCAAAACAGCAAACTCTGTGCGACGCCGTCAACTCCGGTCTGAAAGACGCTCTCGACGCGGAGCTGTCCGCCCTGCCGGAAGCCCCCGCCGCGCTGCCCGATACGCTGCGGGCCACACTCGGTTCTGTGGCGGAAACCCTGGCCACCCGCAAGGACCTTGCCAGAAAGGCCGTGGAGCGCCTGACCGGAGACCGGCAGCAACAGCAGCCGACCGATTGTTCCGGCCCCGTCGGCAAAGAACGTTCCATTGCCGGCCGGCATTACGACAACTCCGTCAACGGCATCTATCAGTGCTCCACCACCGGTGCGCTCCTGCGCATCAACCTGCCCTTCGCCTTGCTGCTCGGCTATGATTCCTCCATGCATCTGCAGGCCGAACATCGCAATATTGTGGACCTCTTCGCCCACCCCGAAGAAGCGTTGCGGGTTTTGGCCGATCTGCGCGAGGAACCCCATGCCCGCCTGCCCGTGTTGTTCCGTCTGCGTGACGGCAACACGCACCCCTTCTGGATGACCTGTTTTCCGCGAACCGGCGACGAGATGGAACCCATGGAAGGCTTTTTGATCGACCGCGAGCCGGAATTGGTCCTGGAGCGCGTGCGCCGGGAACGGGACAACGCCGTGGAGCGCAGCTCTTCCCTGGCCAAGCTGCTGGCCGCGACCTGTCTGCAGACCCAGGCCTATTTCGCGCCCCGCCCCGTCGACGCCTGTGAAACGGGTGAGAAAGAAGCGACCGCACCGGGCAAGGAGCGCCGCAGGAGCATCAATTCCCTGAAGGATATCTTCGACGACATCTACCGGGTCGCCGTTTCCGCCGCAGAGGACGTCACACCGGCCATGGTTCCCGTGGACGTCTACGGCCTCATGGATCGAATTTACCGGCAGGCTCTGCCAGCCATGGCCGCGAAAAACATCGACCTGACCCTGGACGTCGAGCCGGGCATCACCACCAAAGTCAGCGGGCCCGACGCGTTGCTGCGCCACACCCTGCTGCGCTGCCTCTTTATGATCACCGCGCCGGTTTCCGGCGGCAGCGCCATTTTAGGCATTTCCCGCGACCAATACACGGCCCCGCAACCGGGCACGCTGCGTCTGATCTTTTCCGCCTCCTGGGTGCCGAATATGGACCCGCCCCATGACCAGACGTTCGGCGCGAACGAATGCCTGGATTCGGGAAACCCCATGGCCGACAAAGCCATGACGGCCCCGGCCATGAGCCCCCTGGAATTGAAGGACGAATGGACGGTCATCGAGTACCTGGTGCAACGCATGCACGGCCAACCTTTGGGCTCGGCCGCCTCGCACAATGCCCTCGCCGTGCAGTTCATGGTGCAGTTGGATACCGGCGAGGCCATCGTCCAGCCGGCGGCGCCCACGCCCCCGCCCGCAAACGACGGGTTCTCGCTTTCCGGCCTCGTGGACGAAGAAGTCCCGGTGCCGGACGGGAAGTTGACGCCGGAGGAAATTGCGCCCACACTCGTGTTTGACGAGCACGTGGCGGATGAGGAACCCATGGAGGATGTGTCCTCACCCGGGTTGGACATCCTGTTGGTGGACGACAGCCCCAACACCCGCATGCTTTTCTCGTTGTATTTGAAAGGAACCAGGCACCGGATCACCGAAGCCCACAACGGTCGGGAAGGTCTGGATGCCTTTGGTGGCAAGAACTTCGACGTGGTCTTCATGGATCTGGAAATGCCGCTCATGGACGGCTATCAGGCCACCCGGATCATCCGGGCCATGGAAGCCGACTCCGGCAGAAAGCCCACCCCCATTGTGGCGGTCACGGGCTATACGCTGCCCGAGGCCCGGCATGAATGCTTCTATGCCGGTTGTTCGGAATTTCTGGCCAAGCCCTTCAGCAAAAACGCCCTGCTTTCCATGCTGGAAGCCATAGAACAAAGCGTACGAAAAGGAGCCTGATGTCTCTGCGTGACAAGCTCGGCCTGAACGGGCCGACGTTGTACTTGATGGACGGTTCGGCCTTCGTGTTCCGCAGCTTTTACGCTTTCCGGGACATGACCCGTTCCGACGGTTTCCCCACCAATGCCCTGTATATCACCACCCGGTTGCTGCTGAAGCTGGTCCGGGAAGAACGCCCCGCGCATTTCGCCTTTGTGCTGGACGGCAAAGGGCCGAACTTCCGGCATCGTTTGTTTCCTGCCTATAAGGCCAACCGCAGCGCCACGCCGGAAGATTTGGTCCGGCAGATCGAGCCCATCACCCGGGTGATCCGGCTTTTGGGTCTGCCCTTGCTGGTTTCCGAACAGGTCGAGGCCGATGATTGCATCGCCTCGTTGGCCTGCGGCTTCCGTGACACCCATCGGGTGATCGTTGTGGGCGCGGATAAAGACCTGCGCCAATGCCTGCATGCCAACGTCCTGCTCTGGGACCCGGCCTCAAAAGACGAACGTCTGACCACCTTGGGTGATTTTGAAACGGAAAACGGCTTTGCCCCGTCTTCCTGGCCCGATTATCAGGCCCTTGTCGGCGACTCGGCCGACAACATTCCCGGCATTCCCAAAATAGGCCCCAAGACCGCGCAGGAACTCATCCGCGAATTCCCCACTCTGGAATCGCTGTTCGATCGCCTGGCCGCGGTGCCGCCGAAGATCCGTCCCAAGCTTGACGGACGACGCGACGAAGCCTTGCTCTACCGCAAGCTGACCACCTTGGCCGTGGATGTTTGCCCGGCCGACCTTTCGGGGGTTACCGTGGCGGCCCCGGATTTTGCCGCTCTGGCCGCGTTTTTGGATGAATTTGAATTGAAATCCCTGCGCCGGGAAGTGGAATCCATGGAACGCGCCGGTTCGTTTGCTCCCAAGCCGGTCGGCGCTTCCGCCACGAAACGGGATGCTCCCACGTCCGTTCCGGTTGCCGATACGCCGAGCAAGCCGGCCGGAGCGCCGGAAAAGTCCGTCTCCGGCAAAGCGTTGCCGCAGGCGGGCGGCCAGGGCAGCCTGTTCAACATGCATCCCCAGCAAATCGTCTTCACTCGGGCGGCCGGTCTTGCGGAGCTTCCCGCCCTCGGCGCGGCATGGGCCGTATTCGACCTGCCGGAAGGTCCGCTTGTGGCGTCTCTCGACTGGGAGCGTCTCTATGACGGCCGGCCGGACGAACTTGCCGGGCTGTGGAAAAAAGACGTTCCGGTACTCGTGACGGCCGATTTCAAGAATCTGGCCAAAAAATACCCGACCTTCTGGAGCTACCCGCAGGAACGTGTCTTCGACATCTCGTTGGCGGCCTGGCTGCTGGACCCGGAAGAACGCAGCTACGCGTGGCCGCACCCGGCCTATCGCCGGGCGGATCGGCTTACGGGCGAGTTCGCTCCGGAAGAGCACCCCGGCCTGACCGCCCTTTCACTGTATGACTTGCTGCGGAACCAACTCGCCGGGGCGCATTTGGAGCCGGTATACGCCGGGGTCGAGCTTCCCCTGGTGCCGGTGCTGGCCCGCATGGAAGAACGCGGCATCGGCATTGATCGCCAGGCCTTTGCGGACTTTCTGACCGAGGTGCAGGACCGCCTGGAAAGTCTGACCAAAGAAATCCATACCCTGGCGAAACGCCCCTTCAATATTCGCTCGGCCCAGCAGCTCGGCGACGTGCTCTTTAAGGCTCTCGGCCTGCCGGGGGCGGGAAAAACCAAAGGCGGCGCGGCGTCCACCTCTCAGGAAGCTCTGGAAAAGTTGGAAGACGCGCACCCGATCGTGCCCAAGCTGCTGGAATACCGTAAATTGGAAAAATTGCGCTCCACTTACCTGGAGCCCATGCCCCGGCTGGTGGATGCGAACGACCGTCTGCACACCACCTTCAACCAAACCGGCACGGCCACCGGGCGGCTGTCTTCCAGCAATCCCAACCTGCAAAACATTCCCATCCGGGGGCCTTTGGGCGAACGCATGCGTCGCTGCTTCACGGCCGCTGCGGGCAAGGTGCTGGTCTGCGCGGACTATTCCCAAATCGAGCTGCGGGTTTTGGCCCACCTGTCGCAAGAACCCGCGTTGTTGGAAGCCTTCCACAAGGGCGAAGACATCCACCGGCGCACGGCCGGGCTGCTCTATGACGTGCCCCAGGCCGAGGTGACTCCGGAACAGCGCCGCAATGCCAAGACCGTGAACTTCGGCCTCATTTACGGCATGGGCGCGCAGAAGCTTGCCAAAGACCTGGGCATCTCGCAAAGCGAGGCCAAGGGCTTCATCAACCGTTACTTTGAACGCCTGCCGCATTTGAAGGATTTTTACGCTTCCATCGAAAAGGAAGCCGAGGAATACGGTTTTGTAGTCACCATGACCGGTCGGCGCCGGCCCATCCCGGACATCCGATCCGGGAACAACCAGTTGCGTTCCCAGGCCCGCCGGCAGGCCGTGAACACCCGCATTCAGGGCAGCGCGGCCGACATCATCAAGTTGGCCATGCCCGCCGTGGAAAACGACGCCGAGTTGCACCGGCTGGGGGCGGTCCTGCTTTTGCAGATTCACGACGAGCTGCTGCTCGAATGCCCGCCGGAAACCGCGCAAGAAGCCGGCGAGCGTCTGGCCGTCATCATGTCCGGGGTAAACCCCGGCGACACCGCTCTCAGTGTTCCCCTGCCCGCGGACTGGGGGGTGGGAGCGACCTGGGCCGACGCCCACTAAAACCTATTCTCATTAATTTCCTTTGGGGCTCCGCCCCAAGCCCCAGCAGGGGAAATTATTTCCCCTGCACCCCTCATACTTCATCATTGTCGTAGTTGAGAGTGTAACATATTTATGTTGCTATATAAATATTTTCCAGCTCATCGGTATGACTTTTTCTATCGGCCTTGTATTCGCTTCACTCCATTACAAGAACTGAACGATCCCTTTGAATGTAGATCGATATTGTTCGAAAAGTATCATCCAGAACGAATAGATGAGCTTGTCAAATCTGGATTCTTTGTAACTGATGAATATATTGTATCAAAAATTCCAGAGCTTAAGGGTAAAAAATCGGATGAGCTCGTTGAGTTATCTAATAAAATACTAGAAAATAACATTAGAAAGAGCTGTGAAACGAAAAATGATAATGCAATAAAAGAAGGAAAACGTGTATTTGATTTGTTAAATTCGATGATAAATTTTGGAGTATTCAGCTTAACAGAAGTTTATGACTCTCTTTTAATGTGGGCACATTATTCATCAAGCCATGCTGGATTTGTTGTTGAATTTGATGTGAGTAATGATATGTTTTTATTGCAACGTATAAATATATTTGAAAAAATCAGAAAAGTTATATGCCGTAAGGATAGACCGTATATATATCACATTGATAAGCATGCTATTGGTCGTCATAAACAAAATGAAATTTCTGATAATTTATATATGAAATCTTTGTGTTGGAAATATGAAAAAGAATGGAGAATGGTGGCGTTAAGAATTGGTGAAATAAACAAGCTCGGGTTGCCAGGATTGGTTGATATTAAGTCGAGATATATTAAATCAATAATGCTCGGTATGAATGTTGATAGTAGAATCAACTTGCTTGCACAGGAGTTTTGCCGAAGCCATCCGGAAATTTCTTTATTTCGGGCAAAACTACACGAGAAACAATATGCTTTGATGTTCGAAGAGGTGCAGCTATAAAGGTATTACTTTCCCGAACGCAGGCTGTGCAGGATCACCCCCAAACAGATCAGGAAGATGCCCGCCAGAGAGACGACTGACGGCAGCGGCGCGTGCAACAGGATGATTTCCCCTACCAGGGCGAAGACCACCTCGCCCGCCTGGACCGCCTCCACGGCGGCAAGACGTTCCGGGTTGCGCCGTACCAGATTGGTGGCCGCGAAGAACAACAGAGTGGCAAAGACGCCGGAAAACAGCGCCACCAGGACGGATTGACCGACCTGCCCGCTTGAGGGAAGACCGTCCGCGAGCAGGCCCCACAAAGCCAGGAGAAGAAAAAACGGCATTGAGGCCAGGGTCATGTTGAAGACCCGTTGGAACGTGTCCACCTCGTCGCCGCAGACCTGCATCATTTTTCTGTTCCCCAAGGGATACATGAACGCCGCCGGAATGATGGGCAACGCGCAGGCCAGCATGGTCGCGATGGAAAGGTTTTCCGCGTGCTCCCATTGCATCAGGGCCACTCCAAGCAAAATCAGCAGCGACCAGCGCATGGCGGCAAAAGGAATCCGCGTTTGTTCGCCGCCCTGCCTCAGGAAGGGCGTCTGTAAAGTCCCCATTCTTAGGGCCAGATATTAGTAAAAACTTCCAGTAGTGTTACGAGTGTCGCAAAGGGGCGGGGCCATTCCCGGCCCCCAGGGCGGCAAAATAAACAGCCGGCCGTTTGGGCAGAGGAGCATGCTGTTGCCCTGGATTTCATCAAACCCGGCAAGCCGACGCAGAATTCATACGTGGAGCGCTTTAACCGCACGCTTCGCGAAGAGGTGCTTGATTTATATATCTTCAACAGCCTGAGTGA
>JAVBMX010000051.1:0-7151 GCA_031551885.1 Desulfovibrio sp.
GTCCAGCCACCTCGCCGTGTGGCGGGGTTTTGACCCCCTTGCCCCCCCTGTTTCGAAAATGCCGGGCTTGGGGGGGGTTTGCCTACTGTTGTGGGTGTGGGGGGGCATACTTCCCCCCGTGGGGGTTTTGGGGCGGACCCCCAAGTCATTCCCAAGGAGCCATTATGCCTCGGTTTATTTTGCATCAGGAGCGCTGTAGGCAGTGCGGGATATGCTCTCAGGCCTGCCCGGCCAAGATCATCAAAGGTGGAGAAGGCGAGACCCCAACGCCGCGCGCGGGATTTGAAGAGCGTTGTATCGCCTGTGGCCACTGTACGGCCTTTTGCCCGTATCGGGCCTGCGACATCGACGTGCTTCCGGCCGATCAGTACCGCTTGGTGGACCGCAAGCTTCTGCCTTCCGTTGAAGCCGTCGACATGCTTTGCAAAACCCGGCGGTCCACCCGTTTCTACAAAACGGACCCGGTGCCGCGCGAGACGGCCGCCGCGGTTCTGGACACGGTGCGCTACGCGCCGTCGGCCAAAAACCAGCAGGCGCTGCGCTTCGTCAGCCTTGGCCGCGAGTCGCTGAACAGGCTGTGTGATCTGATGGCCGACCGGCTGGAAAAACCCGAAACCACGGCGCTTATCGCCGAAGCCAAGGGCCTCGCGGCGGCGTGGCGCAGGGGCATGGACCTGGTTTTCCGGGGCGCGCCGCACGCGATTTTTGTGGTCGGCCCCAAGGGCGACCACTGGAGCGGCGTCGATGCGGTCATCGCCGCGACTTACCTGGAGTTGGCCGCTCTTCCCCACGGCATCGGCTGTTGCTGGGCCGGGTATGCGTCGATTCTGGTTCAAGGCGACCGGGGTATGGCGGCCCTTCTTGGTCTGCGCGAAGGCGAAGCCGTGCACGCCGTCCAGATGTTCGGGTTCATCCGTCTGCGGCCTACCGGTATTCCGGCCCGAAAGGCTTTGGACTGTACGTGGATTGAGGGATGATCCCGGGGTTCCACCCCGGACCCCGCAAGGGGCATGATGTCCCTTGACCCCCGTTTTCACCAAAGCGGCTCTGCCGCTTTGGTGAACGTTGCGGGTGCAGGGTGCCGCCCGTGTCGTTGCGAAGCGGTGTGCTTTTCACTACGGGAACACTGTGGGCGGCGAACGTGGGCGGCTCTGTTTCAGTCCCCTGCCGGAGGGGGTTGGGGATGCCGCCCGCGCTGCCGTGGAGCACCTTTTTTATATCGCGGGGAAGGTTCGCCGGCTGACCTTGGCGGGCCGAGCCTTACACACGGAGGCTTTCATGATTCCGTATTACGTTGTCGACGCGTTTGCCGACGCCCCGTTTGCCGGGAATCCGGCCGGAGTCTGCCTGCCGGAGGCTCCGCTCGTCGACGAACTCATGCAAAAGATCGCGGCCGAAAACAACCTGCCCGAAACCGCCTTTGTCGTGAAAAACGGCGCGGCCTGGGATTTGCGCTGGTTCACTCCGGAAACGGAAATCGACCTGTGCGGCCACGCCACCCTGGGCACGGCCTTTGTGCTCGACCTGTGCGCGGGCGCGTCCGGTCCCTACGTGTTCCGGACCAAAAGCGGCGAGCTGCGCGTGGTTCGCAAGGGTGACCTGCTGGAGATGGATTTCCCCTCCCGGCCGCCCGTGTCCGTTCCCGTTGCCCCGGCCATGAACGAAGCCCTTGGAGCGCGGGTGCTTGAAGCCCACCGGTCGCGCGACCTGGTTCTGGTTCTTGAGTCGGCCGACGCGGTGCGCCGGCTTGCCCCGGATATGGACAAGCTGCAAGCCGTCCCCGACGCCTTTGGGGTCATCGTCACGGCCAAAGGGGAGGGTGACGCGGATTTCATCTCCCGCTTCTTCGCCCCCGGTGCGGGCATCCCCGAAGACCCGGTCACCGGGTCGGCGCATTCCACCCTTATTCCCTTCTGGGCCGAGCGCCTGAGCAAAAAAATCATGAAAGCCCGGCAGCTTTCCTCCAGAGGCGGCACGCTCTTTTGTGAGCTCGCCGGAGACCGCGTGAAAATTGCCGGCGCCGCCCGCCTGTATCTGCAAGGCAAAATTTTTGTGGAATAGAGAAGGGCTGGGGTTCCACCCCAGATCCCGTCGGGGAGAATGAAGACAGGACTGCAATCAACCGGTAGTTAGCGCTCCCACGATGTGATGCTGTTACCTTAACCATGTCGAGGGTGGCACCTGTACTCCCATTGTCGACAGGCCGGCGCAACGCGCCGGCCTGTCGACATATGAGGGGTCCGGGGGATCATCCCCCCGGCGGGGTTTGGGGTGGAACCCCAAGCCCTTGCCGGCGGGGGAGAATGGGCCTACATTCTTCTTGGGATATCTGTTTGCGCATGCCCGCCCGAATGGGGCGGGCCGTTCACCTTTTGCAAGCGAGGTACGCAATGTCCACGAAAGTTGTCGTCATCGGCGCGGTGGCGCTTGGTCCCAAGGCCGCCTGCCGCTTTAAACGACTGATGCCCGATACCGACGTTGTCCTGATCGATCAAGCTTCCCGCATTTCCTACGGCGGCTGCGGCATTCCCTATTATATTTCCGGCGAGGTAAACCGGGTGGAGGAGCTTCAGGCCACTCCGTACGGCACCATCCGCGACGCGGAGTTTTTCAAGACCCACAAGGACGTGACGGCCATGACCCGCACCAGAGCCACAGCCGTTGACCGTGCGGCCAAGACCGTGACCGTCGAAAACCTCGACACCGGCGCGTCTTCGGTCCTGCCCTATGACAAACTGGTGCTGGCCATGGGCAGCTCGCCCAACCGGCCGCCCATTCCCGGCATCGAGTTGGCGGGCATCGGCCCGGCCACGAACCTGGAGGAAGCCGAAGCCATCAAGAATTCCGTGGCAGGCGGCGGTGTCGACAACGCCGTGGTTGTGGGCGGCGGCTTCATCGGCCTGGAAGTGGCCGTAGCCCTTGGCGATATGTGGGGCATTCCGACCTCGGTGGTGGAAATCGCGCCCCAGATTTTGCCCAACTTTTTGTCCGCCACCCTGGCCCGTATGTCCGGGAAAGATCTGAGCGACAACGGGGTTTCGGTGTTCACCGAGGAAAAGGTCGTGCGCTTCGAGGGCGAAAACGGCCGGGTGACCAAAGTGATCACCGACAAGCGCGAGATTCCGGCCGACCTGGTGGTCATGGCCGCCGGGGTGCGTCCGAATACCGAGCTCGCCAAAGCCGCCGGGCTGGACCTGACCGAGCGCGGCCTGATTGTGGTCGACGAGCGCATGCGCACCTCCGACCCGGACATCTACGCCGGCGGCGACTGCGTGGCCATCAAGAATCTGGTCACGGGCAAGCCGGGCTGGTATCCGCTCGGGTCCATGGCCAACCGTCAGGGCCGGGTCATCGGTTCCAACTTGGCGGGCAAGGATGAAACATTCCCCGGCGCGGTCGGGGCCTGGGGCGTGAAGCTCTTTGGCCAGTGCGCCGCCGGCGCGGGCCTGACCATCGAAAACGCCCTGCGTGAGGGTTTTGACGCCATCAACGTGCATGTGGAGCAGATCGACCGGGCGCACTTTTACCCGGACAAAGCCCTGATGGTTCTGGAAATGGTCGTGGACCGTCCGACGCGCCGAGTGCTCGGCATTCAGGGCATGTGCCCCAACGGCGACGCCTTGGCTGCTCGAGTCAACGCCCTGGCCCCGCTGATTGGGCGCGGGGCGGTGATCGCCGATGTGTCGAACCTGGAAGTGCTGTACTCCCCGCCGTTCGCGGCCGCCATGGACATTATCAACGTGGTCGGCAACGTGGCCGAGAATATCCTGGAAAACCGCTGCCGCCCTATGACCCAGGAAGAGTTCGAAAAACTCTGGGCCGATCGCGATGCGGACGAGGTGTTCTTCCTTGACGCCCGAGTGGGCCGCGATGCCGCGCCGTATACGGAAAAATACCCCCGGCATTGGCACAACATCCCGCAGGATGAAATCCGTGAGCGCTTCAAGGAAGTCCCCAAGGATAAACCCGTGGTCCTGGTCTGCAACACGGGCCTGCGCTCGTATGAGGCCCAGCTCGATCTGGCGGCCTTGGGCTTTACGAACACCCGTTCGGTGCTCGGCGGCATGTCTTCGGCCAAGCGTTTGGGAACGGATATCTGAAGCCATGGGGACTCCCGGTCCCGAACATGTTCGGAGTGGGTGCCCCCGCCTCCAATGCAAAAATCCGCGTCAAACGCGGATTTTTGCATTGGAGATGGAGAAATTCCGTGGTGGGGAGTGAATGACGGCGGACGCAATCGTGTAAGGGGGATTACATGCCCACTTGGTTCTTCACGGGACGCGGCCCAAGCCGCCACCCGTACCTTGTTCATTCCCGCTTCCGGCAGGGAACATATAGCGCTCACGACCGGCCAGAGCCTGGAACTCGCCTTTAACTCGGCGGACGTCGTTTTTCCCGTGACGGCGACAGCCTGGTCATCCACCGCCCGCACTGTGAACATCGAAGCCACAGGCGCTTCCGCCGCGGGGATGGATGCCGACGGAACGGACAACGCGAACGATGTTTACGGCCGTGAATCCGTGACCGTTTCCGCCGTCGGGAAGTCCGGCGGAGGAGGAACGCCCAAGGCGAACGGAAAGCCCGCCCCACCCGCCCGCGCCCGTCAGCAGGAACGCGGGGCAAAAGTTTCCGGGGAAAGCGTGTTGGGCGGCGTTCCAGGCCCAAATAAAAAAGCCCCCGTCCTTGGACGGGGGCTTTTTGCGAAAACCGAAAAATTACTTCACGCTTTCTTTCAGGGCTTTGCCGGGCGTGAACTTCACAGCCTTGCCGGCGGGAATGTTGATTTCCTTGCCGGTGCGCGGGTTGCGCCCCTTACGGGCGGCGCGCTGGGTAACCTTGAAGCTGCCAAAGCCGGTGAAGGTCACGGAGTCGCCGGCCTTCATCGCTTCGGTCAGGGTGGCGACAAGGGCATCAAGGGCGGCTTCGGCCTGGGCCTTGGTGGGCAGGCCGGCCTTGGCATGGATCTTTTGAACCAGTTCAGCTTTGGTCATCACAGTCTCCGTGAGGTTCTAGTTTGCCGGCGCCGGGGTAAACAGGCCGGTCGTTCTTGTTGTGTGTTACGGCGGGATATACAGAGGCCCCCCCGGTTGTCAAGCCTCTTTTGGCGCTTCCCTCAAAATTGGCCGCTGAGTCGGCTTTGATCTCAAGGCTGAATTGATATATCAGGAAACCAGCGTGTGTGGCAAGGCCAGGGAACGGATTTCGGAAAACTTCCCGTTCGCGCCTTTCCACTCGACGCGTCGAATGGACGAGCAACATTCGGGAGTCACGTTAAAAATCATTGTGACACAGGGTGTTCCTCGTCAGTTTGGCCGGCTGGTCGCCCCGCCTTTGCGCAAGAACACCGCCGCCCGGTCGGCTTTTTCCGAACCGCCCCGACCGCCGGTCGGGGTACTGAAGAGGATGATATGAAGCGAAGCGCCCTTTCCGCCCTCCTTTTGTGCCTGCTGTTGTCCGGCTGCGCCAAGAACACGGTCCGCCTGGCGTACCCCGAGGAGGCTCCTTCCGTGCCCTCGGCGGCGGCGCCCAGAATTTGCGTGGTGCGCCTTGCCCAGGCCTGGGGCGGCGACCCCTCCGTGGGCGTGCGCGAAGACGGCAGTCAGTTCATGCCGGATTCCGACGTACAGGACTGGCTTACCCATTCCCTGGCCGTGGCCTTGACCAGACAAGGGCTGAATGCCGGAACCTCCTACTCCGAAAGCGCGGCCCGCGCCGCGGGTTGCACCACCATCCTGACCGGCGAGATTCAGCAGGTTCGGCTGACGGAACGTTCCCTGACCTCGTATGAAAGCTCCATGCGGGTCGTCCTGAACCTGGACACCCCCAAGGGCCGCATCTGGAAGAACAGCTTCTCTTCCGGCGTGACCCGCACGGTGGTGCCGCTTTCTTCCGCCCCGGACGACGTGCTGACCGAAAATATGAAGGACATCACCGACTCCATGGCCCGCGCCGTGAAGGAGAAGCTGTACCCTTGATTCCCCGGATCCGCCTGGCCGTTCTGTTCGGCCTGTTGTCGGTTTGCCTCGCGCCTTTCCCGTCTTTCGCGGCGGGACGGGCGCGGGAGTTTGTCGCGTCCAGGCCTTTCTATGGTCCCGTACGGGTGGAAATGGCCGAGTACGCGGCCCGCATCGCGGCGGAGAACCAGGCCATGCAAACGGCCATGCGGCAACTGGCCGGCGTGGACGAAGTGCGTTTCGCCGGGGCCGTCACAACCGGCAACCCCAAGCCGCCGGACATCCTCGGTCTGGCCTTCCTGCTGTATTCCGTCAAGGTTGAAGGCAAAGAGTTGAGCGGGTTCCCGCCCCAGATGCGGGTGGAGGTGCGTCTTTCCCTGGTGCCGCCCGAAGCCCCCGGCCGGGCCGTGGTCGCCGCCCTGGGGCGTCCCGACGTTCTGGATGCGGCGGCGCGTATTTTTGCCCGGCGCGAAGCCCTGCTGGAAGCCTACGACCAAGACGCCGCCGCGCTGTTGCAGTCATCCCCCGGCGCTGAAGGCGAGCTGGATCTGCACGAGGCCGACAGCCGGATCAAAGCCATGAAGTCGCTGGAGTTGTTTTTTACGCTGTTGCCCCAATACGGCGGGTTATGGCCCGACCCCAAGGCGTCGCTTGAAAAGCTCAACACCTGTCTGGAAATGGACCCGGAAAACGCCCTGGCCCTGGCCTCGCGGGCCGAGGTTCTTCTCAAGCTGGACAAGGCCGATGCGGCCATGGAAGACGCCTACGCCGCTCTGAACCTGGACGAAGCCCTGGACCGCGCCCACGACGCGTTGGGCACGGCTTTTCTCATGCGCCGGCTCCCGGCCCTGGCCGTAAAGTCCTTTGACAAGGCCGTGGGTCTGCGCCCGCGCAACGCGGTGTATTTGCAGCACCGGGCTTCGGCCTACCTGATGCTGGATGAAAACGAGCTGATGTGCCGCGATCTTGTCGCGGCCTGCGGCATGGGCGACTGCGCAGGCATCGCCTGGGCCGGCGACAACGATTTGTGCTCCGGTCTGCCCGAAAAAGCCGCCGCCGACACCATCCGCCGCCGTCCGGACGGGAAATAAGGCAAGACTTCTGGAGGGGCGCTGCCCCTCCAAGACCCCCCGCAAGGGGATGGAAAACCCATGACCCCCCAAAGTGCCCGCACAACCCCCCCCAACCCGCCGCGTC
>JAVBMX010000011.1:0-5920 GCA_031551885.1 Desulfovibrio sp.
GGGGCTGCCGCCCCAAACCCCGCCTGGGGGGAATGATTCCCCCCAGACCCCCTCATGTGTCGGCAATTCGCGCGAAGCGCGATTTGCCGACAATGGGGGTGCAGGGGATTCAATCCCCTGCCGGGGGGATTGGGGGACGGAGTCCCCCAAGTTAACGGGGCCGAGCCTAAAACACTTTGACGAACACCGCGGTGGCCACCAGGTTGAGTACCGCTATGGGGGTCAGCCATTTCCAGTTCAGGTTGAGGAGCTGGTCGAAACGGACCCGGGGGAAGGTCCAGCGTACCCACATCATGACAAAGAGCAGGAAGTAGGTCTTGATCAGGAACCACCAGACGCCGTCGGCGAAGGGACCTTTCCAGCCGCCCAGGAAGAGGGTGGTCGCGATGCCGCAGACCACGATCATGTTGGCGTACTCGGCCAGGAAGAACAGGCCGAAGCCCATGCCCGAGTATTCCGTATGGAAACCGGCGGTCAGTTCCGACTCGGCCTCGGGCAGGTCGAAAGGAGCCCGGTTGGTCTCGCCGAACATGCTGACGAGGTAAATCAGAAAGGCGATGGGCTGGGTGACGATGTTCCACTGCCAGGGGAACCCGCCCTGGTCGTTGACGATGTCGGTCAGGCCCAGGCTGCCGTGCTGGAACACGATGGCCAGCACCGAAAGCAGCAGCGGGATTTCATAGGCCACCGACTGGGCCACGCCCCGGGCCGCGCCGTAGAGCGAATACTTGTTGTTGGAACCCCATCCGGCCACGAGAATGGCCAGCACGTTCAGGCCCGAGAATGCCAAAACCAGAAGCAGGCCCATGTCGATGTTCCAGCCGGTGAGGCTCGGCCCGAAGGGCAGGGGCAGAAAGAGCAGGAACACCGGGAAAAAGGCCATGAGCGGGGCCAGCCAGAACAGGAACGGGTCGGCCTGGTCGGGCCGGACAAGCTGTTTGCTCAAGAGTTTGGGCACGTCGCAGAGAATCTGCAGCAACCCCTGCGGGCCGACTTCATAGGGGCCGGGGCGGCGCTGGACGAAGCCGGCCACTTTCCGTTCCGCATAGACCAGGACCATGGCGTTGGCGGCCACGAAGACGGCGATGGCCACAAGCGCCACCAGCACATGCAGAAGATCGTTCAGGGCAAAGGGAGATTCCATGGCGCCTACCTGTCCAGTTCGGGGATGACCAAGTCGAGACTGCCGAGAATAACCACCGCGTCGGCGAGCAGGATGCCTTGGGCCGCTTCGGCGAAAAGACTCAGATTTGAGAAGCTGGGCGAACGCAGCTTGACCCGGTAGGGCTTTTTGCCGCCGTCGCCGGCCACCCAGACCTTGACCTTGCCTCTGGCCCCTTCCACGGCAAAAGACGCTTCACCGGCCGGCATGCCGTAGCCGGCCTTGATCGGCTTGGCGGGCTGGATGGGGCCGTCGGGAATGGTCTCTATGGCCTGCTCGAGAATACGCAGGCTCTGCTCGATTTCGTCCAGACGCTGATTGTAGCGGGCGTACGAACAGGCCTGATGGTACACGGGAATGTCGAAGTCGAAGCGGTCATAGACCGAGTACGGCTCGGTGCGGCGCAGATCGCAGGGAACGCCGGCGCTGCGCAGAATCGGGCCGGTGGCCCCGTAACGGCGGCACATCTCGGCCGGGATGACCCCGATGCCTTCGGTGCGGCCCACAAGGATCATGTTTTTCGTGACCAACTCCCGGTACATCTTCATCCGGGAGCGCATCCGGGGGATGAATTCGCGGATGCGGGCGAAGAACTCCGGCGGCGCGTCCTGGTACACCCCGCCGAAGCGGAAGTACGAGTAGGTCAGGCGTGAGCCGGTGACCATCTGAAGGGTATCGAGAAGCTGTTCCCGGTCGTCAAAGGCGTAGAGGATCGGGGTAAAGGCCCCGAGGTCCAGCAGATAGGCTCCCCACCAGACCAGGTGCGAGGCGATGCGGTTCAGTTCCGTGGTGATCACCCGCAGGTATTCGGCCCGTTCGGGCACTTCGATGCCGCCCAGGCGTTCCACCGCGCCGACATAGGCCCAGTTCCAGGCCAGGGCGTGCAGGTAGTCCACCCGGCCCATGTTGGGAATGAACTGGTTGGGCAGCTTCACCTCGGCCATTTTCTCGTGCATCCGGTGCAGATAGCCCAGGATGGGCTCGGCCCGGACCACGTATTCGCCGTCCAGCTCGAGGAGAATGCGCAACACCCCGTGGGTCGACGGATGCTGCGGGCCCATGTTGATGATCAGGGTGTCGTCACGGGCCCCGAACTGGAAGTTGCAGGTATAGTATCCGCCCTCGATCTGGCGTTCCGCTTCCGTGGTCATGGCTTCAGCTCTCCTTCGAGGGCGCGGGCTCGGCGGCCTTGTTTTTGGCTGCGGGGGCGGATTTCCCCTCGGCGGCGGCTTCGGCGGCCGGCTCCTCGTCAAGCAGGGTGAAGGCGGGATCTCTATGGATGTAGACGCCCGACACGGGGGTGAAGATCGCCCGCAGCGAGGAGCGCTCGGCATCCTTCCTGCGCAGGGGGAAGTCGTTCATGTCCGGCGGCAGAAGCAACCGGGTGGGGTTGGGGTTGCCGGCAAAGCGGATGCCGTAAAAGTCCGCGGCCTCCCGCTCATGCCATTCGGCCCCCCGGTAGATGCCGGCAATGGAGGGGATGTCGGGCGCGGCATGGGGCAGAAGAATTCGCAACGACACGCGCTCGGGTTTGTCCGAGCGATCAAAGGAATAGAGCACCACAAAGCCTTCGCGCACGTCCAGGCCGGTGATGTCTTCCAGGTGGAATTCGGCCGCCAGAAGTTTGCGCGCGGCCTCGGTGATGTCCGCCGCGTTCAGAAAGGCCGTCCAGAGGAAGCCTTTTCGGGCCGGGTCTTCTTTGATCAGACAGAGAAGGGCGATGCCCTGCAAGACGTCTTTCATAGGTCGCCCTCGCCTGCATCCGCCGCCGGGGCGTTCGTCGCGGCCACGGTCGCGGCCACGGTGTCTTCCCGCCAGCCGGTATCGTAACCTTCGGGCAGAGCCCAAAAGCGTTTGCCGGTAAGCTTGCGTTGCAGGGTGAACAGGCCTTCAAGCAGGGCTTCGGGGCGGGGGGGGCAGCCGGGCACGTGCACGTCGACCGGGATCAGTTTGTTGATCCCTTCAATGATGCCGTACTGGCCTTCAAAGGCGAAGGGCCCGCCGGAGATGGCGCAGTTGCCCATGGCCATGACGAAGCGCGGGGCGGGCATCTGCTCGTACAGCCGCACGACGGCCGGGGCCATCTTGCGGCTGACGGTGCCGGCCACGATCATCAGATCGGCCTGGCGGGGAGACGGGCGGAACACTTCGGCCCCGAAGCGCGAGATATCGAAGCGGGCCATGCCCACGCCCATCATTTCAATGGCGCAGCATGCCAAGCCGAAGGTCATGGGCCACAGCGACATGGCTCGACAGATATCCAGGAATTTGCCCAGCGGCCCCAAGGGGACATGGGGTGGGTCGATCCGCCCCTCGGTGGGGCGGATGACCGGAAACATCAAAGAGCAATCTTGCGAGGCCACGTGAAGACTCCTTTTGCTCTGAAGTAGACAAGCGCGAGAAACAAAAAGAAAAGGAAGAACAGAAGCTTGCCGAGAGCGGCAAATCCGTCGTCCAGATGATAATACGCTGCTACGGGAAAGAGATAGAGAACATCCACGTCGAAGGCGATGAAGAGAAGGGCGTAAGCGTAATAGTTGATGCCGAAATGCGACCAGGGGCTGCCGAACGGCTTCATGCCGCATTCATAGGGCATGCCCAGGTCGCCGCCCGCCGCATTGGGGGCGATGCAATACGCTACGATTAAGGGCCCGGCTGCAAAGAGCCCGCCGGCCACCAGGAAAAGAAGTATTCCCAAGTGGAGGATGTCAAAAACCATGTCAAACCTCGATACCTATAAATGGTTTCCGGTGAGGTCCCGTTGAGTGCCTTGCAAAAACTGCTCTGTGGCATACGGAAAAGCATGGCGCGGCGCGGGGCCGCTTTGTAGTATTTTTTATGGTGTTATATCGGGTATACGCTCCTTGGGACACGTTGCGGGAATACAATGCACATTCCCGGTCCGCATCGTTGCCAGCTTAGAAAGAAGCACAGGCGGGGGGGACTGTCAAGCCGGTTCGCAACTAATATTTATCGGAAATAAAAGACTTAAATCCGATTCGGCGTTTTGATCGAGCGGGCGGTTTGATGCAATCGGTTTCATAAAAAATGGAAAAATCGCATTCGATCGTGAGAACGGTTTATGGTATCTAACATGCCATACTTTTTATTTTTTTTTGTGAAAAAATCAACGTGCGTTCCGCTCTCGGAAGCGATCTTCATAGAGTGTGCGTTTTCTCTTGATTTCCCCCTGTGCTTCCCGTAAGCAGGCTCCTATCGTCAGGACACCCGCGGGCGTCGGCCCGTGTTTTGGAGAGTGGTGTCCACAACCTATAGGGGGATTTCTATGAAGCGTTATGTGGCGGAAATATTCGGAACTTTTTGGCTGGTTTTCGGCGGATGCGGCAGCGCGGTTCTCGCGGCGGGCGTCGTACCCGGCGGCATCGGGTTGCTGGGTGTTTCCTTCGCCTTTGGCCTGACCGTTCTGACCATGGCCTATGCGGTGGGGCATATTTCCGGCGGTCACTTCAACCCGGCCGTTTCGCTGGGCCTGTGGGCCGGCGGCCGCTTTGCGACCAAAGACCTGATTCCTTATATGATCGCCCAGGTGATCGGCGGGGTTCTGGCCGGCGGCGCCCTGTACGTCATCGCTTCCGGCATTCCGTCGTTCTCGGCGGCGGCCGGTTTCGCCTCCAACGGTTTCGGCGAGCTTTCGCCGGGCGGCTATTCCCTTGAAGCCTGCCTGGTCGCCGAAGTGCTGTTGACGGCCTTCTTCCTTTTCATCATCATGGGCGCCACGGACGAACGCGCTCCCAAAGGTTTCGCGCCCATCGCCATTGGTCTGGCCCTGACGCTGATCCACCTGATCTCCATCCCGGTCACCAATACCTCGGTCAACCCGGCGCGCAGCACCGGCGTGGCTCTCTTCGCCGGCGGCGCGTACCTCCAGCAGGTGTGGTTCTTCTGGGCCGCGCCCCTGGTCGGCGGTTTCCTGGGCGGCATCTGCTATAAGGCCTTTTTCGGCCGGAACAAATAACCATCCCGCTTGAGCGGGTGAAGGGGCGGCGGTGGACGGCACTTTTCCCAGGCTGACAATCGCCGCCCCCAAGAGCGGTGAAGGCAAAACAACGGTCTTCACCGCTCTTGCCGTCTTGTTTCAACGGCGAGGCTTCGCCGTGCGCGCCTTCAAGGTCGGGCCGGATTTCATCGATTCCGGCCGGCATGCCGCGCTTCTCGGGTCTCCCTGCCGCAACCTTGATTCCGTCCTCATGCCCGAAGCGGCCGTCCTGCACAGCTTCCATCGTGGAGCCGCCCCGTCCGGCTGCAACCTCATTGAAGGCGTCATGGGCCTGTTCGACGGCCGGGGCACAAGCGCCCAAGGTTCCACAGCCGACATCGCCCGTATCCTAAAATCCCCGGTCGTGCTCTGCCTCAAAGCCGGCGGGTTTTCCCGCAGCGCGGCCGCCGTCGTGCGCGGGTTTCGCGATTTTTCCCCGAACGTCACCCTTGCCGGGGTCATCGTCACGGCCGCTTCCTCCGACTCGCATTACGCCCTGCTCAAAGAAATCATCGAAGACGAAGCCGGGTTGCCCTGTTTCGGCCACATTCCCAAGCATCCCGATTTGTTTTTGGAAAGCCGGCACCTGGGTCTGCTCCCGGCTGAAGAAGACCCCGGCCTCCATACCCGCGCGGAAGCCGTTGCCGATCTCGCCCGCCTCGACCTGGACGCGCTGTGGCAGGTGGCGTGTTCTGCATCGAAGTTGGGGCTGTCGCCCCAAACCCCACCTGGGGGGAATGATTCCCCCCAGACCCCCTCAT
>JAVBMX010000088.1:0-5982 GCA_031551885.1 Desulfovibrio sp.
GGGGCGTGCGCGCCATCAGCAAAGCTTACGGCGGCATCATCATGGACTCAGAATTCTGCATCGACGCCGGTGACGAACTCTGGTTCGTCCAGGCCAGGCCGGAAACGCGCTGGAACGAGGAATTCGAGCAGCACCCGAACATTATTTACATGCGCCGCAAAGAAGTCGACCCGGCCGCCGCTGCCGCCGCAGAGAGTTTGGTTGAAGGCAACGGCGCCTCGCGCGGGGCCGGCCAGGGCACGGTGCGTTTTCTGCGTTCCGCCCTGGAGCTGAACCGTATCGGCAAAGGCGACGTGCTGGCCGCCGAGCGCACCGACCCGGACATGGTGCCGGGCATGCGTGTTGCTTCCGCCATTCTGGCCGACGTGGGCGGCGATACCTCGCACGCGGCGATTACCTCGCGTGAGTTGGGCATTCCGGCGGTCATCGGTATCCAGAGGGTGGAAGCCCTGCGCGCCCTGGACGGCGTGGAAGTGACCGTGGACGGCACGACCGGCAAGGTTTACCGGGGTCTTTTGCCTTTGCGCGAAGTCGGCGGCGAGATGGATCTTTCCAAGGTGCCCGCGACCAAAACCAAGGTGGGGCTGATCCTGGCCGACGTGGGGCAGGCCATGTTCCTGTCGCGCCTGCGCAACATTCCCGATTTTGAGGTCGGCCTGCTGCGGGCCGAGTTCATGCTCGGCAACATCGGGGTGCACCCCCTGGCCCTGGAAGCCTACGACAACGGCGAACTGGCCCAGTGCATCTCCACGCATCTGCGCGTTCTTGACGAGCGCCTGAGCCAGACTCTGCGCCGCCAACTCAACGCCGGGCTGATCTTTGTGAATATTCGCCTGCGCGAGTATGTCGGGCACCTGACCGGCGTCAGCGCGGAAATCGATGCCCTGCTGCAAAAAGAAGGCACCGGCAAGGAAGAGGACACCCTGGCGATCCGTCGACAGGTCCGCGACCTGGAACGCAGGCTCGACGAGCATATGGAGCACGCCTCCCGCAACCTGGATCGGATCAAAACAACGCTGGATCTGGAAACCCACATCCGCATCGTCATGGGCTTTGAGGACGAGCTTTCCCTGCTTTCCGGCAACGACCCCGAAGTGGTTCGCCGGCGCGGGGAAATCGATTCCCAGGCCAAAGCGATGGCCGCGACCGCCGCGATCATTCCGGCGGTGCAGGAAGTGCTCGACGACATCAAGGATCTGCGCGAGGACGTGGCCCGGCGTACCGGTTTGTTGGCCCAGATCGAAGGCGTGCGCAACATTCCCGAGAAAATTCGAGAAATCATCCGCGGCCGGGGATATCGTTCCGGGCGCGAGCACTATGTGCAGACCCTGGCCCAAGGGTTGGCGCTGTTCTCCATGGCCTTCTACGGCAAAGACATCATCTATCGGACCACGGACTTCAAGTCCAACGAGTATCGCAACCTTCTGGGCGGCCTGCTGTTCGAGCAGACCGAAGACAACCCCATGCTCGGCTGGCGGGGCGTTTCGCGCAACCTGCACGACTGGGAGCTGGAAGCCTTCAAGCTGGCCCGCGATGTTTACGGCGGCCGGAACCTGCAGATCATGCTGCCCTTCGTGCGCACCATCGAGGAAGCCCGAAGCATGCGGCGCTACCTGGAGCAGGTGCACAAGATGAAGAGCGGGCAGGACGGGCTGAAGGTCATCCAGATGTCCGAAATCCCGAACAACGCCATCCTGGCCAAGCAGTTCATCACCGAGTTCGACGGATTCTCCATCGGCTCCAACGACATGACCCAGATGGTCCTGGCCACGGACCGCGACAACGCCAGCCTCGCGCACATCTACGACGAGGAAGACCCCGGCGTGGTCTGGGCCATTTTGGTGACCATCTTCACGGGCCTGAAGTACGGCAAGAAAGTCGGCTTCTGCGGGCAGGGGGTTTCCAACAGCACCATCCTGCGCGGGTTGGTGGCCATTGCGGGCATCAACTCGGCTTCGGTTGTGCCGGATACATACTATCAGACCAAATTCGACATGGCCGACGTGGAAAAGGAAAACATTCCCACTTCACAGCTCGGCGTTTGGCTGAAAGCGCGCCACCACGAAGCCCTGAGCGCTTTGATGGAAGAGGGCGGGTATGGGCACATTTTGAAGAAGTACAACAAAGCCGAAGACCTGATGGAATGGTACGAAGGCGAATTGCACCGGCTGCATGAGCATCTGCGCGAGAGCCTGGAAACGCCCAAAGAAAAGTTCTACCGGCATGAGTTGGAGAGCTTCCGGCGTACCTTCCATAAGCCGGTGATCTACGCCTGCTGGGATTGGAACTCCTTGGTGGAGGACGCTTTGCACCAAGCCGGGTTCTCGAGCTTTGAAGAACAAGCCAAGGCTTTGGAGGCCACGCGGGCCAAGCTGGCCTAGGGCGGGTTACGCCTCTTTTTCACATGCTTCGCGCCGAAAGGCGGCAGTAACGACCAAAGGGGCACCCGTCGGGGTTCCCCTTTGGCGTTTTATTGTTCGCGAAAGAGGAAAGAATTCGGGGCAGTGGGCGGTTGGGCGGCGTTACGCCTTCTTGGGGAAGCGTAAGGGAAATTTTTCACTCTCCGGAA
This sequence comes from Desulfovibrio sp., assembly GCA_031551885.1. Taxonomy (GTDB): domain Bacteria; phylum Desulfobacterota; class Desulfovibrionia; order Desulfovibrionales; family Desulfovibrionaceae; genus Frigididesulfovibrio. Next base: position 2,570 of record JAVBMX010000088.1, read on the forward strand.
AAGAATGTAAAAAAATAGACAGAAAAAAAACAACAAGAGTGTAGTGTGAAAAAAAGAACGAGCATCTTCGGGTTGCTCCGCCTTGCGCGGCCGACGGCTTTCCGTTTTGTCGCTTCGTTGCGGAACAACGCGGGCGTCGGCTCCCCGCCGGCGGGAGATCTTGTGAAAAATCCGGTCGAGGCGGTTTTCCGCGCCGGCCGGCAACTTAACCAGGAGGAATGGTATGGGACACCCGACAGTTTACCCCACCGGGGTAACCATCTACAACCCGGACAAGTGCTGGAACGGCTATACTATTTTGCCGGCTCCCGCACAGGGCGCTCTGCTCATCGACATGAACGGCAATGAAGTCCGCTTGTGGCGCGACCTGCAGGGCTTCCCGAACAAAGTGTTCCCCGGCGGCCACATCATGGGCAGCCGTGGGATTCGCAGCCCCAAACACGGTCTGCAGGACCAGATTGACCTCGTGCAGGTGGACTGGGACGGCAAGGTGGTTTGGGAATTCAACCGGGCCGAGTACATCGAGGATCCGGGCGAGAAACCCCAGTGGATGGCCCGTCAGCACCACGACTACCAGCGTGAAGGCAACTCGGTGGGATACTATGCCCCCGGCATGGAGCCGAAAATCGATTCCGGCAACACCCTGGTTCTCTGCCACAAAAACGTGAATTGCTCCTACATCAGCGACAAACCCCTGGTTGACGACATCATTTACGAAGTCAACTGGGAAGGCGAAATCGTGTGGGAATGGCTGTGCAGCGACCACGTGGAAGAAATGGGCTTTGACGAAGCCGCCCGCAACGCCATGTGCCGCGACCCCAACATGCGCGGGGGCGCCCTGATCGACAACGCCCCGGCCGTGGGCGACTGGATGCACGTGAACTCCATGTCCACGCTCGGCCCCAACAAATGGTACGACCAAGGCGATGAGCGTTTCCACCCGGACAACATCATTATCGACGGCCGTGAAACCAACATCAACCTGATTTTGAGCAAGAAGACCGGCAAGATCGTTTGGCAGCTCGGCCCGGACTACAGCACCGGCGCGGCCAAAAAGATCGGCTGGATCATCGGCCAGCACCATGCCCACATGATCCCCAAAGGTCTGCCGGGCGAAGGCAACATCCTGATTTACGACAACGGCGGTTGGGGCGGCTACGGCGCGCCCAACCCGGCCGCGCCCCACGGCGTGAAGAACGCGACCCGCGACTGGTCGCGCGTGTTGGAAATCAACCCCGTGACCATGGAAGTGGTCTGGAAGTACACTCCGGCCGAAGCCGGCTTCATCGTGCCGCTGGACGCCAACCGCTTCTACAGCCCGTTCATCAGCAGCGCCCAGCGCCTGCCCAACGGCAACACCATGATCACCGAAGGTTCCGACGGCCGGGTCTTTGAAGTGACCCCGCAGTACGAAATCGTTTGGGAATACATTTGCCCCTACTGGGGTAAAGGCGGCCTGAACCTGAACATGGTTTACCGCGCCTACCGCGCTCCCTACGAGTGGGTGCCGCAGGCCAAGAAAGCCCCGGAAACCGCGATTCAGCGTATCGACGTGACCTCCTGGCGCGTGCCCGGCGCCGGTAAGCCCGGCCCGCAAAGCGAAGTTTGCGTTGACGGCACCTTGGGCTTCGGCGTTGACGGCGGCCACTGCGTGGGCGCCACCGATCAGGACTAAGAAAAACCGTCGGGAAAAGGGAGGAACAGGGGGTTGAACCCCGTTGGTTTCTCTCTTCCCGGCTCCTCCATTCGGCTTTTGTTCTCACTTTGCACAAGCCCCGGTCGTACCGGGGCTTTGTTGTTTCAGGTTTATTTACAGTACCGTAATCATCATATATGCTTATTGATATTATGATGTCTGCGCCCGGAGTCTCCGGACAATGCGGCATCAGCCCGGACCGGAGCGTGAAATGAAGGAAGTTCTGCCGACGGCGGCGATTGGGATGGTGGCCGGAACAATCGATGTTGTGCCGATGATCAAAATGCGATTGGACAAATATTCGATTGCTTCCGCATTCGTTTTCTATTGCATGATGCCGTTCGTCGTTCTGAACTGCGAACTTTTCGGCATGCCGTGGTGGCTGAAGGGAGCCGTTTTCACTTTGGCGCTCGCTTCGCCCATCATGATCCTGGTTGCAAAAACGGAGAAAAAGTCCGTGCCCATAATGGCCGCAACGGCCGTTGTTCCGGGGACGTTCATAGGGGCGGCGGGCCGTTTTCTGATGCCGTGACGCGGCGGGGGGAGAAGGCGGCCGTTCCGGAATCGGCCCTCCATGAAGCATCTGTTCAGCCCGCGTGCGTTCTGATGTGGGTCATCTGATCCGCCTGACGGCGGCAACATGAAAAATGTGGGGAAACTATGGGACTGCTGAAAGAATTTAAGGAATTCGCGGTGAAGGGCAATGCCGTGGACATGGCCGTCGGTATCGTCATCGGCGCGGCATTCGGCAAAATCGTCGATTCGTTGGTCAAAGACGTGATTATGCCGCCCATCGGCCTGCTGCTCGGCAAAGTGGATTTCACCAACCTCTTTTTAGTGCTTTACGACGGAAAGGTGCCGGGGCCCTACATCAGCCTGAAGGCCGCCCAGGATGCCGGGGCCGTGACCCTGAATGTGGGGCTGTTCATCAACGTGCTGATCAGCTTCATCATCGTCTCGTTCGCCGTGTTTATGCTGGTCAAAGGCATCAATAAACTGCGCGACGTCACGGGTACGGCCGCCGCGGCCGGTAAAAAAGACTGCCCGTTCTGTTTCAGCTCCATCTCGGTCAAGGCGACGCGTTGCCCCAACTGCACGTCGGAGTTGGCGGGCTGATTGGTTTCGTCCAAAGGGCCGTTTTCGCCTGCAGGGCGCTCCGGCGAGGGGCGCTTCGGTGGCGGCCGCCGCCGGGAAAAGAGTGCAAAAAGCGCCGGGTTTCGTGAAACCCGGCGTTTTTGCATTCTTTCAACCTCGATAGTGTAGTCACGAGATGGAAGCCCAAAGAAAAATGCACCTAATGTGAATAGCAGCCAGAAATGATAAGGAGTTCTTCGCATATCTGGTCGCGATTCCCCGCCATCGCTTCAAGTGAAGAAAAGCGTTTTCGACCAAATGCCGTGCTTTATAAAGTTCTTTGTCGTGTTCCCGCTGCTCTTTCCTGTTCTTCTTTGGAGGGATGATCGGGGTCATCCCCTGATTCGCCGCTTGGCAAAGAACATCATTGGTATCATAACCCCGATCGGCCAGTAGGTGCTGAGCTGAAAAGCCGTCAATCAAAGCAACTGCCTGCTTGCAATCCGCTGCTGTACCTTGTGTAATAATAGCCCTGAGCGGCATACCATGCGAATCCACGGCCAAATGCAATTTTGAGTTGAGCCCCCTTTTGTGCGGCTCATGTCCTGGTTGCCGCCCCTGGCTCCTGCCGCATGTGGATGCA
>JAVBMX010000104.1:0-4820 GCA_031551885.1 Desulfovibrio sp.
GGCCCCCCCTCCCCCCCCGTGGGCCGGCGGGGTTGTTCACCCCCCCCGCCCCGACATATGAGGGGGACCGGGGGGAATCATTCCCCCCGGCGGGGCTTGGGGTGGAACCCCAATTAATTATCAAACAATTCCAAAAATTCGCGGCCGAATGCGGCTTTGACTTCGGGCATGGGTACGGGACGATTGAGTTCAAGGGCCATGGAGGTGGCGGTGACGCCGGGCAACCCGCAGGGGGTGACCTGATTGAACAGGGAAAGGTCGGCCCCGACGTTGAGGGCCAGGCCGTGGCTGGTGATCCAGTGTTTGACCGCGATGCCGATGGAGCAAATTTTGCGGTTGCCGATCCAGACGCCGGGGCGACCTTCGCTCCGCTCGGCTGTGATGCCGAAGACAGCCTGGGTGCGGATGACGGCTTCTTCGAGATCGGCGAAAAAATGCTTCAACCCGCCGGGGCGTTTGTCGACCTTGACAATCGGGTAGACCACCAACTGGCCGGGAAAATGGCAGGTGATGTTGCCGCCGCGCCCGGTGTGGGCCAGGGTGACGCCCTGGGCCGTGAAGAACGCTTCCGGAAAGGGCAGGTTTTCTTGCCCGCCGTTGCGGCCGAAGGTGATGGTGGGGGGGTGCTCAAGCAGAAACACCCGGCCGGCCCCCCCGGCATAGACGTCCGCGACGGCCTCTTCCTGTAAAGTGACGGCCTGCTCGTACGGCACAAGCCCCAAATCCAACAACCTCATATGCTGCTCCCCAATCCGTAAGTATACTCGGATGCCGGCCTCTTGTCACGGGGATGGACAAAGCCCCAAGACGGAATGTCAACGTTTTCATTTTTCTCGCGCAGCACAATTTTTACACGATAAATCAGCATGTTAGGCAGCACTCGTGAGGCTTAAAAATCTAATGCAACCTCACGAAAAATGATGTATGCTGGTTGGGCTTATGCGCGATATTGGGGTCTGGGCGCTCCGCCCATTTCCTTCCACCATAACCATGCGCGGGGGGCATTCGCTTCTCCGCCAAGGAGTCAGCCATGGCAAAGCATATGAAGACCATGGACGGCAACACCGCAGCCGCATACGTAGCCTATGCGCTGAGCGACAACGCCGCCATTTACCCCATTACTCCTTCCTCCACCATGGCGGAAGAGGCTGAAGAGTGGGCCGCCCAGGGACGTAAAAACATCTTCGGACAGACCGTGCAGGTTCGTCAGCTCCAGTCCGAGGCCGGCGCGGCCGGCGCGGTGCACGGCTCTTTGGCCGCCGGCGCCCTGACCACCACCTTCACGGCTTCCCAAGGTCTGCTCCTGATGATCCCGAACATGTACAAAATCGCCGGTGAACTTCTGCCCGGCGTCTTTCATGTTTCGGCCCGGGCCATTGCCGCCCACGCCCTGTCCATTTTCGGCGACCACCAGGACGTCATGGCCGCCCGCCAGACCGGCTTCGCCTTCCTGGCCTCTTCTTCGGTGCAGGAAGCCCACGACCTGGCCATCGTCGCCCACCTGGCCTCGCTTGAGTCCTCCGTGCCCTTCTGTCACTTCTTCGACGGCTTCCGCACCTCGCACGAAGTCTCGAAAATCGAAATCGTCGACTACGACGACATGGCCGGCTTGGTGAACTGGGAAAAAATCGAAGAGTTCCGCGCTTCGTCCATGCACCCGGAACACCCGGAACAGCGCGGCACCGCCCAGAACCCCGACGTATACTTCCAGAACCGCGAAGCCGCCAACGCCTTCTACGACGCCGTGCCCGGCATCGTGATCCAGCAGATGAAAAAGGTGTCCGCTCTGACCGGCCGCTCCTACAAGCCCTTTGATTACGTGGGCCACCCCGAAGCCGACCAGGTGGTCATCGCCATGGGCAGCGCCTGCGAAACCCTGGGCGAAGTGGTCGAGTACCTGAACGCCCGCGGCCGCCGCGTGGGCCTGGTCAAGGTCCGCCTGTATCGTCCGTTCTGTGCCGACCACCTGCTGCGGGTCATCCCGGCCACGGCCGAAACCATCACCGTGCTCGACCGCACCAAAGAACCCGGCGCCCTGGGCGAGCCCCTGTACACCGACGTGTGCACCGCCTTCATGGAACAGGGCCGCATGCCCACCATCGTGGGCGGCCGCTACGGCCTGGGTTCCAAAGAATTCGACCCGGCCATGGCCAAAGCCGTGTACGACAACATGCTGGGCTCCCTGCCCAAGAACCACTTCACCGTAGGCATCGAAGACGACGTGACCTTCACCTCGCTCGACGTGGAAGCCACCATCGACACCGTTGCCGAAGGCACCGTGCAGTGCAAGTTCTTCGGCCTCGGGGCCGACGGCACCGTGGGCGCCAACAAGCAGGCCATCAAAATCATCGGCGACAACACCGACATGTACGCCCAGGGCTACTTCGCCTACGACTCCAAAAAGTCCGGCGGCTTCACCGTGTCGCACCTGCGCTTCGGCAAAAAACCCATCACGGCCACCTACCTGGTGAACAAGGCCGACTACATCGCCTGCCACAAGTCCGCGTACGTCAACCAGTACGACATCCTGGAAGGCATCAAGGAAGGCGGCGTGTTCGTGCTGAACTCGCACTGGTCCGTCAAGGACATGGAAAAAGAGCTGCCTGCTTCCATGCGCCGGACCATCGCCCGCAAAAAACTCAAGTTCTACAACGTCGACGCCGTGAAGGTGGCCGGCGACGTGGGCCTGGGCGGGCGCATCAACATGGTCATGCAGACGGCCTTCTTCAAGCTGGCCAACGTGCTGCCTTTTGAAGAAGCCATGGCCCTGCTCAAGGATTCCATCAAGAAGACCTACGGCTCCAAGGGCGACAAGATCGTCGACATGAACATCAAGGCCGTGGACAAAGCCGGCGACGCCGTGAAGGAAGTGAAATACCCCGCTTCCTGGGCCGACGCCAAAGACGAAGCCAAAACCTGCTGCGGTTCCGCTTCGACCATCGGCTGCTCCTGCGGCGACGAGCCGGCCTACATCACCGATGTGGTCCGCCCGATTCTGGCCCAGAAAGGCGACACCCTGCCCGTTTCGGCCTTCAACCCGGCCGGCATCGTGCCGCTCGGCACCTCGGCCTTTGAAAAACGCGGCGTGGCCATCAACGTGCCTCACTGGATTCCGGAAAACTGCATCCAGTGCAACCAGTGCTCGTTCGTCTGCCCCCACGCTTCCATTCGCCCGTACCTGGCCGACAAGGAAGAGCTGGCCGGCGCGCCCAAGAGCTTTGTAACCATCGAAGCCCGGGGCAAAGAACTGACCGGTCTGGCCTACCGCATGCAGGTCTACACCCAGGACTGCCAAGGTTGCGGTTCGTGCGCCGAAACCTGCCCGGCCAAGGAAAAGGCCCTGGTCATGAAGCCCATCGAAGGCGAAATGCCCGACCAGGTGCCCAACTTGGCCTTCGCCCAGGAGCACATCTCCATCAAGGACGACCTGGTGGCCCGCGACACCCTGGTGGGTTCGCAGTTCCAGCAGCCCCTCATGGAGTTCTCCGGCGCCTGCGCCGGCTGCGGCGAAACCCCGTACATCAAGCTGATCACCCAGCTCTTCGGCGAGCGGATGATCATCGCCAACGCCACGGGCTGCACCTCGATCTGGGGCGGCTCCGCTCCGGCTACGCCTTACTGCACCAACCAGAACGGCTTCGGTCCGGCCTGGGGCAACTCCCTGTTTGAAGACGCGGCCGAGTTCGGCTACGGCATGGTTATGGCCGTCGAGCAGCGCCGCGCCAAACTGGCCGACCTGGTCACGGAAGCCCTCAAAGCCAAGCTGCCCGCCGACCTCAAGACCGCCCTCGAAGGCTGGCTCGCCAATGCCGACGATGCCGAGCTTTCCCGCAGGCACGGCGAGGAAGTCATGGAAAACCTCACCCACGAGGCCGCCCATGAAGCTCCCGCCCTGTACGAAATCGCCCAGATGAGCGACATGTTCACCAAAAAGTCGCACTGGATCTTCGGCGGCGACGGCTGGGCCTATGACATCGGTTACGGCGGCCTGGACCACGTGCTGGCCTCCGGCGCGGACATCAATGTCCTGGTCGTGGATACCGAAGTGTACTCCAACACCGGCGGTCAGGCCTCCAAGGCCACGCCCATCGGCTCCATCGCCAAGTTCGCGGCTTCCGGCAAAAAGGTCGGCAAAAAAGACCTGGGCCGCATGGCCATGACCTACGGCTACGTTTATGTGGCCTCTGTGGCCATGGGCGCGAACAAGAACCAGCTTCTGAAAGCCATCAAGGAAGCCGAAGCCCACAAGGGTCCGTCCCTGGTCATCGCCTACGCCCCCTGCATCAACCAGGGTCTGCGCAAAGGCATGGGCAAGAGCATGGAAGAGTCCAAGCAGGCTGTGGAATCCGGCTACTGGCCGCTCTACCGCTACAACCCGGCTCTGACCGCCGAAGGCAAGAACCCCCTGGTGCTCGAAAGCAAAGCGCCCAACGGCACTCTGCAGGAGTTCCTCTCCGGTGAAAACCGCTACGCGGCTCTGGAAAAGATGCTGCCGGAAGAATCCAAGCGCCTGCGCCACGCCATCGAAAGACAGTGCCTGGAGCGCTATGCCCTGCTTAAGCAGCTCTCCGAGCTGCCCGGCATCGTCGTCGATCTGGCCGAGCCCAAAACGGGCGGCCCCAAAAAAGGCGGCAAAGACGCCTGTGAACTGACCGACACGGCCGAACACGCCAAGCGCAAAGGCGGCGACGCCTGCGACGACGGCCGCGCCGCGAAGTAGTGTGAATAAGTGAAGGGAAGGTGGCTGGGGCTTCGCCCCAGACCCCATCGGGGGAGGTGACCTCCCCCGAACCCCCTCGATTGTGGCCGGGTCTTGCGTT
>JAVBMX010000066.1:0-31068 GCA_031551885.1 Desulfovibrio sp.
GGGGAAGGGGAAAAAACCGTTTAAAAGGGTTTTTACCCTTAACCCGCAAAAAAGACCCGACCGAGTAAGTATATTTTTACCTAAACAGCTTTTACGCCTGGGCCGAGCCGGCGAGGTTCAGCGCGTCGCCCCCCCCCCCCCCCGCAAACTCTCCCCTCCCTCTTACAGATATTTTTCCCTAAACAGCTTTTCCGCCTGGGCCGAGCCGACGAGGATCAGCTCGTCGCCTTTCTGAATGGGCTCGCTCGGGCTGGGGGGAATATGCATCACCCCGGCGCTGCGCAGGGCCATGACATTGCAGGCCGTGGTGTTACGGATGCCGCTGTTCAGCAGGGTCTTGCCGATAAGGGAGGACGGCGCCTGGATTTTAAAAATGCTCAGGCCTTCCGTCAGCATGAACACCCGGCCGGGGATAAGCAGGTTGACCACGGTGTTGGCCGTGATGCCCGACTGGGACATCACCAGGTTGGCCCCGGCGTTGTAAAGCGAAGCCACGTTGCGATCCAGGGTGGCCCGGCTGATGATTTGAATATCCGGCCGCAACTTGCGGCAATAAATGGTCAGGTAGATGTTCAGGTCGTCGTTGTGGGTGGTGACGACCACGGTCTGGGTGGTTTCGATGCCGGCCTTGCGCAGCACGTCGTGGTCCGCCGCGCTGCCGAGCACGTAACGGGGGTCGCCCTTGGGCACACGAGAGGGGGTCTTTTCCACCAGGTAAAAGGGAATGCCGCGCAGGGCGAGGTCGCCGGCCACGGCTTTGCCCACCCGACCGCCGCCGAGGATGAGCACGGGCGGCTGCACCTCGTCCCATTCGGGGCTCATGGCCTTGTCGTACATATCCAGGCTGTCGGCCGTTCCGGCCAGAAGGAGCACATCGTCTTCGGTGAACACCGAATCCGGTCGGGCGGAAAGGTACTGATCCCCCCGCCAGATGCCCGCGATGTTCAGGTTGAAGCGCCCGCTCAGGTCGGCCTCCAGCAGGGTCAGCCCCACCAGAGAGGTGTGCTGCACCGGGGCTTCGGCAATGCACAGGCCTTCAAACCGGCCAATGGTGTTGGACTGCATGGCCGAGTTGAACACCCGCCGGGCCAGGGCTTTGCCGAGCATTTCGGAAAAGTGGAACACATGATTGGCCCCGGCGAGGTGCAGAATATCGCGGGAATCGTTGTTGTCGATGCTCGCGGCCAGAGGCACGCCGGGGGCTGCTTCGCGCACGGTGGCCGCGATGTTGGTATTTTTCAAGTCGTCGTGCATGGCCAGCACCAAGGCCGCCCGCTCCACCCGCATATTGTGGTAGCAGGCCGGATCGTCGAGATCGCCCTGCACCACCGAATAGTGGGCGTCATACAGGTCCAGGGCCTGGGTGGGGTCGTCGATCAGCAAGGCGTAGGGAAGATGATACTGGCGCAGCTTCTCCACCACGCTCATGGCCACCGCGCCGCTGCCGGCGATGATCACGTGTCCGTCGGTGTCTTCGGGCAGCTTTTTCGGCATCCGGGCTTTGGTCTGGGCGTCCAACCAAGGGGAATAGACATACCGGATAAAGGTAAACGGCATGATCAGCATGAACAGCACCACGCCCGAAAGCAAGACCACAATGCAGAACAGTTTGCCCAGATCGCCCGTAAAGGTGATGTCGCCGAACCCCAGGGTGGTCATGACCGTCAGGGTCCAGTACAGGCCGGTCAGATAGGAATATTCCCTCCCCTCCCAAGCCATGATGAGATGAAAAATGATTGTGTAGATGAGGATGAGCGTCAGCAGAAACAGAAAAAAGCGCAACATGAAGCGGATGTTGCGCTGGTTGCTCTGCCGGCTCACGAAGTAAGCCATTTGGGAAACGATGTACTTCATGTTTTACTTTATGTTCTAGAGCATTTTCACTTCGAAAATGTTTATGAAACCATATTGCCAACGAACTTTCGAACGAGCTCGCAAGCGAGCATCCGCTTGCGCGGCTGCCAGAGCAAATCAACTTTTCAAAGTTGATTTGCTCTAACGGGGAAGAAGCAGGAACACCCGTCCGGCCAGACGGTCCAGCACCAGACCGGGATTGACGCCGACAAGAAGGCTGTCTTGGGCTTCGGCCAATTCCTCGTCCAGCATGCGCATCCGGGCCGGGGGCAGCTTGCCGAGCACGCCCGCCAAAGCGCCGAACGAACCGGGTTGCCTGGGAGCATCCGGCGCGCCGACGCGGGACAGCGCTTCGGCCAAGGCCCTTCGGCAGGCGTTGACCAGCCCGTGGGCCAGGGGCGCGTCCACTGCTCCTTTGCCGGATGTTTCCCCTATCCAGCCCCTGCCGGAAATCGCCATCTCCGCCAGAGCGGCGGCCAAACGAGCGACACGCTCGCTTGGCGGCGCTTCCGTCGGCCACGGCAGAGTGAGGGCAAAACTGCGGGAAACCAAGGTCGGCAGCAGACGTTCGCGTTGCGGGGCCAGCAGCACAAAGACCGTGCCCGGACGGGGCTCTTCCAGAGATTTCAGCAACGAGTTGGCGGCGGCCTCACCCAAAGCCTGCGCTTCGGCCAAAACCACCACGCGGCGGGAGGCCTCACGCGGCGGCTCGCCCAGAACGGGCAGCAGGTCGCGCACCTCCTGAATCTTGATGCTCGCCGCCCGGCCGTCCAGAAGAAAAAAATCCCGGTGCAAACCCGCGATCATCCGGGTGCAGACCGAACAGTCCAGACAGGGGCGCTCCGTTTCGGCGTCGGAACGGGCCGCCTGCGCGGCGGGCGCGCCGAACAGCGAGGCTTGGGCCGGGACCGTCGAAGCGGCTGATTCGGGTTCGCAGTTGAGCAGCACCGCCCACCAGCGGGCGGCGGCAAATCGCTCGTCCGCCGTGCCGCCTTCCAGCAAAAGCACTTGGGGAGGCGCGGCGCGCAGCTTGAGTAAAAAGTCGCGCACCCGCTCAAACCGCTCGGAGCGGGCAAAGCCGCGCACGTCTTCTTTGAGGCGGGCGACTTCCTCGGCCCCCGGCGCGAGATCGTCCGGAGACACGGTGACCGCTGTGGGGGCGGCGGCTTTGCTCATGAAGCTTCCGTCATCGTTGGATGGTTTGATCCCGGTCCGGGCCGACGGAGATGATGGTCGCGGGCACGCCGGTCAGTTCCTCCAGGCGGGCGATATACTTCCTGGCCGCTTCGGGTAGATCTTCCCACGTGGCGCACTGTTCGATGCATTCCGTCCAACCGGGCATGGATTCATACACCGGCTCGACCCCGGCCAGGCCGTTGTCCGCTTGAGGGGGGTATTCCGTGGTCACGCCGTTGACCTTGTAGGCGGTGCAGATGCGCAATTCCGGCAGGCCCGAAAGCACGTCCAGCTTGGTCAGGGCCATATCGGTCAGGCCGCACAGGCGAACGGATTCGCGCAGCAGCACGGCGTCGAACCAGCCGCACCGGCGCTTGCGGCCGGTGGTGGCCCCGAACTCCGCGCCTTTTTCCTGCATGTACTCGCCGGTTTCGTCAAAAAGTTCCGTGGGAAACGGCCCGGAGCCCACCCGTGTGGTATAGGCCTTGACAATGCCGATGATCCGCCCGAGAGAGCGCGGGGAAATCCCGGCCCCGGCGGCCGCGTTGCCGGCAACGGTGTTGGACGAGGTGACGAAGGGATACGTGCCGTGGTCGATGTCCAGGTGCACGCCTTGGGCGCCCTCAAACATGATGCTCCCGCCGGCCTGCTCGACGGCGGCCAGTTCCGCGCCGACGTCGGCCAAATGGGGGGACAGCCGCCTGGCGGCGGGAAGCACTTCGGCCAGAACATCCTCGACATTCAAGGTCGGGTGTTTGTACAGGGCCTGGAGCAGGGAGTTTTTTTCCTCCAGGGCGACCCGAATTTTTTTCTCCAGCAGGGCTTCGTCGACCAGATCGCAGGCGCGGATGCCGATCCGCGCGGCTTTGTCCTCATAGCAGGGGCCGATGCCCCGGCCGGTGGTGCCGATCTTGCCGGCGGCCTTGTGGGCTTCGCGGGCCTGATCCAGGGCCTTGTGGTACGGCATGATGATGTGGGCTTTGCGGGAAATTTTCAAACGCGAGGGGGAAACATCCACCCCCTGGGCGGCGATGGCGTCCATTTCCCCCACCAGAACCGTGGGATCCACGACCACGCCGTTGCCGATCAGACACACCTTGCCCGAGTGCAGAATGCCCGAGGGAATCAGGTGCAGGATGTACTTCTTCCCGCCCACAATCACCGTATGGCCCGCGTTGTTGCCGCCCTGAAAGCGAACGATGGCGGCAATCCCGCCGGAAAGCAGGTCCACGATCTTGCCTTTGCCTTCGTCGCCCCACTGTGCGCCGACAATCACCATATTGGACATGAAAACTCCTTTTGGGACCACCGCCACGCGTTACGCGCATGCCGGCCGGACGCCGCCGCCCGGCAACGGAAAAACTCCGTTCCGGCCGCGACAATGATAAAAAACGCCGTTATTCTTTTGGGGGAAACGACAACACCACGGCCTTCTTCGGTTCTTCGGCCTCCGCATCCCGTTTTTCCGGAACAACGGGGGTAAACCGCGGCATTTCCGGCATCTCGGTCGGCATCTGCCCCATCAGCCTGTGGTAGTTAAACAGTTGGTTCTTCCAGCGCACGGCCTGAATAAGGCACAAAGCCAGAGCGGCCTCTTCCCAGCGTCTGCCGGGCTCAAATTCGTATACCCGGCGGGCATACGTTTCCCACAGACTCATCAGCGAAGCTTCATCATACTCGTTCAGCTTCGCGGCCATTTTTTCCAGCATCCGTTGCATGGCGCTCCTCGCGGCGAAATCCGGCATCCGCCTCGCAAACGACGCGGTACCGGTTCCTATCTATACGCGATTCCGCCCCGGCCTTCAACAGTGGAATCACGCGGGTACCGCTCGATTTGCCGTGGTCGGCGGCGAGCGTCGTTTTCCTTGCCTGACGGCGAATGAAGCCAATACAGCCCCGAGAGGCACAAAAAGTCACCGGTTCTTTCTCCGGCAAAAACAATCGCCAACCGCAAAACAAAGCAGCGGCCGAGCCACCCGCCGACCGCCGTTTTGTTTCTCCGGGAGTTCCTTAATAGCCCATGGACTCCAGAATGTCGGAAACCGTGTCCTTTTGCTCCTGCGGAACATTCAGATAAATCATTGTCCGGCCGATGCGCGAGACTGCGTAAAAGCGGTCGTTCACACGCAACGTATACGTGCTGTAGTTGGAAGCGGAGGTCGAAGTTGTCACCTTGCTGCCACCCTGCTTTTTCTCGAGTCTGGAGACATTGGATTCAAACGAGGTGATCGCGTTATCCTCAGAGGTCCACAGGAAAAATTCGATCTGATGGCCATCCTTACGGGCCACGGTGACCGATTCGGCGACATCCCGGTCAAACTGCGCGCTCGCATCGATGATGGCGTATCCGGCCTTTTCCATGGTCTTCTTGAAATCATCGATCGTGACCGGAGTTTTCGAGCATCCCCACAAACAGACCAACGCAAGCCCAAGAACAGTAAGACGCTCTTTCATCATCTCCCCTTAAAATGGATTGTAGGTTCACCGGCGACGCTTTCGTCTTCAGGTACTCCGCGACCGCGCTTGGCGGCACGGCCGGAAATATCATAACAAATGATGGTATCGTTCCTGTCAAGCCGCTCGGCCGACGTGTTTTGAAAGTTTTCCCGCTTGAAGAAATCGCCGGTCACGGATATACGAAGTTTTTTCACCATCTTTTTTTGAGGTACCCCTTCATGTCCGCCAACCTGGAAATTGAAAAAAAATCCTGCTGGGAAATTTATACCGACGCCAAAGACCGCGCCGCCCTGGACGCGTTGTCCGATCGTTATCTGAACTTCCTTTCCGCCTGCAAGACGGAACGGGAAACCATCGTCTATGCGCAGGAACAACTGAAAAAAGCCGGCTTTGCCGACGGCGCCGGCAAAGACCGGGCCGTCTTCACCCTGCATAAGAAAACCCTGTTTGCCGCCTACAAGGGCAAGCAACCCCTGAGCAAAGGCGTACGCCTGGTCTGCGCCCACGCCGACACCCCCCGCCTCGACCTGAAGCAACGCCCGTTGCAGGAACAGGCCCACGTCGGGCAGGCCAAAACGCACTACTACGGCGGCATCCGCAAGTATCAGTGGCTGGCCCGTCCTCTGGCCCTGCACGGGGTGGTGGTGCGCCGCGACGGCACGACCGTGTCCCTGACCATCGGCGAAGACCCGGCCGACCCGGTGTTCACCATCGCGGATCTGCTGCCCCACCTGGCCCAGAGCCAGGCCGATCAGCCCATCTCCAAAGTGTTTGAGGGCGAGCGCCTGAACTTGGTCTTTGGCCACGAGCCGGCCCCCGCTCCCAAGGGGAAAAAGGCCGAAGCGCCCAAAGAACCGGTCAAGGCCCATATTCTGTCCCTGCTCAACCAACGCTACGGGTTGGTTGAAGAAGACCTGTACACGGCGGAGCTCCAGGCCGTTCCGGCCGGTCCGGCCCGCTACGTGGGCCTGGATTGCGCCCTGATCGGCGGCTACGGCCAGGACGACCGCATCTGCGTGTTCACGGGCCTGACCGCCTTTCTGGAAAGCGTGAAGACAAAACCGGAACACACGGTCATCCTGATGCTCTGGGATAAAGAGGAAATCGGCTCGGAAGGTTCCACCGGGGCCAAGTCGCGCTTCTTTGAATACTGCGTGCAGGATCTGATCGCGGCGTGGGAGCCCAAGGCCCGGTTCGCCGACGTCATGCGGGCGACCCAGGCCCTTTCGGCCGACGTGCATGCCGCCGTGGACCCCGATTGGCAGGAACTGCATGAAAAAAACAACGCGGCCTGGATCGGCTTCGGCCCCTGCTTCTGCAAGTTCACCGGCCACCGGGGAAAATACGAGGCCAACGACGCCCACGCCGAATACGTGGGCCTGCTGCGCAACATGCTGAACAAGAACAACGTGCCCTGGCAGATGGCCGAGCTCGGCAAGGTGGACGGCGGCGGCGGCGGCACCGTGGCCATGCATCTGGCCGCTTACGGCATGAACATCATCGACTGCGGCCCGCCGGTGCTTTCCATGCACAGCCCCTTTGAGCTTTCCAGCCGAGCGGACCTCTACGCCACCACCAAGGCCTATGGGGCGTTTTACCGCTCGTGATGCGCTGAGAAGCCAAAGAGAGTTGCGCAGGCCGACCGGCGCACTTCCCCACGAGGTGAAAACAATTGCTTCATCGCCGCGTGAACGGTACCTCAACCCCTGCGGCAGACAATTGAATCCCTCCTCCCTTTTGTTGAGAATATTCGCGGAGCGAACGTTCTCGGCAAAAGAGGGGGGTTGGGGGAAATCATTTCCCCCAAAGAATACTTGTATCTAAAGGAAAAACCATGCGGATCATCGCCGGCACCTGGCGCGGCCGTCTTCTCAAAAGCACCACCGGACCGGGCCTGCGCCCGGCCATGGGCAAGGTGCGCGAAGCTCTGTTTTCCATGATCGAGGCCCGGGACGGCCTCGGTCCCGAAACCCGCGTTCTGGATCTCTTCGCCGGCGGCGGCAGCCTGGGCTTTGAAGCCATGAGCCGGGGCGCGGGGCACGTGGACTTCATCGAAAATGCCTCTTACGCGGTCAAGATCATCCGGGCCAACGCCGAAACCCTTGGCCTTGAGGCGGACCGTTGTACGGTCCGGCATGAGGACGTCCTCAAGGCCCTGCGCAAACGCGCGCACGCGCCCTACGATTTGGTCTTCATCGACCCGCCTTATCAGCTCTCGGTGCTGGACACGGTGCTCAAAGCCCTGTACGAAAACCGGTATCTCGCCCCCAACGCCCTGATAAACGCGGAGGTGGAGGCGCACCAACCCTTCGACCCGAGCCGCGTGCCTTCCGGCCTTGTTCCGGAAGCCGACCGCGCTTACGGCCAGACACGGGTACTGTTATGGACAGCCAATCCAACATAGCCGTTTACCCCGGCACCTTCGATCCGCTGACCAACGGCCACGCCAGCCTGATCCGGCGCGGCTGCGAAATCTTCGATACGGTCGTTGTGGCCGTGGCCCTCGATACGCCCAAGTCCCCGCTCTTTCCTATTGAAGAGCGGGTGGCCATGGCCCAAATGACCTTTTCCGACAACCCCAAGGTTCGGATCGAACCCTTCTCCGGCCTGCTGGTCGACTATGTGGATCGCGTCGGCGCCAAGGTGATTTTGCGCGGTCTGCGGGCCGTTTCCGACTTCGAATACGAGTTCCAGCTGGCCCTGATGAACCGCAAGTTAAAGCGTCACATTCAAACCGTGTTTCTGATGACCGACTATCAATGGTTGTACATCAGTTCCACGATCATCAAAGCCGCGGCCCAGCTCGGCGGCGACATCAAAGGCCTGGTGCCGGATCCCGTCTATGTCCGTCTGCGGGAAAAATTCGGCTGGCCCTATCCCCTGGCATGAAACCGCCCATTGCCGTTGTCTGCCTGATGGGGCCGACCGGGGCGGGGAAAACCGCCGCTTCCCTGGCCCTGGCCGGGGACTTCCCCGCTACGATGATCAATGCCGACTCCCGCCAAATTTACCGGGACTTTTCCATTCTCACGGCCCGGCCCACGCCGGAGGAAGAAGCCGTCTGCCCGCACCGTCTGTTCGGCTTTTTACCTACCGAAGAAAAACTCGGAGCCGGCGAATACGCCCGCCTCGCCGGCGCGGCCATAGCCGAAGAACATGCCCAAGGGCGCGTTCCCCTGCTGGTGGGCGGAACCGGCCTGTATTTTCGGGCCCTGCTCGACGGTATGGCCGACATTCCCCCCGTGCCGGAGCACGTGGCCGCAGCCTGGCGGACCCGTTGCGACGCCGAAGGCCCGGCCGCCCTGCACACCCGGCTCACCGAGGTGGACCCCGCCACGGCCGCCCGGCTCCACCCCAACGACCGCCAGCGCATCTGCCGGGCGCTCGAGGTGCATGAAGCCACGGGCAAACCCCTTTCCTGGTGGCACGAACGGCCGCCGGCAAAATCGCCGTTTCGCGCCTTGCGCCTCTTCCTGGAGCTCCCCCTGACGGAGCTTGAGCCGCGTCTGGCCCGGCGCATTGACCTGATGATTGAGGCGGGCGCTCTGGACGAAGCCCGCGCCGCTCTGACCCGCTGCGCCGATCCCACGGCCCCCGGCTGGTCCGGCATCGGTTGCAGGGAAGTCTATGCCCACCTCATGGAGGACCTTCCCCTTGAGGCCTGCAAGGCCCTGTGGCTGCGCAACACCCGCGCGTACGCCAAGCGACAGCTGACCTGGTTCCGGGCGGAAAAGAACCTCGTCCGCCTCGCCCCCGATGATATCCCGCAAATCCGCGCTCTGGCGCGCGCCCACTTCGCCTAAAGGACCGTTCATGCCCCAGGAATACCTTCGCGCCGTTTTGCAGGAAGACCAAAAGGTCAATCAGCTTTTCACCTTTCTCGGAGCCCGGGTGACCTCAGTCGAAAACGGCACGGCCCGCGTGTTGCTGCCGGTGTCTTCCAAACTGGCGCAAGGCGGCGGCATGGTCGCAGGCGGCATCCTGGCCACCCTGGCCGACGAAGCCATGGCCCACGCGGTGCTCAGCCTGCTGCAGAAGGGGCAGCATACGGCCACGGCGGAGATGAACATCCGCTTTCTGCGCGCGAGCGATCCGAAGGCGAATGGGGAGATCCGGGCCGAAGGCCGCGTGGTCAAGCCAGGACGAAGCCTGATGTTCACTGAAGCCGAGATCTCCGACCAGACGGGCCGCCTTCTGGCCACGGCCGGGGCAACGTTCTGGGTGGGTGGACACCCGGCCTTGGAGAAAAAAAGCTGACGGGGCTTCTCTCCGTTTGCTTATGAGAACCCCTGAATGAAAGCGCTTGCATTTTTCCCTTTTTTCCTAAGCCCGCCGATTTCGTGAAATAAGTCACATTCCCAAGGCCGATCCGCCGAAAGTCCTTGCATCCGGACAAAAGTCCTCATATTTTAGCCCTCGTGACGTTGTAGCGTTCACATTTCACCCGCCGGGATTCTCTCCGGAGGGGTACGCACGTATCGGAAGAATGTTATCGATTACATTCTTTCAGGAACATTTCGCCGTTTGAGGAGCCGACTATGTCGACCCTGTCAACTTTTTGGTCAACCCTTCTTTTCATCGCGGGCGGAGTATCGATCTGTTGCGCCGCTTACGGGCTGTTCCGCGAAAAAACCAACACACGCGCCCTGTTGCGCCTCATGTGCCTCGGCGATTTCGGCTGCATTCTGTTGGGCTGCGCCGGCAGCGCCCCAGCCGAAACCGGAGCCTTGCTCACCCTGGTGTATACCGGCGCCGCCCGTTTGCTGGCTTGGTTCACGTTGTCCCGCCTTGCCGAAAGAGCCGGAGGAGGAAGCCTCGCCGGGCTGCGCGGCATCGGCCGGGCCGAGCCGGCCACGGCGGCCCTGTTCGCCTTTGCCATGTTCGCGGCCATGGGCATCAGCTTTTTCTTCACCCCGGACGCGCGCCTGATTCTGTTGCACGCTTCCCTGGCCGACGGGGGCATCGTCATGCCCGCACTGCTGCTCGCGGCCACGGCCATGATTTTTTACCGCACCGCCCACTGTGTTCATGCGTTGTGGTTGGAGGGCGGAGCCTATGCGGATGATTCCGCGTCCTCACGGCCTTCCCTGCTCATGCTCGCACTTGCGGCGGGCCTCGCTTTGGCCGGGATATTCGGGCACCGAATGATCGTCTGGGCCGCCGGGATGACCGGGGCCGTCGGCCTGCCCGATTTTTCGCCCAGCCTGCCGATTGCCGTGCTCATTCCCTATGTGGGTGCGCCGGTCGCCGCCGTGTTCCTTCGGGGCAACACGCAACTGCGCAACCTCTGCGTTTGCGCCCTGATGGCCGCCTCGTTTCTCGCGGCCCTGTTCCTGCCCGCGCCCACGCCGCTGGGGCACCTTTTCGCCGTGACCGCGACCGGCATCGGCCTGCTCACGGCCTTGTATTCCTTCGCCTACATCCACCGTCCCCAAGACGGCCCGGCGGAAAGCGAAACCCTGTACTGGCTCTTCCTGCCCCTGACCTTCGCTTCGCTGGCGGGCACGGCGCTCTCCGCGAACCTCGGAAGCATGTTCACGTACTGGGAACTGATGACCCTGGCCTCCTACATTCTGGTCGCCCACGAGCGCACGCAGAAAGCCCTGGACGCGGCCCGCAAGTACCTGATCATGTGCGGTCTCGGCGCGGCGTTCCTGCCCGCCGGCCTCTTTCTGCTCGGGCGGACCGCCGGGTCGGCGGATATCGCGACCTTAAGCGCCGCCGCGTACACGCCCGGCGTCGCCGTCGTCGCGGGGTTGTTCTGCCTGCTCGGTTTCGGGGTCAAGGCCGGTCTGGTTCCCGGCCACGGCTGGCTGCCGGACGCCCACCCGGCCGCGCCCTCCTCCATTTCCGCGCCCCTTTCGGGCGTGCTGACCAAGGCCGGCATCTTCGGCCTGGCCTTCGTGCTCATCGGGGTTCTCGGCCTGGGGTTGCCCGACAAAGCGGGTTCCTCCCTGGGCCTGCTCGTTTCCTTCCTCGGCCTGGCCACCATGCTGTACGGCGAAATCGCCGCCTTGTTCCAAAAGGACCTCAAGCGACTCTTCGCCTATTCCACCCTCGGGCAAATCGGTGAAATCACCCTGACCCTCGGGCTGTGCACCCTGCCGGCTCTGGCCGGTTCCCTGTTGCATCTGGTCAACCACGCGATCATGAAGGACCTGCTCTTCTTCTGCTCCGGGGCGTTGATTTTACGCGCCGGCGGACGGAACCTGGAAGACCTGCGCGGCCTCGGCCGGGCCATGCCCTTCACGGCCTGCTGCATGGTCGTGGGTCTGCTGTCCATCCTCGGCCTGCCGCCCTTTGCCGGGTTCATGAGCAAATTCCTGATGGTTTACGCCCTGGCGGCCGAAAGCCCGCTCCTGGCCGGGGTCTTCCTGCTCGGCTCCCTGGCCGGCTGCGTCTACTACGTGCGGGTCATCCGGACCTTGATCTTCGAACCTTACGAAGGCCCGGCCGTGGCCGAAGCGCCCCTGTCCATGCGCCTTCCCCTGGCGATTCTGGCCGGCTTGTGCGTGGTGCTCGGCCTGTTCCCGGAACTGGGCCTTTCCCTGGTCCGGCCCGTGCTGGAAAGCTGGACCACAACCGGCAAGCTGGCCGCGGCCGCGCTGCCTTCCCTGTCCTACACCCTGCCGCCCTATACCTTGGTTCTGCTGCTCGCGGCCGCCCTCCCTGTCTGGTTCCGCAAGCAACCGGAAACGGCCGGCAAAGTCACGGCCCTGGCCTTCGCGGCGGCGGCCCTGCTGGTGGTCGCCTTCGGGCGCGGCCTGGATACCCTCAGCTTCGGCTTCGCCCTGCTGGTGCCGGTCATGGGCGGCCTGAACGCCTGGTACAGCGTGGGCTACATGAACCACAGCCACACCCAGTGGCGCTTCCATACCTTTTTCCTGCTCATGTGCGCGGGCCTGACCGGCGTCGCCGCCGCCCCGGATCTCTTCAGCTTCTTCTTTTTCTGGGAAATCATGAGCTCGTGGAGCCTGTACTTCGTGATCGTGCACGAAGAAAACCCGGCCGCTCTGCGCGAAGGCTTCAAGTACTTCTTCTTCAACGTGCTCGGCGCAGCCTTCCTGTTCCTGGCCGTGGCCCTGGCCCTGCGTTGGTGCGGCGGCGGCGACTTCGCGGCCGTCCGCGCGGCCCTGCCGAACCTGTCCGGTTCGCAGGCCGGCCTCCTGGCGACCCTGGCCGTCATCGGTCTGGTCATGAAGGCCGCCCAGCTGCCCTTCCGCATCGACATCCAGATGCACCCGGCCACGGCTCCCACGCCGGTTTCCGGGTACATCTCCTCGGTGTTGCTGAAGAGCGCCCTGTTCGGCCTGGTCAAGCTCTTCCTGGTGCTCGGCGGCGGAACGGCCCTGGTTTCCGGCCTGACCTCAACGGCGGGCGCGGCCCCCGGCCTTGCCCCGCTCATGGACATCGTGGTCTGGGTCGGCACCGTGACCATCGTCATGGCCGCCGGGTTCGCGGTCTTCCAGAAGGACCTCAAACTGGTGCTGATCTACTCCACGGTCAGCCAGCTCGGCTATATGGTCGCGGGCGTCGGCCTGGGGTCTTCCCTGGGCATCGCCGGCGGGCTGTTGCACCTGGTCAACCACATGTTCTTCAAGGACCTGCTCTTCTTGACGGCCGGGGCGATCATCGTCCAAACCCACCGTCAGAACATGGATGAAATGGGCGGCCTGGCCCGGAACATGCCCGTGACCCTGGCCTTTTTCTGCATCGGCGCGGCCTGCGTCATCGGCATCCCGCCGAGCAACGGCTTCACCTCAAAATGGATTCTCTACCACGCCCTGATGGAGCAAGGCCACGTGCTCCCGGCCGTGCTCTCCCTGGCGGGCAGCGTGATCACCTTGGCCTACTTCGCCAAGGCCCTGCACTCGGCCTTCCTGGGCAGGCCCGCGCCGGAACTGGAACATGTCACGGAAGCCCCGAAAGTCATGCTTCTGCCCATGGGCGTGTTGGCCGGGTTGTGTGTGCTGACAAGCCTCTTCCCCGGACTTATATTGTATCCGTTGAACAGGGTGCTGGCCGAATACGGCCTGCCGGTGTTGGACGTGGCCCTGTACGGTTTGGCCTCGGGACGCGGCGCCTGGAACGCGGTCATCGCCGCCTGCCTCTTCGGCGCGGCGGGCTGCGCGGGCTGGTTCGGCCTGAAAATGCTGATCCGTTCTTCCCGCACCACGCCGGTGCATACCTGCGGCGTGGACCCGGCGGATCTGCAGCTGCACACGGCCTCGCGCGACATCTACACGGCCCCGGCCCAGGAACTTTCCCGCATCGGCGACCTCTTCAACCGGCGTGACAAGAAATAGGAACACGACCATGAACGACGTCTCCCTGTTTGAACAAATACTTCGGGCCCTGTTCCATCTCTTCGTCTTCCCCGGCGGGGTCTTTGCCCTCTGCCTCGGGCTGTTCCTCAAAGGTGTGGACCGGAAACTTGAAGCCCGCCTGCAACGACGCCTGGGGCCGCCTCTCCACCAGCCGTTCATCGACATGGCCAAACTCTGCACCAAAGAAACCCTGGTTCCGGATTCCGCCGCCCGGGCCGTGTTTCTGGCCGCTCCGGTCATCGGACTCGTGGGCATGGCCGTGTGCGCGGCCCTCATGCCCGTGCCCGGCGTGACCAAGGGCCTGACCGACATGGGCGACCTGCTGGTGTACTTCTACCTGCTGCCACTGCCCGCCATCGCCCTGATGGTCGGCGGTTCGGCTTCGGGCTCGCCGTTCGGCGGCCTGGGTTTTTCGCGGGAAATGACTGTGATGTTTTCCTATGAGGTGCCGCTGTTGATGATCATCCTGGCCGTGGCCCTCAAGGTCGGCCAGGGCGGCGGTGCGGAGTTTTCCCTCGGGGCCGTGGCCGCCCATCAGGCCGCGCACGGACAATTCCTTTTCAACCCGACCATGATTCCGGCCTTCCTGGCCTACCTCATGGTTCTGCCCGGCACCATGGGCATGGTGCCCTTTGACGTGCCCGAGGCCGAAACCGAAATCATCGAAGGGCCGCTTTTGGAATACTCCGGCCCGGCCCTGGCCTTCTTCCACATGACCAGCGCCCTGAAGGCCGTGGTCGTGCTCGGATTGGGCGTGCTGCTGTTCTTCCCAGGCGACCCGGCCGACGGGTTCCTCGTCAACCTGGCGTGGTTCGTGATCAAGTGCCTGGGCCTCATGGCCTTGGCCCTGACCTTGGTCAAGTCCGCCACCGGGCGCTTCCGGGTGGATCAGGCCATGAAGTTCTATTTGAAGTACCCGGCGGGTCTGGCCCTGTGCAGCCTGCTGCTGGCCTGGCTGTGGCCGTAAGCTCAGCCTTTGTTGAATTGGGGGACTCCGTCCCCCAATCCCCCTGGCAGGGGATTCAATCCCCTGCACCCCCATGGTCGGCAAACCGGCGTGAAACGCCGGCTTGCCGACAGATGAGGGGGTCTGGGGGGCTCATCCGGCAGGAAGCCGGATGGACGCCGGAGGTCTCCCGACGGCGCCCGAAGGGCAAGGCGCAGGATGCGCCGCGTCAATCATCCCCCCCAGGCGGGGTTTGGGGCGGCACGGCGCGGGAGGGCGCAAAGTTGGTTGCATCGCAAGTGATGCAGGGGGTATCCCCCACGCAGCCCTGTCTATAGCCCCAAATACATGAAGGTCTGATTCTAGAAGGAGCGCATCGTGAACTTCCTGCAAAAACTTTCCGTCCGTTCGCCTTGGCTGTACCGGATCAACGCGGGCTCCTGCAACGGCTGCGACGTGGAACTTGCCACCACGGCCTGCATCGCCCGCTACGATGTGGAACGCCTGGGCTGTAAATACTGCGGCAGCCCCCGGCATGCCGACATTGTGCTGATCACCGGGCCGCTCACCTTGCGTGTGCGCGACAAGGTTCTGCGGGTGTGGGACGAAATTCCCGACCCCAAAGTCACCGTGGCCGTGGGCATCTGCCCGGTCAGCGGCGGGGTCTTCCGAGGCGGGCATTCCATTGAAGGCCCCATCGACCGCTACATCCCGGTGGACGTCAACGTTCCCGGCTGCCCGCCCCGCCCGCAGGCCATCATGGAAGGGGTGCTCCTGGCCGCCAAGGTTTGGCGCGCCAAGCTTGAAGGCGCTTCGACCGACGAAGCCCTGCGCGAAGGATTGAAGGAGGCCCGCCATGCTGCGCTTTCTTAAAGTTCTGGCCAATAACCTGCGCAAAGGACCGGCCGTCGATCCCTTCCCGGCGCAGGAAGCCTGGACTCCGGATCGCTTCCGGGGCCGGGTGACCATGGACCCGGAAAAATGCGTGGGCTGCGGCATCTGCCGACACGTCTGCGCCGGCCGGGCCATCCGCATCGAGCCCACCGAAGACGGCAAAGGGTACAACTTCACCATCTGGCACAATACCTGCGCTTTGTGCGGCATGTGCCGGCATTTCTGCCCCACCCGGGCCATCACCATGACCACCGACTGGCACAACGCCCATACCCAAGACCAAAAGTTCGACTGGGCCGAGCACCGTTTCGTCTCGTACCTGCACTGCTCGAGCTGCGGCGCGTCCATGCGCATGCTGCCGCCGGAGCTGGCCGCCCGGGTATACGCCCACAGCCCCGTGGATATGACCGCCATCCTGAAGCTCTGCCCCGACTGTCGGCGCGCCCTGGCCGCCGTACAGTTGAGCGCCGAACAGGCCGCCGCCGGTAAAAACGGCGAGGCAAAAAAGGAATCTTCCCATGACGACCGATAACCTCGACTCCCTCCTGCTCGCAGCCGTGGGAGCCGCCCCGACCTGGACCTACGACGCCCGAGGCAACGCCTTCGGCCATTTGTGCCTGATCCGGCCGGAACCTTTGGCCGACGCGGCCCAGGCCCTGGCCGGAAAAGCCCGTCTGTGCACGATCACGGTCTACCCCGAGCGCCGCGACGACCCCGGCAAACGCCGCAACGCGGCCTACCACTTCGCCGTCGGCGGCACCCTGCTCACCCTGACCGTGCGCCTGTACGACCCCGAAACCCTGCAGAAACTCCCGGTTCCCTCGATCACTCCCTGGTTCCGCAACGCGGACTGGAACGAGCGGGAGTTCGTCGAGATGTTCAACATCGAAGTCGTCGGCCACCCCAACCCCAAACGCCTGTTCCTGGACGAACGCCTGGACGCCGGGATCATGTCCCAGCTCATTCCCTTCTCGGCCATGGCCGCCGGAGCCGCCTCCAACACGCTTTGGGAACAGATTATGGCAACCAAGCACGCCGTGCCGGACGCCAAACGGCCTTCCAAGCGGCCCGACGAAGCCCTTCCGGAAGCCGGCGAGGCCCAAGAACCCGCCGCTCCTGAAAACGCCCCGGCAGAAACCGGTGGAGAAAACATATGAACACCACGAAAACCGCCGAACGCGGGGATTTCACCCTGCCCATCGGTCCACTCCACGTGGCCCTGGAAGAACCCATGTACTTCCGGGTCTCGGTTGAAGGCGAACACGTCCGCCATGTGGACATCACCGCCGGGCACGTACACCGGGGCATGGAAGCCCTGGCCTGCAAACGGAACTTCTTCCAGAACATCGTGCTCACCGAGCGGGTCTGCTCCCTGTGCTCCAACAGCCATCCCTTCACCTACTGTATGGCCCTGGAAAACCTGGCCGGCATTGAAGTGCCGATCCGGGCGCAGTATCTGCGGGTTATGGCCGAGGAAATCAAGCGAATCAGCTCGCACATCTTCAACGTCTCGGTCATGGCCCACGTCATCGGCTATAAATCCTTGTTCCTGCACGGCATGGAAGTGCGCGAGTTTATGCAGGACATCAAGGAAAGCATCTACGGCAACCGCATGGACCTCGCGGCCAACTGCATCGGCGGGGTCAAGCAGGATGTGGAGCCCGGCCTGCTCGCCTACATGAACAAAAATCTGGACCGTGTGGCCGAGCACCTGGACGACATCGTTGAGATCTACGCCGGCGACCCGCTGATCCAGGCCCGGACCAAGGGCGTGGGCGTGCTCCCGCCTGAAGAGGCCGTGCGCTTCGGCCTGGTGGGACCGGTGGCCAGAGGCAGCGGCGTCGCTTCCGACCTGCGACGCGAAGCCCCTTACGCGGCCTACACGGATCTGCGCTTCGACGTGATTACCGAAACCGGCTGCGACGTGCGGGCCCGCGCTTTGGTGCGCCTGCGCGAGGCCAGGGAATCCATCGGCATCGTGCGCCAAATCGCCGCGAACCTGCCCGACGGCCCGACCATGGCCCGCCTGCCGGAAATCAAGGCCGGGGAGGCCTGCGCCCGCTCCGAAGCCCCGCGCGGCGAACTGTTCTACTACATCCGCACCGACGGTTCGGACTACCCGGCCCGCCTCAAGTGGCGGGTGCCGTCCTACAACAACTGGGACGCCCTGCCGGTGATGATGAAAGACTGCGCCGTGGCCGACGTGTCGTTGATCGTCAACAGCATCGACCCCTGCGTGTCTTGTACTGAGCGTTAGATATTGGGGGACTCTGTCCCCCAATCCCCCCGGCAGGGGATTGAATCCCCTGCACCCTCATTATCCGGCAAACCGGCGCAAAGCACGGACTTGCCGACATATGAGGGGGTCTGGGGGGGAATCATTCCCCCCAGGTGGGGTGTGGGGCGGCAGCCCCAAATAGTTGATAAGATCTGAACGGAGGATCCCGCCATGCATGAAGCCGCCCTCGCCGCGCCGCTGTCGCGCCTGGTCCTGGAAGAGGTCGCCAAAACCGGCGATTCCTCGCTCCGCGTCCGGCGGGTGACGGTTCGGGCCGGGCTGCTTCTGGCTCTTGAGCCGACCCAGCTTGCGGGCATCTTTGAACTGATGGCCGAAGAGACCCCGGCCGAAGGCGCGGCCCTGGTTGTGGAAACCGAGCCGCTTCGCGGCCGCTGTCCCGACTGCGGGGCCGACGCCGCCGTGCTGACCCGCGCCTTCCAATGCCCCGAATGCGGGAGCGCCCACATGGATTGGCGAGGCGGCCGGGAACTCTATATCGCCTCCATCTCGGTGGAGCGGGCGGACGCCGACAACGCGCCCCCGCCCCCTTGCATCGGAAACCAAGAGGAAAGCAAAAATCTATGAGCGCCAAACAAGCCTACGTCATATATGCCGACGCCGACAAATGCCGGGCCTGCCGCAAGTGTGAGCTGGCCTGCATCGCTTCTCACAACCAATTGACCATCAAAGAAGCGGTCAAGCAACGCAACGAGTTGGAACCCCGGGTCCACGTCATCAAGACCGAAACCCTGAAAATGCCCGTGCAGTGCCGGCAGTGCGAACACGCCGCCTGCGCCGCCGTCTGCCCCACGAACGCCCTGGTGCAGGACGCGGGCGGCCCCATCGTCATGCGTTCGCAATACTGTGCCGGCTGCGGCCTGTGCGTCATGGCCTGCCCATACGGGGCCATCACCCGCACCTTCATCAAGTTGAGCGAGGAAGAAAAATCCCGTCTGGAGCGCTCGGAACCGCGCTGCATCGCGGTGCGTTGCGACCTGTGCAAGGAGTGGCGCGCGGCGGAAGGCAAGGAAACCAGCGCCTGCGTGGAGGCCTGCCCGGCCAAGGCCTTGCGCATGATTCCCCTGGATGAATACCGCGCCCTCATGGCCGGGGAAGGCATCGACCACGAGACCGTGGAAAACTTCGGCCGCCAAGACGACGACACTTCGGAGAAGGACTCGAAGTAACGTATCCCCTGTCAGGCTTCTCACAAGGCGCGGCTTTCCTTTCCGGAAAACCGCGTCTTTTCGCGCATCTTCCCGCCCAACGGCCGCATGAAGGCGATTCGGCTACGTACTCGTTCGCGAATGTTCTCCATATATCGTTTCAAAGAAAACGGAAAAAGGAAACGGCGCCGGCAATCTCGCGAAATCAAAGTGCCCCTTATTGAGAATCCGAACTTTTTCCGGCACAATGACTCGTGTCGGCAGGCCCTGACGCGCGACGCAAAAAATCGTCGAGTTGTTCCGATTTTTTCGAACATCATTGCGTCATCGCCGTAAATGCGGTAATGGAGTATAGTATTCTTAGAACGTGGGCTTTCGCCCACAAGGTTACGGAGAACGGTATGAGTACGCAAATCGTCGTCATGGGCGCCGGAGGAAGAATGGGATCGACCATCACGCGGATGGTACGGGATTCCAACGATCTTTCCCTCGCGGGAGTTGTCGAGCGCAACACGGATGCCTACCCCGAGCTGGAGCGCCTAGGCTGCCCTGTCTCGGCCGACCCGGCGGCCATTCTCGGCCCCGGCATGGTGATGATCGACTTCACCGCCCCGGAGGCCAGCCTGGACGGAGCGCGCAAAGCGGCCGAAGCGGGCGCGGCCCACGTCATCGGCACAACCGGCCTGAGCGAGGCCCATAAAGCCGCCTTGGAAGCTTTGGCCCGCAAAACCCCCATCATGTGGTCCCCGAATATGAGCGTGGGCGTCAACGCCTTGCTGCAGGTTCTTCCCGCCCTGACCAAAGCCTTGGGCGACGGCTACGATATGGAAATGGTCGAAATCCACCACAACAAGAAAAAAGACTCTCCCAGCGGCACGGCCATACGCCTGGCCGAATGCCTGACCGAAGCCAGGGGATGGTCTTTGGAAGAAACCGCCTGCTATCATCGCGAAGGCATCATCGGCGAACGCCCGCATAAAGAAATCGGTCTGCAGACCCTGCGCGGCGGCGACGTGGTGGGCGTTCACACGGTCTATTTCATGGGGCCCGGCGAGCGTATTGAAGTCACCCATCAGGCCCACTCACGCGAAAATTTTGCGGGCGGGGCGTTGCGGGCGGCTCGATGGTTGGCCGGGCAAAAACCGGGCAAATTATATTCCATGCGGGATGTTCTCGGTTGAAAACAGGCGGGGCAATTTCGTCTTGAAGTTGCCCCTCTTGAAAAGCCGACGGCGCGGCATTTGAGACAACCAACCGAACCGCAAAGAAAAGTTGAGTACCCGCATGAAAATCGGCATCATTCAAAGCAACCCGGTGGCAGGAGCCCTGCGTTTCAACGCCGATCGCCTCCTTCACCTGACGGCCGAAGCCGCCGCCCAAGGCGCGGAGCTGTGTCTTGCACCGGAGCTTTCGCTGTGCGGCCATAATGTGGAAGATCTCCTGCTCAGGCCGGACTTTGCGGCGGCCTGCAAAAATGAACTGGAAAATCTGGCCCGCCGGCACGGCGAAAACGCCTCCCTGCCGCCCCTGGTTCTGGGCGCGCCCGTGGCCAACCCGGTTCCCCAAGGCAAACCCTTACAAAACTGCGCCGTGCTCTTACGCAACGGCAGAACCTTTGTTCTGGGCCGTAAGGTCCTGCTGCCCTGCGACGGCATAGACGGCGACCCGCGCTGGTTTGAACGGGGCATCGCCTGCGGCGTTCTGCACCACAAGGGCTGGCGCTTTGCCGTCAGCGTCGGGGAAGACGCCTGGAACGACCGCACCTTCTGGAAAGATCGGCGCACCTACGATTCCGACCCCGTGGCCGACTTCATGGCCGCCGGCGGCGCCGATGGGCTTTTGAACATCACCGCCGTGCCCTATGCCGAGGGCATGCAGGGGCTGCACCAGCGCATGCTCGGCTGGTCCTCGGCCCACTATCGGGTTCCGGTGGTGGCCGCCAACTGCGTGGGGGGCGACGATTCGCGTATTTACCCCGGCGGCAGCATGGCCTTTTCCGGCGACGGAGTCATGATCGCCCGCGCGCCGTTTTTTGAAGAAGCCGTCACCGTGGTGGACATCGGCTCCGGCAAACCCGGCGCGATCGCCCCGGATATGTCTCTGGACGATGAAATGCTCGCGGCCCTCATTCTGGGCACCCGCGACTTCGTGCACAAATGCGGGTTTTCCGACGTGGTCGTCGGCCTGTCCGGGGGGATCGATTCGGCCCTGGTCGCGGCCGTGGCCGTTGAAGCGTTCGGGCCGGAGCATGTCCACGGCCTGCTCATGCCTTCCCCCTACTCCAGCGAAGGCAGCGTGACCGACTCGCTGGCCCTGGCCAAAAACCTCGGCATTTCCACCCGCGCCGTGCCCATCGCGCCCATGCTGGAGGCGTACAGGACGGCGCTCGCGGGCGCCCTTGAGGGGGGATTCAGCGGTCTGGCCGAAGAAAACACCCAGTCCCGGATCCGCTGCGCCTTGCTCATGGCCTATGCCGGAAACAAAAACGCCCTGGTGCTGAACACCGGAAACAAGTCGGAAGCGGCCGTGGGGTATTGCACCCTGTACGGCGACTCCGGCGGGGCGCTGTCGGTCATCGGCGACCTGTACAAAGGCCGGGTGTATGCCCTCAGCCGCCACATCAATACGATAAAAGGACGAGAAGTCATTCCGGCCTCCATTTTGGAAAAAGCCCCCTCCGCCGAATTGCGGCCGGAGCAAAAAGACACCGACTCTTTGCCGCCATATGAGCTGCTGGATGAAATTTTGTTCCAGCACCTGGAGAACGATTGCGGCTTGGAAGCGCTTTTGGATCTCGGCTTTGATCGCGACACCGTCATCAGGGTGCTCGGTCTGGTCCGCGGTTCAGAGTTCAAGCGCCGCCAAGCCCCGCCGGCCCTGGCCCTTTCCCGCCGGCCGTTCGGCCCTTCCCGCCGCATGCCTATAGCCCGCAGTGTTCCGGAGGTATCTCGATGACCCTGCGCCTCGGCATTCTTGCCGCGATCGCCTGCATGCTTCTGGCCCTGGCCGGCGTCACGGCCTGGGTGCTGGAGCGAAGCTTCTTCCCCCGCCTGGTCGACAACGAACTGGACCTGACCGAGCACAACGTGCAGTTGGTCAAGGTTCTGTTCGACACCACGCTGGGGCCGCAGGCGACCAAAACCCGGAACTTGGCCAACTGGGACCTGGTCTGGGATTTTATCAACGACCCGGAAAAAGAACGGGCCCAAATGGATGAAAACTTCTCCGACACGTTCATTTCCGGAGAAGGATTCATCGCCCTTGCCGTGGTCGCCGAAAGCGGCCGCGTGATGTTGGACCGCTATCATTATTTGCTGGAAGAACGCTACGGCGACTTTCCGCCGCAGTTGTTGCAGCAGTGCAAGCCTGGGGGAGCCTTTTACCCCCCGCAGTCGGATGCCGTCCTGAATCGGTTGTGCAGCATCGACTCCAACCTCTACTATGTCTCGTCGCATCCGGTCACCCCGCACACCCACACGGCGGCGGCCAACGGACGGTTGATAGCCATTTCCATTGTCACGGGCTCCGATGTGACCGACCTTTCCGCTCTCTCCGGTTTTCCCCTGAAAATGGTCAGGGCGCCGTTTGAGGACATGCCGCAGCATGTGGAGGAGGCCATTGAAAACGGCTACGCGGTGTGGAGCGAAAACACCGGAACCTACCGGTGCCTGATTTCCTTCCCGGATCTGTTCCTCGAAACGCCCCAGATCATGCTCAGGGGCAGCTTTGAGCGTAATGTGACCCGCACGGCCGAAGGCATACGCGAAGTTTTGTACGGCACGCTCTCCGGCCTCTCCCTGTTGTTTATGATTTTGTGCAGCCTGCTGCTTGACCGGGCTCTGCTGCGCCCCCTGACCGAACTGCGCAAAGCCGTGTTGCGCACGGCCGACAACCCCGACCTGGATATCCGGGTTCCGGAACAGGGAACCGAGAGTTTCCGCAGCCTCGGCGCGGCGGTCAACACCCTGGTTTCTGCCGTGCGGGCCAAGGAAGCCGACCGCATGCGCGCTGAAGAAGCCGGCAAGGCCAAAGGCGAATTCCTGGCCACCATGAGCCATGAAATCCGCACGCCCATGAACGCGGTCATCGGCCTGAGCCACCTGCTGCTCAAGACCGAACTGAACGGCAGGCAGCGCGACTACACGAAAAAAATCCACCATTCGGCCACGGCCCTTTTGGGCATTCTCAACGATATTCTGGATTTTTCCAAAATCGAAGCCGGCAAACTTACCCTTGAGCACACCCCCTTCCACCTTTCCGAGTCGCTCGACGGCATCCTGGCCCTGTTCCAAGAGCGCTGCGCGGAAAAAGGCATCGAACTCATCGTGGATACCCGGCCGGACGTGCCGCATCGCCTGCTCGGCGACCCGCTACGCCTCTCGCAGATTCTGGTCAACCTGGTGGGCAACTCGCTGAAGTTCACGGCGGCCGGGAGCATTCTGCTTCGGGTGCAATTGCTGGAGAAAGGCGCGTCCGACGCGGTGCTTGGGTTCTCCGTCAGCGATACCGGCCTTGGGATGACCCCCGAGCAAAAAACCCGCCTCTTCGATTCGTTCGCCCAAGCCGACGCTTCCACCTCACGCAAGTACGGCGGTTCCGGCCTCGGTCTGAGCATCACCCGCAAGCTGGTGCAGCTTATGGGCGGAGAAATCTCCGTGGATACCGAATACGGACGCGGCACGACCATGACCTTCACTTGTCGGATGGGCCTGGACGAGTCGCCGACCGCGGTCGATCCCTACGTCGTTCCGCGCCCCATCGCGGGCAAGCGGGTGTTGGTCGTGGAGGACGGTTCGGTCAACCGGCTGGCCCTGACCGGCATGCTGGAAGGCTTCCGGCTGCGCGCCTCGGCGGTGGCTTCCGCCGAAGAAGCCCTGAATGCTCTGAAGGAAGGCGTAAGCCAAGGCCAACCTTATGAGTTGGTCGTCATGGATGTGCGCCTGCCGGGAATGAGTGGCCTGGATGCCTTGCGCCGCATAAAAAAGGAATACTCTCCGGCCCCGGCCGTGATCATGGTTTCCGCCTTCGGGCTGCCCGAACGGGAAAACACGATGGATATGCCGGCCGATGCCTTTCTGCCCAAACCTCTGACCAATTCGCAGCTTTTCGACGCCGTGCTGCGCATCTTTGGAGCCGCTTCGTTTACTCCTCAGGCCGACCAGAACGGCGCTCCCCTCGATTTGAGCGGTTTCCATGTGCTGCTGGTGGAAGACAACCCCATCAACACCCAAATCGCCGTCGAACTGCTGGAAGATCTCAACCTGACCGTCAGCGTGGCCGAAAACGGCAGGCGGGCTGTGGAAGCCGTGCGCGCGCGCCACGCTCAAGGCATCCGGCCCGCGTTCGATCTGGTGCTTATGGACCTGCAAATGCCCGAAATGGACGGTTACGAAGCGACCACCGTTCTGCGCGACGACCCGGCCGGCAAAGCCCTGCCCATCGTGGCCATGACGGCCCACGCCATGCAGGAAGAGCGGGACCGCTGCAAGGCCCTGGGAATGAAAGCGTACCTGACCAAACCCATCGACATCGAAGCCCTGCACAAAGTCTTGCTGGAACACCTGCAAAAAACTTCGCCGCCCGTTGCGGCGGCCTCGGCCGCTGCTTCCACTCCTTCTTCCGCGCCGACTCACGCCCCCGCGCCGACAGGCGCCGAGGGCGCCCCGCCCGCCGAGTTCCGCCTGCAGGAAGCCCTACAGCGGCTCGGCAACAATACCGTCTTGCTGCACAAGGTGCTCAAAGACTTCCACCGAAACGGCATGGAAAGTCTGCCGGAGTTGCGCCGCCTTGCCGAACAGAAACGCTCGGCCGTGTCCCGGACGGCCCTTACCTTTAAAGCGCATGCCGATGCCGTCGGGCACACCACCCTGCGCGAAACCGCCGCCACGTTGGAGGCCGCCGCCGTGGACCAGGCCATTTCCGACGAAACCGTGCGCGCCCTCTGCGGCGTCCTCGCCCGGCAGATGGAAGAAGCCTTGAAAGCCATCGAACCCTACCTCGCCTCACGCAATCTGTAATAGCATCTTTACGGTGACGGGCCGCCCCAGCCGGGCGGCCCGTCGCTTTTGCGGACCTCGCCCTGAAATGGCCGGACCATCGCGTTCCCTCGACGCAGCCCGTGAATCTCCCGGTTCCGCCAACGAACGCGCCGTACTTCCGGCCCCCCCCGCATTCCGGTTCTTTACCGTCTTTCCGCTTTCTTCACACAACCAAACAAAAGCCGGCCCGCATCTTGCATATTTTTGGCAACCGGAGGTTCCCGGACCTCCGCAACGTATCCCAGCGGCCTTGCGCCGACGACAAACACATGGTTTTACGACGCCGCGCCGGGCGGCGACGGACAAGGAGACACCCATGCGGGCCCTTTGTTTTATCGGACTCTTCGGGCTTACGGCCCTGACCGCCGTCGGTTGTGGCGGTAAAAGCTCACCCGACGCGCCGCAAATGCCGTCTGAAATGCAAAGCATGAGCGGCGGCTCAAGCGCGGGGGCAAGTTTTTCCTCTTCCACGGCCTTGCCGGGCAAATACGGTCCGCGCGCCGTATATAACGGGAAGGAAGTTTCCACCATCCAGGCCGAAAAAGTGGACGGCGGCCTTGCCTTGCCCGACGGCAACGGCGGCGTCGTTTGGATTCCCGGCGAACCTGTACAGAAACCCCAGCCCGGCTATCAAGACGCCCGCGAACTCAAGCTCACCGCCAAAAACTTGGCCGAACAGCTCCTGGCCGGCATGAACGCCTCGGGTTGCGTGGCCCTGCCGGTTTCGTTCGTCAACATGGACAACCTGGAGCAGACGTCGTCTTTCGGCCGGTTGATGGCCGAACAAATGACCTACGAATTCAACCAGCGCGGTTTTGCCGTGCGGGAATATCATGCGCCCCGACACATCGAGATGCGCGACGGCGAAGGCGATTTTTACCTGACCCGGGCCCTGGGCAATGTGGATCTTCCGGCCGGGTCCGTTGTCGTGGCCGGGACCTATTACGCCGACAAACAGGCCGTCATCGTCAACGCCAGGCTGATCCGCCCCATGGACGGACGAGTGCTGCGCACGGCCAACGCCATTCTGCCGGCTTCGACCATGACCAAACGGATGACGGCCGGCTCCGGCATGAACCTGGGCGGCGGCTCGAGCCTGAAGGGCGGGGGACTTTGCTTCCGGGATTTCAAGGAGGCCACGCAGCCGAAGCCTCCGGCCGGAGCCATCGATCAGGGCGCGGACATTCACTAGGAGGAATCCGCTTCCCGCCGATGCGACAACCATGCCGAACGACCTGAAACAACACGTGGGCGAACCGGCGACAAAAGTGTTCCAAGTAGACATGCTCCAAACGGAGAGCGACCTATGCGCCATATTCTTCTCATCATCTTGCCGGTCCTTTTGCCCCTCATGGCCGGTTGTGGGCTTACCTCGTATTTCTCCAACGACCGCGTGGCCGTTGTTCCTTACGACCAGGCCGCCATGCGGAGCATTCAGCAGGGCCGGGCCTACGCTTCGCAAGGCCGGCTGGAACTCGCCAAAGAGCAGTACATCGCGGCCCTGGCCTCGGCGACCGACGAAGCGACCCACTCCATCGCGGCCCACGAGTTGGATGCCGTGGAACAAATGATTCAATCCCAACGGTGAGGTGCCCCATGTTCACGCGAACCTTTTTCTTCTGCGGCCTGTTGCTCGCCCTTACCCACGCGCAGGCGGCCTTTGCCGTCACCGTGCCGCAGGCCGCCTCGGCCATGGGCCGGGAAATGGACCGCCAAATGGTCGAACGCCTCGGCCAAGGCGAATCGCCGGCCCAGGGCGTGGCCCTGTTCGTGACCACCCCGGTGAACGTCAACAACCTCGCCGAATCCAACCCCCTGGCCCGGCAGATGCAGGAAGAAATTTCCCGTTGGTTTGTCCAGGCCGGCTACGACGTGCAGGAAATCCGCCAAGGCGCGAACGTTCTTTTTGAGCCGGAAACCGGTGAACTGCTCCTCACCCGCGAGAGCGAGCTGCTCGGCTCGGCGTGCGCGGACGGCCCAAGCGTGCTGACCGGCACCTATGTGGTCACCTCGCGCAATGTGCGTTTCAACCTGCGTCTGGTCCATATCGCCTCGCGCAAGGTTTTGGCCATGTCCACCGTGACCGTGCCCCTGAATGCCGAAACCGCCTCCCTGCTCCAAAACGCCGGGCCCGGCGGCACGGGCGGCATGCCCATCCAGCCCACGGTGATCACCCTGCTGCCTTAGCGACACAGCGTTGCTTCGCTTGGACCACAGGATGGCGGGAACAGTTTGGGTCTCAGGCAAGGAAGGTGAAGCTTTGAGCGATGGGGCCGACCATTCAACAGGAAAGCGGAATGGGGCGCGGGATCACCCTACCCGAAGGGCCGGCCGCAGGAAGCGGCGAGTCAACTCTTTGGTCCTTGCGGCCCGCGCTGTTGTGGACCAGACACTTGTTCCTTCGGGCGCGCCGGCGACCGGCCGAGTTTCGCAGCCCTGTTTTCAGAGCTCAAAGCAAGCCTGACACAGTATCACGCCAAACTATTCCCGCCATATTGCCATTCCGCCGGCCGGGCTTATTCTTAGGAGCAAGCCCGGCCGCGCCGTTGCACGGCAAGAATGGAGACGGTCATGGACATGCTCTTGTGCGACAATGTTTCCTTCGCATACACCGACGGCGGCAGAGCCTTGACCGGCATCAATCTGCGCTGCGCCGAAGGCGGATATACGCTGGTCGCCGGCCCCTCCGGCGCGGGCAAGTCCACCTTGTTCCGACTGCTGGTGCGCTTGGAAGAACCGGCTTCCGGAACGATCTTCTTTCGGGATGTTCCCATCTCCGAATACCCCCCAACCGTGTTGCGCCGCCGCGTCATGCTGATGCCGCAAATCCCGGCCCTGTTTCCCGGCACGGTGCGCGAAACCCTTCTGCTGCCGTGGACCTTTGCCCGGCACAAAGAATGTACCCGGCCGGGTGACGCCCGGCTGACGGAATGGCTGGAATGTCTGCAACTGTCGGAAATCGGCCTGAATGAAAACGCGGCCGAGTTGAGCGTCGGCCAGCGGCAGCGCCTGTGCCTGATCC
The DNA here is from genome assembly GCA_031551885.1 of Desulfovibrio sp. Lineage (GTDB taxonomy): Bacteria > Desulfobacterota > Desulfovibrionia > Desulfovibrionales > Desulfovibrionaceae > Frigididesulfovibrio. The sequence goes on from JAVBMX010000066.1 coordinate 28,159, forward strand.
GCTGTCTGCTGCTTGAGCCTGAAGTCCTGCTGCTCGACGAGCCTACCAGCGCCTTGGATGCCGAAAGCCGGCGGCTCGTCCTGGAAACGGTCCGCGACCGGCACCTCGACCACGGCATGACGGTGCTGCAAATCGACCACTCCGGCTATGCCCCGACGTTCCCCCACACCCGGTATGTCATGAAGGCCGGAACCCTGGAGCGGACCAATGGCTGAGCTGATGTCCTCTCTGGAGTCCCTGTTTGCGGGAGCGCAAGCCGGGGGCGGCACCTATTCCTACACCCATATAGCCTATCCGCAAGTGCTTCTGGCCGCCGGCTTTGTACTCCTGGCGGGAATCTTATCCGTCGTCCACAAGCTGCGCCTTGAGCGTGACCTCGCCCTGGGAGCGGTGCTGGCCTTCGTGCAGCTTTCCGTCGTGGGCTATCTGCTGACCGCGATTTTTGCCCTGCATTCCCTCTGGCCGGTCCTCGGCATGTATACGGTCACGGCCCTGCTCGCCACCCGCCTGGCCCGGCGAAAGGTCCAGACCAAAGGAGTTTCCATCGCCATGCCGACGTTTCTGGCCATGGCGACGACCTGTTTCTTCCTGACCGCCTTGGTTTCCGGCGTCATTTTGCAGGGAAGGCCCTGGTGGGAGCCGCAGTATTTCATTCCCGTCGGAGGAATGATCGCGGGCAACGCCATGAACGCCCTGTCCATCGCCCTGGAGCGTTTTTTCTCGGAATTGCGCCACCGGCGGGACGAAGTGGAGGCCGCCCTGTGTCTGGGGGCGAGCCCGGCCGAGGCCTGCCGGGAGATGTTCCGCACCGCGCTGCGGGCCGGGATGATCAACTCGGTGAACGCCCTGATGGGGGCCGGTCTGGTCGCCCTGCCGGGCATGATGACCGGGCAGATTCTGGCCGGCGTGCCGCCCGTCCACGCCGTGCGCTACCAGATCGTGATCATGCTGGTGATGACCTCGTCCGCCGCCCTGAGCTCCCTCGCCGCCCTGCTCCTGGTGCGCCGACGCTGCTTCACCAAAGGCGCGGCTCTGGTTCGGTTTTATTGATGCTTTGGGGGACGCTGTCCCCCAGGGGATTGAATCCCCTGCACCCCCTCATAATGTCGACAAGCCCGCGTAAAACGCGGGCTTGTCGACATTGGAGTTACCGGAGATTTCATTCCGTGCGAGGTAGCGGAACACCACTCTCGATGGGATGGTCCCATCCTTTCGCCTCAGAGCAGAAAGAAAATACACACGGAAACTCCCCACAGAATGCAGGCTCCGATGATTCCCGCGGTCCGCACCATGCTCGTCAGCCTGTGCAGTTGTTCCGGAGTCCAGGCAAGATCGGCCGGGCCAAGCGTTGGTTTGTCGACCAGACCTTCTTCATACGGGGTGGGGCCGCCCATGGAAGCCCCCACAATCCAGGCGACGGCGCTCATGGGCCAACCGGCGTTGGGGCTCGACATGGTTCCCGCCTGCCGACGAACCGTCGCGAACCCCGGCCAGGCCCCCATGCCGGAGAACATCCCGGCCAGATACAGAAACACCACGCTCAATCTGGCCGGGATGAAGGCCAAAGCGTCGTCCAGACGCGCCCCGAACCAGCCGAGCCGCCGCCAACGGGGTGTTTTATACCCCCACATGGAGTCCACGGTGCTGACCGCCTTATACATCCACAGGCCCACCGGACCGCCCACGCACAGCCAGAAAAACGGCGCGACAAAGGCGTCGTTGAAATTCTCGCTCATGGTCTCGGCCAGACTGCGGCACAGGTCGCGCCGATCCATGTTTTCCGTGCGCCGCGAAACCAGCATGCCTACGGCGCGGCGGGCCGCCTCCACGTCCCCGGACTCGATTACCCCAAGGGCCTTCCGGCATTCCCGCAGCAGCGATCCCAAAGCCAACCCGGACCAGGAAAGGTACACCCCGGCAAGCAAACTCAACCCGACGGGCAGCGCCAAAAGCGCCTCGACCAGCAAAGCCGTCACGCCGCATAACACAAAAACGGCCCCAATGCCGCCCACACGTTCGCCGCACCATTCGCGGGCGGGCTTTTCCAGCATATTCAGAATGTTGCCCAGACCGCGAACCGGATGCGGCGGAAAGGCCGGGTCGCCGAATCGCAAATCAAGCGCGAAGGCGACGGCGGGCAGCCACCAGATGAAATCCGGAAGCGGGCCGAACAGGCCGGTCCCAAGATCAAAGAGCACGGGGACCGCCTTCCGTGGGGAGCAGACCCGCGCCGTTCAGAGCGAAAAACAGCAGAATGCCGGCCGCCGTGGAAAGGTTTAAACTGCGGATGTTGTCGTTGATCGGAATGCGCACAGCATGGGTCATGCGGGCGAGGACATCCTCGGGCAGACCTCTGGTTTCCGGCCCCAGGACAAGGGCGTCGTTCGGGGTGAAGGCGAAGGTCTGCACGGCCGTTCCCCCTCGGGCGCTGGTACCGACCAGCCGTTTCCCGTGTCCCGGTCCTTCCAGATAGGCATCGAAATTTTTCCAGACCGAAAGCCGCACACGCGGCCAGTAATCCAGGCCGGCCCGCTTCAAGTAACGGTCTTCCAGGCTGAACCCCAAAGGCTCAATCAGGTGCAGTTCGGTATCCGTTCCGGCGCAGAGTCGGGCCACGTTGCCCGTGTTGGGGGGAATTTCCGGCTGAAACAAAACAATGTGCATATCCGCTTCCACTCTCGGGCCTGACGCAACCGCTTCAAACGAGACACGACACCCGACCTTTCAATCGAAGAGCCGCCCCACGGTCCTGCATTCCATCAGTTTATAAAAGGCTCTAGACCATCAGGATAGCACCTGATAGGCTAGAAAAATGTTTGAAAACAGCAAGTTGAGTCGATACAAAGTTGGAAAAATTATTGAGTGCTTTTGCATCGACATTGATGCCACTAAAACCGCTCTGCTCCTGAA